>SVJD01000029.1 GCA_015069165.1 Oscillospiraceae bacterium
TTTGCCATGTAATGTGCAACTTCTGTCTGCGGTGTTATAGGATAACCGAAATAATGACGGCATCCGGCACGCAGTGCAGCTTCAGCTATTACTTCATTACCTTTCATTAACAGCTTTTCACCCATTTTGTCCGTTCCACCTTTCTTCGTTTTATAAGTACTTATTTTTCAACTTTAATTACACAGTCCGGACAAATTGTTGCACAAAAAGCACAGCCGATACACTTATCCATATCTGAAACACCTGCAGGATGATATCCTTTGGAGTTAAGGTTCTTTTTGAGTTCAACTATTTTCTTCGGACATACTTCAACACAAAGACCGCAGCCTTTACATCTGTCTTCCCTGAATGATACTTTTGCCATAATACTTCAAACCTTTCAAATGAAAAATTTAACAAAGCCAAAAAAACGCTTTGTGTAATTATATAATACTCCGCGTTTTATGTAAACTTAAAAATTTAAAAAATTATAAGTTTATGCCAAATATATTACACAAATACTCATATCATCTGATATTTGAGCAAATCTTTCAACTTTATTCAATATTTCATCTGCAGCCATTTCCGCTCCGCTTATATCTTTGTTAAATTTTCGCACTACGCTTGCAATGTATTCATAAAAGACTTTTTTGTTTATTCCGGCATTATTAAACGCATCATAAACGCCGTCCGTAAACATTACAACCGCAATATCGTTTGATATATCATACTGACTCATTTTGCAGGAAATTTCTTCTATATCCGAAGACACACCTGCCGGCGGTCTGTTTATTTCAACCGTTCTTACACTCTCTTTTCCCACTATCACAGACGGAGCCGCACCCATTTTTACAAATCCCGCCGTTTTTTTGTATTTATCTATACAACAAACATCAATGGACGCTGTTGTTACCTCTGCACCTTTTGTAGCAAGCAACATATTTACTGTAGATACCGCAGACGAAATATCCACACCGCTTTTTATATACAGTTCAAGTATCCTTATTACTGATTCACTTTGCTCCGCTGCCGGCGCACCCGTACCCATTCCGTCGCTTATTATGCCAAACGCTCTGCCGTCTTGCAACTCTAAAAAGCAATATGAATCACCGCAAATATCATTAGATCCCGCAGCTATGCATTTAAAGCCGCTATACACTTTTATTTCCGGCTTAACAATCAGCCGAACTTCTTGCATTGCATTTTTCTTGTCGCTGCTCACCACAGAATAAATCTGCATTTTTCTGTTTAATTCTCTTGAAACTGCAATTGCAATTTTATTTAAAATTTCATTATTTAATTTTTTTCTGATATATACCGTAACCTCAGGCATATCATACTTATTGTTTACTACAATAACATCATGTGAATATATTTCATTACGTGTCAAAGCATCAAAAATCAGCCTTTCAGTTTCTATCTCATAATTCGTAGCCATATTAATTTCATCAGCAATTTTAGAGGATATTCTGCCCATTTCCCCAAACTGTTTAACAACCAAATTTCTGCATTCCGCTATTTTGGCATTGCAAATTTTCTCAACTCTTTTTATTTCAATGCCTATTTTAAGTTCTTCTGTTACAGCATCGGGTTTTATGCAAAACTCACTTAAAATACGCATTATTTCCACTGTTTTATCCCCATCTTTTTCAATTAATTTTTCACAGCGAAGAAAGCTTTTTTCCCTTATTTTATACTCTTGTTTCCAACAACGATTGCACAGCCGGCAATTTGCGCATACTTTATTGTACATTCTTACTATGCACGAATCCTCTTTTTTTCTGTCTGAATGTGAAGTGTTATTTTCAGTTCCGGCTATATCCATAAATTCAGTCGACATTTCATTTAAGGTTTCTGAATAAAACCTTGCCTTATTCATTGCCGTATTTCTTACTTTTCCTGCATAATCAAATCGAACAGGTATGCTGTTTTTTTGATGAAGTTTTTTTCTTTGTTGTAAATTTTCTTCTATTATCGGAATCTTAAAGAAATCGTAAATTTTAGCCGGTAACACAGCAAATGCAATAGAAGCAAAGCCTGTCTCGTACATCGCATGAATCAATTCTTTTGCAGCTCCCAACATAGCCGCCAACAAAATATTTCCTACTGCAAAAGCAATAATAACACCCGTTTTTCTGAATTTGTTTAACAAACCCGACAAAAAGCCGCAAAAAGCAAAAAGGCAAATTAATGTTGCAGATGAAGAATTGGTAATTACTCCAATCATTATGCCGGCTGCAGCACCCGTTCCCATACCGCCTTTTAAACTGAACATCATTATCACAAATATGCTGATTATATTTTTTATTGATAATCCAAATATTGTAAAAGTCGGCAAACCGAGAAGAGCTACAATAAATATTACGGCAAAACAAGCAAGTTCCTCTTGTGTAGGTTTATACACAGTTATATTTTTATCAATTCTTTCTGAAATTGCATTTTCTCCTATCCTGTATACAAAAAACATTATAAAAGTAACTGATGCTTGTATTGCAAGATTTATAATGTCCATTAATGTTGAATCCGTTGCGGCAAGTAAAATGATCATAGGCACGGTTACCGAAAAAACTACAGTTACCGCACTTTTTAAGACAATCGGAAAATCTTGCTTGTCCGATGTTTTCAGAAAATAATCTGCTATTGTATATAACACAACCACTACTGCCGAAATTACAGCTTGTTGCCAAACCCCTGTTGTCAAAGATCCGATTACGCACGCAAATGAATACAAAACTATATTTATAATACCGCCACTCATATCATAGGACAAAACAGCTACAGCAAAAGCTGCTTGTCCGAAAAGCGGGATACCTGCTACATTAGCCCTTGATGCCAAAAATATATACAGCGCATAATATACACTTTTTTTATTGATTACGCCCATTCAAACTTCACCTGCTCATTTATCTTTTGTAAAAATAAATATTACAGACACATCATAATACTAAAAATTGACGAAGAAAGGCGAATTTTGATTTTGATAAAAATTTTAAATAACAGTATAAAGATTTATGTTTTTTTCGGACACTTCGCAAGGAATATCTTTGTTTTTTAAAAGCTTAGCAAGTTTTTTTACACCCGGATATTCAGTATAGTAATGACCTGCTCCGATTGTAATAATTTTCTGATTTGAAAGAAAAATAGAGTCAAAGTGCTTAATTTCTCCTGTAACAAGTACATCAATACCGCAAGGCTCAAACCAATATGTTTTGCCGTCAAAAGCTCCGCATGAAACACCTACTGTTGATATAACATCATCTAAAGTACAACCTTTAGGTATAACAACGTTAACCACAGGCGTGTTTAATCTTTCTTTCAATACTTCGCAATATTTTCTTACTGTCATAGGCTTTTCAATTTTGCCGTAAGAGTGTTTGCCGTCAGTATCTCTGAGTACTTTTTGAACACCGGCAGCTTCCGCCAGAGAATCGTTTATTCCGTCGGGCGCGTAATCTAAATTTGTATGTGCCGAAAAAACAGTAATACCCTCCCTTACCGCCGCACAAACTGCAGGTACATTTTCTTCTATCATATCCGAAATACTTTTAAATATAAACGGATGATGTGAAATAATCATATTACAACCTTTTTCTTTTGCTTCTTCTACAACATCAACTGTGACATCAAGACAAACAATAACTTTTGTAATATTTGCATCAGGAGAGCCTGTTTTAAGCCCCGGAGAATCCCAGTCTTCTGCCGAATTCACAGGAGCAATTTCTTCCATAATTTTTACAATATCTTTAGCTTTTAATTCTTTCATATAAACAATTCTCCTTATCTCAAAATACGCTCCAACCCTCCGATGAGTCTACTGCAAAGAGCTTTTCTTTTTTTTGTTTCATCATCCAGTTGTACCCTTTTTTGCAAACCGGAAAGAATGTTTTTTTGTTTGTTTAAAAGTGCTTTTAAATACACTATATCATTCTCGCTTTTTCTTTCAGGCATAATTTTTCCTGTGTAGCACTGAATTTCCGAATAATTTTGCTTTTTTAAAGTAAAATTCCCTTTATACGCAACATAAACATGATTACCGTCTTTAATTGCTTGCTCATCGATAATTTCAAACTTATTGTCCCATAAAAATTTTCTGACAATATGTTCATGTGTGTTCGGTTGTAACACAAAGCAAATATTTCCCGGGAAATAAGTAGTTTTTTCGCAATCATTCAGCCAGTCTTCAATTATTTTGCAAACAGTAAGGCCGCCCATCCCCGCTATAACTATAACATCGCAATTTTTATCATTGTACCCATAAAGCCCGGGAGTCAACAGAGTTTCAATTCTATTATCCAAATTAACGCTTTTAATATTTTGGGATGCAATTTTTAAAGGTCCTTCTCGCAAATCAGAAGCGACGGCACTCTTAAACTTACCGTTTTGTATGGAATATATAGGCAAGAAACCGTGATCAGTTCCCACATCGCCCAATTTTTCACCTGCAGGAAGCATTTCAAAAAGCATTTTTAATCTCAAACTAATTTCCACAGGCATATTCTTTAACATATTCTACAAACTCTCCGGCTATATCATCTGATTTGATTTTTTTAATTATATTTCCATGTGTGAATAAAAGAGCATCTCCGTTTCCGCCCGCTATACCGATATCGGCGTTTGATGCTTCTCCGGGACCGTTAACAGCACATCCCATAACAGCAACATGAATAGGCTTCTTAAAAAAGCCTTGATTTTCTAAAACAAGAAGTCTGCTTTCAATATCGTTTGCAATTTTAACAAGGTCAATTCTGCATCTTCCGCAAGAAGGACATGAAACAAATTGAACCATTTTCTCGCCGCCGAGATCCAAAGAATGTAAAAGCTGTCTGCCTACTTTAATTTCCTCACAAGGATCTCCAGTAAGAGAAACACGAATTGTATCTCCGATTCCGTTTAACAAAATCGCACCCATACCGGCGCATGATTTTATTGTACCGCCAAAAACGGTACCTGCTTCTGTAATTCCGACATGAAGAGGATAATTACATATTTCCGCCATTTTTAAATATGCTTTAAGTGTCACGGCGACATCAGAAGATTTTAAAGACACAGCAATATCGCCAAAGTCCAAATCTTCCAATATTTTTATATGATTTACGGCACTTTCAACTATTGCATCAGCGTTAGGCGCATTTCCGTATTTTTCTTTAAGTACATTTTCTAAAGAACCGCCGTTAACTCCGATTCTTATAGGAATTTTTCTTTCTTTTGCCGCCTTTACAACAGCTGCAGTATTTTCTCTGTTTCCTATGTTTCCCGGATTGATACGAATTTTATCCACGCCGTTTTTAATGCACTCAAGTGCCAATTTATAATCAAAATGAATATCTGCAACAAGCGGAATACTAATATTCCGCTTGATTTTTAATATACTTTCAGCAGCCTGCATATCCGGAACTGCAACTCTGACAATATCACAGCCTACTTCTTCAAGTTTTTTAATCTGTTCAATTGTACTTTGTGCATCCCTTGTATCAGTATTTGTCATTGATTGGACGGAAATCCTGCTTCCCCCACCCAATTCAACTCCGCCAACATTTAATTTTACAGTATCGTTTCTTAAAAACATCCGTACTAACTCCTAAATATGCGTATAATGTCATTACCTGCTACAAATATTGAAAACAAAATCAGCAGTGCAAGGAAAATAACAGAAACAATTGCTTCTTTTTCCGGAGGTATTTTTTTACCTCTTCTTATTAACTCTATTACGATAAAAATAAGCTTACCGCCATCAAGTCCGGGTATGGGAAGTACATTAAATGCAGCAAGATTGGCACTTATTAAAGCCGCCATTTCCATAAGAGAAATAATTCGCACTCCGACAGAAGCATCAGCCGTCACAACATCATCTACAACGGTTGTTAAGCCTATAGGTCCCGACATTGCATCCATACCTAAATTACCCGTAATAAGCCATTTAATAGAATTAAACACGGATTTTACAAGTGAAATATTATATAAAAATGCATTTTTTACTGTTGCAAAAAAATTACCTTCTTCGTGAGCAAAGCTGAAACCAACCTTGTACGGAGAATAACTTGCAAGGATTGCTTGCGAGCTTGCTTCTGAATACGTTCTTTCTTCTAAAACTGTACTTCCGGAAGCATCATATTTAATCAACGAACCGTCATATTGACCTTCAAGTGTTTTACGAAAAACATATTTACTGTTTGATTCGCCTTCAACTGTCATATTGATTTCAAGATAATCCGTATCCCACTTTGCGGAATATTTACCTATAACAGCATCGTTTTTCTTTGGATTTTTGACAATAATATCCATTTTCTTCTCGTCTTCATTAATTGTTTTGTCTAATTCGAAATATTCTTTTTTACCATTTACTTTCTTAACGGTAAACGTAGAATCCTCAGTACTAACAGCATAATTTACGAGATTATAATCCAGCGAATTTAACACCCCGTGGTCATTAAATTCCGTTATCATATCGCCTGCTTCAAGATTCATAATTTCCGCAGGCATAAACTCATTCGTGTAGGAAACTGTTCTTGTATCATATCCGTATATCATAAATACAATTGTGATTACAACAATTGCAAGCACAATATTCATAAATACTCCGGATAACAATATTATAGTTCTTTGCCACCAAGGTTTGTTACAAAAAGCCGTGTCGCTTTCTTCAGTTATTTCTTCGCCCTCCAAGGCACAAAAACCGCCGATTGGCAAACATCTTATTGAAAAAACAGTTCCTGTTTTCTTACCCACTCTCGAAAAAATTTTAGGTCCCATAAATATGGAAAACTCATTAATTTTAACGCCGAAAATACGCGCTGAAATATAATGACCCCATTCATGAACCACAACAAGAACGGTCAGAATCAAAAGCATTATGAATATACTTAAAACAACAGTCATGTTAAACCTCCTGATTGTTTATAATAAAATTTCTTGCCCATTTATCAGCTGCAAGAATCTCTTCCAAAGAAGGATGAAGCACAAAAGAACATTCGCTCGAATTCAAATGTTCATCCATAACCCTATTAACAATATATTGAATATCATTGAATTTTATTTTATTCTTAATAAATAATCCGACAGCCACTTCATTTGCCGCATTCATTACCGCAGGCAAAGTTCCGCGTGTATCTGCCGCTTTTAATGCGTGTGCCAAACAAGGAAATGCCTTTAAATCAGGTCTTTCAAAAGTAAGAGCACCGATTTCTGCCAAATCAAGCGATTTTGTGTTTGACTCAGCTCTGTACGGATATGTCAATGCCAACTGAATCGGCACTTTCATATCAGGGTTTCCCATTTGAGCAATAACACTGCCGTCATTATACATAACAGCAGAATGAACAATACTCTGTGGATGAACGACAACCTCAATTTGACTTGTGTTTACGCCAAACAAATGCATCGCTTCAATCACTTCAAGACCTTTATTCATAAGTGTGGCAGAATCCACTGTTATTTTACTGCCCATATTCCATGTCGGATGGTTCATTGTTTCTTTAAGTGTAACATTTTCAAGACTTTCATAACTTCTGCCTCTGAATGGTCCGCCGGAAGCCGTCAGTATGATTTTTTTGAGAGCACTGCGATCACGCTCATTAACGCCATTGAGTGCCTGGAATATTGCGGAATGTTCACTGTCTACCGGAAGTATGTTAACGTTATTGTCTTTTGCAGCCCTCATAACAATCTCGCCGGCAACAACAAGCGTTTCTTTATTGGCCAAAGCAATATCAATACCTTTATCAATCGCTGCAAGTGTTGGTTTTAAGCCAATCATACCCACAATAGCAGTAACAAGCATTTTAACATCAGCAGTTGCGACTTTTATAAGTCCCTCATCACCAAAATAAATTTCTGCCTTGAAATCAGGTTTTGCATCTTGTAGTAAATCTTTTAATTTGACAGCATCTTCAGATGATTTTACGCTTAAAATGCTCACATTAAATTCTAAGGCTTGTTTTGCTAAAACTTCCACATTACTGCCTGCGGCAAGTGCCGCAACCTCGATATGCGGATTTGAATTTGTCTTTTTTCTTGAATTGAGTTCACGCACAACCTGAAGTGTTTGCGTTCCTATTGATCCGGTAGATCCCAAAATTGCAATTTTCATATATTATTATACACCGCCGATTCCGAATAATAACAAATAGTAGTATACCACCGGAATTGTAAAAATGTAACTGTCAATACGATCGAGTATTCCGCCATGTCCGGGAATAAGCTTTCCGAAGTCTTTAATTCCTGTGTAACGCTTAATTGAAGAAGCTGCAAGGTCACCTATTTGTGCCGTAATTCCAATTATCGCACCCAAAATGGGATAATGATAAATCGGCATATCTGTATAAAAACCGCCAAATACCAAAACCATGCCGCCAATTGTCAAAATGATAATACTTCCGCAAAATCCGCCTATACTTCCCGCCACAGTTTTATTTGGGCTTACTGCCGGTATCAATTTCTTTTTTCCGAATTGTTTACCTGCAAATAGTGCAAAAGTATCCGTTGCAATCGCACCGACTAAAGGTATAATGAACAAGTACATTCCACCGGATAAATTACGAAGATTTATAAAATAGCTGAGTAAAGCTACGACGTAGAAGCCGCCGAAAATCGTAACAGCAACATCAAACGGAGTGTATTTTTCGAACTTGAAGACAACAAATGACAATAATAACAAAAAATGTAATATAAAAATCGGAGGAAACAAATCTATTGTAACATTTGATTTTGTTTCCAGAATAATTGACAAATATGACTTGCTGTCCAAAAAAATCATCAAAGCTAAAAGACCGATATATACCAATCCGAAAATTCTGATTGGAGAGTGACCTTTTTTAGCAAAAGCACCGTAAAATTCATACAAACCGATCGTTGCCATTAAAAGAATCGCAATATCAAATACAATTCCACCCAAAATGATAGCAACAATCGCAATTGCTGATATAATTAACGCGGAAATTACTCTTTGTTTCATTATGCTCCTCCGTATCTCCTTTGTCTTTTTGAATAACTGCGAACCGCATCAATCAAGTTTTCAAACGAAAAATCAGGCCACCAACATTTATCAAAGTAAAGCTCGGTATACGCAAGTTGCCAAAGAAGAAAATTGCTGATTCTTTCTTCGCCGCTTGTTCTGATAAGTAAGTCGGGATCAGGAATATTTTTTGTAAATAAATACTGTCCCAACACATCTTCACTTAGATCTTCTGACTTGATTGCTCCTGTTTCAATATCTTTTAATATATTTTTTACACCGCTTAAAAGTTCATCGCGGCCGCCGTAATTAATCGCAATTACAGCTGTTAATTCTGTATTTTTTGCAGTGTCTTTTTCCATTTTTGCTATTGCTTTTTGAAGAGATTCTGAAAGTCCCTTTCGATTTCCGATAACCAAAAAGCGTATTTTGTTTTTATTTTTGCCTAAAATTTTACTGAAATTTTTAAGTTGCAGAGCAAGTAAAGACATAAGACCTTCTACTTCGCTTTCGCTTCTTTTCCAATTTTCCGTTGAAAAAGCATAAAAAGTTACATACGAAACTCCCAATGCCGCAGCATTTTCAAGTAATTTTTCGTATGCCTTAACACCTTCTTTATGTCCGAAAATAGGTGCTAAACCACGTTCTCTTGCCCAACGTCTGTTTCCATCCGGTATAACAGCGATATGGTGAGGCACATTAAGCACCTCACCTTTATATTCGATTCTGTTATCGTCGATTTTTTTAATGTCTTCGATCATAACAACAATATTTTACCCGGATTAAATTTCCATAAGTTCTTTTTCTTTGCCGGCTATTACTTTATCAATTTGAGCAATATGTTTATCAGTAATATTTTGAATTTCCTTTTCTGCTTCTTTCTGCTCATCTTCTGTTATCTCGTTCTTTTTCTTGAGATTTTTGAAGTAATCAATAGCATCTCTGCGGATATTACGAGTAGCAGTTTTAGCATCTTCACCGTATTTTTTTACTTGTTTAGTAAGCGTAACACGTCTTTCCTCTGTAAGCGGCGGGAAAATAAGTTTCAATGTTTTACCGTCGTTATTAGGATTGATACCGATATCGGATTTCTGAATAGCCTTTTCTGCTGCTTTCAATACTGTAGCATCCCAAGGTTGGAAAACAAGCATACGAGCCTCAGGCACCGTAATATTACCTACTTGATTAAGAGGAGTTTCAGTGCCGTAATATTCAACTGTAATTTTATCAAGGATTGCAGGATTTGCGCGTCCCGCTCTTACAGTTGCAAGCTGCTCTGACAAAACAGATATTGTACGATCCATCTTTTCTGAAAATTGATTATAGTCACTTTTATTAATCATAATTAACACTCCCGTTTCACATTTTTACCAATATAACATAATTTATAAAAAAGAGCAATTTATTTGTTTTCGAATTTCTTCATAAACTCAATAAGCTCAAGTACACCTTGTTCAGGCATTGCATTGTAAATAGAAGCGCGCATTCCGCCGACACTTCTGTGTCCTTTAAGATTTACAAAACCGGCATCTGTAGCTGCTGCTATAAATTTCTTGTCAATTTCTTCATTGCCCGTAACAAAAGGAATATTCATTATCGACCTATCTTTCGGATTTACCGTAGAATTGAAAAGTTTTGATGAATCAAGGAAATCATAAAACGCATTTGCTTTTCTTTCATTAATTTCCTGAATTTTTTCAACGCCTCCCAATTCTTTTAACCACTCAAGAACAAGCTTGCAAATATATATCGAGTACGTAGGCGGTGTATTGTACAAAGAGTCATTTTTCGCATGAATCTCATAAGTTAGCATTGTAGGTGTGCTTTCCCTGTGAATACCAATCAAATCCTCACGAACAATTACTACAGTAAGTCCCGCAGGTCCGATATTTTTCTGTGCTCCGGCAAATATAATACCGAATTTTGAAACGTCAACTTTTTCAGAAAGAATACAAGAAGACATATCAACAACCAAAGGTACATTTCCAACATCGGGAACAGACGTGTATTTCGTTCCGTAAATTGTGTTATTCCAACAAATATGCACATAATCAGCATCAGGTGAAAAGTCTTCTTTTTTTACTTCCGGAATATATGAGAACATTTTATCTTTTGAAGAAGCCACAACATTAACTTTACAGTACTTGCGAGCTTCACTTTCGGCTTTATTTGTCCACATTCCGGTGCCGATAATATCTGCAATACCTGATTTGTTTCCAATATTAAGCGGAATTGCCGCAAATTGTGTAGATGCACCTCCTTGAAGGAAAAGCACCTTATAATTTGACGGAATATTCATAAGCTCCCTTAAAAGCTTCTCTGTTCCGTATATTATTTCTTCGTAAACTTTCGATCTATGGCTCATTTCCATTACAGACATACCTGAATTCTGGTAATTGAGCATTTCGTTTTTTGCTTTTTCAAGTACCGATTCAGGAAGTATTGCCGGACCGGATGAAAAATTATATACTCTCTTATTCATAATTGAACCTTTCTAATTTAATTATTCTACCAATGTACCGATTTCGTCCCCGCAAACAGCTCTAACCATACTGTCGGGCTCTTTAACACCGAAAACATGAATTTTAACTTGATTGTCTCTGCAAAGAGAAGCAGCCGTAGAGTCCATAACTTTTAAATTTTTTTGAAGAACTTCTTGGTGCGTAATTTTAGAATATTTCTTTGCATCAGGATACAATACAGGGTCTTTATCATAAACGCCATCAACATTTTTTGCAAGCAATATAACATCTGCTCCGATTTCTACTGCTCTTAAAGCCGCTGCAGTATCGGTTGTGAAAAACGGATTTCCCGTTCCGCAACCAAATATAGTTACTCTTCCCTTTTCAAGATGACGGACAGCCTTGTTTCTGATATACTGCTCGGCTATCTCTCTCATTTCTATAGCTGTCTGAACTCTTACTGAAATTCCTTGTTGTTCAATTGCATCAGCAAGTGCAAGAGAATTCATAACAGTCGCCAACATACCTATGTGGTCAGCACGTGTTCTGTCCATAGTGCCGTTTTGTGCACCGCGCCAAAAATTTCCGCCGCCGACAACAACTGCTATCTCGACACCCATATCATATATTCGCTTAATATTTTCGGCAACGCCGGCAAGCATATTGGGATCAACTCCAAAGCTTTTGCCGCTTTCTGTTTTGCATGCCAAAGCTTCTCCGCTAACTTTTATCAACACTCTTTTATAAACAGCCTTTTTCATTGGATTTCCTCCGATATTTAATAAAAAATTTTAAAAAAAGGGGCTTTTTTCAAAGCCCCAAATGAGAACAATGTGAATTATTGTAATTGTTTTTGAACTTCTTCAGCAAAGTTTTCTTCTTTCTTAGCAAGACCTTCGCCCTTTTCGTATCTTACGAAACGTCTAACAGTAATTTTTTCACCGATTGTAGCAACCAAACCGTTAAGAACATCAATTACTTTTTTATCGTTATCTTTTACGAAAGGTTGCTCAAGTAAACAATAGTTCTCATAGAATTTAGAAATTCTTCCTTCTACCATTTTATCTACTATTTTCTCGGGTTTACCTTCGTTAAGAGCTTGTGCTCTGAGAACTGCTCTTTCTTTTTCGATGTCTTCAGCAGGAACATCTTCTTTTGAGATGTACTGAGGATTTACAGCTGCGATGTGCATAGCAACATCTTTAACGAAGTTACGGAATACTTCATTTTTAGCAACGAAGTCTGTTTCACAGTTTACTTCCAAAAGAACGCCGATTCTGCCGCCTGCATGAATGTATGACTCAACAATACCTTCACTTGCAATTCTGCCTGCTTTTTTAGCTGCAGCTGCAAGTCCTTTTTCTCTAAGGAAATCAGCAGCTTTATCAATATCGCCGTTTGTTTCTGCAAGAGCTTTTTTGCAGTCGTTAATACCTGCAGAAGTTCTTTCTCTTAATTCTTTTATTAACTCCAAAGAAATACCCATTTCTTATGCCTCCTCTGTTATAGCAACATCTTCTGTTACTTCTTCAATAACTTCGCTTACGCCTGCGTCGCCTTCTCTGCCTTCGATAATAGCATCAATCATTCTTCCTGCAATAAGTTTCACAGCTCTGATTGCATCATCGTTACCGGGGATTACGTAATCAATCTCATCGGGATCGCAGTTTGTATCAACAATTGCAACAACAGGAATACCAAGTTTTTTAGCCTCTGATACAGCATTTTTCTCTACTCTGGGGTCTACTACGAAAAGTGCAGCGGGAAGTTTTTTCATGTTTTTGATACCGCCAAGGTTCTTTTCAAGTTTCTCACGCTCAGCTTTGAGTTTGATAACTTCTTTCTTGGGAAGACGGTCAAATACGCCGTTTTCTTCCATATCGTTAAGCTTGTTAAGCTTAGCTATTCTTTTCTCAATTGTTTTAAAGTTTGTGAGCATACCGCCGAGCCATCTGTTATTTACATAATACTGATCGCCTCTGATAGCTTCCTCAACGATAGAATCTTTAGCTTGTTTCTTAGTACCAACGAAAAGTACTTCGCCGCCGTTTTTAGCAATCTCTACGAGGAAAGCGTATGCTTCGTCGATCTTCTTAACTGTTTTTTGAAGGTCGATGATATAAATACCATTTCTCTCTGTAAAGATGTACTCAGCCATCTTAGGATTCCATCTTCTTGTTTGATGTCCGAAATGAACACCTGCTTCAAGCAATTGCTTCATTGAAATTACTGCCATAAATTTTCCTCCTTTGTTTTCCTCCGATCTTATCACCTTTCATAAGGAACTTTTATAAATCATATCCATAAAAGCCAAGCCTGTACAAAATCAAAGACCGTGTGTATTTCAATAGCCTTGCTATTATAGCAAAACTCTCTTTTACTTGCAAGAACTATTTTTATTTAGTGTTGATCGCCTGTACAACCATCGTTCCGAAGAACCTTCCGAGTTTTATCATGCTTGCAGCATCATAGTGGTAATAATCCGGAACACCCGTACAGCCGATTCCGTTAGAATTTACATCAACTATATAACACATACTGTCAGCCGCCGCAATTTGTTGCTTTGCATCATTAATTTTTTTATACAAAGGCCACACCGGAGTCGAACTGCCCGGTGCAACAGTACTTGCAATGGTTGCATCAAAGAAAGCAATTCCGTTTGAAGGTGCATAGGCTGCATAATCCCTTCTGAAATTAGAAATAAGCTTTTCTTGTCTTGCTTTATAAGTATTTGCAAATGCATCTCCCATTGCTGCTTCAGATTCACCTTGTACCCAGCAAACTCCGACAACTTCAGGATTAAGTCCGCTGTCTGCTTTAATTTGCGGAACTGCAACATCAAAAACTCTTTTCAATTCGCCGTAACTGTTATATTTTACCGTGTCTGTAACTCCCGAAACAAAATCCGAAATCGGATCATTCGGCATATAATCACCAATCGTCGAACTGCCGATTGCGTGTTTTACGATATAAAACTTTTCATCCGGATAAGTTTCGCTTAAATACTCAGCCAAACCCAACTCGGGACCAAAATATTGTTTATTATTATGCCATCCTTGTCCGGCTTTAACAATTTCAAGAGTTTCATTTTTATTAATTTCAGAACCTGTTGTACTTACATTATATACGATTTTAACATTCTTAATGCCTGACATAAGTGTTTGCGCTCTTTTCGAGCCAACTGCAGATTCAATATACATTATAGGACTTACACCTGCCGCATTCGACTGTCCGCAAATCAAAATAACTTTAGCTTTTTCTTCTGTAACCGGAGGTTCTTCTACAGCAGTTAAATAATTATATGCAGAATCGCCGTAAAGCATCATCATATTAAGAAAATTTAATAATTCAACATTAGCAGACTCTTGCGATTGGCTCACGCGAGATTCTATACTGTATAGATATGTGTCACTTATAATTTTTCCGGAAGCATCACAAACTTCGAATGAGAAAATACTGCTCATCTGTGAAGCAGTAATTTTATCATATACAAAAGACACATTATAAGTACCATCCGAATTCACTGTTGACGAAAGTTTATTCTCCGGAATTACATAAATAACGTTTCCTTCAGAATCCGCAACTTTTACGGAAAGACCGCTTACTGTATTTGCTTTAAATGAACCGGCAATAGAAACTAAACCTTTAATTTCCAAGCCCATTTTAACCCATGCGGTTTCAGCTTCTTTTCCTTCTAAAGGTAAAATATCAGAAGAATCTTCAAAATCCCGAACTTGTTGCGTTCCCCAACTCAATTGTGTTGCTGTTAAATCAGCATCTGCAAGTTCAGTTTTTTTATGATTGGTCAACACTTGTGCTGCCGAACCATATTTTAATACGTCCACCAAAAGTCTGCGAAGTTTGGGGCTAGTTGTACTTTCTAATTGAGAATAAAAGTACATAGCTACGCTGTATTCTCTCGCCTCACTCTGTTTGATTTCGCCTTTCAAATCAGCTGATAAAACCAAAGTCATTAAATCATTCATCATTTGCGGCGTAATATTGTCAAACGAAAAAACATACGCTGCAAATCCATCAACATCAGTTACTGAAGGATTCAATGTATAATCACTTCCGTCAAAAGAAACTTTCAAAACGGGATTTGTGTATCCCTCTTTCTCAAATCGCTCCTTCAACACCACAAAATTTAACGAAATATCTTTAGAAAGAGTTACAAAAGCAGAATCAATGCCTAATTTATATTCACCTGTATCTAAAATTTCGATATTATCAATTTCAAGAGTTTCATTTCTTGTAGCAAACGCAAGTGCAGACTCAGCAGAAACAAGTGCATTTGAAACAACAGCAAGAGTTGTATTATTCTTATCGGTCATTTTTACTGTGCTGTAATATTTTTCCCTGTAAGCAGAATTCAATGTAGGAACTTTCAAATCCGAACAAGTGAATTTAACCAAAAGATTCCCATTAACGTACAAATTAATGTTACCTGCACAGTCATCGGTTATTTTATAGGTATTAAATGAATAAAGGTTGCTTACTGCATCGTAAAAATACTGACTGCTGACACAAAGATTCCCTGCACTATCAAGATATTTTACAAATATTTCTATACATGTTTTACTGTTTATAGTTCTGAATGAAAAACCTATGCCGGTAGTTCCTGTTGTACTATTTGCACTGTCACTTCTGACTCCGTCATTTGAATAGAAAACAATATTCTTTGCACGACCGGAAGGTATCTCATCTCCGAATTTAATATAAAATCCCGAAAAATCCTCAGAAGAAGAAGCCATTTTTAAGTCAAATGAAATAGAACTTGCACAAGCCCATCTGTTGTCTGTAAAGAACTGAGTAAAACCTTCAAATTTAGCCGTTTTAGAGGAAGTAACCGTCATAGAACTGGCACTGTTTCCCACATCTGTTGAAATTTTATCCATAAATCTTGTTTGTCCCGTAACAAGATTTGTACCTACTGCATCAGAATCAAAATTATATTTAAAGCCTTCTGTGGTTGCACCTTGCGCATTTTGAAAAGCACTTGCTACGCTGCTTTTTACTTCTGCTCCTATAACAGAAACAGTGTTGTTTAAGCAAACAACAGAAATCAAAAGGCACACCGCCAATACAAAAGATATCATCCTTTGTAAATTTTTCGACATATAAACTACCTCCGTTTTAAAACTTTTTCAGTTTAATCCAAACATTTTCCCATGTCAAGGAAACAATCAGACTTTTTGCTTCAAATACTTATGAACCATACTTATTTAACGCTGTTTGCTTCGCTTGTGTTTCATAGCCACTTTCAACAAGAACCGGACATTCCTCAATCGCACGATAAGCGCGAATATATTCTTTCATCCACAAATAATACTGATCTCCGTGACCGCCCTTCATAGGCTCAATATCTCGGCTGTATTCCTGGTTATAGTTATCTGTAAAATGATACGTAACACCATCAGACATAGGAAGTCTTTGTGCTGCCCATTCATTCCACCATGTAATTGAAATAACCTTCGGTCGGTGCAAGAACGCATGATACCATTGTGAATACATAAATATACCATGCTCTCTTCCTTGTGCTGTAGATGCATTAGACATATAGTCTCTTTGGGCAGCTGTACAAACGCACATTTGTTCTGTGTATCCATCGGAATCTCTGATATCTTCATTAAGGTGTTGCAGGAAACTCCATTTCTCTATACCGAGATTCTGCTCCAATCCCCACATTTCACGTACAGTAAGCTCCATACCTTCCATAGCTGTACTTGGTGTTCGTGTCAAAAGTTGGAAAATATTTCCCTCCCAATACACGAAACAATCTTTCCATTTTTCCTGTGAATAGATTTCGTTGTACATTCTTTCAACTACTGCCCAGCCTGTCTCACTGAAAGAGCCGCTCCAAAATACAACATAAGGAGTTTTTAAACCTTCCTCTCTCATTTCAACTATTGTATCTAAAAGCGCAGTACAAGGCTCTGTAACAAAAATGTCCCATTCCCATTCACTGTTTGCCCTGTCTTTGTTCATGTAGGTATGGTCTACAATGATAAAATCAACACCAGCATCGGCAAGCTGCGTCATATGCGTACGAATCACACCTTTGTCATCACTTCTGTAGTAACCCAAAGCAGGTTCTGCCCAATAATGGAAAGCTCCTTCGCCGCCCCAATTATATACACCCGTTTTTTTGCCTTGCTCTAAAATCTCAGTTATGTTGGGGGGCGTCGGGTCATTGTTTAAAATCATATCAAACCAAACACTGTAAAAAATAGAAACAACATCAGTTTTCTTTGTTATGTCCAAACCATACGGAACTTCCATATAGTTTGAATATTTATTTTCTAAGTGTTCAATGTATTGCTGTCTCAATATTACGCCTTGCTCATCTATGTTTACATTGCCGCTTTGTGAGTTGTCATTTGAATCATCAGTCGAATCATCTGCATTCAAATAATTACAAACAGAATCACCGTAAAGCATCATAGCATTAAGGAAATTAAGTAAATCACTGTTAGAAGATTCTTGTGTTTGACTTACGCAAGATTCTATGCTGTATTTATACGTATCACTTATGATTTCTCCTGAACTGTTGCAAACCTTAAACAAGAAAACATCGCTCATTTGCGCCGCAGTAATTTTATCAAGTGTAAAAGAAATATTATACGTACCATCATTATTGAGGGTTGCAGACAGTTGATTTTCGGAAATTACGTATATGACATTTCCGTCAGAATCCGTCACTTTTACAGAAAGTCCATCTGCAGTCTTTGCTTCAAAAGAGCCGGAAATTGAAACTATACCCTTAATTTCCAATCCCATTCTGGTCCACGTTACTTCCGGTTCTTTTCCTTCCAAAGAAATAACGGCAGAAGAATCGATAAACTCCCTGATTTCTTGCGTTCCCCAACCTAATTGCGTTTCTGTTAAATCCGCATCAACAAGTTCACTCTTTTTATGATTAGTAAGAACTTGTGCCGCCGAACCGTATTTTAATATATCAACCAAAAGACTGCGAAGTTTCGGACTCGTTGCACTTTCTAATTGTGAATAAAGATACATAGCAACACTGTATTCTTTTACATCGCTCTCTGTAATTACTCCATCCAAATTTGCCGACAAAGTCAAATACATCAAATCATTCATTATTTGCGGCGTAATATTTTCAAATTTAAAAACATACGCAGAACAACCATCAACATCCGTTACAATGGGATTTATTTCATAATCACTACCATCAAAAGTAACTTTCAAAATAGGATCTGTATATCCTGCATCATCAAATTTTCCTTTTAACACCACAAAGTTCAGCGAAATATCTTCTGATAGTGTTACGAACGCAGAATCAACCCCCGGCTTATATTCCCCCGTATCTAAAATTTCCAGATTGTCAAGTTCAAGAATTTCATTTCTTGTAGCAAAAGCAAGAGCAGATTCAGAAGAAACGAGCGCATTTGAAACTGTAGTAAGTATTGTGTTGTTTTTATCGAGAATTTGTACGGTGCTGTAATATTTTTCTTTGTATGAATTATTTAATGTCGGAACCTTTAAATCCGAACAAACAAAAGTCAAGAAAAGACTTTCATTGATATATAAATTTATTTTACCGGCGTCATCATCGGTAATTTTAAACCTGTTAAATGAATACGGATTAATTAACGCATCATAAAAGAACTGACTGCTGACACAGAGATTTCCTCTGCCGTCAAGATATTTTACAAATACTTCAATACAAGTTTCACCGCTGATTGTTCTGTACGAAAAACCTATGCCTGTAGTTCCGGTTGTACTGTTTACACTATCGCTTCTGACTCCGTCATTGGAATAAAATACTATATCCCTTGACACTCCCGAAGGAATTTCGTTGCCGAATTTAATATTGAACCCGGAAAAATCTTCTGATGAAGAAGCCATTTTCATATCAAACGAAATCGAGCTTGCACAATCCCATCTGTTTTTAGTATAAAACTGTGTAAAACCTTCAAATCTGGCGATTTTTGAGGAAGTAACTTTCATTGAACTTGCACTGTTTCCTACGGCAGTTGAAATTTTATCCTTGAAACCTGTTTGTCCCGTAACAAGATTTGTACCTGCCGCATCAGAATCAAAATTGTATTTAAAGCCCTCCGAAGTTACACCTTGTGCATTTTGAAATGCACTTGTAACACTGTATTTTGTTTCCGCATTCACTACAGACAGATTGCCAAAATTCATACAAACTGCAATTAACAAAAGAGAAACAACTAATACAAAAGACATAATCTTTTGTAAAAATTTTGACATAGTAAAGACCTCCGAAATATATCTAAGTTAGATTCTAACGGAACAACCCTTTTATGTCAAGTTAAGAATTTAAAGTTTACAAACATGAATGTTTCGTGATAAAATTTACACGTTATTTTGGATAGAAAGTGTGATTTTCTTGGAACAAAAATTATATTTTACCCTTATGTGGCCAGATTACACAAAAGGCCGTCAAATTGAAGCTGATATCAAAAGCGGAAAATATTCTTTATTCAATCAAGATTTATTGGAACGAGACATAAATCTCGATATGATAATTAACGGAATGGATATCAGAAACGAAAACAGCCGCTATGTAAAAATGCGCCTTATGGATATGTCCCTTGATGACAAAATCATAAAATACAGACAAGATATACTTAAAGATTTTATGGAATACAAGGATATAGAACAAGGCTTTGATTCTGCTTTGCTCCCTATGATTACGCGTTTGCAGGAAATGAAAAAATCCAACATTTCCCATAATGATAATTCTCGTAAAACAGCTTGGCGTATCGAAATGCTGAAAATTTATGTACAATGCGTCGATGCACTTCATGATTTAATTTGCGACGAAAATAAAAAATTCAAATCAGAAGGAATGTGCAAATTCCGCACTATGATAAACGATATTTACGACACCGACGGCTACCGAGATTTAAAAACAATTTTACCAGATTTATACCAAAAATTACAAACAATGAAAAGCGTGGTAATCGGTATAAATTTAGACAACGAGTTGCGCCCGACAGAAGCAGTTCTTCTTTCATTAGAAGAAAAACCCTTTAAACAAAAAGGTTTGGTAGCTTCTATTTTGGGTTTACAAAAAAACGACGAAAACTATTACGGAATAGGTTCTTTCTACTCTATTTTAAAAGATAACAAAGCAAATTCCCTCGACATCGGCATTATGCGCGACCTCGAATCCGTTATGAAAGATACATTCAAGCATCTTGCTGAAGTTTTAACTCGTTTTGAGTGGATTGAGACTGAATTTTTATTTGAGCTTCTTCCTGAGGTTTACTACTACATCGGCGGAATTCGTCTTGCTGACAAATTGAAAAACGCAGGTTTACCTGTTTGTTTCCCTACTCCGGCCAGCAAAGAAGAACGAATTTTCCGAGTAAATGATATGTATGATGCAAGTTTTGCGCTTCGTATAATGAGCGATATCGGTCTTGACCATTTGGAAAACATCGTAGTTTGCAATGATGCTGAAATGTCCGATGATGCAGGCCGCATTTTCATACTCACAGGTGCAAACCAAGGCGGTAAAACAACTTTCACAAGGGCAATCGGAATATGTCAGCTTCTTTTCCAAGCCGGTTTTCCCATTCCCGGCACAGGCGGTACAATCAGCCCGGTTGACAATATATACACGCATTTTCCTGAACTTGAAAAAAATTCCATAAGCGAAGGTCGTTTAGGAGAGGAATGTATCAGATTGGAAACTGTTTTGCCCAGGCTTTCAAAATACAGCATGATTCTTATGAATGAATCTCTTTCAAGCACGAGCCATCAAGAATGTTTATTCATTGCAGAAGAAATTATGCGTTATCTTCGCAAAATCGGCGCTCGATGTGTTTTTGCAACACACATACACGAACTTGCAGAAAACATTCCGACTCTTAATAAAGAACCTGCCCTTTCAGATATGGTAAGTCTTGTGGCAGGTGTAGATGAAGGAACGGAATTCGAAGTTTTAACCGAAGAAGGCCGCATTACTCACCAAGGTTCCAAAAGAACTTATAAAATACGCCCCATGCCGCCGCAAGGAAAGAGTTTTGCTCTTGATATTGCAAAGTCATACGGCATAAGCTTTGAACAACTTTGTAAAACACATGATGAAAAATACAGCGAAAATTAAAGGAGAAATAAATGGATTATAAAATATTACTTAACAATTTAATTGATACACTTGTCAGATACGGAATTCGCCTCGTAATAGGACTTTTCATTTTGTTTATAGGTTTTAAGTTAACAAAACTATTTATCAAAAAATTAGAAAACGGAAAAGGTTTTCAAAAAATTGACAAAAGCGCACAATCTTTTATTAAAAGTTTCTTAAACATTACTTTGAAAGTTCTTGTTGTAATAATTGCCGCTTCCATACTCGGTGTTCCCATGACTTCAATGGTTGCCGTTCTCGGTTCATTAGGTTTAGCAATAGGACTTGCTCTTCAAGGCGGATTGACAAATGTTGCAGGCGGCGTATTACTTTTATTATTTAAACCTTTTATTGTAGGCGATTACATCAAGACAGAAAACGGTCATGAAGGAACTGTTGTAAAAATAGATATTTTTTATACAACTTTAAGGAAAGCCGACAACACAAAAATCGTTGTACCTAACGGTATTCTTTCTAACGAAGCCATATACGATGTTTCTCACTATCCTACAAGACGTGTGGATTTAACTTTTTCTACCGGATATAAAGATGATGTCAAGGGCGTAATCAGAGTTTTGAAAGAAGTTGCATCAAGACACGAACTCGTGCTCGACGATCCTGCGCCTTTCGCAGCACTTCAGTCTCACGGCGAAAGCAGTTTAGATTTTGTTTTAAGAGTTTGGACAGACAAAGATAATTACTGGACTGTTTATTTTGATTTATGTGCGGCTGTGAAAGAAGAATTTGACTTAAGAGGTATTGAAATTCCATACCCTCAAATGGATGTTCATATCAAGGACGCTCCGAATAAATAATTAAAAACGTAAAAAATTCACATAAAAGAAAAAAGTGTAGGAAGATTCAAACTTCCTACACTTTTTTAATATGCAAATAACTTATTAAACCTTAACAGTCCATCCCATTGTATCTTCGATTTTACCTGACTGAATGCCTGTAATGGAGTCGTAAAGTTTCTGGGAAATTTTACCGATTTCACCATTGTTGATTGTCATAACTTTATCTTCCCATTTAAGCTCACCTACCGGAGAAATAACGGCTGCTGTACCTGTACCGAATACTTCTTCAAGTTTTCCTGATTTGGAAGCTTCATATACTTCGTCAATAGAAAGTTTTCTCTCTGTAACTTTGTATCCCCAGCTCTTTAAAAGTGCTATAGAAGAATCTCTTGTTACACCTGCCAAAATACTGCCGTTTAAAGCAGGAGTTATAATTTCGCCGTCAATTACGAAGAATACATTCATAGTACCTACTTCTTCGATGTATTTACGCTCAATACCATCAAGCCAAAGAACTTGTGTATATTTAAGACCGTATGCTTTTTCTTGCGCTCTGATACTTGCCGCATAGTTACCGGGAGTTTTAGCAAAACCGATACCGCCGCGAACTGCACGTACATAATCGTCTTCAACGAAAATTTTAACAGGATTAAGTCCCTCGGGATAGTACGCACCAACAGGTGAAAGAATAACCATAAACAAATATGTATCAGCAGGTTTTACTCCCAAATAAGGGTCTGTAGCTATGATAAAAGGTCTGATATAAAGAGATGTACCGGGTGTTTCGGGAATCCAATCTCTTTCGATGTCAACCAAAGTTTTTATTGCCTCAAGAGCAAACTCTTCGTCAATTGCCGGAATGCAAAGTCTCTCATTTGAGATATTAGCTCTTTCGATATTCTTTTGTGGTCTGAAAAGTAAAACTTCTTTATCAGCTGTTTTGTAAGCTTTAAGTCCTTCGAAAATACCTTGTCCGTAATGGAAAATCATTGCAGAAGGATCAAGTGACAAAGGTGCATAGGGCTCGATTCTGGGATCATGCCAGCCTTTACCCTTTGTATAATTCATAATGAACATATGATCTGTAAAAAACTTACCGAAACCAAGCTTATTCTCATCAGCGGGCTTTTGCTTCGGAGTTAATGTTTTTGTAATTTTTATTTCCATTATAATTCCTCCAATGCTTTAAAAATTAAATTCCTATTTATTATAGCATTGCAGAAATATTATTCAAGCAAAAGTTTCTCTCTTTTTATCGTAATTTTTATTTCTGAAGAAAAGTCCTATATCTACACTAACAATTGTAATGTTTATTAAGTAGAAGTAAAAAGCAATTGTAATCTCCCCGAGAAGCACCTTACCTATTATACCTGCCACATATCCAAACCAGATTGCAAAGAGAAAAACAAAACTTTTTCCGGCAGCACTTTTTGCTTTAAAAGATTTATAAACTGAAAGCGGCCAAGATATACCAAAGCACACTATCATAATCATCTCAAGAATTTCACCGAAATTTTCCATAACAAATTACCTCCTGTAAATATCTTACATGAGCTATTATACTAAAAAAACAAAAAATGTATAATATTGATATATAATCGAATCTATAATATTTATGTTATATTTTTTTGCTGAAAGCATTGTCTGTTTGCTGTCATTCTGATATAATTTCAGTGTTTATTACACATAAAAGCAAATTCAAATGAGAGTGATAAAATAATGGAATTACAACAACTTAAATATTTCGCCGTAGCGGCAACACAACTTCACATCACAAGAGCAGCAGAAATTTTGCATATTGCCCAACCTGCTCTTACACAATCAATTAAGCGCCTTGAAGACGAACTTGGCGTTAAACTCTTTGTTCGAAGCGGCAGAAATATAATTTTAAGCAATTCGGGAAAGCTTTTTTTGAAAAAAATTACGCCGATACTTAAACAACTGGACTCTGTTACCGACGAAATACGTGAAGCAGAGGGCATTTTCAGACGTACAATACACGTAAACATACTTGCTGCTTCATCAATTTTAACTCAGCTTATTATTGAATATAAAAAGAATCACAGTGATGTAGAATTCCAACTTACGCGAAATGAAAAATCAAAAGAGCACCATATTGAAATTTCAACAACTCCATACGAAAATAAATTAAGCGGTCCTAATATAACTTCAATTACAGAGGACATAATGCTTGCCGTGCCTGCAAATTCGGAATATGCAAAGAAAGGTGCAGTTTCCCTCTCCGAAATTTCTCACGAAAGTTTTATCAGCTTGTCGGTTTTCTTGCCGTTAAGAGAAATTTGTGACAACCTTTGTGCTTCTGTAGGCTTTTTGCCTCATATTGCTTTTGAAAGCGACAGTCCGGAAGCAGTTCGTAATCTTATATCTGCCAACATGGGCATTGCTTTTTGGCCCTCTTTTTCTTGGGGTGTTCCAAAAAACGAAAACATTGCAGTTATTCCCATTTCAGAGCCTAAAGAATGTAAAAGAAATCTGGTTATCACTCTTAACAGCAAGTACGAAAACTCAAAAGCAATTGCTGATTTTTACAGATATATCACAGATGAATTAAAAAAGAGCAATACAAATTAAAGCATTGCTTTAAATTCATCTTCACTTATGATTCTTATTCCTAATTTAACAGCTTTTTCCAGCTTACTGCCTGCTTCTTCTCCTGCAAGCACATAGTTGGTCTTTGCAGAAACAGAAGATGAACATTTGCCGCCTCTGTCTTCGATAAGTTTTTGAGCTTCTGCTCTTTTTAAAGTAGGCAGAGTTCCGGTAAGAACAAAAATCATACCCTCAAAGGAACTACCGCTTTCTCCCATATTGGCCGGCAAAGCGTATTCCATATTAAGTCCCAATTCTTTTAGTTCTGATATAAGTTCAATGTTTTTGGTATCAGTAAAATACTCTCTGACACTTTCTGCAGTTATTTTGCCAAAGTCTTCTAAATTTTCCAAACTTTCAGAATCAGCATTCATTATTGAATCCATGGATCTATAATGCTTTGCAAGAACTTTTGATGCTGAGGCTCCGATTTGTCTTATTCCGAGTCCGAAAATCAATCTGTACAATTCGTTTTTCTTTGTGTTTTCTATTGATACAAGCAAATTATCAACGGATTTCTCCCCCATTCCGTCTAAATTCACAAGTTCTTCTCTATGTTGACTCAATCTGTATATATCACTTATCTTTGTTATTAAACCTTCATCGCAAAGAACTTTTAAAACTGCCGGTCCCAAGCCCTCGATATTCATGGCATCTTTTGATGTAAAATGCACAAGTCCTCGATACGCTTTTGCGGGACAATCAGAATTCATACAACGATATGCCGCCTCGTCTTTTTCGCGTGCCACTACGCCGCCGCACACAGGGCAGTTTAGCGGCATTGCGAAATCTCGCCTTTCTATATCAACTTCTCTTTCTCTGGCATCCTTATCAATGGCAACTACTGCCGGAATAACATCTCCGGCTTTCATAATCTGCACCATATCTCCGATTTTTATATCACGTTCTGCTATATAATCTATATTGTGAAGTGTTGCTTTTGAAATAGTTGAACCTGCCAAAAATACGGGTTCAAGTATTGCAAGCGGAGTCAAAACGCCTGTACGTCCTACATTTACTTCTATATCAATCAGGCGAGTAAACTTTCTCTCCGGAGGATATTTATACGCAGTTGCCCATTTGGGAAACTTTGAAGTAGAACCAAGCTTTTCTCTTTGCTTAAAACTATTGGTTTTAATAACCGCGCCGTCAATATCGTACTCCAAGGATTCGCGCTGCATTCCGATTTCCTGAATGGCATTCCACACTTCCTCGGGAGTTTTACATACTCTGTACATACTGCTGACTTTAAATCCTTGTGCTTTTAAATACTCCAAAGCTTCGCTGTGAGAATTAATTTGTTCTGCATCTGCGGAAATTTCCTGCATATTAAATACAAAAATATCAAGATTTCTCTGCGCCGCGATTTTAGGGTCAAGTTGTCTTAATGAACCTGCCGCCGCATTTCTCGGATTTGCAAATGTTTGCAGGCCTTTTAAGTCTTGTTCTTCGTTTAATTTCATAAAAGAACTTCTCGGCATATATATTTCGCCTCTTACTACAAGGCGTTTTACAGCATTGTTTAACTTAAGCGGAACTGACATTACTGTTTTAACATTAGCCGTAACATTCTCGCCTGTAATTCCGTCGCCGCGTGTTGCACCGATAGTGAAAATACCGTCTTCATAAGTGAGTGCAACCGACAAACCGTCAATTTTCTTTTCTACTACAAATTCGACCGCTTCACCCGGAAATGAATCTTGTATTTTTTGGCAAAAGCGATAAACCTCTCCCTCGTTAAAAACATTATCAAGGCTTTGGAGCGGCACATTGTGGGTAAATTTTTCAAACCCTTCCAAAACTTCTCCGCCCACTCTTTGTGTGGGCGAATCGGGAGTTATAAGCTCCGGATATTTACTTTCCAACTCTACAAGCTCTCTGTAAAGGGCATCGTACTCAAAGTCGGAAATTTCCGGCCTGTCCAGTACATAATATTTATATGAATAATCATTGAGTAATTCTTTTAACTTTGAAATTCTTTCTTTCATGGACGCTCCGTCTCCTTGAAAAGTATTTCTGTCATTATACTACAAAATTTTTTCATCGAAAAGAGAAAGCTTATAATTTATATGAGATATTCATTTATCTCGTGCATTCCGAAACCTTGATGTGTTGCCATATTTATTCCGGCTGATATTACATCTGACATTCTTTCTATTGCAATATCTATGTTTTTCGGCGTTACAATCATATTTCCAAAATCTTCCTTAATTTCCGTTTTATTTTCCTCTCCCAATAAATCTTTTACTAAAGTTGCCGCATCCACTACAGTAGGCACACCGATTGCCAGCACAGGTATTCCGAGAACTTCTTTCGAAAGTTCCATTCTGTGATTGCCCACCCCCGAACCGGGAACAATACCCGAATCAGAAATCTGTATGGTAGAGTTTACTCTTGACGTTTTTCGCGATGCTAATGCATCAATTACTATCAAAATATCAGGTTTTACGGTTTTTAACATTCCTTGTATTATTTCACTCGTCTCAATGCCCGTTATACCCATTACTCCCGGCGCTATTGCACAAATGTTACCGAGTCTTTCATCTATTTCTATGTCTTTCATACTTTTAACGTGACGTGTAACCACGATTTTGTCTGCAACTTTCGGACCTAATGAATCTGCAGTAATGTTTCTGTTGCCTAGCCCCGCAACCATTATTTTAGGTTCTCGGATATCTGATTTGCCAATAAATTGTTTAATTTCATTTGCAAGTGAACTTCCTGTATTTTCTTGAAGCTCATTAGTATCAAGAATCGGATTCTTTAATTCAAGCGTTATATATCTGCCCTTCTTTTTACCTATCGCCTTCGAAGCTTCTTCGCTGTCTATAACTATATCTGTTATAAAAATATACTCCGTCTCTCTCGTCTTCACGTGCATTCCGTCCGGAAGTGCATCGCTTTCATCCATACGTTTCGAGCGCTTTTCATCAATCATTTCGCGTGCTTCAAGAGCCAAATCCGTTCTGATCTCCATATTTATAAATCCTCTTTCCGTTTTTTAAAATAGTATGGTATTATTCTTGTTTTCTATACACAACAATGCAAAATTTCCCTCTTGCGCTTATCGCATCAACAGCTTTCTGTCGAAATATTAAATATGGACAAAAAGTCATTGCTCGTCGATTTGTTTTTTTGTCCAAATATGAAATTGAGACAAAAAGTCGTAGCTCGCCGATTTGTTTTTTTGTCCAAATATGAAATAAAGACAAAAAGTCGTGGCTCGCTGAAGTGGTACACTAAAAGTAGACACCCGTCAAAAATTATATAGACATTATTTTTAATAAGAGATACACTTGTATTAAAAATGGCAAATAATTTTTTTAAAAAAAAGACAGGAGAATTTAAATGGGA
>SVJD01000057.1 GCA_015069165.1 Oscillospiraceae bacterium
CATCATACCTTACGCAACCGCCGTTTAAAAGCGCTTCATCCTCCAGATCGTTCCACGGGCAAAACTCTTCATCACATACTCTGATTAAATTTTCTGCCGCATTAAGATATTTCTTTTCTCCGGTTTCTTTATAAATTTCTATCATTCCGCAAGCGGCAATCGCTGCCGCACTTGTATCATAAAGCTCTTCCTCTTCAGGCTGACAGAAATCACATTTTATTTTCCAGCTATTCTTTTCAGCTTCGGAAATAAAATAATCTGCTACTTTCTTTGACGTTTCAAAATATCTTTTTTCCTTTGTCCACTGATAGCTCTGAATAAAGCCATATATTGCCCAGCCCTGACCTCTTGTCCATGAAGAACCTACTCCATAGCCCTGACCTTCCTGTTCCTCAGGCTTTATACCGCTACTAAATTTCACTATATGACATACGCTTCCATTTTCTCTTACAAAATGCTTTATAACATTATCTGCATGAAGCATTGCAATGTTTTTAAATCTGTCGTCCTTTAATTCTTTACTCGCCCAATATAAAAGAGGAAGGTTCATCATACAATCAATTATTGTAAATCCCTTTCTATCCTCTCCATTCCAAGCCAATATAACACCCGTTGCAGGATTGAACCTCGAAGATAAAACACTCGCAGCCAACAAAGCATCCGAACGAGCCTTTTTATCATTCTTTTCTATATAATGCTCTACCCCTGTATAAAGCCACAAAAAACCCACATCATGATCTAAATCATTATATGAATACAGTACACTTTGTAGCTTTTTTTCAATATTAATTGCGTAAACAGCATACTGTTCATTTCCTGTTTCTTTATAAAGACGCCAAAGGATTCCTGCCCAAAACGAATTCGTCCACCAATGTACAAATTTTTTTGAAGAAAAATCATTATACTTCTTTTCAATAGTTGTATAAGGTATATTATCACGAATCACACGAGCGTTACTTTCTAATTTTTCTAAACACTTCCGTTTTATAACTACCATTGCAACCCCCTCTATATAAATACATTTTTAGCTTTTGTTTTAATTATAACATTTCAAACTTTTTTTAGGAATGAAAAATCGTGCTTAAAAAAGGTAAAATAAGAACGAAATTATTTTTAATGTTTATAAAGTGATTATTAAAATAGTATTTTATAAAAAGTTGTAAAATCCCAGATTTTATCGTTTATTAGTAAACAGGGTTAAAGTAACTCAAATGGGTAATAGCAAGCATAGCCAATGAGTACCCATTGACAATTTTTAAGGTTTCCCGCAAGGCTCAAAACCTTAAAATATTCTTGGGATATTCCCAAACCCTTATTGATAAAAAAAGCGAGGTAACACTATGGCGAACAGGCAAAGAAATATTCAGCTCAAAATATGGGTAAACGAAGAAGAGCGAAAACTGATTGAACAGAAGATGGCTCAACTTCCAACCGCACAACTCGGTGCGTATATCCGAAAAATGGCTATTGACGGATATATCATTTACACCGACATTAAAAACATAAAGCAGTATATCGGGGAGCTTCAGGCAATCGGAAAGAATATCAATCAAATTGCAAAGCGTGTAAATTCCACAACCAACATCTACAAAGAAGATATTGACGAAATCAAAGCGAGGCTTGATGAAATATGGCAGTTACAAAGATACATCCTATCAAATCTACGCTAAAGCTCGCCATTGAATATATCTTAAACCCGGAAAAGACGGACGAAAAAATTCTTGCGTCCTCTTTCGGCTGCGGATTTGAAACTGCAGATATGGAATTTAAGTTTACAAGAGAATTGGCAAAGCGCAAATCTCCAAATCTTGCTCACCACTTAACACAATCATTCGAGCCCGGAGAAACTACCCCTGAGGAAGCTCACGAAATAGGTATGAGACTTGCAGAGGAAGTTTTGGGAGGCAAGTATGAATTTGTATTAACTACCCACATCGACAAAGGCCACATCCACAATCACATTATATATAACTCCGTAAGTTTTACCGATTACAATCATTATCACTCTACCCCACCAAAGTATTATAATATCAGACGGACAAGCGATAAGCTATGCGAGGAATACGGATTATCTGTTATTCGCAACATAAAAGGCAAAGGCAAAAGCTATATTGAATACACTGCTGCAAAACAAGGCAAGAGTTGGAAAGCCCAACTAAAAAATACCATCGATACCCTGATTCCTTTATCAAAAGACTTTGACGATTTTCTGCTACTTATGGAACAACAAGGCTACAAGGTTAAGCGGCAAAACAAAAATGTTTCCTTCTGTTCTGCCGGCAGAGAACGTTATATGCGTTCCAAAACTCTCGGTCCCGATTATACCGTCGAAGCGTTAAAGGAACGTATCGCCGGAAAGATAAAGAGAAAACACATAAGTCTAATTATAGATATTCAGAACTGTATCAAGGCACAAGAGAGTAAAGGCTATGAGCATTGGGCTAAAATCAACAATCTCAAACAAGCTGCTAAAACTCTTAACTTCCTGACCGAGAATGACATTACAACTTATGATGAACTTGAAAAAGTCTCCCTTGAAAAACAGAAAGAATTCGACAGCATAAGCGAAAAGGTCAAGGAGCTTGAAAGTCGAATAAACACTACTGCAATGCTCATTAAAAATGTTGAAACCTATTCCAAACTCAAACCCGTTATGGAGCAGAGGAAAAAGGCATCAGACAAAGGTGCTTTTGATGAAAAGCACAGGGCAAAAATCATTTTGTTCGAGGCTGCATTAAAAGAATTAAAGGGAGCAAAATATCCACCTATAAATAAATTAAGACAGACATATAAAATCCTTCAATCCGAGAAAGAACCCCTATACGATGCATACAAAAAAGCTAAAGCAGAGGCAACTGAAATTGACATCATAAAATCAAATGTCGATTCACTTTTAGGCGCTTCTCACAGGCAAAGCCGCGATATTTCGGCGTTTTTAGAGTAGCAAAGGGCTGGGCGACTGCCAAACTATATGATATAATTTATATAGGCAGACTATAATTTCAAGGAGGTTGTCCATATGAACAATATAACAAAAACAATCATCACTGCCACAATCATTGGCACAATGAATTTAACAGCGCTTGCAACCGAATTTCCCATTGAGAGTGTCCCACCTCATGTTACAATCAACCAAATAGCAATCACCGAAAATTTAATCAGCCATATACTGTGCGAAGTTGAAAACGGTTCAGGATATGGTGAAGCAAACGGAAAAGCACATCAACTAATCTGGGATGCAATAGTTTCAGGACAGACAAACGGATACGGCTATGGAGATTTAATGGCAATCGCCCGAAACGCAATTCATCAGCAAAGAGATATGTACCTTCGCCCGGAATTTTACCGAGAAGCAGAACTGCAAATACAGATTGTCATAGCAGATTTGATAAAGGCTGTTGAGGACGGAACTCTGACCTATGAGGAAGCAAGAAAACAATCCTACATCAAAATCTTACAATGGGTAAATCCAACATTTACATCAGATGCCATACAAGGTGATTTCTGTTATTGGGATATTCCACCAACAGACAATGCATACTTTAACA
>SVJD01000030.1 GCA_015069165.1 Oscillospiraceae bacterium
CTTAACGATGTATTCTATGCAGAGCAATGGCAAGATTTGTATAAAGCATGTCTTGCATGCGGAACTTGTACTTTCGTATGTCCTACTTGCCAGTGCTATGACATTAGAGACTTCGATACAGGTCACGGAGTAAAGAGATTCCGTTGCTGGGATTCTTGTATGTTCTCTGACTTTACAAAATGTGCTCACGGAAACCCCCGTACAAGTCAGATGGAACGTTTCCGTCAGCGTTTTATGCACAAATTGGTTTACTATCCTGCAAATAATGACGGAATGTATTCTTGTGTAGGCTGCGGCAGATGTTTGTCAAAATGCCCTGTATCATTGAATATTGTAAAAGTAATAAAATCTTTCGGAGGTGAATCGAAATGAATCCAGATGCATTAATACCTCAAATTGGTATAGTTACCGATATTCGCCAAGATACACCTGATGTAAAAACTTTTCGTGTAAACGCTCCCGGAGGCGGCAAATGTTTCGAACATATGCCCGGACAGTGCGCAATGCTTTCAATCCCCGGAGTAGGTGAGGCAATGTTCTCAATTACATCTTCTCCTACAAACAAAGAATTCATGGAATTCAGCATTAAACGTTGCGGACAGCTTACAGATTGGCTTCATCAGATGGAAGTTGGACAGGCGGTTACTATTCGCGGACCTTACGGACGTAATTTCCCTGTAGAAGAAGAACTTAAAGGCAAAGACCTTCTTTTTATTGCAGGTGGTATCGGTTTGGCACCGCTTCGTTCTGTTATCGATTACTGTCTTGCAAACAGAGCAAACTACGGCAAAATCGATATAGTTTACGGTTCACGTTCAGCAGATGATTTGGTAGATTATGACCAGATTTGCAACGATTGGATGCACGCAGAAAACGTAAATGTTCATCTTACAATCGACAGACCGCAAGAGGGTTGGGACGGACACGTAGGATTTGTTCCCGCGTATGTAAAAGAGCTTGAATTTGATACAAACAAAACAGCGCTTTTGTGCGGACCCCCGATAATGATCAAGTTTACCTTGGCATCTCTTCAGGAGATGGGTTATGATAAAACTCAAGTTTATACAACAATGGAGCTTCGCATGAAGTGCGGTATCGGCAAATGCGGCCGTTGCAACATCGGTTCAAAATACGTTTGCAAAGACGGTCCGGTATTCCGTTGCGACCAGTTGGATGAACTCCCGAATGAGTATTAATAGTAATTATTTTTACAGAAAGTGAAGGCTAAAAACATGGAAAATATGGTAAATGTATTTATAATGGGTAAAAAATATTCCGTACCGTCAGAGCTTACAATTATGGACGCTATGGAATATGCCGGATATCAGCTTATTCGCGGATGCGGATGCCGTAACGGTTTTTGCGGTGCATGTGCTTCCGTTTACAGAATAAAAGGAGATCCCGAGCTTAAAGTATGTCTTGCTTGTCAGACAAAAGTTGAAGAGAATATGTACGTGGCTCAGATTCCTTTCTTCCCGGTTGTAAAACAAACTTATGACATCAACGATGTTAGACCTGATGAAAGCATCATGATGCAGCTTTATCCTGAGATTTACAGCTGTATCGGTTGTAACGCTTGTACAAAGAGCTGTACACAGAGTCTTAACACAATGCAGTACATTGCGTATGCTCAAAGAGGCGAGTACGCTAAATGTGCTGAGGAATCTTTCGACTGCGTAATGTGCGGAATTTGTTCTTCACGTTGCCCTGCACAGATTTCACATCCTCAAGTAGCTCTTCTTGCAAGAAGACTTACAGGAAAATATATTGCACCTAAGGCAGAGCACCTCCAAAAGAGAGTTGCTGAAATTGACAACGGTGATTTCGAAGAATCTATGAAAGTTCTCATGGCAAAACCTATTGACGAACTCAAAGATATGTACAATCACAGAGATATAGAGAAATAAGGAGGAAAGCAAAATGAGCGATGCATTTTATACACAGGAGATGCTGGATTCTATAAAGAAGGTTGAAGCAAGCCGCGCATCACGTATCGGTTTTGAACCCAGAAGAATGACAGCAGAGGAAAAGGAAGCTTTACTTGCAAAATTCCATCCGGATTATAAAAAAGAAAACTTTGCAACACTTGAAATGGGCCCCAATAAAGGCGAGCAAGTTCCTACAGAATTGGCTGCTTTGTTGCAAGCTCACAGCCGCATCAATCCCGATGAGATTGATTTGACACACGCAGATTACGATGTTGATGTACTCGTTATCGGTGGCGGCGGAGCAGGTTCTTCTGCAGCAGTTATGGCACACGAAAATGGCGCTAATGTTATGATCGTAACAAAACTCCGTCACGGTGATGCAAACACAATGATGGCAGAGGGCGGCATTCAGGCTGCTGACAAAGAAAACGACTCTCCCATGACTCACTATGTTGACGCATTGGGTGGCGGACACTTCAAAAACGTACCTGAGCTTCTTTACAAATTGGTTACAGACGGCCCCGGAGCTGTTAAATGGCTCAACGATTTGGGCGTTATGTTCGACAAAGAAGAAGACGGAACAATGGTTACAACACACGGCGGCGGTACTTCAAGAAAGAGAATGCACGCAGCAAAAGACTATTCAGGTGCTGAAATCATGCGCGTTCTTCGTGACGAAGTTATCAACAGAAAAATCCCTGTTGTAGACTACACAGCAGCAATCGAGCTTATTCTTGACGAAAACGGCAAAGCTGCAGGTGCAGTTCTCATGAACATGGAAACACATGAGATTCTTATTGCAAAAGCTAAAACAGTTGTTATTGCAACAGGTGGTGCAGGAAGACTTCACTATCAAGGATTCCCCACATCAAACCACTACGGCGCAACAGCAGACGGACTTGTTCTTGCTTACCGCGTAGGCGCTCCGCTTTTGTATGCTTACACATTGCAGTACCATCCTACAGGTGTTGCTTTCCCGGCACAGATTTTCGGTGCCCTCGTTACTGAAAAAGTTCGTTCACTCGGCGCAATGCTCATTAACGTAGAAGGTGAAGCATTCATGCATCCGTTGGAGACACGTGACGTTTCCGCAGCTTCAATCATTCGTGAATGTAACGAAAGAGGAAAAGGCGTTCCTACACCTGACGGTTACGGAATCTGGCTCGATACTCCTATGATTGAAGAAATTCACGGTAAAGGCGCAATCGAGAAGAGAATCCCCGCAATGCTTCGTATGTTTATGAAATACGGCTACGATATGAGAGAAAAACCGATTTTGATTTATCCTACACTTCACTATCAGAACGGTGGTATTAAAATCGGCGCTGACGGAATGTCAGATGTTGAAAACTTGTTCGTTGCAGGTGAGGCTGTCGGAGGAATCCACGGTGAGAACAGACTTATGGGTAACTCACTCCTCGATATTATCGTATTCGGACGTAATGCAGGTGTTCATGCTGCAGCTAAAGCTAAAACAGTAAAAGAAGTTGGCAAATTGACACTTGACCACGTTAAGAAATTCGATAAAGAGCTTGCAGATGCAGGTATCGTTACTGATGAAGTATCTCCTAAACTTTTACCGAGATATACACACGGTAACCCTAAATACGAGGCTAAATAAGAAAAGAGGCATAATATAACAAATGGATATTATTGATAAAATATTTTCATTAGGCTCAGTGGGCGGTACAACAATTGTTCTTTGCGGATCAATGTTGATTGCTTTTATCGGTTACGCTTTGGGAAGCATTAAGATTAAAGGAGTATCTTTGGGAACAGCGGGCGTCTTTTTGATGGCGCTCCTGTTCGGATATTTGTTTACTTTGCCTGTTTTGAAAGATGTGCCTATTGTAGGCAAGTTTTTCATTGAAAGTGCAGGCGCCGGAGCAGTTAGCAAATATAAAATGCTCAGTTCTATAGGACTTGTTCTTTTTGTTACGGCAGTAGGTTTTATTGCCGGCCCCAGCTTCTTTAAAAACCTTAAAAAGAATGCAAAATCTTATGTTCTTTTAGGTGTTCTTATTGTTGGTTCAGGTGCTCTTGTTTGCGCATTGTTTTCTTTGATTTACGGTAGCGCATACGGAACGGGCATCATGTCGGGTGCACTCACAAGTACACCGGGTTTCTCCGCTTCACAAGAAGCAGTATCTTCGGCAAATCCCGATCAATTGGGACTTGTTGCTTTGGGACACGCTGTTGCATATCCTTTCGGTGTGGTGGGAGTTGTTCTTTTTGTTCAACTTATACCTAAACTCTTGAAAGCTGACATGGCAAAAGAGAGAGAACTTATGAAAGTTGGCACAGAAGCTGTTGTTGAGGAAAAGAAAGAATCTAAAAAGTTTTTTGAACTCGATGAGTTTGGACTCGGTGCATTTGGTCTTGCAGTTGTTTTGGGAATTCTTCTCGGTTCAATCAAAATTCCGCTTTCAGGTTCAGGTTATGCAGAGGGTGCAGCAACTTTCTCTTTGGGCAACACGGGCGGTCCTTTGCTTATGGCACTCATATTAGGCCATTTTGGAAGAATGGGTAAGTTGAGCTTGAAAGTTCCAGAAAAGACTTTAAAAGTATTCCGTGAATTCGGTCTTATGCTTTTCTTGCTCGGTGCCGGCGTAGAAGGCGGCGTTGAGCTCGTTGACCAGATTGCCAAATCTTCTGACGGAGCAATGATTCTTTTGTATGGCTTTATTAGTGGTGCTTTAATGACAATAATTCCCATGATTATAGGATATTTTGTTGCTAGAAAGCTTCTTAAAATGAGCATGCTCAATGCTTTGGGCTCAATTACAGGCGGTATGACAAGTACTCCCGCTTTGGGAACATTGATCGGAGTTGCCGGTACTGATGATGTTGCTGCAGCTTATGCATCAACATATCCGGTTGCCTTGGTGCTTGTGGTTCTTGCTTCACAGCTTATCGCAGTGCTCATATAAAATAAAAATTATATAAGTTTAACTTATTTGTGTTTTTGTTGTTTTCATTAAAACAGAACTTATCTTTTGGTAAGTTCTGTTTTTGCTTTTCAGGCATAAAATATAAAGAACCAATATATTGAACAGGAAGATATAAATGTATACTGAAAAAACAAAAGTACGAGAAATAATGCACTTGCCGGGGATTTTGGATATAGTGGAAAAATATACAAAAAAAAGAATAAATATGGCAACTTTAAAAATGGGGGCAAATCTTACGATAATGAAAGTAGGGGAATATTTGCACTGGTCACAAGAACAAATGAAAGAAGTGCTTAAGGAGCTTAATGATTTGAACAAGAATAATAAAGATTAATAAAAAAATATTTATTGCTGTTGTAAAAGTATTGACATAACAGTTAGACTATGCTAACATATAGAAAAGTTAGCTTAGGCTAACTCTTATCGTTGGTATTTAAACAAAATCGGCAGGAGGAAGTAGTATGGCAACATTGAGAGATGTAAAAATCGGACATACGGTTACGGTAGTTAAGCTTTACGGAGAAGGTGCACTGAAGCGCAGAATAATGGATATGGGAATTACAAAAGGAGTTGAGATAACGGTAAAAAAAGTTGCTCCTTTGGGCGATCCTATTGAGATAACAGTAAGAGGGTACGAACTTTCGCTCAGAAAAGCCGACGCAGAGAATATTGAGGTAGAGTAGGGCAGAAAAGGTAAGACAAGCAGTTGATTTGAAAGACGAAAGGAAAATGAAAATGAGTATCAAAATTGCACTTGCAGGTAATCCGAACAGCGGTAAAACAACACTCTTTAATGCACTCACGGGTTCTAACCAATTCGTGGGAAATTGGCCGGGAGTAACGGTAGAGAAAAAAGAGGGAAAATTGAAAAAAAATGATGATGTAATCATAATGGATCTTCCCGGTATATATTCTCTTTCGCCGTATACATTGGAAGAAGTTGTAGCAAGAAATTATCTCGTAGGGGAGCGCCCCGATGCCATATTAAATATTGTGGACGGCACTAATATCGAAAGAAACCTCTATTTGACGACACAATTGACAGAATTGGGAATTCCTGTGGTAATTGCCATCAATATGATGGATATAGTCAGGAAAAACGGCGATATAATAAACATAAAAGAGCTTTCAAAAGCTTTGGGTTGTGAGATAGTAGAAATCTCCGCATTAAAAGAAACAGGCATAGCAGAAGCGGCAGAAGCGGCAGTGAAAGCAGCACAAGAAGGCCGGGCAATGACTAAAAAATACCGATTTAGCGGAGCAGTTGAACACGCATTAGCTCACATTGAAGAAGCAGCAGTGCACGGGCTTCCTGCAGTACAACAGCGTTGGTATGCAATAAAAATCTTTGAGCGTGACCGTAAAGTTTTAGAAGAATTAAAGCTTAGCAAAGAATTGCTGCAACATATAGAGGAAGATATTCAAGCTACAGAAAAAGAATTGGATGATGATTCCGAGAGCATCATCACAAACGAACGATATAATTATGTATGCTCGATTTTGAAAGATTGTTACCACAAGAAAAACGCGGGTAAATTAACAACTTCCGACAAAATTGACAAGGTTTTAACAAACAGAATTGCTGCACTTCCGATTTTTGCACTTGTTATGTTTTTGGTTTATTACATATCGGTAACGACTGTGGGAACATGGGTAACTGATTGGACAAATGACGGGCTTTTCGGTGAGGGTTTCAAATTTTTCAGTTGGGATGTTCCGGGAATACCTGTTTTGGCAGAAAGAGGTTTAGATGCCATTAACTGCGGCGAAACGATAAAGAGCCTTGTTTTAGACGGAATAATAGGCGGTGTGGGCGCAGTATTAGGCTTCGTACCTCAAATGTTAGTGCTTTTCGCTTTCTTGGCATTCCTCGAAGCTTGCGGATATATGGCAAGAGTTGCTTTTGTGATGGACAGAATATTCCGTAAATTCGGACTTTCCGGAAAGTCTTTCATACCTATGCTTATAGGAACAGGTTGCAGTGTGCCGGGAATTATGGCATCAAGAACCATAGAAAACGACCGTGACAGAAAAATGACGATAATAACGACTTCTTTTATACCCTGCGGCGCAAAACTTCCCGTAATTGCACTTATAGCGTCTTCTCTTTTTGGCGGAGCGTGGTGGGTAGGTCCAAGCGCATACTTTATAGGAGTAGCTGCCGTAGTTATTTCGGGTATCATACTTAAGAAAACAAAGTTGTTTGACGGCGATGTTGCACCTTTTGTAATGGAATTGCCGGCATATCACATGCCTACAATAGAAAATGTAATGCGAAGCACATGGGAACGCGGTTGGTCATTTATTAAAAAAGCCGGTACAATTATACTTCTTTCGACAATAATTATATGGTCGGTAACACATTTCGGTCTGCTTGAACCTATAGGAAATGCTATCAGATGGATTTTTGTGCCCCTTGGATTCGGCGCAGGGGAGGCAGGAGCAACTGCTTCGGTTGCAACAATAATGGGACTTATCGCAAAAGAAGAAATTGTTGCAGTATTCGGAGTTGCGCAGATGGCAGGATTTACAAAACTCACTGCATATACTTTCTTGATTTTTAATTTGCTGTGTGCCCCCTGTTTTGCAGCAATGGGTGCAATAAGAAGAGAAATGAATTCTGCAAAATGGACTTTGTTTGCAATAGGTTACCAAACATTGTTTGCTTATGTAGTATCGTATATTGTTTACCAACTCGGTATGTTGTTTACCGGAAACGGTAATATAATTTGTGCGGTTATAGCTTTTGTACTTATCGCCGGCTTGTTGTACTTACTTTTCAGACCGCAAAAAAGGAGGACTGTAAAATGATAGAATTTATTGCTAAATACGGCGGAACCATTTTGGTTTCGGTTATTGTGGTGGCTGTGGTAACGGCAGTAGCTATAAAATTATTAAAAGATAAGAAAGCAGGAAAAACATCTTGCGGGTGTGGTTGCAAAAATTGCCCATCATCGGGGATGTGTCACAAAAAGTAAAATCTAATTTCTGATTGTACGGCGAAAACCCTTGCTGCGTAGCAGCACGGGTTTTCGTTGTTTTTAGTTTGACACACTTTTTCTTTGTTGCTATAATTTGAAGACAAGTTTTGAAAACGATTCGTGAAAAGGGAGTGTGACTTTGTGCGAAAATTTATTAAAAAAGCAAGTTTGATATTTATTTTGTTGATGATAATCAGTGTGTTATTCCTTGTGACTTCTTGCAGAAAACCAAGCAGAACAGAAGAAATAGAATTGCCCAAAAATGATGTCGATCGGACACCGGCTTGGGAGGCATTGATAGAGGGATATAACAAAACGGCAGGAGCGGTCAGTTATGATGTTGTTTTTAAATCTTACAAAGAGGCCACATATGGAGAGCATTCTTCTACGGAAAATTTAGAACATACAATGAAAATAACCGGGTTGAACACGGAGGATTTTACGGCAACGGCCCAAAAGAAGAACTTGACTGCAGGAACAACGAGTGACTTTTTTTTCCTTCCTGAGAAGTTCTGTTCTAAAGAAATATCAAATACTAACGAAATTACAAAACGTTTGTTTGTCTCCGACGATATTGATGTTTTAAAAGAGGTTACAGGTCTTGGTGTATTTAAGATGGATCCACTTTCTATAAAAGCAGCTGTTGCGGACAGTAAGAGCATAAAGAAAGGTAAAAAAGACGGATTATCATATACAAGATTTGAATTGTCTGCTGAAGAAATGACGGGGATTATGGGAAATTCCTTTGAGGTTGTCCCCGGGATGGATGAATTTACGGGCTTTATGTATTTTTATATGGATGAAAACGGTTTTCTCGTAAAATTCGGATATGATTCCCATTACTCTGCTGTGTTTGACGGAGACGAGAGTCACATAACAAGAAATGTAGAATATACTTTTTCTAATATAAACAGCGTGAATAAAGTGGAAAGACCTGATTGGGTTCGTGATTTAACGAATGATAAGATTGCGTCAGTAAAATATACAAAAAATAAAGTAGATTACATTTTCCTTTATGAAGCAATTTCCGATAGTGATAAATATGGATATAAATTATATGAAATTGTAAATTCCGAGGATCCTGAGGCAAAGATTAATTTAGCGGAAGTTCCCGGTGAAATAAACGGGATTACCGTATTTGAAATAAGCGGTACGGCAATTTCGTTTGGAAAAGGTGTGGAAACGTTAGTTCTGCCGGAACATATAACAGTAGTTCCGTATCCGGAGGTTTCAACGCATATGACCGTTTTCTGCCATTGTTCGGAACTGTCAGAGCCTGCTATTTCGGGAACGACAGTATTTCTTGCAGGTGAGTGGAAATATGTTGAAGGTGTTCCCACAATAGACCTTAAGTAATAATTAAAACAGGAAGTGTGCAAAATGGTAAATAACAGTATTTTTAAGAATAAACAGATTTTTTCATTGGAGGTATTTCCGCCTAAAAAGGATATGCCCATTGATACGATTTACAAGACACTTGATGAGCTTACAGAAATAAAGCCTGCTTTTATAAGTGTAACTTACGGTGCCGGCGGTAGTGAAAATTGTTCATCTACTTTGGAGATTGCTTCTACAATAAAAAATAAATACGGTGTGGAAGCTGTTGCTCATTTGCCGGGAATCAATCTTACAAAAGAAGATGTTATTAAAATTCTCGAAGACTTCAAAAAGAATGGTATCCGTAATATTTTGGCTTTGAGAGGTGATGGTAATCCGGAGTTGCCGCCTGCGGGAGATTTTAACCATGCAGATGAGCTGGTTACTTTTATTAAAGCTCACGGAGATTTTCATGTTGCCGGAGCTTGTTATCCGGAGGGACATACAGAGTCAGAAAATTTAATTACAGATATAAAATACCTTAAGCAAAAAGTCGATGCCGGTTGCGACCATTTGATTTCACAGCTGTTTTTTGACAACGATCATTTTTACAGATTCAAAGAACGTTGTGATTTGGCAGGTATAAATGTTCCCATAGAAGCGGGAATAATGCCGGTACTTAACAAAAAACAAATTGAGAGAATGGTCACAATGTGCGGCGCAAGTTTGCCTATAAAATTTGTTAAGATGATGGCGAGATACGAAAACAATCCTGAGGCTTTAAAGGATGCGGCTATTGCGTATGCAGTTGATCAGATAGTGGATTTGGTTTCGCAAGGTGTTGATGGTATTCATTTATATACTATGAATAAACCTGACACGGCAAAGAGAATTTACGGAAGTGTAGCTTCGCTTTTTGAGTGTTAAGCTTTTAAATCAGGAGGATAATTATGGTATACAGAAATCTCGGTAATACAGGAGTGCGTTTGTCACCGCTCGGATTCGGAATGATGAGACTTCCGGAAGATGAAAAAGTCGTTACTAAAATGGTCAGAGATGCCATTGATGCCGGCGTAAACTATATTGATACTGCTTATTGCTATTTAGACGGTAAAAGTGAATCTTTGACAGGAAGAGTGCTTTCTGACGGCTACAGAGATAAAGTATACCTTGCAACAAAAAGCCCTGTATGGCTCATTGAAAAAGAAACGGATTTTGATAGAATTTTAAACGAACAATTAAGACGTTTAAAAACAGAACAAATAGATTTTTATTTACTTCACTCGCTTAATAAAAGCAGTTGGGAAAAGGTTAAAAATTTCGGTTTGATTGACAAAATGAAAGCCGCAAGAGATGAAGGCAAGATTTGTTGGCTTGGTTTTTCGTTCCATGACACATACGATTTGTTTACCGAAATAGTAGATGCTTTTGATGAGTGGGATTTTTGCCAAATTCAGTTAAATTATCTCGATACAGAGTATCAGGCAGGTATTAAAGGAATGGAATATGCTGCAGAAAAAGGCCTCGGAGTAATAGTTATGGAGCCCTTACGAGGCGGTAATTTGGCGAATGTACCGGAGCACATAAAAGATGTTTTCGGTAGCAAGAAAACGCCCGTAGAGTGGTCTTTCGACTTTTTATGGGATATGCCTGAAATCGGCACGGTATTAAGTGGTATGAGTGACGAAACTCAAGTCAGCCAAAATGTTAAATATGCACAGAGGTCCTTTGTAGGTATGCTCACAGATGAAGACAAAGAAGTAATCAAAGCTGTGCAAAAAGAATTCAGAAAGATGGATATGGTAAATTGTACGGCTTGTTCATATTGTGATGTATGTCCGAAAAAAATAGCAATACCTCAAATATTTAAAGTTTACAACAGCGCTTTGTCAGATGGTAACAAAGCTAAAGCGAAAGAACAATATATGGATTTGTTCCCTCGCTTAGGAGCTATGCCGTCTGAATGTATTGCTTGCCATAAGTGCGAGGAAATATGCCCGCAACACATTAAGATAAGTGATTTAATTAAGAAAATACACAAATTCTTCGAAGTGACTTAATACTTTATTTATTAAACTTTGAAGCGGCAATAGTAGTTTTGCTTATTTTGTTTGAAGTAGAACCTGTGCCGGAGATTCCGTATTCGTTTTTGCCCCAAACGGTAATACTGCCATCGTTATTTAAAATGGCGGAGAACCACGAGCCTGCCGCACCTGCTTTTGCGGAGTTGCTGATAAGCTGCGGTGTTGCAAATGAAGCAGCATAAGACGATGTTGAAATTTGATTATAAGAATTCAATCCCCAACCGTAAACTTTTTTGTCGTTTGTAATGATAATTGCGTGTTCGTCTTGCATGCTTAAAGAAGCAACATTTGACATAATTTTGTGTAATTGTCCATCGCCTTCTCCTGTTACAAAGGAGGAGGCGTTTCTCCATCCGAAGTAATAAAGATTGCCATCAGTATCAATGCAGAAAGAGGAATGTTCGCCGGCAAATACTTTTGATATGTTTTTAGTTGTTACTTGAACTGGAGTTTTGTATGATTCTGTTGAACTTGATGTAAGTTTTTTCCAACGATTGTCACCGAGAGCAAAAAGTTTTCCGTTTGTAACATATAAAGAGTGACGGCGTCCGGCTGCCATAGAAGACACATTAGAAGCCATTTTTGTAAAAGTTGTAAGTTTGCTGCCGTAGTTTTTGGTGCCGAGCTGTCCTTTTTCGTTATTGCCGATACCGTAAAGGTCTCCGTTAGACATCAAAATCAGGCTGTGGTCGTAACCGGCGGCGATTTCTTTAATAGTTCCTGACGGAACACTGCTTACTTTGCGCAAAATATAATATTCATCGGCATTATATCCTGTTTGACCATAGTTATTGTTACCGACCGCGTAAAGGCTATTGTCAGCAGTTAAAATCAATGTGTGCGGGTCGTCACCCACATTACCGCCTTGTGAAGTAGCAACTTGTTTGACTCCTGTCATAATCAATGAAACAGGGAGCATATTCGAACTTCTGAGAACACCGCATTGTCCCTTATCGCTTGCACCCCAAGCATATAAATCGCCATTAGACTTTAAATAGAATAAATTCCTTGAACCTGTAACCAGGGATTCTGTGGTAGAAAAATTGTTTTTGCGAGCCAAAACAGAAACAGAAAGTTTTTCTGCCGGGGTTATCGTCGCGGAATTAGACGTGTAAATAGTCTGTTGCCCGCTTTGAGTTGTAACGATTATTCCTGCAAAAGAATAACCACTTTTTATCGAAGCTTTAAGAGTAATCTTTTCTCCTGCGGAATATGATATCGTATTATTTGATATTGTCTTCGAATTGGCTGTAACAGAAGAAATTCCGTCTGATACAGTAATTTCCAAAGTTCTCGGAACAAGATTAAAGTATTCATTGAAATGTTTTTTTGCGTATGTAGTTCTGTTTGTCAGAAATTCCCTTATTTTACTGATTTCAGTGTTCCATTTTTGGTAAGAAATGCCTGAATTATTCCAGCGCTGGCTGTGGAGAGAAATTATAGGTTCTATTTCATTTGACATTTTGTCAAGAACGGGAAGCATTTTACTTGAAACAAAAACATTATCCATTAAATAATTGAATCTGTTAATGAATTTTTGTTTGAAGTTATTATTGGCAATAAGAGCCTTCATAAGATCAGAAAGAACTGTGCCGCCGTTACAACGATTCATCATATTGAATTTGTAATCGTTTACATAACTGCAACCATGATCCATATCAAGAAGTACAAATCGCCATTTAGTATCAAGGCCGCCGGGATCTTGAGGATTTTTATTTCTCCAGACTTTTACATTATTGGAAGGCCAATCTACATTACAGAAATATATATTGCAAATGTAAAAGTCTATAAGGCTGTCGATGTCAAGTTGATTTGCTACATAATTGTAGTAAGATTCGTTTGAAAGATTATGAGTTTTTGCATAGCTTACAAGATTATTGAAAGGTTTTTCATCGCCCTCTGCACCATCATTGACTTCATAAGGGGAATTTTCATTTCCTGTTACAAGAGGGGAAGGGGCTTCAAGCATTACAAAATTTTCTTCGCTGATGCCGTAGTGGGATTCGAAGTATTTTGTATCATATCTTTCTCGTATGTTATATAAACCCCAAAACTCGCCGTTTATAAATATTGCGGCAGGTTGAGTTTCCATATAATCGACCTTTGTATCTTTGCAAATTCTTTGCATTAGAGCATCGCGAAGCATAGATGAAGTACAATCGTTGCCGGAGTTTCTGAGAATTAGGCGTTTGTAAGAATCTATATTCACGTTGTTGCAATCGAAAACTCTGCCTTCGAAAACATCGTATTTTAATTTACCCGGATTATCAGAGACGGCAGGATTTGCATCCTTCTTAAAATAGATTCTCATGGATTTTTGCTGATTGCCTAAAGAACCATTACCGTGCATAGAAAGCTCTGCATATTGTCCGGCAACTTTTTTGCCGCTTCTGTCAAACAGCTCAAAGAACGCGGTTTTGCGTTCCTTTGTGCCAAAAGGATTGCTCATAACGCTGACATAAATACCGCTGTTTGTTGCAAAATCACTTGGTTTTAAAGATATTGAAACAGTAGGGAGTTTATACTCAGAGGTAAAGTTCGAATTGACAACATAGGAATTTGTTACCACGTCTGTAGACTTGTTTCCGTTTACAGCATATGCTTTTATTACAGTGCCTACCAATTGCGAAGAGGGCGCATTATAACTGAATTTTCTTGCAATGTTTTTTGTTAAATTTCCGGCAGGCCCCATACTGTTTTGAATAGTTATGGGTGCTAAATATTTTTTGCCGTTTACAAGTGGATCAGAACCATCTGTTGTATAGTAAATAGTGTATCCCGGGTCGGCAGTCAGTTTAAGCTCAAAAGCTTTGGTATAAATACCGCCGTCTTTTGAAAAATCAACTGTAGGTACTTGCGGTGTGGGCTTTGGCGTGTTTGTCGGGTTTGGTGTGGCTGTTTTGTTTGGAGCTATGGTAACGGTTGAATTTCCTGAAGAGCTTGACGTAACTAAATGCTCAGGAGCTGAGGTAGGGATTGCAGTAGCTGAACTGATAGCTTCACCTGAAACATTCGGCGTTTGAATTATGGGTGTGGCGGAAATTTCCGTGTCTGTTGCGCCCGCGTTTGTTGTAACGTTTGGCGTGCCGAGTATAGATTCTGTGGAGGAAGATTCGCTGTCGGAATTTGTTGGGTTAATGTTCCCGATCGTTGCGGTTGCTTGCTCGGTGTTTTTTGATTTGTCATTTTGGCAAGCAACGCAGAAAAGAAGCATTGAAATTATACAAATAAAAGTAATGGCAACAACGTTTTTTTTCATGTTTTATACCTCCGCAATACCCGGTAGAGTTCTGCTTTCTCTGAGTAAATCAGTACATTCTGTAAAAATTGGTTTAATTGTAAAAGAATAGAAAAATTGGTTTTCTAAAATGTTTGCAGAGTTGGAATTTTGCTTATAGTCAATCTGCAACGCTCTTTGTACCACACTTAATTTAACCTCCGGCATACCCTTTATCATAATTCCTCGACCGTCTTCGTCATGTAAAACAGCCCATTGAGCATAAAAAGGTGTAATTTCATCAATAGGAAGTGAATGGCAAATTGATTTTTTGCATGAATCTGCACCATAATAGCTCAAAAAATTGTTTTCTGCAGGCATCTTTAAGTCCAGTCCAAAACGTGAAATTTTTGTAGTGTCAGAAGTTACATCTGCTGTTATTCCGACACCGATTTCGCCGCTGCCGTAAATTGCCCACAAAACGGAAAATTTGGCGAGGTTTTTTGAAGATGTGCCGATAGAGTAAGAAGCAAGCAATGTTATATATTTACTGCCTTTGGACAGCACTCTGCAAAACTCAAGCTTTTGCTTCGGTGTGCAACCGTAATCGGGAGATAAATCACAAACAGAAAATTCAGGTGATTTTTCTAACATTTCGATACCATTATAAATCAAACTCGTAAAAGTTGCTTGCTTAGTGTCAAATTTATATGTGAAATCTTCTCCTTCTATAATCATTATGCCTTTTTCATTTTCTTCTGAGAAATTTACACTTATAGGAGGCATTGCAGTTGTGGTTTCCGTCTCGGGAATAGTTTGCAAAACAGGTAATTTTATTTGGCAAGAGCTTACCGCATAACCGGCATTAGCCCACAAAGCATCTTTTTTTAATTTGCAAGTAAATTCGATGAAGAACTCCTCAAAAGAAAATTCTGGGAATGTGAAATCAATACTTGCGTATGTTTTTTCGTGGGGGGCACATTTTATATCAAGTGTGCCTTGTGCAAATACTTGTGAGGGAGTTTTTAATGTGTAAAGTATTGCAAAATCTTCCAGATTTGTAAAATCACATGTATTTGTAAAACAGTAAGTTTGCTTTGTAAAAGTCATTTCATGTGCCTTGATAATTATGGGCGCAAAACCGGAATCTGTTCCAAGAGATTCAGACGCAGATTCGTCAAAAACATAAAAACCGACTTCTTCGCACAAATTGTAAAATGCCGGCATGGCAGAGCAGTGCATTTTTATACAATTTACATTTTTTCTTTTCAAATGAAGTAATTCTTTTAAAACAGAATTCAAAGGTATGTGCTTTTTAAGGTCGAGATTTGTGTCTTTAATATTTACGGCTTTTAAATTTACCGAGGTTCCGTTTACAAAAAAAACTGAATTTTTTGTTTCAAATGTCCGCAAGGGGATTCTAACGGGAATAACTTCGTTAAAACCGTGTATCAAAGCCGTATATAAATATGGCTTTTCGGCAGTCCAATTTATGGGATTGTCTATTTTAATTTGAAAATTCGCAGTGCTGTTTTTAATTATGGAGTCTTTTCTAATTATGAGTTGGTTATTATCGTCGTAAAGCTCAACAGTCGCGGCACCGTTTTCTTTTGAAGATTCGATATTTATGAAAAAAGTGTCAAGCGAAGTAGTTACTTTTATATCCCTTATATGCTCGTGAGTCCTTGCTAAAAGGTACACATCGCGAAAAATAGCAGAGGGGGAGTTTTCGTCAATAACCACGCTGATAGTATTTTTGCTTGCTTTTATAAAAGGAGTTATATTGAATTCTTTTGTGGATTTGTTCGCTTTGCTTGCTCCCGCAAACTCATTGTTGATATAGAGTTTAAAATATGAATTTACACCGTCAAAGCAAATATATACATCTCTGCCTGTCCATGAAGCAGGGAATGTGAATTCACGCTGATATATTCCGACGGAATTTTCTGCGGATGAGCCGGAAATTTGTGCGTTTGAGGGAACTTTAACAGTGAAAATATCAGAATTGTTTTTCTCCGGAATAAAATTCCAATTGCCGTTTAATAATTTGCGTCGAGTGTTTTTTTCTGAAATAATACCGGCGTACGCGGAGTCCGGTGTGTGTCCGTTTAATACGCGGGCACCGGAAAGCGCATTACAGCGGCAACTGTAAGGAAGAAACCATGTCCTTGACGGCTCTGTATTTATGTTATCAGGCATATTTTTCATATTTTTCGAATACTCCTTTACCTTTGTTTAAGGTGTGTCTTAATTATACCAATTAAAGAGTAAAAATCAAGGAATATCGCTGTTTTTGAAGGTAAATAAGGTGTGTGCGGTGTGGTTTTTTGCAGGTGAAAATATTTTGGTAAAAAAATTTTTTGTTTTACTCAAAAAAGTGTTGACAAGCAGACAAAATATATGTATAATCATCAACGTTGTCGCGGCAAACCGCACAGCAGAATTCGCTGGTGTAGCTCAGTTGGTAGAGCAGCTGATTTGTAATCAGCAGGTCGGGGGTTCGAATCCGTCCACCAGCTCCAGCCGTTTTTTAACGGCTGTATTTTTAATAAGGGAGATTTCCAGAGCGGCCAAATGGGGCAGACTGTAAATCTGTTGTCTACGACTTCCATGGTTCGAATCCATGATCTCCCACCAGAAAACCTCGTTCGTAAGAGCGAGGTTTTTTAGCTTTTTTGATATACATAATTCCTCTGGAAAAACAGGCAGAAAAATTAAAAATTTCTTAGATGTCTTGCTCATAAAGCCAAGTAAGAAAGTTTTTTGCTAACGATAATTGTTTTTGATTCATCTTTCGCATAATTTCTGCGATGTTTCGCCATTCATAGTCGTCAAAACTAGCCGTTCCCATAAGAAACGCATCCGGTGTGGTGTTTAAAGCAAACGCAAGCTTTACAACAACTTCAAGAGAGGGGATAGAGGCAGCACGTTCTATGCAAGATAAATATTTGTCGTTAATGCCTGCTCGCTCACAAACTTCGACCTGTCGCAGGCCAAGTTCTTTCCTGCGTCTGGCAATACGCTTCCCGATTTCGGAATAATCTAAATCCATACCCAGACCTCCATATTTATTAATAATATTTACATTTTATCCTAAAACTCAAAATGCAAAACAATCTAAAAGTTGAAAAAACGACTTGACGCAAGAAATTTTGAAGGCTATAATAAGAATTGTCGACTTATATATAGAATTTTGAGAAAGAGGGAATGGTATTTTGAAAAAAATAACGCATCGTATAATTGCTTTTTTTTTGATTGTGGTGATGCTTTCTGTTGGTTTGCCGACGATGTATGTTGTTAATGCTGCGATTAGTACAAGCACATTTGAAACGAAATATAAAGAGTTCATAAGTGACGCAAGGTGGGAAAACGGAATAGCGTGGGGGGCTACCCAAAAGCCGAAATTGTCAACATATTCCAGTCAAGGTTGTTGCGCTTATGCTGCAGATTTTGCAGCTTATGTTTATGGTTCAACTAGTGCGGCATGGACCGGGTCTTCATTCAAGAAATTTACAAATTTGAATGAAATAAAAGCGGGAGACATTATTCATGTGACAAACCATTGGTTTGTTGTGCTCTCAAGGTCAGGAAATAATTTGTATACTTGTGAGGGAAGTGTAGACAGTAAAACTCGTGTTTCTACTACTGGATGGAAGATAAAAGACGGAAGTCTTTATTATAAAATTGGCTCTTATGAGTCTGCTATAGCGTTTGAATACGGGTATCACTACAACTTTTCGGATAGTTCAAGTTCTTCTTCCGTGGCTACATCAAGTACAAAATTATATTACAATATAGATATGTCATCAAAAGTACTTGCATCAAGAACGAATCAGCAAGTGTCCGGTGATTGTGCAGTTGTTTCGATGGCTACCATTGAGGCTTATTTGTATGGTGCAACATCTACAGCAGACAAAAAGACTGTTTATAATGCAGTAGTCAATAAGAATGGTGATGACAATTATGCATATTGGAGTAATTGTGGATATACTTCTTATTCATCAATTAACTGGACAACAGTATATAATCAATTGGCAACAGGTTATCCTGTTTTGGTTCATAGAGCTGCTACATCAAATCAAGCACAACATTGGGCTGTTGTTGCAGGATACAAAGGATCTACGACCAAGTTAGAAACGGATAAATTTGTGATTGTTGATGTATATCACGGAACAGGAGGCAAAGATATTTATACCTCTGCTGAGTGGGCATCTGGGACATCAATCGATAGAATGGTCACAAGATTTAATGGTATTAGCTTAACATCTCTCTCAGGTATTCGTTTTGCAATTGACCATCCTGGTATAGTTCATAAATATGGTGAAGGACATGGTGTGCTCGGATATGTTGCGAGCAATACAAATTTGACGTCTGTGCGTGTTATGGTCACTGATGTTAATACAGGAAAGAATGTATATTATAAAGTTGTTGAACCTAACGCAAAGAGTTATTTGATTTTTAACTTGGATTCGGAGATGACTTTTGCAAAATGGGAAGAAGGAGAATATTTCTATACGATAGTTGCAACAACAGATTCCGGCAGTAGAGCATATCAGAAGTATTTTACAATCAATTCTGCTTGGCCTATTACAGAACCTAAGAGAAACTATACTATAAACTATAATTTGAATGGTGGATCAGGAAGCATTCCTGCACAAACGGTGGCGTATGGCAATGCAGTTGTTATAACCAGTACCGTTCCTACAAAAGAAGGTTATACTTTTGCAGGATGGAGTTTGAAACGTACTACAGACGAGGCATGGTATACGACAACAGGTACTTGGAGTTCTGAATCAAACATAACATCTTCAGGCTTAACCAAGAGAGTCTTTGCTTCAGGTGTTAGTAATAACATAAGTTACGAATGGGTAAAAAATTGTTTTACAAATAAAAATTACACTTACTACGCAGTTTGGGAGAAGAATGCTGCCACATTGTCCAGCATAGCTGTCGAAAGTTTGCCTGCCAAGACAACATATCAAGTCGGAGATGTTTTAGATACTACAGGTATGAAAATCAAATTAACATATAGCGACAATACCACAGAAAGTGTTACGGCAGGATTTACTACAAGTGGCTTTAGTTCTGAAACGACCGGAGTAAAAACAGTAACAGTTTCTTACGGGGGTAAAACAGCGAACTTTAATGTTACAGTTGAAGATGACGCGACGACCGATGCGAAATATAAAATCACTAATGTTTCCGGAAGCGCCGGTTCTACCGTAGAAGTTTTTGTTTCTATCGCAAATAATCCCGGTATTATTTCTTTGAGGAATACCATTACATATGACGATTCTGCATTGGAACTTATCAGTGTTCAGGACTGCGGTTTGTTAGAGGGATATACAACACCTTCTGCAACTATTGAATCTCCATATACACTTCGTTGGGCGGATTCGTTGGCAACGGTGAATAATACTGCAAATGGACAGTTGGTAAAGCTTATTTTCAAAATTAAGAGCGATGTTAAAGCCGGTAGTTATAATATTTCCGTTGCGCCGGTTGAAGCCAGAAATGTAGAGGGAACAAAGGTTGCATTTACCGGTGCAAGTGCTACGGTCAATGTAATTGAAGGTATTATTGGTGATACTGATGGTGACGGTGAAATAAGTGACTGGGATGCTATCATTCTTAATCGTTATCTTGCCGGTTGGAATGTAGGGGTTGAGCTTGCATCTGCTGATATTGACAGAGACGGAGAAGTTAGTGATTGGGATGCCATAGTTCTTGAACGCTATCTTGCCGGTTGGAATATAAAATTAGAAAGTTGAGGTTGATTAAATGAAAAAGGTAATGTTAAGCGTGCTCTTGATTATAATGTTGTTAATCAATTGCTTGCCGTTTCAAGGAGTAGCTGCTACAGGAGCAGCGCAATATGTATTAAACAATAAAACCGTTAAAATCGGAGATACTTTTACAATGGATGTTGCTGTTGCAGAGAATCCCGGTATTATATCATTGCGATTCAAAGTTGTGTATGATACAGAAGTTTTGGAACTTCAGAATGTAGCCAATAGTGGAATTCTTAACGGATTTACTACACCATCACCTGCTATTACTTCTCCGTATACTTTGAGATGGGCAGATTCTTTGGCAACTACCGATAATACTGCGCAGGGAACTGTTGTTACATTAACTTTCAAAGCATTAAAGGTAACAAATTCTTCTACTGTAACTATTGAGCATGGAGAGGCCAGAAATGCAATGGGAACAAAAGTTGGATTCAGTAACGCTACAGCCAATGTTGTGGTCGAAGACGATACCGTAAGAGTGACCGGGGTTGCTCTTAACAAAGAAAAACTTTCTCTTAAAACCGGTGAAAGCGAAACTTTGAATGCTGTAGTTTCTCCTGATAATGCAACAAACAAAGCAGTTACTTGGAGTAGTGCGGATAATACAGTTGCGACTGTTGATAATAGCGGCAAGGTTACTGCTGTTAAGAAAGGTACAACAATTATAAGCGTAACTACTGAAGATGGTGGTTTTGCCGATAGTTGTGAAGTTCAAGTTGAATGTTCACATTCCAACTATTCAATACACGGAGAAATTCCAGCAGATTGTCATAACAATGGTTATACTTCAGGAGAGTACTGTAATGATTGCCAAATATATTTCTCGGGACATGAAGTTATTTTAGCTGGTCACAAAGGTGGTTTTGCAGATTGTAAAAGACAGGCTGTTTGCGATGTTTGCAAGGAAAGTTATGGTGAACTCAATCCGTATGCTCACTCCAATATAGAAATTTTAGACAGTGATGCTTATGAGCCTACTTGCGGCAAAGAAGGTCTTTCTTCAATTCATAAATGTGCTGATTGTGGAGAAATTCTGAGTACGGCTGATGTTATTCCTGCAACAGGTAAACATTCTTATGGTGATTGGGTAGTTGTATCCGAACCTTCGACAACTGAATCAGGAATCAAAAGCAAAACTTGTGTAACTTGCGGTCATGAGATTTTTGAGGAAATCCCTCAAATAGAAGAGGATGCAGATGTTCCCGGTGATGACAATGTAGATGATAGTGAAAATAACAACCAGGACAATACTCAAAATAATGACAAAGAAGAAAATAATGAAGAAAACAATGAAGAAAACAAAGGTGAGACTGCGAATCCTAACACAGGGGATTCTGTGTATGTTGTTTTAGTTGCGATTGTTATTGCTGCAACACTTATTCTTTTTGTGTTTTCTAAAAAGAGAGCAAACAGATAATTAAATTTATCTTATTGTAGTGGCATTGTATAGTGCCACTACTTTTTTTGATTGTTTTGAAAAGGAATTCTATAAGTGTTTGAGAAAAACGAAAAGTTGACAACATACAGTCTGTGGTGTAATATAATTATGTAAAGGGCAAACCGATAGACGGTTACGCTCCAAATGTTTTAGTTAAAAATAACCGCTGTTTTGGAACAAGGGCGGTTATTTTTTTGTGCTTTTATACAAATTAGCTATTAAAACAAGCTCAATTACTCTAAGTAAAATTGCAAAGATTTCATATAGATTGAGCCTATGTTTCAGACTTGTCTTAAAGAATAAGGAGCGTAACCGCCTACCGTTATGGTTTGCCCGTGCGATATATTTTAGCAGAGAAGATGGTTAAGTCAAGAAAAACAGTTCGTCGAATTTCGTCGTTTTTGTTGATTTTTCGACTCCAAAAGACACAATAAAACAGCGCCTGTTCCGTTTGATGGGTCAGACGCTGTACTTGTAGAAAAGGCGTAAAGAAGAATTATTTCTTGTTTCCTTTTTTGCCCGAATGTTGAAGTTTTATATAGCTCTTGTCGTTATTGGGAGCTTTTTCTTTTTTCTCGGGGTTCACAAGTTTTTCATCTTCTGTAGATTCCTCTGTGGGCTCCTCAGGAAGTTCCGGCTTTGCGGGAATTTCGTCCTCTGTGGGCTCCTCGGGAAGTTCCGGCTTTGCGGGAATTTCATCCTCTGTGGGCTCCTCAGGAAGTTCCGGCTTTGCGGGAATTTCGTCCTCTGTGGGCTCCTCAGGAAGTTCCGGCTCTGCAGGAATTTCGTCTTCTTCAGGTTTTTCGGGTTTTGCAGGTCTTTCGTGTTTGATTTCTTCTTTGTTCATACATACTTCTGAAACTGTTTTGTCGAGCACTGTTCCTGTCAACGGATCAATTTCATAAGAATATTTTTGACTCTCAAAGCAGAATCTTACTTTGTAAACAACTGTTCCGTCTTTGTTGAACAACTTTACTTTCACTTTGCCAACTTGGTCTGCAGTAACTCCTGCATCAGCAAGCGCGGCTTCCTTTGCTGCATCAGCACCGATTGCATTCTCAGGTTCTGCAACATTGTCACCTTTTCGGTGTTTTGCATGATGTCCGCCTCTGTGACATTTTCCTTTTCTCTCTAACTGTTCCTCTGTGGATTGTTCAGTGCTTTGAGAGGGGATTTCACTTTGCCCAGTGTTGCTTTCTGTCGCAAAAACTGCCGGTACAGCTAAAACCGTAACTAAACTCAAGCTAACTACAGCGGCAATGATCCTTTTTCCTTTTTTCATATTACACACTCCTTCGTTTTTCGCGGCTTTCCCGCTTGCTGATTGCATTGTAACGTATCGAGTAAAATCAATCTCCGAAAAGAAGTTGCGGAATTTACGAAAAATATACGAAATTTTCCTAACACAAAAAGTGCCGCTCTGTGAAGTGGTACAGTAAAAGCAGACACCGGCCCAAAAGAAACTTGACACCATCCAAAAGAGGGGATAGTGTTGCTTTAAATTAAATAAGCTGATACAATTACGTATTATGAAGTGCCGGGAGGACAGTACATGGAATTAACCAAAAAACGTATATACATTGCCGATGATGATGATAATATAAGGCATATTATAAAGACTTTCCTTGTTAACGACGGATATGAAATTGAAGATTTTTCAACGGGTGATGATCTCCTCGAAAGGTTTGCGAAAGTAGATTGCAATTTGGTAATACTTGATGTTATGATGCCGGGTTCTGATGGTTTTGCGGTACTTGCTGAATTGCGAAAAAGAAGTACTGTTCCGGTTATTATGCTCACAGCAAGGGATTCCGAAAATGACATTGCAATGGGTTTGGGTTTGGGCTCAGACGACTATATAACCAAACCATTTTCTGCAATGGCACTTTTGATGAGAGTAAGAGCAATATTCCGCCGCATAGAATTTGAAAACAGTAAGTACAGAACATCTCAAAAAGAAGTGCGTGTAGGCAGGCTCCGGGTTGATGAAGTGTCAAGAAGTGTGCTCATTGACGGAGAACCGTTGGCTCTTACACCGACGGAATATGGTGTATTGCGTGACCTTATGATGCATGCCAATGAGGCAGTTTCTCGAGAAGAACTTTTAAATAGAATATGGGGTTTTGAATCTGTAGTTGAAACACGTGCTACGGATGACACTGTAAGAAGACTCCGCCAAAAAATTGCAGGTAGCGGCGTGATTATCACTGCCGTTTGGGGATACGGTTTTCGCCTGGAGGAAGAATAATGAAAAGAAAATGGCATCTTAAAACCAGACTTCTCGTAACTTTTGCAGGGCTTATATGTGCACTGTTGATTGCTGTTGCGGTGGTTTTTAATTTTTCGATTAGGAGATATATCAATTCGCGTGTAAATGCGCAACTTGAATCTGTTTCCGCTTCAATTTCGGATGAACGAAAAGGCGGCGGTCACGGAGGTAAGTTTGAAGATAAACCGGACAAGGTAACAGGCTCAAAGGGCAATGCTTTTCTTTTAAGTGCCGAAGGTAAAATTGTCAGCGTATTTCGCGGCGAAAATGAAACGGCAGAGCTTATTGCTGAAAGTTTCCGTAACGGAGAAATTGAGAGCGGCGGCAAATATTCAACAATTTCTTCCGGCGAAGCTACATACGCAGTTACTATTACTGATGACTCTGTTCAAAAAAACGCATATTTGGTGTCGTTTCTTGACATTACAGCTGTTAACGAGCTTGCTTCAAGAGTAAATACTATCCTTTTTGTTGTTATAATTGCAGCGATTTTACTTTGCTTTATATTGAGTAGGTTATTTGCAAGGTCTCTTGCGAAGCCTGTTCAAAGTCTTTCTGAATTTGCGAGGGAAATCGGAGGGGGAAACCTTGAACCAAGGGAAATGAGTTTTCGCGAAGTGGAACTTTCGGGTCTTGCGGATTCTATGAATATTATGGCTAAAGAATTAAAAGAGTCAAAGAGCAAACAAGAAGTCTTTTTTCAAAATGTTTCACACGAGCTTCGCACCCCGTTGACTTCAATTCGAGGCAAGGCTGAGGGCATAGTTTGCGGCGTTATGGAGCCTAAAGAAGCCGGAAATATCATAATACGAGAAACCGATAGACTTGCATCTATGGTTGAGGATATTCTTTATATTTCGCGTATGGATAAAGATTTGGATTTAAGAGCGGCAGAAGCTTTGGACATAAGAGATACGCTTTCGCTTTGCGTTTCGGAGCAGAGGTCAGAAGCTGAAAGCAAAGGGGTTTCTTTTTCATTTGATTTTGACGAGGAACCGGTACTTTTGCGTATTCGGGAGAGGGATGCGGAGAAAATATTCGGGAATATTATATCAAATGCAATACGCTATGCAAAAAGCGAGATAAATATTTCGTGTCACAAAACAGATGCCTCGGTTACAGTAAAAATAGGCGACAATGGTCTCGGTATACCGGAAAAAGATTTACCGCATATTTTTGAAAGATTTTACAAAGGTGAGGGTGGCAGATACGGTATTGGCCTTGCCATAGTAAAAGAAGCGGTATCTGTCTATCAAGGTAGTGTTATTGCTGCGAACGATTCCGGTGCAGTTCTTACGGTGGAATTTCCGGAAAATGTCAGCTGAAATGTTTTTATCTGAACGAAATTAATATATTTGTTGAAATTGCAATGAGCAATAAATTGTGGTATAAATATAAAAAAGGAAGTGGTTTTGTGAGTCAAAAAGAAATCGAAGTTGCAATAAATAATGCGGAAGTTTCGCTTAATATGGAAGGTCTTTTTGTTTCTGAACAGACAAAAATTCTTTGCAAAAAGCTTTTATCTCAAGAAATCACAATGGAAGAGTATTTAAAGCTTGTTAAACAAAAAGCAGGTGTAACTGCATAATGGGATATAGTATGGAAGCCAGCAGGGATAATTGTTATCCTAATACGACGTGCCTGATTAATAAATTTGGTATTAAGGATGATAAAAAATTATCTGAAATAGAGACTGAAATAACTTTTGCAAAAGCTGCTATTTTAGAAAGCGAGGAGGCAGAACTTCCTCTTGATTTTGGCTTTTATAAATATATTCATTGTTTTTTATTTGAAGATTTGTATGATTGGGCAGGAAAGCTTCGTAAGGTAGATATTTCTAAAAAAAGAACTGCTTTTTGCCCTGTAAAAGAACTTGAATCATCGTGCAAAGCTTGTTTTAATCGCCTAAAAGAAGAGAATTATTTTAAGGAATATTCAAGAGAACAATTTGTTGAAGAAATTGTTGATTTTTATGTAACTACAAATTTTCTTCATCCGTTCAGAGAAGGTAATGGTAGAACACAGAGAATTTTTATTTCTAAGCTTATAAAATATAACGGATACGATTTTAACTTTTCAAATATAGATCCTGATTTTCTAATGATTGCGACAATTAAGGCCTCGAGCGGTGTGACAGACAATTTGTATGATATTTTTAATAATGGAATTAGATAGTTAAGAGATATGAATCTGTTGGAAATTTGATAATGCACCTAAATTCACCATAATTGCCAAGTGTTGTGGTCTATTTAGATGCCACACAGAAAAGGGACTGTAAAAAAACAGTCTGAAAAGAAAGAGGCTACAAACCTATAAAAAGTAGGAATGTAGCCTCTTTTGTGGTATAATATAAATATGAAAAACAACACTAAACCACAGAGATATAATACAACATATCAATTAAAATTACCAAGGGAATATTTAGAAGTTACACGAAAAAGCCTCCCACGCTGCATTTTTTAAAATTTTATCAATCTTATCAGAATCAGTAATAAAATCTACATCATTCTTATCTACATTGCATAAAGTGTAGAGCATTGTATATCCTACCAAAATACTTCCTTCAAGAGATGGATGATGCATGTCAGGATGATAGAGCTCCACATCTTCTTTATTATTTTCATAAA
>SVJD01000058.1 GCA_015069165.1 Oscillospiraceae bacterium
AAAAAAGATATATAAAACAAAAAATTATCAGGAGGTAAAATTTATGAGCTATTCAAAGTATTTCGAAGACAACATCAAAATTGCGGAGGAAAGACTCGCTGACCGCAGAGATTATTCGTACAACAAACCAATCAGAAACAGTTTGCCGTCAGACGATAACGGCATAAAGATTGTTGTGCCGGATTTGAATACTGCAATTAACGGCTACTTGTCTTACGATATAGAATAAATTTGATGATAAAAGGAGATTTTATTATGTTTGATTGTTTATTCGGAACGTGTTCTAATAATGTAGCAGGATACTGTCGCAGAAAGGGAAAGTATATGACTGTTAAACAAATAAGAGGAAAAAATTGTCTTGGTAAACAATGTTTTCACCTTGATAAAAACGAAGAACATGAGTGGTGGGCACAGAGAGAACGAACAAAACAGAAACGAAAGGAAAGAAAGATAAATATTTATGCAGCTGTAAAAAGCGAGCTTTATGTATAAATAATTCCAGTAGTACTTACTTAATTGATTTACATAAGACTTATTTTAGATAATCCGGAAAAACATTAACATCATTATTTATATTATAACATCAATAAGATATAATGTTAAAAATGATGTTAGGGATACGAAAATACGACCAATTCAATTCGCTACACAGTGTAGCTAATTGAATATATCTTATCGTCGGCAAGAAAGTAACTACGGTATAAAATGATTAAGGGAGGCGTTTGTTTACCGCCTCCCTGTTTTGGAAATGTGTTCAAACTCAGCCCCTTGTTTGCCACTTATTGTGGTTAAAAATGACTTGAAATTACTATAAATCACTTAAAGTGCGATAGCTCACAAAAGGCTGTTTTTCGGTGTTTTTCGCATTTTACCAGAAATCGTGAAAACTCGTTCGGTCAATTCTACAATTCCATGCGCCCACATAATCTTCTCATTTCTTTTGGGTATAATAGAAAAAACTTCTCATGTGAGATATTGATTAGCTGCAACTATTTTTAGAAAATTAATATACCATACAAATCAAAGTGAATCTGCAACAATTTACCACATTTTAGAGATAAAAATCAATTATTTGCGAATAATATTGTAAGTATACTTCTAATTATTGTTGACAAATATTGATTTTTATGTTATAATACATATAAAAGGAGTGTGATAGAATATGTCAATTACTTCAAAAGAGGGCATTCTGAAGGTACTGACAGCATATAACCCTTGGTGGAAAACAGGGGTTGTAAATCCAAAATTATCAAAAACCTATAAAAGATTTGCTTTTTATGAAGCGAAGAAAAAGTTGAATAATAAGGATATTCGCAGAACTGTTGTGCTGACCGGTACACGTCGAGTTGGAAAAACCACTATTCAGTATCAGCTGATTGAAGATTTGCTGGCTGCCGGAGTTGCACCTCAAAAAATTGTGTTTATTTCTATGGATCACCCTATGTTAAAATTAAGCCAATTCCAAGATATTCTGGATTGCTACCACGAAAATATTTATGCTGAACAGGATGTTTATTATTTTTTTGATGAAGTTCAATATGCACAAGAGTGGGACAGATGGCTAAAAACAATATACGATACCCAGCCGGATACTCATACTGTGGCTACAGGTTCGGCTAGTCCTGCACTTATGAAGGGAAGTCGTGAAAGCGGTGCCGGTAGATGGACTGTCATTCAAGTTCCGACATTGTCTTTTTATGAATATTGCGAGTTAATCGATGTGGATCGTCCGAATATACCGGAAGATCTGAAGGTGACTTCTATGCTTAATAAAACCCAAATCGAACGCACACAGATTATGATGCAATTATCCAAGGTACAGAATCACTTTATGAGATATCTGCAGGTCGGTGGTTTTCCTGAACTTGCTCTTGCTGACAACGATTTGATGGCACAGCAAATTATGCGTGAGGATGTCGTTGATAAGGTTCTTAAAAGAGATTTACCTTCGTTATATAACATCCGTAATGCTACTGAGTTGGAACGTATTTTTTTATATTTATGTAATGTTTCTTCAGAAATAGTTTCAATTGAGGCAATCACAAAAGAGCTGAACGGTGTATCACGTACCACAGTAGAAAATTATATTCAGTATCTGGAAAGCGCAAACCTTATATATCAAAGCTGGCCTGTGGATATGGCAGGCAAAAAGATTCTGAAAGCAAGACCGAAAATCTATATTTCAGATGCAGCTATAAAAAATGCTGTTTTGATGGATGATTCTATCATGTCAGACCCTGTAGGCATGGGGAAGATTGTTGAAACAGCGGTTTACAAGCATGTAGCAGCATTTTATTATCAATATGCAACTTCTGTCGGATATTTCAGAGGTGGGAAGAAAAACAAAGAAATTGATATTGTAGTGGACTATCCTAAAATCAAAAATATTCTAATAGAGGTTAAGTATCGAGAAGGAGCACCAATTGCAGATGACGATGCAATTATCGAATTGTGTGAAGAAGCTTGTGCTGCAATCATTGTAACAAAAAACGCAACAGATTTCGGTGTGCATAACACAGCAAGTGGTAAAGAGTTATTGAGAATCCCTGCCTTTGCCTTTTTGTATTTGTTAGGGAATGCTGAAAAGCATGGTTATCGTGGAATTCATACCAACTCCTAAAATGTTAGTAGACAAAGATGATGAGCAGAAATACTGTATGTCAAGTCGGACGACGAATGCATACTGTCGTATGGCGAGGAAGGCAACGACGACATACAGCATTTATTCCCTTAGATTTATATCAAATAATAGTAAGACTATTTAAACCTATTTGGTTAATCTAATTCAAGGAATTACCTTTAAGTTTATTGATTATGGAAAAATATTAGCATTGAAATTACCATATTAACATCACCGTGTCAGAATACAAAAAAGCAGTTAATATGATCGTTAACTTGCTTTTACTTTCACTTTTTATTTTGGAAATGTGTTCATACTCAGCCCCTTGTTTGCCACTTATTGTGGTTAAAAATGACTTAAAATTACTATAAATCGCTTGAAGTGTGGCGGCTCACAAAAGGCTATTTTACGTCGTTTTTCGCATTTTACCAGAGATTACAAAAACTTGTTCGGTCAATTCAATTCCCGTACGGGTCACCACACCACATTCCCACAAATGGCTTAAAATAGCCGTTTGTGGGTTTTTACTTTTTACGGAAATTGCCGTTGTCCATTGTTTGTCCATTATTTTTGAATGTGCTATGTATCTCCCCGAAATTCTTAGTTTCGGGGAGTTTTTTTAAGCCGTTTTTTCATCACTTTTATCTTTGCTTTTATGGAAATCCAGTGCTTCGGATACAGCGTTACTTACCCTCGCTTGCGCTGTTGAAACATATGGCTGTAACTGACGATGGCGACCTGTTAAGTATTCGGGCAATTGCACGAATACTTAATCCCTGAGCTTTCATAACCATTGACTTTTCTCTTTCTTCTGTGGTAAAATGAGTGT
>SVJD01000031.1 GCA_015069165.1 Oscillospiraceae bacterium
TTGGCCGTGAATTTTTTATAAGCCTCATTTTTTAAAGAATCGGGGATGCCGTAATATGCTTCGGCTATTGAACCTGCAATTGCGGCTTGTGTGTCACCGTCGCCGCCTAAAGAAACTGCATTGCGAACAGCGTCTTCAAAATCAGTTGCTTCCAAGAAACACTGAATTGCTTGAGGAACACTGCCTTGACAAGTTACGTCGAACTTGTAATCGGGGCGAATCTCGTCGAGAGTGAAGTCGAGTTTATAATAATTTTGCTCGGTGTATTTTTTTATTTCCTCTTTTGATTTCCTTGTTCTTGCAAGATATATTGCAGCGGCTACGGCTTGGGCTCCTTTTATGCCTTCGGAATGATTATGCGTGACTTCTGCACTCCGTTTGGCAAGTGTTTCCGCTTCGGACAGACTTTTTGCAACCCAAGCTACCGGAGAAACTCTCATTGCAGAACCGTTACCGAAGCTGTTGTATGCACCCATGAAATCGCTTCTGAGCCACATCGCGAAATTATATCCGTATCCGGCAGCGGGAAACTCCCTGCCGATTTTTCGCATATAATAAACAACCCAAGATTTGAAATCTTCTTCATCGCATAAATCGGCCTTTGCACAAGCGCAACCCACGGCAAGCGTCATAAAACTGTCGTCTGTCAGGCGGCTTTGCGGAGTGAAAAGCTCAAAATCTTTGCTTTTTTCAGACTCGAATTCGTATATTGAGCCGACAATATCTCCTATAATTGCTCCGAGCATACTTTTAATCTCCTTTATTTAATATTTCAATTGCTTTTTCTACATCTGCTTCGTCTAATCCGTCAAATAAATTTGAGGTTTTGATGAAGTGTCCGTTTAAAAAATCTGCACACAAAAACATATCGTCTAAAACTACAAAATTTTGTACTTCCGGATGTTTATTCAACCAATACCAAATTTCCTTTTCTCTTCTTGTTCGTAAATTGGGAGTTTTGTCAAAAATTTCCAAATCATACTTACTGAAAATGGTGTTGATTTGCAGGCCTGTTTTACGGCACTCGTCAGGGTTTTTCTCCCAGTGCTCGCGCCATGATGTTGACAAAACGATTTTCGCATTTGTTTCATTGATAATTTGTTTAAGCAGAACCATTCTTGAAGGGTTGATTGCAACTCCGCTTTCTCGGCAAGAGTAAACATAATCTTCGGAATTTAACACTCCGTCAATATCGAGGAAAACTACTTTCATTCCAAATCTCTCCTTAATCGGTAATCTCCGAAAATTTTGTAACCGATGCTGTAAAGTTTAAACGGTATAGTGAAATTTCCATCCGAATCTATAAATGAATACAGCGAAAGAGATTCGTAATCTTCTGCGCCGAAACCCCAAGAGTCCATCCAGTATCTTCCGTCGGGGCGTATTGTCCAAATCATTGCGAATTTGCCGTCGTCGGTTTTCTCGAATTTGGCTTCATATACTACGACCGGATTTATGACAGCATTGCCAAGTTCTGCGGTGAGTTTATCTATGTATTCCACGCCCGGAAAGTCGAATATATTACCATCTTTGTCAACAATTTGCTTTTTAATGTTCTTTTCTTCGTTTATAAAAGTAACGGTAAAATCTTGCTTGAACAGATATTCCGAATGTGGGTCGCTGACGATGTATTTGCTTAAATATATTTTTTCTTGGGTATTTGTTTTGTCGTGCATAGAAATTCCTCCTGAAGGTATTGTACTACTTTGAGTTGGAATCATCAATGCGGATGATAGAGTAAAAAACTTGAGATTTAAAGCAATCATAAAATCTGTCTCTGAAAACAACTTATCACACAACAATATCTGAATAACTTAAAAAGGTTACATTATCCATTCTGTTTGCTTCGTCAATACAGCCTTTGATAAAACCGGATTTAGAAAACAGTCTGCTGCGCTTTGAAAGAGTCTCTAAGATGCTAAATTAACCTTTTAAAAGCTGTTTCCAATCATATTTGCCAAATTAGTCAAGCGTGATTTAGTAAATCGTAATTGACTAATTTATTGAAGTTGATTGATAGTGTAAAATAAATCTTGGGATTTTAAAAATAGTAACCGAACTTCAGCTAAAGTGTTTTTTGTCCCGAAAAGAAAAAAGAGACAAAAAGTGCCGCGCCGCTGAATGCGGTTTTTGTCAAATAAAGAAAAAGAGACAAAAAGTGCCGCACCGCTGAATGCGTTTTTTGTCGAAAAATAAAAAAGAGACAAAAAGCACCGCACCGCTGAATGCGGTTTTTGTCGAAAAATAAAAAAGAGACAAAAAGTGCCGCGTCGCTGAATGCGGTTTTTGTCAAAAAATGAAAAAGAGACAAAAACCATCGAAGAAAAGTGTTTTTTTCTAAAAAGTAAGATGTGGCAGACTTTTGAAATCCTAAGAATAACCTGATACTATCGTATTCAGTCGAAATACGAAAAATGACTGAAAAATGAATAAATTTTAATATAAACGCAAATATTATTGACGTTATCACGGTCAACCGATATAATATTAACAATAGGAGGTGAAACACCGTGATGATAAATGAATTAATGGAAAATAAAAAAATAACTATGTATCGACTGGCTAAAGAAAGCGGCATTGCCTACACCACCATTAACGATATTTGCAACGGCAAGGCTCAGCTTGAAAAGTGCTCCGCCGAAACAATATACCGTATTTCAAAGGTGCTCGGTGTTTCGATGGAAGATCTTATTGAGCCCTGCCTTGATAAACGCAGTGATTTTGAACTGTTCAAGAGCAATACTTGCCATCGGCTCAAAGAGCTTGGCGATATTGAATTTGTTATTGAGCTTTTGGAAGAAGATCGTATTCGTAAATACTATAAGAAAAAATGGTATCCCGAAAGCTTGTATCTTCTTGCTATGCTTGATTATGTCAGCAGAGAAAACGATATACCTATCTGCACCCAATATGATGATATGCGCAGTTTGAAGCTTAAAACTATTCTTTTCCCTGCCAGCGTGTTGGTTGCTGCCAAGGTTAGTAAAAATGATGAGATAAAACACCGTTCCATTATGGAAGCAATTCCTGAATTTATACGATTTAATATCGTAGAAAGCGAGGTGCGCAATGTCATCTAACAGTTTTACAAAGGAAAACCTTTTACTTTTGAAAAAATCGATGCGGCTGTAAATAGCCTTTACGGCGGCTGGGATTCTTTCCCTGAAGATTCAAAGCCTTTTATTGAGAACGCGCTTAAAAATGGCGATTTTGAAAACGTATATGCATCGGTAAAAAATGATGAAATCGAGTCAAAAGTTATTTTGATTGACTTTGAAAAGGACTATCCCAAAGTAGCCAAAGAATCCAATATAAATGATATACTAAAATCATTAAAAGCCAAACGAAATAAAAATTAGAATAGAAAAATGAAATTAGGAATTAAGGAAACTTGACCTGTTTTCGTATCTCTATAAAATCCGATAATTGCCCATGTAGCTTGATAATAAGCGGTTTTTAAGAAAACCGTTGGTTTTATAATTTCATATATTTCTACGCAACCCCATACGAAAATGGCGTAGAAGAAAATCTATTAAAACAACACAAGGGCATACTACTACAAAATAATTTAAACTGCATATAACGCCCCCTGCTTTACAAAATGATAAAGCAGGGGGCGTTTACTTATTTTCTCTTTTTACCGCGCTTCAGATAATCTGCATTGATATCTTCGCTCCAATCAGCGCTGAGCGGCGCACTTGCTCTGACATTGCAAACGGCTTTTGCAACCGATTCGTACAGAATATGCGTGCCTTCACCGTCGGCGTTATAGTTTACGGCTCTGTCTTTACTGATTCCGTAGCGGGCAGCAGTTTCAACGGCATCGATGTTCGCTCCAATGAACAAGAACTCCCATCCATATTTCTCTTTCTGCCGCTCGATCATCTTCTTGACTTGCTCACTTGTGTAACGATGGCTGGCGTTTTCCTGTCCATCGGTTGTGATGACGAACATCGTATGTTCCGGCACATCTTCGGGGCGGGCATATTTATGAATGTTACCGATGTGGTGAATCGCACCTCCAATGGCATCAATCAGAGCGGTACAACCGCGCACGGTATAATCCCTGTCGGTTATTAGAGGGATGTCATGAAGTTTTACACGGTCGTGGAGAACTTCACTTTCGTTGTCAAAAAGCACTGTAGAAACATAGCAGCCGCCATCCTGCTTCTTCTGCTTTTCAATCATCGAGTTAAAGCCGCCGATGGTATCACTTTCAAGTCCTGCCATAGATCCGCTTCTGTCCAAAATAAATACGAGTTCAGTAATGTTGTTTTTCATAATAGAAAACCTCTCTTTCATTTGATGTCTATATTGTACATCAATAAAAGAGAGGTTTGGTCGCATGGCAAGCGACAAATTATTTACTTAAAGTAATACTCCACTCGGTGTCCTTGAAACCGACAAGCACAAAGTCATCACCAACAAGTAATGGGCGCTTTACGAGCATACCGTCACTCGCAAGAAGCTTCAACATTTCGTTCTCGCTCATTGTCGGAAGCTTGTTTTTGAGGTCAAGAGATTTATAAAGCAGACCGCTTGTGTTAAAGAACTTTTCGAGGGGCAAACCGCTTTTTTTGTACCATTCTGTCAGCTCATCAAGCGTAGGATTGTCGAGCTTAATATCGCTAAATTCATACTCAATCTTGTTATCATCCAGCCACTTTCTCGCCTTTTGGCAGGTGGTGCATTTGGGGTAACAAATAAATTTTAACATAGTAATCTCCTTATTCAACAACCTCAATCAAAAAGCTCACAGGACGAAAACCATCGTTGCAAGAAATCATTGCTGATTTTGGGTTCTTCATCCATCCGTCGTAGAAATTCTCACCACCGTGAGCAAGAGTCATTACAAACGGTGAAACGCTATCCCACGCACTGTCACAAAATCCATCGGGCTTTTGCCAACCTTCACAGATAAAAATCTGACCTTCTTGTAAGTCACAGGCGTGTTCTATAGGGTTTTCATACTTTTCAATCAAATCATCGTATCGTGCTTTTCTCATAACGGTTATTTTAATTTTTCTCATAATTCACGCCCCTAACAAGCTCTGATCGAATGCAAACAGAGCCTCGTTGATTTCAAAAATGTTGTAATTTCCTTTGCTGATAAAATATTCGATGATAATATCGAACTTATTGCTATGAGATAGCGCGAACCCTGCCTTGCGAAGCATATCCTCGGTTTCTGCAAGAGAGAGTTCCAAGGAGATTGCAAAGGCGAGCGCAGTGGGTTTACTCGGCTTATAGTGAATGTCGCTACGGATTTTGGAGAACAGTTTGCGGTCAATGTTTGCCTTCTTATAACACTCGGCATCGGTCATGCCTTTTTCGTCGATCTTGCGTAAAAGCATTTGCGAGAAGCTTTCGTCGATCTGCCGGAGCTTCGCATCTAAGTCATCCCCTGCAACCATAGCTTTGCAATCGCAAATTTCAAGAAAGTCAACATCGGCTTTCTTTCGCCTGGCATGTGGAGCCGCCTGCGGCAGTGCGTTCATACGCATACTCTCACGGCGATAATCGGTATGCTCGTCCACGTAATTATCGTCAATATACTCGGCAATATCCGAGAACAACTTCTCGCTGATCTTATATGCCGCCTTATCAAATATGACAATATAGACCGTCATTTCGTTTTCGAGAAGGAAGTCGCTGATAACGTCGATAGCAACCTTCAATGCCTGATCCTTGGGGTATCCGTACACACCTGAGGAGATAAGCGGAAAAGCTACGGTTTCGCAGTTATGCTCCTTGGCAAGAGCCAAAGATTCCCGGTAGCAGGATTCCAGCAATACCTTTTCGCCGTGTTTGCCGTCGTTGTAGATAGGACCGACGGTATGTATCACATACTTTGCAGGCAGGTCATATCCGTCCGTAATCTTCGCCTTACCTGTCTGGCATCCGCCAAGCGTTCTGCACTCGGCAAGAAGTCCGGCACCTGCGGCGCGGTGAATCGCACCGTCAACACCTCCACCGCCTAAGAGCGACTCGTTGGCAGCATTGACAATGGCATCTACCTTCATTTTTGTTATATCGTTTCTTACTATTTCAAGTGGCATAAAATCATCCTTAGTAATTATTTTTTTTGGTTTCTGTCATAATCGTATTTCCTCTTGCGCTCTACTGTTTAGTATATTGAAGTATTCATCCAGTCGCTTGTCTACATATTCTCCAATCAGCTCCACCATTGCATCAGCATTGCCATCACGGTAATATGCATCAAAAGCATCGTAATAACGCTTGCGGTCGGTGAATTTTACATTGATAGCAGGATAACCGTTGCGGATCAAATCAAGATTGAGTATCAGTCTGCCGGTTCTGCCGTTGCCGTCAATAAAGGGATGGATGCCTTCAAACTCAAGATGAAAGCGTGCAATACGTTCAATGATATGCATTGTCTGCTCTCGCTCTTTGTTTGCAGCAAGCAACTCTGCCATTTTCGGCTCAATCAAATAGGGCTGGACGGGTTCTGTGAAAGCTCCCATAATGCGCACGGGAATGGCGCGGTAAACGCCTTTATCCTGCGGTCTGTTTACAAGGACAAGAGAGTGGATATTTTTAATAACGCTCTCGGTAAGGTCAATTTCCTTGGTTGCAATATCCTGCACGTACATAAAAGCATCACGGTGTCCCACGGCTTCAAGGTGATCTTTCATTGGTTTTTGGTCGATGGTTATACCTTCCAAAACCATTGCAGTCTCCTTGAGCGTAAGGGTGTTGCCCTCGATGGCGTTGGAGTTATAGGTAAACTCCACCATGAATTCTTCACGAAGGCGCTCCACCTCACCCTCTGTAAGAGGGCGCATCTTGGCAAGCTGATCCTTTTTAGTGTCAATGACGGTCAGGAGTGTAGCACGATTGGTACGTCCGTCTGCAGGCTTTTCTGCATTTGTAGGAATCATATAGAGTTTTCCACGGCGTACCATACCGGGAATCTTACCCTCTGCACATAAAACACGAACACGCCGAGGGGAAATACCCCATTTCGCTGCCGCTTCTGCTACTTTTATATAATCCATAATGAGTTTCCTCCATTAAAAGCTATTGCTTAACATCATTATGTCATTATGCCACTTTTTGGGAATAATAGCAACGTATTTTTGCAATTTGTTTTGATTTATTGTTCCTAAAATACTTTTCGGTATAGAAAGTTTGCTGCTTTTTTATTTTTAGGGAAATATTTAATGCTGTTAGTGATTGATAGTGTAAAATAAATCTTGGGATTTCAAAAATAGGAACCCAACCTCAGATAGAGCGGTTTTTGTCCCGGAATGAAAAACAAGACAAAAAGTAAGGTGTGGCAGATTTTTGAAATCCTAAGAATAATTTGACACCGTCAAGTTGATTTTATAAATTTACATTTGTTCCGCTTCGTGGTATAGTAGACACTGATTGTAAAGACTTTATATAAGGCTTTTTAGCAAAGGAGATAGAAAAATGAAATTAGGAATAGTAGGTTTACCTAACGTAGGAAAAAGTACATTGTTTAATGCTCTTACAAAAGCAGGCGCAGAAAGTGCCAATTACCCCTTTTGTACGATAGAGCCGAATGTGGGCGTGGTTTCAGTTCCCGATACGCGACTTGACAAGCTGGCAGAGATGTACAACCCTGAAAAATACACTCCCGCAACAATTGAATTTGTTGACATTGCAGGTCTTGTAAAAGGTGCAAGTAAAGGCGAAGGTTTAGGTAATAAATTCCTCTCCCATATACGCGAGGTTGATGCTATTGTTCACGTTGTAAGATGTTTTAAAAATGACGATATCATAAGAGTTGAAAATTCAGTATCGCCCAAAGGTGATGCGGAAACTATAAACCTCGAACTTATATTTTCCGACATCGAAATGGTAGAAAGAAGAATAGAGCGCACAGGCAAAATGGCAAAAAACGGCGACAAAAAGTTGCTTGCGGAGATTCAGCTTTTGCAAAATATAAAAGCACATTTAGAGGCATTTTTGCCCGTTCGTGCCATGGAGCTTTCTGACGAGGAAAGAGATTTCGTAAATTCATTGTTTTTACTTACAAGCAAACCTGTAATCTATGCGGCAAACATTTCAGAAGACGATGCTTCCGACCCGTTCTCCAGTCCGCTCGTTCAGGAGCTGGCCGCAATTGCCGAGGTAGAGAAAGCTCAGTTAATTACTGTTTGCAGCAAAATGGAAGAAGAAATGTCCGGTCTTGATGATGAAGAAAGAAAAGCTTTTTTGGCGGAATTCGGTATCGAAGAGGCAGGTCTTGCACAGCTTATTACAGCAGGTTACCGCACTCTCGGACTCATAAGCTTTTTGACAGCAGGTCCTAAAGAAGTCCGTGCTTGGCCCATTAAAGCAGGTACAAAAGCTCCCGGAGCAGCCGGCAAGATACATTCCGACTTTGAAAGAGGATTTATCCGTGCGGAAATCGTAGCGTACGATGACTTGATGGCGTGCGGTACATATAATGCCGCAAAAGAAAAAGGACTGGTGCGTTCAGAGGGTAAAGAATACGTTATGAAAGACGGAGATGTAACACTTTTCAGATTTAATGTGTAAAGAGGTTTTTGCGTGATTCTTGTAGAATTGTTTGATTTAGTATCTGTGGAAAATGTTTCCGGCTTTTTGCTTCTCGAACCAAGAAAAGTAGTTTTTTTGGGAGAAACCGAGAAAATTAACGCGGCGCTGGAGGCTTACAGAGAAATTGCGCAAAAAAGAGGTAAAAATATAGAGTTTTTTTCCTGCGCAATAGAAAAAAACAATTTAAGCAAAATTGTGCAAACAATGCAAAAAATATTGGAAGAATGTTTCAAGCAATACCCGAATGAAGAAATTGTAATAGATTTGGGCGGCGGTGATGATTTGGCTTTGGTTGCAGCCGGAATCATATACGAAATGTATAAAGGAAAGATTCAACTGCAACGATTCAGCATTGCAACAGGGTGTATGATTGATTGTGATGAAGGAACGGTAATATCCGATGCTTTTACAGGTAAATTTTCTGTCGAAGAATACATTATGATAAATGGCGGAAAAGTGAAATGTTCCGTGGGTTTGCACAGCTCCGGAAATCACAGAGAAATCGACGCTGAATTTGAAAAAGACATACTTGCAATGTGGAATATATGCAAAGAAAATCCGAGTTCTTGGAACAGAAATGTAAATGCAATCGGAAATACTTCCGGCGGAATGGTTTACGTTGAAAAAAGCTTCTTGCGTAGGATGAGCACTGCCGGATTGATAAAAAATTATAAAGAAAAATACGGCGGCAGAGTTTCTTTTGATTTTAAAAATAACAATGTGAAAAGATGTTTGACGAAATCCGGAACGCTTTTGGAGTTTTATGTTACTCTTGGGGCTTTGAAAATGAAAGACGAAAAGGGCGAATATGTTTACAACGATGTTATGACCGGAGTTCAGATTGACTGGCCGCATGATGGGAATAATGAAATTGACATAGAAAATGAAATTGATGTGATTCTTACACGTGATTTGGTACCTGTTTTCATTTCGTGTAAAAACGGCGCATTTACATCAGAGGAGCTTTATAAGTTTTCTGTTGTGGCGGCGCGTTTTGGCGGAGAGTATGTAAAAAAAGTTTTGGTAACTCCGTATATAAATAAGAAAGAAGCAAGCAAAGAAGAAATTTTGGCTATGAGACCGGCACAGAGAAAAGAATATTCAAAAAGAAGGCAGCTTTTGGCTCGTGCGGAGAAAATGGGCATAGAAGTCATAGGTGCAGAGGTGCTTTATGTATAAGCTTGTTGTTTTTGACTTGGACGATACTTTGGCGGCAGTGGGAGAGGCGGCTTTAGGTGAAACACTTACGCTTATAAAAAATATCGAAAAAACGGGAGTAAATGTTGCGGTGTGCTCCGGAAAGCCTGTATATTATCTTTGCGGTTTTATGCGTCAAGCGGGCATTAAAAATATAATTATGGTGGGCGAAAACGGTGCAGTGGTACAGTTTGGAACATCTTTGCCGCCGAAAAGATTTGTGTTCTTCCCATATTTGCCGGAAGCTGACAATGAAATTGCATTTTTGAAAAAAGAAATAGATAAACTTATTCCTGATATTTGGTATCAGCCCAATCAAGTGGCGTTGACGCCTTTTCCGAGGAGTGAGGAAGAATTTAATATAATACAAGCGTGTATTCATTCTTGCAGAGAAAAAATTCCGCATCTTACGGTGTACCAACATTGTGATTCAATAGATATTACGCCATCAGAGATAACGAAATACACAGGTTTACAACATCTTTCTGATATTACCGGTATAAAAGCGGAGGAAATAATAGCAGTTGGTGACGGTGTGAATGATTATCCGATGTTTGAGTATGCGAAATATCGTGTCGGAGTACATGTGGAGCACCCTGAGGCAGTTGATAAAAACTTTGACACAATAAAAGAAGCTTTAGAGCATATTTGTGAGATAATTAAGTAATGTTGGGAGGTTTTGAAATTGTATATTTGCGCCCTTGTAGGTGGAAGCGGCACAGGAAAAAGTTATCGTGCCATAAGAGTAGCTAAAGAACATGATATCGAATATATAATTGATGACGGACTTCTCATACGAGGAAACGGTGTTGTTGCCGGAAAGTCTGCGAAACGCGAAAAAACGAGAGTCGGTGCTGTAAAAACTGCCGTGTTTTCCGATGATAAACACGTTTTTGAAGTTTCGGAAGCGCTGAAAGATAATAACGTTGAAAGATTGCTTATTTTAGGCACATCAGACGGAATGGTCAAAAAAATAGCAACCAGGCTCGGCCTTCACGGAATAGACGAAACCATATACATCGAAGATATTTCCAGCGAATATGAAATACAACAAGCTTTAAATATAAGAAAAACAGAAGGTAAACACGTTATTCCCGTGCCGACACTTGAACTGAAAAAAGATTTTTCCGGATATATGCTTGATCCTCTTAACATATTAAGACGAAGGGGCTTGGGGGATTACGAAATGCTGGGAGAAAAGTCAGTTATCAGACCGACTTTCAGTTATTTGGGAAGATATACAATATCTGACTACACCATATACCAATTAGTAGAGCACGTTACCAGAGATTGCGACGGAGTTGCGAATATTACGCGATTCAGGGCAGAAAAATCCGAAGACGGAATTCGAATCGAAATGGACTTGGTGCTCTATTACGGATATAAAATTGCTGTTGTATTTAAAAAGATACGTGAGGCCATTACGAAAGAAATTGAAACAATGACATCTTTGAATGTGTCGGGTGTTACGCTTACCGTAAAAAGCCTTGCGTTAAAAGAGGATTATAAAAATAAAAATGAGGATTTTGTAACGACATGAAAGAAACAATTTATACCATTCCTGTAAATGAAGCATTTGAAACACCTTGCGAGTGTCCTATGTGCAAGCTTGAAAACCGTTTCGAAAACGACAGAGTAAATTATTATCTCGGACCTTCTCTTATGGAACCTGATAACAGAATTGAAACAAATGAAACAGGATTTTGTGCAAAACATTTCGCTATGATGTATGATACGAGAGCTAACAGACTGGGTCTCGGACTTATGATACATACACACATGCAAGAACAAAATAAAAAAATAGAAAAATTGGCAAAATCTGCAGGGGAAACTGCTGCACAGAAAAAAGGCTTTTTTGATTTATTAAAAGGAAGCTCGGATAATGCTGAGGCGGCAGAAAGACTTATAAAATATGTAAAAGAGCAACAAGAAGAATGTTGTATTTGCCGAGATTTGGTAAAAACAATGGAGCGTTATTGTGAAGTGATTACATATATGTATTTTGCAGAGAAAGATTTTCGCGTTAGATTTGACGGCGGAATGGGTTTTTGTATGCCGCATTTTGCCATGCTTATGGAAGCAGCAAAGAAAAATTTGTCCGGTTCTAAGAAAGAGGAATTTTTAGGTTCTCTCGTTAAAATGCAAATAGCCAATTTAAAGCGTATCGAAGGCGAAGTAGAATGGTTTACAAAGAAATTTGATTACAGAAATCAAGATGCTGATTGGGGAAATTCCAGAGATGCTGTTTCCAGGAGCATTGAAAAACTTACAGGTATAACAGGGCTTGAAAAATGAAAATAACAGTAGCACAGAAGCAAACGGAATACGGACTTTCTTTTGTTGAAATACGAGGCTGCGAAGAATTTGAAACTGCTCACATATTTGAATGTGGGCAATGTTTTCGTTGGAATTTTTTGCCGGACCAAAACGGCGGCGATATGTATTTAGGTGTTGCCGGCGGAAAAGCGGCGGCGGTAAGTACATTTTGCGAAAACGGTGAAAAGGTCATTGTGATTGCGAATTCCGAAATGAAAGACTTTGAAGAATTTTGGTATGAGTATTTTGATTTTAGCCGTGATTACGGTGATATATGCCGTGCTCTTTCTTTGAAGGACATTCATTTGGAAAAAGCGGTAAAATTCGGAAAAGGCATAAGAATTTTAAGACAAGAAAGATTTGAAACTTTAATTTCCTTTATACTTTCTGCCAATAATAATATTCCGAGAATAAAAGGCTGCGTTGAAAAAATTTGCCGAGATTACGGAGAAAAAATAGAAGTAAGCGAACCGTTCAGGAAGTATTTGGAAGAAAAAACATCAGAAAGCATAAAAGAGCTGTATGCCTTTCCGTCAGCCGAAAAGCTTTTAGATGTAAAAGCGGAGGATTATAGTGCGTGCTGCAAAGCCGGTTACAGATGTGCGTATTTGGAAAAATCAGTGGCGATTTATTTGGAAAAACCGGAAATTTTTGACAACTCTGTGCAAGAAAAATCAAATTTGGCAGAAGCACGAAGTATTATAAAAGGTTTTTGCGGAGTGGGGCCGAAAGTTGCAGACTGTATTTTGTTGTTTGCGGGACTTCGCACAGATGTGTTTCCTGTGGATGTATGGGTGCGCAGAGTGCTTGAAGAATTATATTTTCATCGTGAAGTTTCTCAAAAAGAAGCGGAAAAGTTTGCGGAGGAATATTTCGGCGATTTGGCAGGATTTGCACAGCAATATTTGTTTTATTCAATGCGTGAGAAAAATAAATAAAAATTTTATTTTTTAGTGTTGACTTTAGCGCTATAAAGTGCTAATATAGCAACACGCTAAAACACAGAGGCGTAAATATTATAATTTTTATTATCGGAAGGAAGATTTTAAATGAAGAAATTTAAATTTGTTATTGCGGCAGTATTGCTCGTATGTTTGGTTTTCTCTGTTGCTTGCAGCAAAGGAACAGAAAACAATTTCGGTAAGGAGCTTCTTACAGTTAAATCACAGCTCGATGCTTTGAACGGTTTGAAAAAAGGCGACGCTGATATCGCTGTAATCGACTCAGTTATGGCAGGTTACTACATGAACGATACAGATTCTTTCAAAGATTATCAGATTTTGGAAAACATCGTTTTGGCTGAGGAAAAATACGGTATCGCAGCAAAGAAAGGCAACGATGCTTTGACATCAAAAATCAACGAAGCAATCATCGCTCTTGCTGATACAGAATATAAAACTATTGCAGGTACATACGGACTTACAACAGAGCTTTTGGTTAAAGCTGACACAGTAAATCCCCTTGCTTCTGCAAGCGATGAATCATGGAACAATGTAGTTAAAGCAAACAAATTGATTGTTGGTTATACATTGTTTGCTCCTATCGCTTACAATGATGGCGATGGCGAAAACGCAGTTTTCAAAGGATTCGACATTGATTTGGCAAAAGCAGTTGTAAATTACTTGAACACAAAATATGAGGCAACAATTAAAGTTGAATTTATGGAAATTGACTGGGATTCAAAAGAAGCCCTCTTGGAGAATGGTACAATCGACCTCGTTTGGAATGGTATGACAATCACTCCCGAAAGAGAAGCAGGTATGTCAATCTCTGTTCCTTATCTTGCTAACAAGCAGGTTGCAGTTATTGCAAAAGCTAACAACGAAAAGTTTAAGAGCGCTACATACGATGAGTTTGTAAAAGCTACAGGTGATGCAGTTATTATTGTAGAGAAAGGTTCTGCAGGCGAAGGCGTTGTAGTTCCCTCAGAGGAATAATAAGCAAAAGGACGATTCTGCATAATTGCAGAGTCGTCCCTATTTATATAAAAAAGGAAAGTAACGGGTATTTATGGATTTTTGGGGAATGATTTATGACTTATGTAACGGCTTCGGTGTGACACTGAAGCTTTTTGCGCTAACGTTAGTATTTGCTATACCGTTAGGGTTTGTTTTGGCATTTTTATCAATGTCAAAAATCAAACCTATCAGTTTTGTAACAAAGGTATTTATTTGGGTAATAAGAGGAACTCCGCTTTTGCTTCAATGCCTTATTGTTACATTTGTACCTTCTATGTTGTTCGATATACCCAATAAAGATTTTAAAGAAATTCTCGGGCTCGAAACAATGGCAGATTTGCAGTTTGTGTTCGTATTGTTTGCTTTTGTTGTGAACTATGCGTGCTATTTTTCCGTAATCATAGAAGGTGGTATTAAAAATATTTCTGTTGGACAACATGAAGCAGGAAAAGTCCTCGGAATGACAAAGTGGCAGATTTTCAGACACGTGGTACTTATGCAAGTTGTGCGTAAAATTACCGCTCCCATGAGTAATGAGATAATAACACTTGTAAAAGATACAGCTTTGGCAAGAGCTCTGAGTGTAATAGAAATAATTGCAGTGGCCTTTGAAAAGGTAAATAAATACGCTGTTTTATCTCCGCTTTTGTATTCGTGCTTGTTCTATTTGGCATTTAGCGGTTTGCTCACCATTGTGTTCTATTACACAGAAAAGAAGCTGAGTTATTACTCCGTTTGAGAAGTGAGGTAGTATTTATGAACATGCTTGAAGTAAAAAATCTTACAAAATCATTTGATACGCATAATGTACTCAAAGGAGTTTCTTTTTCGTTAAAACAAGGAGAGGTACTCGTAATTATCGGTTCTTCGGGAAGCGGTAAAACAACACTTTTAAGATGCCTTAATTTCTTGGAAACACCCGATGGTGGCAGTATAGACGTAAACGGAGAAGAAGTTTTTTCCGCAGAAAGCTCGGAGAAGCTTAGTGATAACGAACTTAGAAACAGGCGCCTTCATTTCGGACTTGTATTTCAATCTTTTAATTTGTTTCCGCAGCATAATGTACTTAAAAATGTAACACTTGCGCCGACATTGTATAATACAACTCAAATGAAAAAGAACAAGGCTTCAAAAAGCGAAATTAAAGCGGCAAAGGAAGAAATTGAAAAGCAAGGAAAGGCACTTATTGAGATGGTTGGACTTTCTGATAAGCTTTATGAATATCCTTGCAGACTGTCGGGAGGACAGCAGCAACGTGTGGCCATTGCAAGAGCACTTGCTTTAAATCCTGAAATTTTGTGTTTTGATGAGCCTACAAGTGCTTTGGACCCGGAACTTACGGGAGAAGTTTTGAGAGTAATTCGTTCTCTTAAAGACCAAGGACGCACAATGGTGGTTGTTACACATGAAATGGAATTTGCGCGAGGCGTTGCAGATCACGTTATTTATATGGCTGATGGTGTCATTGAAGAAGAAGGTACACCGGAGGAAGTTTTTGGCAATCCCAAATCTGAAAAGACAAAAATGTTTTTGGCAGCAGGATTTAATAAATAGATAAATTGTGAGGGTTAAAAATGAACGACGATAAAGCAAGAACACAAGAAAAAGAAAAATTGTATGAAGCAATATTGAAGCTTAAATCCATAGAGGATTGCGATAAGTTTTTTGAGGACCTTTGCACAATAAACGAAATCAATGCTATGGCGCAAAGATTGGATGTTGCGGTGCTTTTAAAGCAAGGAGAAACTTTCAATGCAATAGTCGAAAAAACAGGTGCTTCCACAGCAACGATTTCTCGTGTAAACAAATGCTTGAAATACGGCTCCGGCGGATATGATATTGTTTTAAGCGAAAAGTAATAAAAACGGTAAAATTCGTCATTGTACGAGCTTTGGAAATGTGGTATTATAATTCAGGTATTTGGACAAAATAAGTCACCAACAGAAAGGTCGGTATAGATTATGGATTACGTAGAAGCAGCTTCAGCTTTGGGCGAAGCAATAAGAAACAGTGTAGAATTCCAAAATTGGCAAAATGCAGAGCTTGCAATGTTACAAGACGAGAAGGCACAGACACTTATGAGTGAATTTAAAGACCTTCAAATGAAGCTTGTACATGCATCTCGTGATGATATGGATAAAGACGAGCTTGAGAAAATCCGTGATGTACTCATGGACAAGCAAAAAGAACTTAACGAATACGAAGTAACAAAAAATTATTTCGACGGCAAAAAAGGTTTTGAGACAATGATGCGTACAGTAAACGACATCATTCAACACTTTTTGTCAGGTGATAACGGCGGCGGATGCAGCGGTAGCTGTTCAACTTGCAGCGGTTGTCACTGATAATTTGTCTTACGTAGACGAGAGGAGTCTTTGTTGTGGCAGAACCAACCCCGATGATGCGACAATTTCTTGAAATAAAGGAGCGGTGCCAAGACTGCATCCTTTTCTTTCGTCTTGGAGACTTTTATGAAATGTTCTTTCAAGATGCAGAGATTGCATCGAGAGAACTGGAACTTGTTTTAACAGGAAAAGATTGCGGGCTGGCAGAGCGGGCACCTATGTGTGGTGTTCCGTATCATGCCGCCCTTTCTTATATCGGCAAACTCGTATCAAAAGGTTACAAAGTTGCCGTGTGTGAGCAAATGGAAGACCCTGCGCTGGCAAAAGGCATCGTAAAGCGCGATATTGTTCGTATTTATACACCCGGTACGGTTACTGACGAACAAATGCTTTCACAAAAGCGCAACAACTTTATTGCAGCAATATACGAATTCCGCAACATGTACGGAATTTCCGCGGCTGACATTACTACGGGCGAAATGTACCTCACTTCACTTACTGTGGGCAGTACATACAATCACCTTGCAAATGAAATTGCAAGATTCGCACCATCGGAAATCATTATAAATGCACAAGCACAATCTATTGAAAAAATCAAAAACTTTGCAGGAACACTCGGTAATTCCTACGTTGCCCCGGCACCGGAGGAACTTTTTGAGTACGAAAACGGCAAAGAACATTTGAGCGATATACGTTTGGGTGGGGACAGCAAAACGCTCCTTCCTAAAATTTTAAAAGACGAGCTTGCCGTAAGAGCTTGCGGAGCATTGATTTCATATATGGAAGATACGCAAAAAACGCATCTTTCTGATCAAATTACAGCAAATCACTATAAAGTAGACGAATATATGGCGATAGATGCGTCATCAAGGCGCAATCTTGAAATTACAGAAACATTAAGAGATAAAAATAAAAAAGGCTCGCTCTTGTGGGTGTTGGATAAAACGGTAACATCTATGGGTGCCAGAACTTTGAAAAAATGGTTAGAACAACCACTTATAGATGCAGATGCCATAAATGCCAGACTTGATGCAGTTGCAGAGCTTAAAGATGCTTTTATACTAAGAAGCGAAATACGCGAAATGCTCTGCGGAATATACGACATGGAGCGAATTGCCGGCAAAATAACGCTGGGAACTTGTAATGCAAGAGATATGGTTTCGCTTCGCCAATCAGCAGGTAAATTGCCGAGCATAAAAGAAACTCTGTCAGCTTGCAACGCACCGTTGTTGAAAACTTTAAATAACGAAATTGACAGTCTTTCTGATGTGTGGGAGCTTTTGGAAAAAGCTATTGCCGATGAGCCGCCGGTGGTTTTAAAAGAGGGCGGATTGATAAAAAAAGGATATAATGCCGAGGTTGATGAGTGCAGAGAAGCTTCCGTAAACGGCAAAATGTGGTTAGCTGAGTTGGAAGCCAAAGAACGCGAAGAAACAGGAATCAAAAATTTAAAAATAAGCTATAATAAAGTTTTCGGGTATTACTTGGAGGTTACAAAATCTTATCTTCATCTTGTGCCGTCTCATTACATAAGAAAACAAACACTTGTAAATAATGAGAGATATATTACAGATGAACTTAAAAAAATGGAAGACACCATTTTAGGAGCAGAAGAAAGATTGACTCGCCTTGAGTTTGAAGTATTTTGCAGTATCCGCGAGTATGTTTTGGCTCAAGCTGACAGATTAAGAGCAACTGCAAACGCTGTTGCAAGGCTCGATGCTTTGGCTTCTTATGCAGAAACTGCCGATAGAGAAAATTACTGCAGACCTGAGATTTGCACAGACGAATCGACGGAAATTTCAATAAAAGACGGCCGCCATCCCGTTGTGGAGAAGATGAACGCAAGTGGCGAATTTATACCAAATGACGTGCTTTTGGATTGTGATGAGAACTTATTGCTGGTTATAACAGGTCCGAATATGGCAGGTAAGTCCACATATATGCGACAAGTTGCACTTATGATACTTATGGCGCAGGCAGGTTCATTTATACCGGCATCAGAAGCTAAATTTTCCATAGTGGATAAATTATTTACAAGAGTTGGTGCATCTGACGATTTAGCTTCCGGGCAGAGTACATTTATGGTAGAAATGAGCGAAGTTGCCAATATTCTTTCTAATGCCACACCTAAAAGTTTTCTCATTCTCGACGAAATAGGAAGAGGAACGAGCACTTTCGACGGTTTGAGTATTGCATGGGCGGTGCTTGAATATATTTCCCACACATTAAAAAGCAGGGCGATGTTTGCAACCCATTACCATGAACTTACAGAATTGGAAGGCACGGTTGCAGGTGTGAAAAATTACTGTGTTGATGTAAAGAAAAAAGGCGACGATATCGTATTTTTACGTAAAATGAAGCGTGGCGGCGCAGATGGCAGCTACGGAATATCGGTGGCAGCTTTGGCAGGTATTCCTAAAGTTGTAACTTTAAGAGCAAAAGAGATTCTTGAACAACTTGAAGAACAAGACGGCGGCAAAGGCAGTAAAAAGCCGAAGGCAAAGAGCCGCAATTCGGGCGCGGAAAGAGCAGAGGAACAGCTTGATTTGTTGTCGTTTACTGCAAATTCGGTTATGCAAGACGAGATAATCAGCGAGCTTAAAGAAATTGACGTTCAGTCCTTGACACCGATAGAAGCACTTAATATTTTATACAGATTACACCAAAAAGCAGAAAAGAGAATTTGACAAGAGAGGAAATTTATGGCTACGAAAATTGTTCCGTATGAAGATATAGAAAAACAGAAAAAGTATATTCAGTGTGTGAGAGAGAAAAATCTTGCAAAAGAAGAAAAACCTATAGCGTGCATAAAAACTTTCGGTTGCCAGATGAACGAACATGATTCGGAGAAAATTGCCGGAATGTTGGAGCAGATGGGCTACGTTCTTGTGCCTGACGAAACAGAGGGCAAGTATGACGGCAGAATTTGTGATTTGGTAATCTTTAACACTTGTTGTATACGCCAAAATGCCGAGGAAAAAGTTTTCGGCCATATAGGTGCCCTTAAAGGAGCAAAGCGTGTAAAACCTGATATGGTAACAATTGTCTGCGGTTGTATGACGGAGCAGCTTCATATAGTTGAGGAAATCAACAAGAAATATAAGAATGTTGATATAGTTTTCGGTACCCATAATTTACACAGATTGCCGGAATTTGTATATAATTCCATTTTTAACAATTCCCGTATTTGTGAACTTTCTCATACAGAGGGTGAAGTTGCAGAGGGACTTCCTATAAAGCGTGAAAGCAGCTTTAAAGCATGGGTTACTATTATGTACGGCTGCAACAATTTCTGCACATATTGCATCGTGCCTTACGTAAGAGGCAGAGAGCGCAGCAGAAGAATGACAGATATTTTAGAAGAAATTCGCGGTCTCGCAGAAAGTGGCATCAGAGAAATTACACTTTTGGGACAAAATGTAAATTCCTACGGTAAAGACTTGATGGAAAATGACGGTTGCCGCAGTTTTGCTGACCTTTTGGCGGCTATATGTGTAACTATCGAGGGTACGGGGCTGAAAAGAATCCGCTTTATGACTTCGCACCCGAAGGATCTTTCTCAAGAGCTTATTGACGTAATGGCGAAATATCCGGCTGTTTGCAAACAGCTCCATTTGCCTGTTCAAGCCGGAAGCACCGAGATATTGAATAAAATGAATCGTAAATACACAAAAGAATCATATCTTGATTTGGTTGCTCGCATTAAAGAAAAAATGCCTGATATAGTGCTTTCTACGGATATAATTGTAGGTTTCCCCGAAGAAACTGACGAGGATTTCGAAGAAACTCTCGATTTGGTAAGAAAAGTTCAATATGACATGGCGTACACATTTATATATTCACCTCGTGTGGGAACGCCGGCTGCCAAAAATCCCAACCAAGTGCCTGAGGAAAATGTAAAAGAGCGTTTTGACAGACTTGTAGAGCTGCAAAGTTCCGTAGACCGTGCAAAAAATGAAGCTATGGTAGGTAAAGTAGTGGAAGTTTTGTGCGAGGGATTAAGCCGCACGAATATAAATCGTTTTACAGGCCGCACAGAGGGCAATAAAATTGTGAATTTTGTTGCCGATGTTAAATGTTTAAGAGAAGCCGAAGGTAAATTTGTAAAGGTTTACATCGAAAAGGCTCAAACATGGTCGTTGGAAGGTCATGCGGTAGAGTGGGAGTGAAATTTTTATTAATCCCCAAAAAAAGTTGATTTTGGTCAACAGATGAAGCATCATGGAGGGAGAAGTGTGGTTTATCTACAGACATTTAAAATGCCGACACAAGATCAAGAAGAAGATTTTTTCTTATATAACTCAAAAGCCAAGAGGACTTGCTATGATTCGCATTATCCTTTTGGACTTTTTAAGTATAAGGAACTTCCGGAATTTTGGTTTGATGATATAACGATATTTTATGGCAATAATGGCAGTGGAAAAAGCACTTTGCTTAATGTTATTGCAGAAAAATTAAGACTGGATAGAAATACTCCGCACAATAAAACTGATTTTTTTGCGGATTATATTGAATTAAGTGACTACACGCTTGAGAGAAGTATTCCGACAGGCAGTAAAATAATTACCAGTGATGATGTTTTTGAAAAAGTACTTGATATTCGTAGGTTGAACGACGGAATAGATGACAAACGAGCAAAAATAATTCAGGAATATATAGAAGAAGTTTCGAAAGAGGAACCTAATCGCTTGCGAGGATTAGATGATTTTGACAGATGGAAAAGGATAAGTGATATGCGAAATCCTAAAAAGTCTCAATCGTGGTTTATTCGCAAAAATCTTATGAGAAACGTGCAGGAGCGTTCAAATGGTGAGAGTGCGTTGGCGTATTTTGTAGATTCAATACAAGATGATACTTTGTATCTTCTCGATGAGCCGGAAAATAGTTTGTCTGCGGAGAATCAATTAAATTTAAAATATTTTATAGAGGATTGCATAAGAAATCACGGTTGCCAGTTTGTTATATCTACACATTCTCCTTTTTTGCTCTCGATAAAAAAAGCTACTATTTATGATATTGATACAACACCGGTAGAAAAGAAAGATTGGACCGATTTGGAGTCAGTAAGAATATATTTTGAATTTTTTAAAGAAAATGAACGGAAATTTGATAAGCTCGGGATATAATAAATAGGAGGGATGATACTATGAAAAAAGTAATTAATATTTTAATTGTTTGTGTACTTATGTTCTCTCTTTATGCTTGCAGTGAAAGTGTTGTAAAAGGTAGCGTTAATAATCAATCTGTTTCCGGTGATGCGGAATTTGATATTATGCCGCAGAAGTTATTGGAAAAAATTAATATTGGAGATTCCGTTGCCGTTTCTGTTGGTGATTTCAACGAAGCGATGCCTTTTGTTGATGCAATAATAAAAGAAGATGGAAAATTACAACTTCTGTTGGATAGAGATGAATGGAAAATCAGTGTTTGTATTTATAATCAAAGTTTTTGTGAAAAGTATAATATTGAGGTTGGTGCCAAAGTAAGAATTGAGAAAGCTTAAAGTTCTTGCGAAAGTGTACATAGGCGGCGATGGTATGTTAAAGATGTGGTTGGTATTTGTTCTTTCTTTAGTTTTAGTTAGATTTTACGCCGGATATGATAGTAGTTTTCAAAATAATAAATTCATAGTGATAAAAAATCCTAAAATCAGAAAGATTTTGGTTGATGAAACACTTTTACATGAAAGAAAAAAGCGACCAAAACAAGATATCAACAAGATAACCATATCGGGGTTAGTGTTATATTTGTTTGCTTTAGTTACTTTAATTGCAAGTATTGTTTGTTATTTTAATTTGCCTCAAACACCTGTTGAAGCGTGGGAAATCGAATCAGATGGTTTTTTTATATATGTAGACACATTAAATGAAAAAATATCTGCAGAGTTAATTTGGATTTACTTTATTTGTATGGTTCTTTATATTGGACTTTCAATGTTTAAATACTGCAAGGTGTTAAAAAAGAAAGGGGAAAGAGTGATTACGCGTATTACAGCGGTTGTGATGATTTTAGTGTCGTTAGCTTGTGGAATTTATGCTATAATAGAAATTGTAAGTGAAATTATTTCTATATAAATTGAGGGGTGTTTTTATGTTCTTGTCAAAAAAAGGACTTTTGAAAATATTTGTTGTTGCGATAAGTTGGTTTTTGGTGGCCTGCTTTTGTGTTTTGTCATATAATTATCTTTTAAACATGGGGGTAAAAATTAAATTTCTGTTGATTTTGGGAATAATTTCATATCTGATTTGCTGTATTTCAATATTTTGGGGGCGTTATGCCGAGGGAAAAGGAATTTTGATAAATTTAGGAAATACTTTGGTTCGTAAAGAATTAAAGCCGGCTGAATTTATAAAAGAGTATGAAACATTAAAGAATTCAACTGATCTTGTTATTAAGAAACCGAGTGTTGATGTTTTGCTTTTAGTTGCGACAGCTTACGATGTTTTAAATGATAGAGAAAATGTTCTCAAAACAGTCGACGAAATGCTTGCTGTTGCCGGTGAAAAAAAGAAAACTTACGTTAAGCTTATAAAAACTTCTTTTTTGTTTTCTTATGACAGAAAAGAAGAAGCAGAAAGCCTTTTTGTTGAGACACAACAAGCAAAGCTTGATTTTATGTGTAAATCTTTAACGGACAATATTTTAAAAACTGACCGTGCGATGGCAATGGGGGATTATAAAATTGCAGAAGCTGAAAATCTTAGGTTACTTGAACAGACTTTCCCAAAACTTGACAATTTAGGGAAGTTGATTGTTCACTACCAATTAGGCGAGGTTTACGAAAAATTGAATGATAACGAAAAAGCCGTTTTGCATTATCAGTATTGCGTAAACCATGGTAGGGAAACCGCAATAAAACAATCTGCGAAAGCTGCGATAGAAAAATATAGTATTCAGAATGTGGATAAAAAAGGATAAAATAGAGGTAGGGATGAGTAATATGAAATTTCAATTCAATATAAAAGTAAACGATCAAGATTATTTGGATTATAATATATTTTGGAGCAGTAGGTCACATTATGGCAAAAAGCAAATGATGATTTTTAGAATTTTTTTTGTGGTTTTATTTGCTGTATCTATAGCTGTTTCGTTATCTAGTGACGGATTTTCAAAAGAGTCTTTTTTAGGTGTAATTCCGTCTCTTTTAGTGTTAATTCTTGTACAGGTGTTTTTAACTCGCTTTTTTTCTTGGATGTTAAAAGGTCACATCAAGTCTTTGAAGAAAAGCGGAAAAATGGGATATTCTCCGGAGTCTGTTATGGAATTTTACGAGGATAGTTTTGTTGAAACTACGCCTGAAAACAAAACTGAACAGAAGTATTCTGCAGTAGAAAGGATAAGTGTAGTTGATAACAAAATTATTTATATTCATGTAAATAATATTATGGCATATATCTTGCCGTTATCATGCTTTGAAACAAAAGAACAATACGAAAGTTTTCTTGATTTCATGAAGACAAAGTGTGCGAATATTGATGTTTATTAACAAAACTACTTGACTGTGTGCAAAAATAGCAGAAAAGCGGTAGTTCAAAAAGTTTCATATATAATGGTATTTCTGTTTTTTACATATGGTTTGTGGTAACAGTTAGGCGTTTTTTTCACCCCTCTTGAGGTTGGATGTTCGCAAACGAGATTGCATTAATAACTAAGGGTGATAGCAAAATGAAAAAGATATTAAGGAAAATCGGAGACTTTTTCGGAACATTATGTGGTATAGTATTACTTTTAATTGTTGGAATATGTTTGGTTCTGTCATTGCCGTTTGATTATATAAAATATAAACGTTCACATTATTATAAAACCATACATAAAAAATATACACTTTTTGCTGCAATGGGCAGCTACTTTGAGCTATATAATGAAATTATTAAAAATGATTTACCGATAAAATATTTTTCTAATCCGAATGAGACTTCCTTGGAATATGGTTGGTTTGTTTATGATAATACACTTATTATTTCAAATGTGTTTTCTTTTAAATACAATTTTGAAAACTGTCAGTGGAATTATTGTGTAGAGGACGAAGAAGCTGAAGGAGAAAGATTTATAATGCCCCTTGATGAATATATAGAAACTGAAATTCAAGAAGCAAATCAACTTGCAGGAGAAGTAATTTGTGACAAAGCGGTCGTTTTAATTGACGCAAGTTGTATTGAAAATATAGATCTTGCAAAGAAAGAAAAACGTTTTTTGGTTTATGATGACAATAGAGAAGATGTTCTAATAAGTTTTTGTAAGAGGGTAAGAAATGTTTAAATACCGATTTGTTTGTTCAAATAAAGAAGCTGCTATTTTAAATATAAATCAAAAAATGTTAAACGATTTGCCTTGCGGAAAATCTATCTTTGGCGGGAATTTATATAGCAGAGGGATTCATTTTAAGGAATGTGGTGAAAAGATAAGAGGTTTTTATCTTGATAAATCTGAAAATAAACATGGAAGAGGTTCTCAGATTCGGGTGTGCTTTACAGGGCGCTTTGTAGAAGAAAACGGAAATTTATTTTTCGATTGTTATATCTATCCCAGAATTATTGAGGTTTTATTTTTGGTGCTTGTTTTTATGGTTTTTGCTTCGGGTGGAAAAATTTTTGGCTTTATAATGTCGATTGCGGTTTTGCTGATTTTCGGAAAAGGTTATTACAATATGATAAAGGAAACTCATAATAGTCTAAAAGTAATATTTAAATAGGAGGTGTTAAAATGTCTGTTGAAACAAAAGATATAAACTCTGTCGAAGTTACTTTTGATAAAAGCAAAACAAAAGAATATCGTACTGATGTCAATAAGCCCTGCGATTGCCAAGATTGCAGAAACTATTATAAGCACATTGAGAAAAATCATGAACTTATTGAGTTTTTAAACAGCTTTGGTATTGATTATGATTGTACTGAAGAAGTTTTTTCTTGGGATTTAGAAAACGATCCCGATTCTTTGATTCGCCACGAAGGTTATTATGGTGTTTTCGGAAATTTTGAAGGCGAAGGTTTTGAGTTTGAAAAGTTTGGAGTAAAAATTACTTTTGCAAAAGGCGCAACCATTCCATGTGATAGGCAAGGGGAATATTTCTGGATATGTATTGGCGGTGATTTTCCTTATATTCTTGACGAAGAAAGAGACTTCCCGATTGCTTTTTCAGAGACTACAAAAGAGCTTTGTCAATTGCTTTTTCACAAAACAACAGAAAAGTTAAATATCGGGAAAAAGATATTTTCTACAATTCTTTTTGTGACATCGATTTTACTATCTTTGTTTGACATAGGCTTTTGTGTTTACGGAATTATTGATATTAACAAAACCACTGCCAAATTGGCGAACACACCCGGTACAAGTGGTATTGATTATTTTGGTACAGGATGGGTATTAGGAATAGGCTTGTTTTTGCTTTCGGCTTTTGGTTTGTTATTATCGATTATAAGTGCCAAAATATCTCAGAAAAAAGTATTCGTGTGTATTTCGTACATAATGATAATTTTATTCTCTGTATTATTGATTTTGGGAATTGTTTCATTTTACATATAGTTTTCTGCCCTTTTTCGTTTCAAGACAAAAGTATATGCGGAGAATTACAACTTTCTGCCTGCTTTTCATTTTTAGGCGGAATATCATTGCGACGTGAAGTGGTACACTAAAAGTAGACACCCGTCAAAAATTATATAGACATTATTTTTAATAAGAGATACACTTGTATTAAAAATGGCAAATAATTTTTTTAAAAAAAAGACAGGAGAATTTAAATGGGA
>SVJD01000032.1 GCA_015069165.1 Oscillospiraceae bacterium
ACATATCTTTAAAGAAAGCTGTGTAAGCGTCAATACTTCGGTCTTCAAAAGGAAAAATTGAACTCAGGAATTCTTTTGTAAAATAAAGAGTAAAGTATTTTGATACATTATCACAGAGAATACAGTGCGTATGCTCTTCATCGATAAGGTAGATATCACCTCTGCGCAATGTGAAATCATTGTTGTCAACCATATATTTTCCTGTTCCGCTGACTATAAATTCGACCTCGATATAATCATGAGTGTGAAGATAAGTAGAAGCATCACTCGTAACGGATCTTATTAGAAACTGATAGTCATTGGAGAAAACCTGTTCGGCGTAATAATATCTCAAAACAACCATCTCCTCTCTATGCTAATATTACATTATATATCAAACGGTGTCAAGAATTACCAAAGGAAAAAGTATTATATTGATACAAAAAGGTATAGATATGTTGTTGTGCATGATGTTCTTTATCTGTATAATTAAATTGATGAAACTGTGAACATTTCACAGAGAATCTATAATTTTTCACAAAGAAAGGACTTGCATGATGAAGAGAAGGCTATTATGTTTATTAATAGTACTGTGTTATATGGTATCGTTTTTTTGTATGACTGTTAACGCCGAAACAGGGGTTAAGGTCAGTGAACAAGGTTATACAGTTTATTATACGGCAGGATCTTCCGATAATTTTTTGTGCAATAAAAAAACAATTGGTTCCGAACCGGGAACAGAGTATTATCTTACTTATACTGTGTCTTCCTGCGAATCGGCGGGGGCACAGTACGGAGTCGCTGGCACGGACGATCCTCAAAGAAATTATCCTTACTCTGATAATCACGGAATGCTTTTTTATGATCTTGCAGAGGAAAAATCGGGTAAAAATGACATTTTACTTCAAGGGTATACATATTTTATCAAATTCACTGCCCTTGAATCGGGATTTCGTTATACAGCTGCCCGAGCCAAAGGGGAAGAATCGGAATATATCGTCTTTCAATCAAGAACAGTAAATGAAAAGCCGGTTAAATGCGGGTACTACGGCATATGGCTTGCTGTCGGAAATACGGTCGCAACTCTTTCCAATGTCCATTTTTATGATAGGAATGGAAACGATCTTGGAGTTTGGTCGCCTAAAAGCCGTGCAACAATAACAGACGGTAGCTTGTTGAAAAAAGATACAGATATTCCAAGATGGTATACCATTAAAGCGTCAGGCATGAGCAATCTTGCGTTATCAAATAAAATCCCGCTTACTACAAATAAAATGTTTATCGAGTATTCAGTTAAATCTTCAAAGTCTGTAATTAATCAGTCAGGTATTGCATTTTCAAATGATCCATTGGCCAATTATCCTCACGGAAGCGGAATGCTTCGCTACGAGGGCAAAGGTGAGAAGACAACAGGAGATGTGCTCCTTAAACCAGGTGCTTCGTATATCATTATGCTTGAAAAATCAGAAGAAGGTTTTTCTGCTCTGGTTCAAATGACACTGAATGGTAAAACCACAATATCGGTATTACCATCGCTTTATGGCACTTTTGATCCCGATTCACAGTTTTTTTCTTTGTGGATTGGAGAGGGACATGAAACAAAGGTTGACTTTACCATTGAAAATGTAAAATTTTATGATGAAAATCATAAAGATCTTGAGATTCAAAGCAACAATTCTTCTGTTTCGTTCAGACGCTTGGGCGCACTGGTCGATTATGACGGCTGTGAAGCAATGTATTATTGCAAAGAAAACGATGCATTCTACCTTTTATATAAAGACAGTACTTACAAATATTCGAGTGAAAAATCTCAGAGCGAAGGAACATATTCTGTAGCAAATGGTAAAATCCGTTTTTCCGCCAGAGATGAAGCCTCTTACCTTTTCAAAAAAATCAAAGAGGAAAATGGCGACACTTATGAGAGGCTTTATACATATACAGTTTCCTTTGTGCCCGAAGTGAAAACTCAGACATTATCTCTCAAAAATGGATATTATGCGAAGAATCCGGGAGAACCATCAAAAAAGAATTGTTCTTTTGTTTCATGGTGCACATCAGATGGAATGACTTTTAATTTTGACAATATTGTTACCGAATCTACCGAATTGTATGCAAAATGGAGAGATAAAGACGGAAATGAATTTCTTGAAACTCTTTCAACCAAAAATGAAGAAACAAAAGATTATACTCAATCTATTATGATCGGACTTTGCACAGCTTTAATTTGCGGAGCAATAGTAGGCAGTGTCTTCATTTTGAAAGGTGGTAGAAAAAAATGAGTTCAAATATAATACGGAAAAAGCACAAGAAAGATAAGGGCAAAATTATGTTTATTCTTTTTGCCATCACGATTCCAATCGCTAACTGGTTGTTATTCTATGTGTATACCAATGCATCATCTATCGGTATGGCATTTACAAACGCAAGCGGAGCGTTGTCCATAGATAATTTCAAACGTTTTTTTGACGAATTTAATTTGCCTTCTTCGGATATTAGAATTGCTCTTCGTAACACCTTGATAACATTCGCTATCCAATTTGCAATGTTTATACCACAGGTGTTAGTATCCTATTTCATTTATAAAAAAGTTGTTGGTCATCGTTTTTTTCGTATTGTTTTCTTTCTGCCGGCTGTACTCTTTTCGGTATGTACCGCAATGTGTTTTACAAAAATGGTTGGCGTTAACGGCTTTATTGCCCAAGGTGTTGGTCAACTTTTGGGGCTTGATAATGTTCCGGAATTGTTGGCAGATTCAAGATTTGCAAACTATGTTGTCTGGGCAAATATGATATGGCTTTCATTCCCAGGTGACCTTATTATTTGGGGCGGAACCTTTGCAAGAATACCGAACGATGTGCTTGAATCAGGAAAAATCGACGGTGTAACATGGTGGCAAGAATTCACCAAGATTATAGTTCCGCTTGTGTGGCCTACGGTTGCTTTGAAACTGGTGCTTACCATCTGCGGAGTTTTTGGTGCTACCGGTCAGGTGTTCTTGCTTACGGGCGGATCTTACGAAACCGTAACATTAAGTGTGTGGATGTATAAAACTCTTCTTAGCGGTTCGGGTAATCAATTTACATCAAATGTTTATAATTATCTTTCTGCGGTTGGTATTATTATGACGGTCATTGCTGTAGCAATTTCTCTTGTTATTAAAAAGATTACCGACAAGGCGTTCGATGATATAGAATTTTAAAGAGGGAGGAAACTGTTTGTGAAACTATTAAAAAGAAAAACGTTGCCGGAAATCCTTATTTACAGTTTTGTTTCCCTGCTCTTTGCGGCAGTTGCATTTTCGTATCTATACATACTGTTTTGGGCTATCATGTCGGGTGCGAAAACGCATGACGAAATCGTTATGAATCCATTTTCCTTTCCGTCAAAATGGATGTGGGAACATTTTGTTGAGGTTACAAAGGTACTTGAAGTTAACGGACATAACTTCTTTGAAATGCTCTTTAACAGTTGCTATTTTTCAATTGTCGGATGCTTGCTTCAACAGTTTACTACTGTAACCTTTGCCTATTGTTGCACAAAGTATAAATTTCCCGGAAGCGAGCTGCCGTATGTTATTATTCTTATTATGATGACCCTGCCGATTTACGGTGCAGGAGGTGCTCAATATAAGCTTTTCAGAAGTTTGGGGCTTGTAGATAGTTACTGGCATGTTATTTGTTCGGCGGGCGGAATGTCGGCGCAATTCCTTTACTACCGTGCTTTCTTCAAAAATCTCTCATGGACATATGCAGAAGCGGCACAAATTGACGGTGCAGGGCATTTCCAGATATATTTTAAAGTTATGCTGCCGCAAGCACGTCCGATTTTCGGCGCATTATTCCTGACCAGTTGGCTTGCTTCGTGGAATAACTATGAAAGCGCACTTCTTTATCTGCCGAATTTACCGACTCTACCTGTGGGAATTTATCAGTTCAACGTTGAAATGATGTATCGGGCACGGCTTGATATTTTGTTTGCGGCATGCGTGCTTGTTTCAATTCCTGCATTGGTTTTGTTTATTGCATTCAACAAGGTTATTACAACTAATGTTTCACTCGGTGGTATAAAAGGTTAAAATACGCTTTATTACATTTATCGTTTGAAATAAAACAGAAAGGACAATTTTTATGAAAAACACACTCAAAAAAACATTGGCAATTCTTTTGGCTATCACAATGCTTGCAGTACTTTCGGCCTGCGGTTCGAAGAATAGCGGTAAAAGCGCAAACTCGACTACAGATATTGAGATAAGCTACTGGAATGCCGGTCTCGGTTCAAAATGGCTTGAAGACATGGTAGAGGCATTCAACAAAAAAAATACCAAATATCGTGCTACATTCCATGCCAGTGCCAATCACAATTCTGCTGCAGCAACTTACGGCATGGACGGTGATACTGTTGACTTGTATCTTCTTTTGATGCGCGGAGACAAATCGAAGATGGAGCCGCTTGACGATGTTCTGAACACAACATTGAAGGGTGAAAACAAGTCAATCATGGAAAAATTCAATTCCGGCTATCTTTCCATGGTAAAAGCCGCAGACGGACACTATTACGAGCTAAGCTACGGCGGTGGTGTTATTGGTATTGTTTATAACAAAGAGCACTTCAAAAAAGCCGGTATTACTCAACTTCCCCGTACTACAAACGAGCTTGCTATAACTTGTGATAAATTGAACAGTAAGGGATATAAGCCGTTTTGTCATTTTGCAGCTGGCGGTTATTGGCCATTCTTTAGCGAATTGTTCTTCAGCCAGTATGATGGCAATGATTATTATGTAAACAATTTCTATGCTTGTAAAGATACATCAGGTACATCACCTAGCAAAGATGTATTTACTGCGAAAGACGGAAGATATCAAGTACTTAAAACTTATGAAAAGATCATTACACCTGAATATATTATGCCCGGTTCAAACTCGATTGACCATACCAGTGCGCAGACCCAATTCCTTAACGGTTCTGCTTCCATGATGGTCAGCGGATCATGGCTTACAAACGAAATGTCCGGTTCTAAAGATAAAATCAATAATTTTGCTATGATGCGTTCACCTGTTATTTCGGCTATTACGGATAAATGTACCGCTATAAAGGGTGAAGGCTTACTTCGTAAAGTAATTTCAGCTATTGATTCTATTGCCGATGGCGAGAAAAAAGCAGAAGATTTCAAAAACGGTAACGATTATCTGGTTGACGGAGAAACGATTCCGGCAGCTGATTGGGAGCTTGTGTGGAATGCAAGATTTTCGGTTCCTACAAACTTCAGCGGTCACTGTGCATCCATACCAACCTACAGCAATTGCAAAGACGGTGCCAAGGAATTCCTTAAATTTTTCTATTCCGACGAGGGTTATAAGATTTATACAAACGCTGTAAGAGCCCCGCTCCCATATTTCCTTTCAACGGGCGCTCAGGCGGATATGGATGGCTTTAACGACTTTGAAAAGAGTCAGTTCCGTATGCTCGCAGAGGCGGTGCATACACCTACCGAGTATATCGCAACAAAGCACCGTGTTTTCACCGACGGCGGCGCTTCCTCTTTCTGCGGTATCGATTATATTTCGGCACTTTGTGCTTCCAATAAGGATGATTGCAAAACCGCAAATCAGCTTTGGGATATGATTGAGCAAAAGGTAAACGACAACTACGACACATGGATTTCTGATATCAAATAAGGAATGATTATGAAAAATAAGTATAAATCAAAATGCAAATTGCTTCTATCTTTGATTTTGTGTTTGGTTTTTATCACAACTCTTCCGGTTTCGGCAGGTAACATTACAACTACTGTATCTGTAACAAACGAGGAAGGTGAACTAAATGTTGCCGATTGGTATGATCCAAACGATGAACTTGAGATAAAAAACGGCATTCTCGTTATACCAAACGGCAGTTCTTCCGAAACACGTATCATTACAAAGATTTTAGCTGAAAAAGATGATGCTTACCCCAATATGGCCGAAATTTCCTGCAACGTTCGGTTTACTTCTTTGCCCGACGATGAATACTTTTCAATTGGTTTTGGACTTGACAGTATTGAATCCTACAGTGAGGAGCCGGACAGTACGGAATTGGTTTTCAAAAACAACGACGGATTGGCTATGGGCGCGATTTATTATGATGCTGACGGAAATAAGAATGAGATTGCCCCCTTTAAACGTGTAGGTAGTGTTACATCCCCGTTTTTGCTATCGGTAATTCTTACCTGTGACGGTCACATTAAGGCGAATATTAATGGGAAAGAAGTACTGTCTGCAGCAATTCCGGAGTCGTGCGAGGGACGAATTGGTTTTCTGCAAAGTGGAAATTGCGGTGCTGAGATAAAAAATCTTCAAGCAGTTTTTCATAAGTATGAACGACCGCAAAACTCTGATTATGTTGAGACCTTTGAAGAAGGCGTTTATAATGACGAGCTTTTTACAACTGCGTACTATGGCAGTGCTCGCTCACCGGCGGGAATGAATGTGGAAGAATACGGCAGTAGTAAAGTTCTTATGTATCGGAATGCAGGGCGTTGCTACTTCGGTACAAAACAGCAGTATTCCAATTTTGAACTTACTTTTGACATACCGTATATATCGCGGGAAACTAAAAAAGATGAAGATGGCAACATCATTCTCGTTCCATGCGGACCGTTTTGTATTTCCTTCGGGGATGTGGCACAGGATTTTAACGGTTGGCAGTTTACGACATCTACCGAGCTTGTTCATTTTACTTTGAATACCGTTTGGGGATATAATCACAATCCCGAAAAATTCAGAGTGCCTTACAGCGAAATGGGATTTTTTGACCCAAATACCAATGAAGGCTTTTCAGTAAAAATCAAAATGGTTGACGGAAATTTCTCATTAGGCCTTAAAAAACTTGCCGACAAAGAATTCAAAGAAGTAGCAACTGCGTATTACGATAATTTCCGCACCGGATATATCAAATTCTGGAGTACGGGTGAATCCAATATTGCGATAGATAATATCAGTTTGAAGAATTTGGACAGTAATCCCAAACTTACTGAAGCTAAATTTACTTCTGCGCTTATTGAAGTCGACGATTTCAAATATGAAAAAATTAAACCTAATTTAGATGATGATAGCAGAGAAAACGTTAGTATTCAATATATTTGGATTATTCTTTCGGCAGGTGTAGCGGTACTGATTCTCGTCGCTTCTATAACAGTGAGGATCATAAAAAGTAGGAAAGGAAGGAAAACAAATGAAGCTTAAAAAAACTGTTTGTTTTGTCTTGTCCTGCATCCTGCTTCTCCTTTCTTGCAGTGCATGTAATAACAAATCTTCTCAGATAGAAAAAATGGAGATCGAAAAAGTAGATACCTACTCATTTGATTTTATTGGTGGAAATAATGTGATGCCCATAACGGGATATCACGGTCCTCAGACCTATCAGTATTCGGCGAAGGGACAGTCTATTCCTGATTATTTTTCCGAAGATTTTATGAAGATGGTTGATGACTGCGGTGTGAATATTATAGTTGCAACAGGGGTTGACTATACCACCAAAACCAAGTATGCAAAACGACTTTTAGAACTTGGCAACAAATATGGCGTCGGAATATTTATTCACGATACAGCAGTGAATTCTAGCTTGGATGAGGACACTTTAAATGTTTCGGAACTTGACCAGCAGATAAATCAATATCTTAACGAGCCGTCTTGTTGCGGACTTTATATCATCGATGAGCCGGCCAACAGTGAATACTATCTTGAACATGAGGAAAAATATATTTCTCGATATGGAAAACTGATGCAGAATCTTTCAGAACTGGATGTTTTTACCTATTGTAATTTGTATCCAATTACATCGACCAGTGTGGTAGAAAAGTATCGTAGATATTTGAATGAGTATATGGATACCTGTCCGGTAAAGGTGTTAAGTTACGATAAATATCCTTTCGTAAGCGATAACTCTCTTAAATATGCTGACGAATGGATCCTGAACCTTTCTGAGATACGGAAAGCCGCCGAGGCACACCATGTACCGTTCTGGAGCTTTATTCAGGCGGGCAGTCAGTGGAATGATGCACAGGCTCATTTTGATACACAGGGGTATTTCCCCGAAGAAGGCTCGTTCGATTGGCTGGTCAATACCTCCCTTGCATTTGGCGCAAAAGGTATTCAATATTTTCCACTTTTACAGCCCTATTGGTTTGCATACAGTGCAACCGAGCCATACGATTTTGAACGAAACGGACTGATCGGTGCGTGGGGCAATAAAAATCGCTGGTATTATTATGCCCAAGAAATCAATAAACAGATAAGAGCAATTGATCAAGTACTTATGAATTCCAAAAACAAAGGAATTATTGTTACAACCGATAAGTCAAAGGAGCATTTCGCAGGTTGCGAATTCCTACTTAAAGAGAATAAATGGCGCGAGCTTGAATCGGCTTCCGGCAACCTTATGATAGGCTGCTTTAACTATCAGGGTAATTCGGCTTTTTATGTTGTTAACTACGACAATGAAAGCGCCCAAAATACCACTCTCAAGTTTTCTGGCAAATATAAAATGGAAGTTACTCAGGGTGCCAAAACTAATTTATTTAATACCGATGAATTAGACCTCACGCTGTGCGCAGGCGAAGGTGTATTAATCGTTATGAAATAGTCTCAGAATAAATTTACCAGCAAGGACGGTGATTATTTCATTATATTTCTAATTTCCCAAAATCAAAAATTTTATAGGAGGTTTTTACAAATGGCAAACGTTTTTAGTAAAAAAAGAATTCTTGCACTCATGTGTGTGTGCTGCTTGATAATCTGTTCTTGTTTTACCGGTTCTTTATCGGGTGTAACCGTTTTGGCAGATTCTTCCGCAGTTCCCACACCGTCAAATCCTACCCATTTAACGCTTTGTGATGTTGATATGTCGGATACGGGAACAATCAGCGTTACAGACAAGATATATGCTCCTGGATTTGACAATACTCTTTTCAGTTTTTATATGTCATGCAACTCTTCAAACGGCAGAATTTATTTCGCCGGTAAAGGCAACTATTCAGGATTCTGTATTGTTTACAACAGTGATGGAACTGTATCTCTACAGGATGCAAATACCGCAGCAAACCTTCTCGGATATTCCACGGTAAAAATTGCTCCCGCAACAGTTGGAATAGAGTCATTTTTAACCGATGAAGTTTTGTATCAGTTTGAAACACATTATCTCGACCTTGATAACGGTGGAGAGAAAAACGATGCTCGTCTTATCCTATATATAAACGGCGTAAATGTCGCATCTGCCGAAACATTCAATAGAGTTGATAGACTTGGTAATCACTTCTACACCTCAGGCGGTACAAGATATTTCAAAGGTCACGCTCCTACAGAGCATGAGCACAGAGATGCTTATGAAAGCTGGACTTTCAGCGATGTAGATATTGCTGACGGTGGTCCGCAGGTTAGTATGAAGGGTGAAATGGCTGGACCACTTGACGGAAGTATGTTTGTGGGAAAAATGTATTTCCCGACTACCTCTTTCGGTAACTTCTATATCGGAACAGGTGATTGGTACGGCATTGAATTGGAGGCATCCGGCAGTGATAGTTTGAAACTTCAGGTAATAAACGGTGCTTCGAATCTTGCAATACTAAATCCTACCGATGCAGGTGTTGCACTTCGCGGAAATGATGATTTAACAGTAGGTATTTCGGTAAAGTATTTCGATTTGAATACTTCTGCCAAAACCGCAAAATTGAAGATCGGTGTATGGTTTAACGGTGAGCTTTATAAGGGCAATTATTTCACTACCGGCGATGTCAATATCGATTATTTGGCAAGAAGAATTCACACCTATAGTATGAACGGTGTTTATGTTTATTCAGTTGCTACCAAGAGTTCTGCTTCGGTGCCGGAATTTGAATCCTTTACAATTGCTGACACCAATCCGACATTCAGCACTCCCAATGCCAACACCGGCAATTACACGGGAACTATTCCCTGTGATTCGCTTGACGAAAAAGTGTTTACTGCGAAAATTAAGTATGCCGCCAATGCTCAATTCCACTATGCAGGCGCAATTGGATCAAATTACAGCGGATTTACACTTTATACCGACAATGGCGCAAATCTTTATCTGCGTCAGGTTTCCGGCAGTATAGTTGCCAACTTTGTTAAGGCAGATTATAACGCTGAGAAAATATTTGGCGAAGGCGGTTCATTCTTTAATGAGTTTGTTCTACAAATATCTACCGAGTTTGTTGACGCAGATTATGACGGAAACGAAGATGATGTTAAGTTAGGCGTTTGGTTTAACGGAAAACTCGGTAACGGACATTATTTGTATTATATAGATGCAGCAGCGGGTCTCGGAAAAAATATATCCGCAAATGAAGGCGGTGGTCCGAAACTTTACTCATACTATGAAGAACTTCCTGCGGAATTAAGCACCTATGAAGAATGGACATTTTCCGATGTTAACTGTCCTGACGGCACACATCAGGAAGGATGGAATTTCTCACTGATAACAGGTGAAACTCTTGACAGAACCGTTTTCCACGGCTATGTTACCTTCACAAACAGTGATCAGATATTTATGCTTGGCTCGACCAGGAGTTATAACGGTTACGGATTCACGACATCTTCCGACCCCACAATACTCAATTTCAGATTGTTGGTTGGCGGCGCATTTACAACCGCCCTTACCCTAAATGCAGCAGATTTTGGACTTTCAGCTTTCCATAACGAGAAGCTTGAGCTTACAATCGCAAGCCGTATTCTTAAGGAAAAAGACAGCACCTACTTGGTTGAGGTCTTCCCGATGATCAACGATAAACTTCCCGGTGGTAAGAGCTGGACATTTGAAATTGACAAGTCAAAATTCACAAAAAGCTTAGGACTTGCTAACCAGATGGTGCTTGAGAGTATAGCTTCAAGTTACACAGTTCCGACCGATTACGATTTCTACACCTTAAGCGATGTAGGTATTGCCGACGGCACAGGTACTGCTTACGGTAAATTATTAAACGAAAACAAAGAAAAGATTGAGGGCGTCGCTTATGATGGCGTAATGCTCGGCGCAAAGGTAAAATTCACCCAGACATCTGCTAGAATGCACTATGCAGCATCAGATGAAAGCCAGTTCAGCGGCGTTCAAATTCGTCTGCAAGCAGATGGCAGTTTGATTGTAGAGAAATATAGTGGAAGATTGAACTATGATACAATAACAATTGATCCTGCACAGTTTGGTTTAGAGACCTTTGCAAACACGGCGTTCGTTTTAAAACTGACTACCGATATTATCAACGCAAACGGCGAGGATGCCAATGATGTTCGCTTGGGTATCTGGATCAATGACAAGCTTGCTAACAATTCGTATCTTTATATTCTCGACCAGGCAGATGCTCTCGGATGTAACATTAACTTCAATGAAGGCAGTGCCACCGAACATTATTCACTGTGGGACATCGACGCTCCGGCTAATAGTAAGGTGCTTTCATATCAGATAGATTCTGCACATCCGTATCTGGTAGCGGCAGATTATATTATCAGCACAACCGGTGAACGTTTTGAAAACGGTGCCGAGGTTTATACTTCGGGTGACTACACCGCATATTTTGAAGCAACAGACGATTTGCAGGCGGCAGAGCACACAGTAATACTTTGGCGCGAATGGGATGTTTCCCCTGACGGTGTTATAAACATTCTTGATTTAATTGCTTTAAAGAAAGCTCATTTGGAGATTGCTCCGGCTACACTTTCGGGTCAATTAGCTGCAAGAAGGTTGGATTCGGCGACAAGTCTTGTACAGCTTCGTAAAAATCTGCTTGTTGGTACTGAATTAGAGCAGGAGTATACATACTCTTTAGCTAAAGCTGATGAGGCTGGTGCAGTAATGCCTATCGGTGCATGGGTTTGTCCGACAGTTTACCCGGCAAAGTCCGGTATCGGTACCGATTTAGCAGAATACGGAATTGAAGTAAACTTTTTGCAGGACAAATATTATGATATGATAACCGATCTTGGAATTAATCAGCTTACCTATACCGGTAAAGATTATAACGATATGGAAAAGATGAGCATCATAAAAGGTTTGTCCTTGGCAGAAAAGTACGGATTGATGGCTTATGTTAATGATGCTGGCATAGCAGATGATTGCACAAGCGCTACTGATTTAGCAAAACGCTTAAACGCATATGGCCGTTATTCATCATTTGCCGGAATCCATATAGCGGATGAACCGCATACTGACTCTTACAACAGCGATGCGACAACAAAAGCAGTTTCAGAAATTGCTAACAAATCTGTTTTACTCAATAAGTTCACCAACCTGATCGGTTACAGTAATCTTTACGGAAATTATACGCTCAATAATGCTTCTTATAAGGCTTATCTTGCAGAAGTAATTAATACTTTGAATCCTAAGGTTCTTTCTTTCGACCATTATAACGGAACTACATCCAGTAATGGAGCAAGATCATACTTTGGATCACTTGCAGCATTAAGAGAGGCATCGATCGATAACAACATTCCGTTCATCGGATTTGTTTCTACAGGTGAAGATTATACACAGGGACCAATTTATACTGATGATCTTCTGCCTACTAAAGAAGATATCAGGTGGAATGTTAACACTATGCTGGCTTATGGTGCAAAGGGCTACAACTGGTTCACTTTGATTCAGCCATGGTACTTCGCACTTGAAGGCGACAGCGAAATAGATGGTATGGATTTCGACCGTTGCGGTCTTATTGGAGCAAACGGTGAGGCAACAAGAAATTATGATACAGCAAAAACTATCAATTCTTTTGTTGGCTCAATAGACCATATCTTAATGGCATCAACAAGCGTTGATGTGCTTGCAACAGGTACCTATGCACAGAGCGAGACCGGTATTTCAAAGGCGACTTACGGTGGAATGACAGTTTCTGCGGAAGATAATAAAGGTGCTATTGTAGGTGTGTTTGATTACAATGGTAAAAAAGCATACTATGTTGTAAATTATAATACTGATACTGAGACTTCACAGAATATTACCTTAACTTTTGGTTCTTCACAGAACATGACTATTTATACAGAAAATGGAAGTGCATCAGAGAGTGCTTCTTCAAAAGTATTATCACTCGACGCAGGTGCAGCAGCACTCGTTGTAGTTGACTAAATCTTAAATCGATCTCACCGCAGGGATTTCCCTGCGGTGAGAATCAGGCAATTGAGGTGTAAATCATGGATAAAAAATTCTTTATAGGCGCGTTTTACGGTCCTACTGCTCCGATGCAAATAAATGATGTCGAATTAGGCGTTGTTCATACGACTAAAGATTTTGCAACCGACGAATACTATAAAATGATTGCTGATCTGGGTATTCGGACAATAACCTATATCGAGAATGATTATAACAAAAACCCTAAAGGCGTTATTCGCGATTTGGAATTGGCTGAAAAATATGGCATAGAACTTTATATCCTTGATACGGGCATTACAGGAGATATGACAAAAGAGCAGCTAAACGAGCGAATTGCTGCATATAAGAATTATTCCTCATTTGCCGGAATTCATGTTATCGACGAGCCGACTACCGACGATTATATGAAGCACAAAATTAACCGAAGAATACAAAAATACTATTCGGTTATGCAGCTCCTTGCTAATAACGGCATCAAAGCGTATATGAATATGCTGCCGTATCTTCATTTTATGGGCAGCAAAAGCGCATACAGAAAGATGTATGATAAATACATTGAATTTTGCAAAACTCCGCTTATTTCGTTTGATAGATATGTATTTGACGGCGGCTATCAATTCAAAGATTGGCCGATAAGAAGTTTTTTCACAAATTTAGAGATAGCAAAAGAATATTCACTTAAAGCAGGCATTCCTTTTTGTCCGTTTGTTCAGGCGGGCAGTCAGTGGAATGATGAACAAAAGCATTTTAAGTCGGAACCTTATTACCCGACTGAGCGACAGATATTTTGGCAGATAAACTGCTGTATTTTGTGGGGCGCAAAGGGAATCCAGTATTTTCCTCTAATTCAACCGTTGTGGTTTGCCTACGGCGAGGGAAGTGATATGGATTACGGTCGCAATGGCATTATTGGAGCCAATGGTGTTCCAACAATGTGGTACAGTGCGGTTAAGCGTTCTGTTTCATGGATAAAAAAGGTAGAAAATATACTTATAGATTGTGAACCGATTGAGGTTCTCGCTAAAGGTCGTTATCCCGAGAAGTATTCGGGAAATCACAATCAAAATGATGATATTATCTCAAATATTACAATTAGTGACGAAAATTACGGCACTTTTATCGGTGCCTTCAATTATAAAAATGACAAGAGGGTTTATGTGGTTTTAAACGCCAATCATAATGCGGCGGCAAAAATAAAGATTGACCTGAAAAAAGTTTATCTTACTACAACAATAACTGAAAACACCTCACGCGTTAAAGAAATGACAGATACAAAGGAATTTGAACTTACTGCCGGTGAAGCGGCAATGATAATAGTTGGATAGGAGAATGATAGCATGAGAAAAAATCGTACTAAGATCATTTCGGTTTTATGCACATTAGCACTTGTGATCAGTTTAATTTATCCGCTGAATTTTCATAGTCAGGCGGATAGCGAAATTTATTTCAGTCAAGTGGTAGATAGCGATTTTCACTGTGTCACCCTGTCTGATATAGGTGGAATGGATACTGATAAAACCAACGAAACCAATGACTATTACCTTAACGAAGACAAAAGTAATGTTAAGTCGCTTGATAAAACGGCTTTCCGTGCTTATGCGGTTTTCAATAATACCACCGGATCCGGAAAGGGAACGGAGCTTCACCTTTTCACACAAGATGGTGGGAATAAGGGTATCGCTTTGACGATTCCTTCAAAGACCTCAAAGGATCTTCAGTTGAAGAGAATTTCCTCGCCGGGCCCCAGCGTTACAAAAACATTTAATGTAACCACAGCCGGACTTGATGCTACAACCTTTAACGGAACTTTCTTACTTTTGGGTCTTACCGTTGAATTTGTTGACAGCGACAGTGACGGTGCTGAAGACGATATGAAGCTTGGCGTTTTCTTTAATGATAAGCTTTATGATAATACTTACATCACTATCAGAAACGCTGCAAGTAATACTAATTATAAAATGGGTACCCGAATCAACTTTATGGGTGAATCGGGTGAGATTTATTCATATACAGAGCCAAGAAAACTTTCTGAATGTCCGGAAAGGTCTTATGAATGGTTGACTCTTTCTGACTGCGGAATCAGTGATGGCTCTACTAATGGCAAAAGCGGTAATTTGCCGGTAGATACTCTTGATAAAAAAATATTTAATGTAAGTGCCATATTCAAAGGCAATACAACAAGCGGAACAGTTCTTCGTCTTGGTGCTACCTCGACAACTGCAAATGATGGCATTACGGTTTTTTCAAAAGGATCAGGAGAAGCAAATTTGTATTTGTCAAAGTCGGGAAAAGAATTCCCCCTCTTCCTTCGCAAAACAAATATAAATGATACATCTTCGCTCAATCAAAAGTTCGATTTAAAAATCTCAACCGAAAATGTCGATGGAAAATTAAAACTTGGAATTTTTATCAACGAAAATCTTTATAATGACGAATACTTTATTTTTGATGAATTCGATTCTTTAGGAACTTTTGTTGTTTTTGGCGGTTTTGAAGGAGAAGCATATTCTATTCTTCCTCCTATAGAATTAGAGAATAGCGATGCTGCAGATTTTACTATCATAACTCTTTCAGATTTAGGAATAGGCGACGGAACCAGTAACGCGAAAGGCAGCTATGGTCAAAGCTTTGATAAAACCGTTTTGGGAATGAATCTCAAATTAAGCGGCGAAGGAGCACGTCTTCATTACGCAAATACTTCAACCTCGTCTTACAGCGGCTTGGGTATACGACTTGAAGGAAAAAATCTTGTTGTTTCCTGTGAAGCCGGAAGTAATGAAGAAAAACTTATTTTTGAACCATTCCAAATTACGCCGGACGATGCAAAAATTAATAATTCAACATTTGCAAATAATGAGTTTTTACTTCATATAAGTTGTGAATTTGTTGATTACGGCGGCGACAGCAATAAAAAAGATGTTAAGATAGGAATTTTTATTAACAAATTGCTTTATAAGAGTCAATATCTCTATATTATTGATTGTGCTGACCGTATGTGTGATAACTTCAACTTTGCTGAGGCAGGAGCAAAAAGTTATTCGTCAATTGAAACCGCTCCTAAGCCTTTCCCGGAACATCTAAAGCAAATAACACTTACCGATGCAGGTTTAGGTTCTGGTAGTGGAAATATTTCCGGTAAATTCCAAACAATAAACAGCCTTGATGGCACTTTATTCGGCGCACGCCTAAAATTCAATAAAAACAGTTCCCGTATGCATATTGGTTTTAAAGATAATTCTTATGGCGGTTTTGGTGTTCGACTTGAAGATGGAAAAATAATAGTCGGCAATGAATTGGGTGCAAAAGAAGGTGCACTTTCCAATATTGGAGTATCTGCTGTTAAGGTTGATCCTGTAGCCTTAGGAGTAGGCGAAACTTTTGCCGATAAAGAATTTGTTTTGCAGCTTAGTTTTGAATTTGTTGACCGAGAGAAAGACGGAAATAAAAACGATATTATGTTCGGCGTCTTTGTAAATGGAAAACTTTGTACTAATACATATTACTACGTTAAGGATCAGGCAGACCTTTTAGGTCTTGGTATCAATTTCAATGAAGGCGGTGCGGCTTTCTATTCTCCGTATACATCAGACCCGATAAGCGAAGCTCCTGACCAACTTAATAACATTACCTTAAGCGATGCGCGAATAGGTATCGGCGGCGGTAACCGTAACGGGGATTTCGTTGAAATAAATTCGCTTGACAAAACATTCTTCAGAGCAAAGCTCAAATTTAACATAGACAGTTCCCGTATGCATATAGGACTTAAGGATTCAGGATATGGCGGAGTCGGACTTCGTCTTGAAGGCGATAATATGATTATTGGTAACGAGATGGGAGACAAAGATGGTGCGATCTCAAATATGGGGCTCTACTTTATTAAAATAGACCCTGTCATTGCAGGCATTGGCGAAACCTTTGTTGATAAAGAATTCATCTTTGGTATGACAACTGAATTCGTTGATAAAATCGGCGATGGAACGGCAGATGATATTAAACTTGGAATCTTTATTAATGGCAAATGCTACCTAAACACTTTCTTTTATATTTACGGTCAGGCGGGGCTTCTTGGAACAGGGATTAACTTTAACGAAGGCGGTGCGGCATATGCAGAGTCCTATGGTGTTATCATTCCGCCTGGCAGCGAAAAATATAAAGAACTTACAACACAAGATTTCATGATAGCTAATCGCGAATATAAAAAGGTTTCTGTTACGAGTGTGTATGATTATGCATCTCTTGATAAATCTGCAGTTACCTTAAAACTTAAGTTTTCAAAAGACAGCGCTGAGCAATGTTCTGTATATTTCGGACCTACATGGTATGGCACGCGCATTTCTACTCGTGAAAATGGTTCACTGCGGTTATCTCATGTTCATAAGGACGGAACTTTGATTGTTCTTACAGACATTGCTCCTGAAACGGTTGGACTTAAAACCTTCCTTGGAACCGAGTTTACATTAAGGTTAACTTATGATATCGTTAAAAACGAAGGTGGACTTGTTGATTACCGTCTTGGTGCTTTTGTAAATGGCAAGCCTTGTGGGAACGGTGCATATCTTGTTAAATGTGCCGAAGTTGAAACTCTCAGAAGTGCAATGTTTATCTATGCCGGAAATCAAGGCTCAGTAATTATTAATAGTGAAAAAAGTGCTGTTGATTTCTCAATTTTCGGTTTTAACAAGTTAACTTGGAAACAAGCATTGAAAATCTCATAACATATTTAGGAGAAAATAAATGTTCAGTAAAGCAAAATGGGTATGGCACCCTAAAATAGAAACAAACGATACATATATTGAATTCTTTGCTTCCTGCGAGTGTAATCATTCGCAGGAGGCAAAAATGCGGATTTCTGTAGATTCCGATTATTCACTTTATATTAACGGCAAGCTTGCTGCAAGTGGACAATATCAGGATTATCCGTGGAATCGTTCTTTTGACGAAATTGATATTTCCGAATTTTTGAAAGATGGAATCAATACCTTTGGTTTTGTTGTGTGGTATGTGGGCGACTCTAATTTTATGTATTGTCACGGTGAGCCCGGATTGATATATGAAATTGAATCTGACGGACAAATACTTCTTGCTTCCGATAGAAATACTCTTTGCAGAAAGAGTAAACGGTATGTTTCGGGCAGAAAACAGTGGATAACACCTCAACTTGGATACGGTTTTTGCCTTGACATGACCAAAGATTTTATAGGCGAGAGTTTCAACAGTGACGAACTGGTTAAGAGTATCGAAAAGCCGTCAATGCCGCTTCCCCTACATTTGCGTGAAAACAAAAAACTTATACTCAGTGATAGAGTTGATACTGAAATAGTATGTCAAGGTACATATTCGTTCGTTGATGCGGAAGGAACTGACGGTGCAAAAATGCAACGGGCGTCACTCTCCTTTTCTCCGCTTTCAGAAATGTCAGATGAATATTGTCAAGTTTTTTCAAACCCATCAGGTCATATTTTTCTCATTTTCGATCTTAAATGTGAAACGGCTGGCTATTTGGATTTTGATATTGAAACAGATCGGGAGTGTAAAGCGGTAATTGGCTGGGGCGAGCATTTATCTGATGGTCGTTGCCGTACCGAAATTGAATATCGGGACTTCTCCTCAGTAATTCACCTTAAAAAAGGACGAAACACATTTTTGCAACCACTTCGTAGATTGGGGTTAAGATATCTACAGTTGTTTATTGAAACAAATAGTGTTAAAATTAATTATTTTGGTATTCGACCAACCAATTATCCACTCAATGTTTTACCGTTCTCAAGCGGAAACTTACTTTGGGATAACATTTATGATGTATGCATAAACACTTTACGGCTTTGTATGCACGAACACTATGAAGATTGCCCTTGGCGTGAGCAGTCGCTTTATACTCTTGATTCACGCAATCAGATGCTCTGTGGATATTATGCCTTTAAAGAATACGAATTTCCGCGTTCAGCACTTAGGCTAATCGCCGCAGGTAGCAGGAAAGATGGACTTATTCCCATTACCGCACCTACCGATTGCAATCTTACTATTCCGTTTTTTTCGCTTATTTATTTAGTGCAAGTATGGGAGTACTATGAACATTGCGGCGATAAAAAAACAGTTGAATACTGTTTCCCGGCAATGGAAAAAATTGTTGAGAAGTTTTTATCGTTAATGGATAAAAACGGTTTGCTTGTGAACTTCTATGGCGAAGAATACTGGAATTTTTACGAATGGCAACCGTATCTTGATGGTGAAACATATAAGGATACAAAGTATGACCTTTGTATTAATGCAGCGTTTTCTTATGTGCTTGATTCATATATGAATAGTTGTGCTTTGCTCAACAAATCGGTTGATAAGTTTTCCAAAATCAAAAAAGCACTTAACAAAACAATAAAAGATAAGTTTTTTGATAATGAAAAAGGACTCTTTCGGTTGTGTATTGAGCATGATGAGGAGAAAATTTCTGTTCTCGGTAATGCCTTATGTATTCTTTGCGGTGCGGCGGATGACGTTGACACAACTTCCATTGAACTATTGCTAAAGGACAACGGCGAGGGTAGAATAAAGGGCATATCCTCAACCATTTCGATGTTCATTTATCGGTATGATGCTCTTCTTAAGATAGATGAAAATAAATACCGTGAAGATGTTTTATCAGATATTGAAAGAATATATTTTTATATGCTAAAAAATGGTGCTACTGCGTTTTGGGAAACCATAAAAGGTCAAGCTGATTTTAATAACGCAGGGTCACTCTGTCATGGTTGGAGTGCATTGCCGGTTTATTATTATTGGAAACTGTGTGGCGGAAAGAACTCTGACATTTAGAGTATATTATTAGAAACAGGGGATATTTTTGAGTATTTTAAAAACAAAACCGGCAGTATTTGCTGTAGGTGATGTGTATCAAATTATGGTTCAGGCTAAGGCTGAAACATTAATGTGGATAAAATGTGGAAATAACTGCTATTATGATGAAAGCAACGGAATTTTGCGCTCTCATTGCCAGACTCACAAAATTTGCGTGCCAATGAAAGAATTAGATTGTGCAGGCGAATATGAGGTTTGTTACCGTGAAGTGATTGAAAGAAAAGCCTACTTTACTGAATCTAAAGAAGAAAACACTGAAAAGTTTAAATTTTTTCCAGTCGCTCCGAATCAAAAACAGATACTAGCGTATCAAATTGCCGATGCTCACAACCTTGTAGATGAGCCGGTGGCGGCGGTTAAACGATTTGAAAAAGAATACGGTAAAATAGATTTTTTAATTTTAAACGGAGATATTCCGGATCATAGCGGAGCAATTGAAAATTTTGATACAATTTATCAAATTGCCTGTAAAATAACCGGAGGTGAAATTCCGATTGTTTTTGCAAGAGGAAATCACGATCTGAGGGGTGTTTTTGCTGAAAATTTGGCAGAGCATACTCCAAATGAAAATGGTAATTCTTATTTCACAACAAGACTTGGAAATATTTGGGCATTAATATTGGATTGCGGTGAAGATAAAGACGATGATAATTCCGAATATGCGCATACCGTATCCTGCACCCCATTCCGCCAAAAGCAAACCGAATATATTAAAAGTCTTACGAAATACTCACAAAATCAATATAAAGCATCGGGAATTGATTACCGACTGGTAATTTCTCATATTCCATTTACTCAAAGTTTTCGTGATCCGTTTAATATTGAAAATGAGATTTACGACGAGTGGACACAATTATTAAATGATGAAGTTAAACCTCATTTGATGTTATCTGCACATATGCACGAATTTAAGATACATAATTCCGACTCGCAAAACAACAGATATAATCATTCTTTTACTGTTGCGGTAGGTCCTGAAGTGCATTTAGGGAAAAATCCTTATTATGCAGGCATAGGTTTGCAGTTTAAAGACGGAAAAATAGAAATTATTTTAAACGATCAAAAGGAAATTATTTCAACTTTTTGTGCAGAATAGAAGGGACCAGCATTAAAGATGCAGAATAATAAGCTTTCACAAAGAACCGTTGTTGTACTTGGCTTTTTAGTTTATTTTTTCAGTTATGCTATGCGATTGGATTATTCGGCAACAATGGTTGCGATGGTAGCTGATTTAAAAATAACCAATACTTTGGCATCGTATGCAGTCACCGGAAGTTTTATTACATACGGAATAGGACAGGTGTTTTGTGGAATTATCGCTGATAAGATATCTCCTGTTAAGATGATAAAGTATGCAATGATAGGCACCATTGCCGTAAATATTCTGGTTTCTTTTTGTTCGGATATGGCGGTGATAACACTTCTTTGGTGTATTAACGGTTTATGTCAGGCAATGGTATGGGCACCGCTTGCAAGATTCGTTTTGGAAAATGTGGGCAAAGAGAAATATGCCGATTCAATAACTATTGTTGGACTTGCGGCCTCAATTTGTACATTATTTATTTATTTGTTCGTTTCGTTTGTTCTTGAAATAACCGTTTGGCGAATTGTTTTTAGATGTATGTCTTTTTTCGGAACTGTTATTCTATTTATCTGGTGTTATATTACAAGAAATGTTGTTATAGGCAAAGTAGTTGATGTAAAACAACCCATCACCGATAATAAATATTCCGTATTAAAGGTTGTAGCTTTAGCGGGTCTTGTTCCAATATTTTCCGTTATTATGTTTCAAGGTGTATTAAGGGATGGAATTCAGACATGGCTACCCTCACTGGTAAATGAGAGATTTGGTTTGAAAGCGTCATCATCGGTTCTGAGCACTACAATATTACCAATACTCGGTATGGTCAGTGTAATTATTACAAATGCCCTGTATCTTAAATTAAAAAATGAACTGAAAACAGTAAGTGTTGTTTTTGCTGTTGCATTTGCGGCAACAATACCTTTTGTATTGGGACTAAAAACGCCTGCGTTATTAACCATCATTTTTGCATCTGTTGCTTCAGGATGTATGCATGGAGTAAATCATATCCTCATTAGCATTCTTCCGCAGAATTTCGCAAAATACGGTAGATTTGCAGCATTTTCCGGAATCAACGGCGGTTGTTCGTACTTAGGCGCTTCGGTTTCATCTTTCGGTTTTGCCGCTTTGGCGGATAATGTGGGTTGGAATGCTGTGCAGACAAGTTGGTGTGTTATTGCCGGTTTGGCAACCTTGATTTGTGTTTTAAAAATTAAAAGTTGGGCAAAATTCCGAGGATAACATTTTTAAAAGTGTTACTTAATGGTTTGCCTGTGAAATCGTTGCGAGGAAGGATTTGATTTTTATGAGAATCGTAGATAAACTTAATGCAAAGCAGGATATTTACGGTGCAAAGCCGGTGACTATAGCATTTTTAGGTGACAGTGTGACACAGGGTTGTTTTGAATGCTACATAAAAGAGGACGGCAAAATAGAAACCATTTTTGAAAATAAAAGCGCTTTCGGTACAAGACTGCGCGAAATGCTCGGCATCCTTTATCCGAGCGTTCAGATCAATATCATCAACAGTGGTATAAGCGGCGACGGAACCGAAAATGGAAAGACAAGAATAGAGCGTGATATACTGCCATATTCTCCCGACTTGGTTGTTGTGTCTTATGGGCTTAACGATGCCTGTAAGGGACTCCAAAAACTTGATGATTACCGCCAAAATCTAAAAGAAATATTTAAAAAGGTATCATCGGGCGGTGCCGAAGTTATTTTCCTTACACAAAATGCTATGAACACAAAGAAGAGTTGTCACTTAAGAGGCGACGACGCCCTCACAAAAACAGCACTTATGACGGCTAATATCCAAAATGACGGCGTCATGAAAGCATATATGGACGCGGCAAAGGAAGAAGCGAATAAGTCGGGCGTAAAGGTCTGCGATATATATCCGATGTGGGAAAAGTTGATCGCAAATGGCGTCGACACAACAGAACTTCTTGCCAATAAAATTAACCATCCGATACGGGAAATTCATTACTATATGGCAATGAAATTACTTGAAACGATATTTGAGTAAGTTGTTGATTTTTCAACAATTTGGAAAAACCGTCAGAAACGGTTATAATGTCTATAGAAAGTCGAAATAGTGTATAATTACACTGTTTCGACACCAAATCTTTGATTTGGTTACAAATTTTCTTTGAAAATTTGTCTATGTCCATTGCAATGAATATATGCAAAATTAAATTTTCACAGATTTAATTTTGCTAAGCCGATAAAATCGGCTTGTCGAAACACTTTTTAGTGTTTCGACATTCTATAATCATCATATCGATAGGTGATGCAAAAATGCAACTTGTGTTTGGTAAATACGAAGTTAAAACTGTTTCTTTTAGAAACGGTTTTCATGAGTGTGATACACTTATTATTTAAAATTGGAGGTTTTGTTATGAAAACGATCAAAGATAAATACTTGGTAGTAGGAGCTGATTTTGCAGGTTATCCGCTTAAAGAGGCAGTTTGCGAGCATCTTCGCAAAAAAGGTTGGAAGATAACCGATTTAGGCGTTACGGCAGACAGCGACCCCGATAAAGATACCGACCTTATGTTCCATAGAATAGGACTTAGGGTAGGCGCTGAAATATCGGAAGGCAATTTTGAAAGAGCACTTCTTTTCTGCGGAACGGGAATGGGTATTCATATTGCTGCAAGCAAATGCCCTCATGTTCACGCAGGCGTTGTTGAGAGCGTTCCTGCGGCTTTGCGTGCCATTACCGGTAACGGCGTAAATGTTTTAGCAATGGGTGCTTTCTATGTGGCTCCTCAAATGGGTTGCGACATAGCTGATGCTTACCTTGGCGCAGAACTTGGAAGCGGCTACGAATGGTGGAAAAACTTTTACGAATTTCATAAACTCGCTATTGACGAACTCGAAGCGTTTGATTATGAAGAATACAAAAAGAACGGATTTAAGCTGGAGCATCTCGGTGACTATCCGCTTAAACTCGAAACAAAACCGGAGTGATTTCAAAGTATGAATAAGGAAATCGCAAATTCGATACTTTATAATGTTTACCCAACATCGTTTTACGACAGTAACGGCGACGGCATAGGTGACCTTAAAGGTATAACTGAAAAACTTGAATATATAAAGCAGTTTGCGGATATAGTCTGGATAAATCCCGTATATAAATCGCCCTTTTGTGACGGCGGATATGACATTTCCGATTATTACGCCATTGACGAAAAGTTCGGCAGTATTGACGATGTTAAAACCTTGACCGAAAAGGCGCATTCACTCGGTCTTAAAGTCCTCTTTGACCTTGTTGTAGGGCATACATCCGATAAGCATGAATGGTTTTTGCAATCTCAAAAAGCCGAGCGAAATGATTATAGCGATTATTATGTTTGGACAGACGAGGTGTTTGGAGAATGTCCTTATAAACATATGACGGGTATGTCAGAACGGGAAGGCAACTATCTTATCAATTTTTTCTGCTTTCAACCAGCGCTTAATTTCGGGTTTTCGCAGAAAAAATATGACTGGCAAAATTTATATACCGACAAGGCGTGCCAAAAAGTTCATAACGAAGTTATAAAAATCTGTAAATACTATCTGGCACTCGGCGTTGACGGCTTTCGGGTCGATCTTGCGAGTAGTATCGTAAAGGATGATGTAAACGGTAAGTATTCCTGTGAGGTATGGCGCAAGATATTCGGAGAAGTAAGAAAGGAATATCCCGATTGTATTTTTCTTTCGGAATGGGGAGAACCGAAATATGCTGTTGCAAACGGTGATTTTGACATTGACTTTTTAACACATTGTTACAACGAAGGATACAATAATCTTTTCAGAAAAGAGCCTGGTACAAACGCTTTCAAAAGTGATGGTAAAAGTTTCTTCCGCAAAGAGGGAAAAGGCGAGGCAAACACCTTTTTTGATTATTTTCTTTCAAATCTTGAGGTGATAAAGGGGAAAGGATATATTTCGGTTCCGACCGGTAATCATGACCTGCCGAGAATATCTATCGGACGAACTCAAGAAGAACTTAAAGTCGTTTTTGCTTTTATTCTAGCACTACCATCAATACCGATGATTTATTATGGCGATGAAATCGGAATGTCATATTCTAATCTGAAGAATAAAGACGGCGGCTATAACCGCACCGGTTCAAGAACACCGATGCAGTGGACGGCGGGCAAAAACGCAGGATTCAGCGAATCAGACCGAGAACTCTATCTTCCGGTGAATGATAACTATACTTCCGTCAATTGTGCAAAAATGGAAACAGATCCAAATTCTCTTATGAATACAGTTAAACATTTAGTTGAGATTAAGCGCAATTTTTTATTCGACTTTTCGTGCTACTGTAATTTTGAAGTTTTAAGTCAAACATATCCGCTGATATTTAAGCGAAGATGTGGCGAAAAAGAATTTTTCTGTGCCCTTAATCCTTCGCGGCGGGAATGTAATATAACTCTTCCTGAAAACAGTAAAGTATTAATATCAAACAATACCAAAATAAAGGGAAGCATCGCAAAGCTCGGCGAAGCATCGTTTATTTGGGTAATTTCAAAAATCTAAACACAATGGAGTTTTTATGAAAGGTGCAATTTTTGATTTAGACGGTGTTTTGGTAGACACTGCGATTTACCATTATGCTGCGTGGATGTCGGTTGTCAGAGGTATAGCCGGACTTAAAATGTTTGAGGACAGAGTTGAAATTGACCCTGAAATGATACCGTGGTGGAAGAGCCTGTCGTTTAATGTTTGTTGGCATGGTTGCCCCA
>SVJD01000033.1 GCA_015069165.1 Oscillospiraceae bacterium
ATTAGAAATCGGCTTCTTTTTAGGAATACATACCACTATGCAGTAAAGTCCAACATTGCTATAGTTATAAAAATCAACTTTTTTCTGATTTTGTGTAAAAAACTCTTTAAAAATACTTCAAAAAGTGGTATTGTTATACATGTATCATATTTTAAGTATCGGATTAGGAGGATTTGAACGGAAATGGCATCTGAAAACAATACTTTTTGCACAATATATAAAAATTCCGGGTTCACACACAGAATCAATTATATAACCGTTGCCGTTAAGTTCCAAAACAAATGGCTCTTTTTAAAATCCGAAGATCCTGCCGGCTACAAGATGATAAGCGGTGCGTTAAAGAACGGCGAACAACCCGAAAATGCAATCAGACGAGAATTGTATAACAAGGCCGGAATAGTTGCGGCGCAAGTGTACGAAGTTGCAATATATTCAATCACAAGCGGGCACGGCAGATTTAAGTCTGCAGGACGCACATCTTCTTACGGCAAGCTCTTTTTCGCCGATTGTGTTTGCCTTGGCAAAATGCCTAAAGACACTCCTTTTAAAGTTGAACTGTTAGAGGAACTTCCGTCGGATGCACAGTACATAAATCAATACACATGTGCACCGCTTATGAGAAAAATCACAAATTGGTTAGCTTCAAACGAAACAGAAAATATCACTCCCTATGCTTTCGAAAAACTTTGCGGAGCTGTTACTTATTGTAATGACAACGGCGTTATTAAATACATTTTGATAAAAAATCTCTCCGGCCACATAGGTTTTCCGAAAGGTCACGCAGAGAATCACGAATCAGAGCTCGACACTGCAAAGCGCGAAGTTTTTGAAGAAACAGGCTTAAAGCCGCAAATTTCTACTAACTTCCGTCACTTTTTCACATATACTGCACCGGGGATTCCCTCTCTATACGACAAAAAAATCATGCTTCACAAAACTGCAGTTTATTTTACGGCAAAATTTGAAAGCAGCGACATTCCGAATATTAAAATTCAAGAAGAAGAGGTTCTTAATTGGTGGCTTGTTCCTTACGAGGAAGCCACAAAGCTCCTTAACAAACACACTGATAAACGTATGCTTGAATTAGCAAACAATTATATCTCACAAACAGAAAAATAATTTCAAAGACCTAATTTATAAGCAATTACATTTTCAACAGAGCGTGCCGTTTCAATCGGAAACGCACTGTCATCCAGCGTTTTTCCGTAGAAATACGCTTCAAATACCTTACCTGCAATAGCTAAAGAATTTGAACCTGCAACACCGTGTTCTATTACAACCGAAACAGCTATTTCCGGGTCATCTGCCGGAGCATAACAAATCAATACTGAATGGGAGCTTTGTCCGAATGCTTCAAGTCCCGTCTCCGGAGTTCCCGTTTTAGCAGCAACAAAACCTACAGGAAACGCAGAAAAAGCACTCTTGGCAGCGCTGCTTCCCTTTACCATTTCCAACATACCGTCCTTTACTGAATTAAGAACGTATTCCGACGCCGACACTTTCACGGCATTTTCATTCTTATTGGAATTATCAAATATAACGCTGCCGCTCGGTGTTTTTACAGAACCAATAAGATAAGGAGTATTCAAAATACCGCCGTTCCCCAAAGCTGCAGTGTAGCGCGCAAGCTGTATAGGAGTAAAAAGTGTATAAAGTTGTCCTATTGCTGTCTGAGCTGTATCCGAATCTGTCCATTTATGGTAAATATCGGTTTCTTTTATTTTCATCGTTTCTTCATTACTTCTGTAACCGGCGTACTCATTTATTTCTATTCCGGTTTTTTCTCCCAGACCGAATTCTTTTGCCCAAAAATCAATTTTATCAATACCCGTTTCTACACCGGTTTGCTGGAAATAAACGTTACACGATTTTGCAATAGCCGTCTTTAATGAAATACTGCCGTGATATCCCATGCAAGAGTGTTTATGATTGTTTATCATAAGATATCCGTTACATCTTATCTCTCTCGATGTGCTTATCTTGCCGCTCTCCATTCCGGCAATAGAAGTAATAGGTTTGAAAGTAGAACCCACAGGATACAAACCTTGCGTTGCTCTGTTTAAACTGGGAGCCGTGGGGTCTGTAAAAAGATTTGAAATTGCTTGCTGTGCCTCTTTGTCAGACGAAGGAGCGAGAAAAATGCTATTGTCATAATTGGGATAATTTGCCATTGCCAATGTTTCCCCTGTTTTGGCATTAAGCACAACAACCGCACCGGCCTCGGCATCTCCGAAATTTTTAATATCGTCTTTTTGCGCTTTGATTTCCGCAATTCCCTCTTCAAGTATCTTTACACACTTTTGCTGGAAGCCATAATCAATCGTAAGATACACATCATTTCCCGGGATCGGCGCTTTATAAGAATATTCACGAAGAATACCTTCTGAATCGAGATAAACTTCTCTTATTCCTTCCACACCTCGCAAATAGCCTTCGGCAACTTGCTCTATGCCGATTTTTCCTATTATGGAATCTTTTGTATATCCTTGCTCTTTCATTACGGCATATTCTTCTTCGCTTATGCCTCTGACATATCCTAAAATATGGCTTGCTTCTTCTGCATCTATATACTCACGAAAATATGTTTCTTCTGTGGAAATGCCCGGAAAATCCAAATAACGAGCCTCTATTTCCTGTACAGTCTCTTCACAACAATCAGATGCAATTACGGTGGGTCTGATATAACTCAAACCGTACATAAATGTTTCATAACGAATTATCATAATTCTATATGCTTCTTCGTCGGAATACTTTTCGTCAAGTTTAAATCTTTCATTTCTGAGATACGCAAATATTTCCTCGGGAGTATTCAATCTGTCTCTGTCAGATTTTCTTATTGCGATTCTGTTAATCCACTCTTTTCGTGCCGCTTCGGCTTCCTCTCCCGAAAGAGCCGTTCCCCAATCAATCGGAAAAGATAAATATTTAGCAAAATTATTTGTGTACGTGTCACCGTTTTCTATAAACAAATTTATAAGCTCTAAGTACATTTGGTTTCTTTCTTCTTGCGGATTATCAATATTTACCATCTGTACCTTATATGATTGTCTTGTTGTGGCAAGCAAAAGTCCGTTACGGTCATATATGTTACCTCTGGGCGCATCAACAGATAACTCCGTAACGCCATCAATAACGCTATGAGCCTTTTCTCTGTAACTGTCTCCTTCTATTATTTGAAGTTTGTACAGTTGGGCTATTAACACAATCATAACAATGCCCATAAACACTGTAACATAAAAAAATCTGTTCTTTAAAAGCTTTTCCACTTAGTAACCGCCTTTTTTCCAATCCAGAAATTTAATTACCGGCACACACAAAATCGCCACACACAGGCAATTATAAAAAGCAACCGGCAAAATTCGCTCTACCGTATGAGTCCAGAACCCATTTGTAAATAACATTTGCGCCTCTCCCGCATACACTGCCATAAGACGCACTATAAAACTTTCAATAACACCGTAAACCACAAGCGGCACCGGCGCTACCGCAATAGGCCACCATAACTTTTCGGAATAGTATATTTGCTGCGTTAAAAACGCAATACACAAAGCAATATACAAATACAAAAGTCCGTAAAGCCCTATATATCTGCCATAAACTATATCAATGAAAAGTCCCGTTGACACACCGCATATAACAGCCTCTATACAATCCATTCTTGTGGCCATTACACAAAGAAAAACCAAAGTAAGATTGGGCTTTACTCCAAAAATACGCAAGTCATTAAAAAACGCCTCTTGTATCATGGCAAGTAAAATAGAAGATATTACATAAAATATTACATGTTTTTTATTCTTCACGCCCGAATCCTCTTTCTTTTTCCTACTGCGGCATCAAAATATAAACATGACTCACCGACGTAAAATCTACTGCCGGCTGAACATACGCAACTCTGTTGCCTGTTTGTTTATCTTCTTCAATTTGAACAACAGTACCGACAACAAGTCCTTTCGGATAAACACCGCCGCTTTCTGCCGTTATAAGCGTATCCCCCTCATAAAGAGTTGTTTGTTTTGCGATCCTGTCAAGTTTAAGCATGTGCGTGTAGTTTTCGTTTGACATTCCGGTAATCCTGACAAGGGCGTTGTTCCTTAAAATTCTCGACATAAGTACATTCTGGTCATCTACAATGCAGCGCACTTTCGAAGAAGTTACCCCTGTATTGTATACGATGCCTACCAAACCTTTTGAGGTAATTACAACACAGCCGTTGGAAATCCCGTCTGCACTTCCGCAATCCACAGTAAATTCATTAAACCAATCCGTAACATCCTCCGCTATAACATTTGCGGCTATCATATCGTAATTTTCGAAAGTTCCTTTTAATTCCAAAAGTTCACGAAGCTCTGCGTTTTCTTCTTGAAGCTTAGTATTTTCGCTTTCGAGATTTTTAAGCGAGTCATTTTCCTCTTGAAGCTCAGTTATTTTATTTTTAATCTCGGAGTAATCCCCTATAACGGAAAAAGTATTTTTAATACTTGTCCCCAAAGAAGAAAAACCTTTTTGCACAAATTGGAAAGGAGTGCCTATAACTTTATATACGGAATGTAAGCCGCTGTTCGGATTGCTCGATACCGCAATAAACACCACCAATAATACAGTTACCACTGCCAATATGAAAATAACACGCTTTGTTTTATTTTGCATAACATTCAATCCTTAAATCAAAAAGATGTTGTTCTGTTTTGATAAAGTGTTTTTCTCAAATTGCCCTCTTCCAGACACTTTCCTGTTCCCAAAGCAACGCAGTCAAGGGGATTTTCAGCAATACAAACAGGCATACCTGTTTCGATTTTGATAATCTTATCCAAACCGCTCAAAAGTGCCCCGCCGCCTGTCAACATAATACCTTTTTCCATAATGTCGGCTGCAAGCTCCGGAGGAGTTTCCTCGAGCGCTTCTTTTATGGCATCAACGATTGCCGTTACAGGTTCACGTATTGCCTCGACTACCTCAGAAGATGAAATTCTGACATTTTTGGGAAGTCCTGTAAGCAAGTCACGTCCCTTAATCTCCATATATTCTTCTTGCGGCTTCGGATGTGCCGCACCGATTGTCAATTTAATATCTTCTGCTGTGCGCTCACCGATTACTATGTTGTGCTCACGCTTTGTATATGTGGAAATATATTCGTCAATTTTATCTCCGGCAACTCGCAAAGATTTGGAATTCACTATGCCACCCATGGAAATAACCGCAACTTCACTGGTGCCGCCGCCGATATCAACTATCATACAACCCGTTGCATCTTCTATCGGAAGTCCTGCGCCTATTGCTGCCAAAAGCGGCTCTTCAAATAAAAGCGGTTTTCTCTTGGCACCTGCACGTTCCGCCGCCTCTTCTACCGCCATATATTCTACTTCTGTAACACCTGACGGAATGCATATGATAAGGTTTGGCTTACCGAAACCCGCGGAAGCCGACGCTTTTTTTATGAAATAACGTAACATTTGCTCGGTCATATCAAAATCTGCAATAACGCCGTCACGAAGCGGTCTTATTGCAACAACACTGCCGGGAGTTCTTCCTATCATACGTTTTGCCGCATCCCCCACAGCAAGCACCTGATTTGTATTTTTATTGATTGCCACAACAGAAGGCTCTCTTATTATGATGCCTTTGCCTGACATGTGTACCAAAGTATTGGCTGTTCCCAAATCTATTCCTATAGCTCGTGCCATATAATCATTCCTCGCTCAGTGTTTTTTTAATCATATCCATATCGCCTTCGCAATACATACTGTAACATTCCCCGTTACCGACTATTATATGGTCAGTAACTTCGATGCCCATAAGCATCCCTGCTTTTACGATTCTTTTTGTTGTTTCCAAATCGGCTACTCCCGGGCTGCAATCGCCGGACGGATGATTGTGTGCCAAAACAATAGCCGAAGCCATATTTTTTACAGCGTGGTAGAAAACTTCCCTCGGATGTACGAGAGATTTTTCCACTGTTCCCGTAGAAATTTTTACGGACTTAATGTATTGCCACTTTCTGTCGAACAAAAGCACCGCAAAAACTTCTTGTCTGAGTGCTTTAAGTTCTAACAGCAATATCATTTTTAATTGTTCTATGTCCGTAATTTTAATGGGTGTTTTACGCTTACCTATCGCAATTCTTTTCCCCAGCTCGGCTGCCGCGAAAATTTCAATGGATTTCACTCTGCCGATTCCCTTGTGTTGCCTTAAATCACTTATCTCTGCGCGTCCCAAATCTGCAAGACTGCCGTAATTCAAGATAAGTTCTTCGGCAATAGCCAAGGCACTTTTTTCTTTTGTCCCCGTTTTTATCAACACAGAAAGTAACTCTGCATCGCTTAAAGCTTCTGCTCCGCATCGTTCAAGTCTTTCGTACGGTCTCATTCCCTCGGGAATGGTTTTCATGGTTACATTCTTTCCTTTTGTAATATTTTCCATGCATTTTCCTCCGCATCGCATTTTTTGTCAACCGCTTATATGAAAATGCTGTAAATACTATGGATACCGCAACCTTTAGTATACCTATATTTATTCCAAAAAACAAGATTTAATTCACGTAAGCTCTGCTTTTCCGGTGTAGAGGCTGTAATAGCGTCCTTTTTGGTCAAGCAAGTCATCGTGGTCGCCTCTTTCGATAATTTCTCCGTGTTCAAGTACCATTATCGCGTTGGAATTACGTACAGTGGACAAACGGTGTGCAATTACAAAAGTCGTTCTGTCTTTCATAAGCTTATCCATACCATCTTCTATCAAATGCTCCGTTCTTGTATCAATGGAAGATGTCGCCTCATCAAGAATGAGCACCGGCGGATCTGCAACGGCAACACGGGCAATTGACAAAAGCTGGCGCTGACCTTGTGAAAGATTCATTCCGTCTGCAGTGAGCATTGTGTCGTAACCGTCAGGCAAACGTTTTATGAAAGAATGGGCATTGGCAATTTTTGCCGCACGTACTATTTCTTCCTCTGTTGCATCAGGTTTGCCGTACAAAATATTATCTCTGATAGTTCCTCTGAAAAGGTGTACATCTTGAAGAACAATTCCTAATGTACGGCGCAAATCATCTTTTTTAATATCCTGAATATTTATTCCGTCATAAGTGATTGTTCCTTCTTGTATTTCGTAGAATCTGTTTATAAGGTTTGTTATTGTTGTCTTTCCTGCTCCCGTTGAACCTACAAAAGCAATTTTCTGACCCGGTTTTGCATATAAGGATACATTTTTAAGCACAACGTGTCCCGGAACATACGAAAATACAACATTTTCAAAACGTACATCTCCGCGAAGTTCCGTAAGCGTTTCGTCATCCGGTTTTTTCCAAGCAAGACACAAAGCATTTTCTTTGTCGAATGTTCTTGAAAAGTTTGAAAATGGGTCGCCTTCGATTTGACAAAGTGTTCCGTTTGCCGATTTTTCTGCCAAAACAAGACTTACTTTACCTTTGTCGCTTTCAGGTTCTTCATCGAGAACTTCGAAAATACGTTCCGCACCTGCAAGAGCAGACAAAAGCATGTTTGTTTGATTTGAAATTTGCGTTATGGGCTGTGAAAATTGTCTCGTATATTGTAAAAATGCACCCAGATCACCCAATGTTATTACAAAAATTCCGCTCCAACCAAAGGGGTTTGCTATCATAACAGCACCCAATGTGGCCGTTACCGCGTAGTGGAAATAGGAAAGATTTCCCATAATGGGCATTAATATGTTAGCAAAAGTTTGAGCTCTTGTGGCTGCTTTTTTAAGAACATTGTTCTTTTCGGCAAATTCTTTGCTGACAGTGTTTTCGTGATTAAATACTTTAACAACTTTCTGTCCTTGCATAATTTCTTCTATATATCCGTCCAAAGCACCTAACGCCGCTTGCTGTCCGCGGAAATTTTTAGCACTTTTACCGCCTACGGTTTTTACTATAAACATCATCAGAATTACCAAAATTACGGCAACAGCAGCAAGCACAGGGCTGAGAACAACCATCATTATAAAAGTTCCTACAACAGAAATTACGGATGTTACTGTCTGTGACAAGCTTTGCTCCAAAGCCATAGCAACGCTGTCCATATCGTTTGTAAAACGGCTCATTACCTCTCCGTGAGGATGTGCGTCAAAATAGCTTATGGGCAAATCCTGTAAGCGTTCAAAAAGCTGTTTTCTCATTTTATTTGCTGTTTTTTGTGCTACAGAAACCATAAGTCTGCTGGAAAGGTACGTTCCGAATGCGCCGCACACGTAAACAACTGCCATTTTCAGTATGTCTTTGGTCAAATCTGTCAAAACTTTATCGCGGGCCACTTCTGCTGTCAGACCTTTGAGTTCGATATACATTTTGAGATTATCTGTCAAGTTGTTAATGATTGGTTTAAGCAAATACGAAGCAACCACGCCTGCAAGTGCACTGAAAACAACCATCACAAAGGCTAAAATCAAAAGAGGTGTGTTTCCCGAAAGATATGAAAACATTCTCAATAAAGTTTTTGCGGGATTTTTAGGTTTACGGAATCCGTGTCTGCCGGGGCCGCCTCCCGGTCCACCGCCCGGGCCTCCGGGACCTCTGTTACCTTTTACTTCATTACTCATTCGGAAATCACTCCTTCCTGTTGTGACATATATACTTGCGCGTATATTTCGCTGGATTTCATAAGCTCATCGTGAGTGCCGATATCACTTATTTTACCATCATCCAAAACAATAATTCGGTCTGCGTGCGCTATGGAATTTATGCGCTGTGCAATAACAATTGTTGTAATTCCTTTGAGCTCTGTCGAAAATGCTTCGCGTATTTTGGCATCTGTTGCAGTGTCAACTGCACTTGTAGAGTCGTCGAGAATTATTATTTTCGGTTTTTTAAGGAGTGCTCGTGCAATACAAAGTCTTTGTTTTTGACCTCCCGAGAAGTTTGCACCGCCTTGACTTACAGGTGCATCGAGGCCTTCCGGCTTTTTACTTATAAAATCCCAAGCCTGTGCATGTTTACACGCCTGAATAATTTCTTCGTCTGTTGCATCGGGATTTCCCCATTTCATATTATCGCGCACCGTTCCTGAAAAGAGCGTATTTTTCTGTAGTACCATTGCAACGGAATCACGCAAAGGCTCCAATGCGTATTCTCTTACATCTCTGCCGCCTACTTTTACACATCCTTTTGTAACATCATACAATCTGGGAATAAGCTGTACCAAAGTGGTTTTTGCCGAACCTGTAGAGCCTATGAGTCCTATTGTTTCGCCTGATTTAATATGTAAATTCACACTGCTCAAAGTATCTTCGCCGCTTCCTGTTCTGTAACGGAATGATACGTTTTCAAAGTCAATAGAGCCGTCAGGCACATTCATAATCGGATTTTCAGGGTCTTTTATATCTACTTCTGTGTCGAGAACTTCCAAAATTCTCTCTCCCGAAGCTCTTGCTCTTGTAAATTGTAAAAACAACATGGAAAGCATCATAAGTGACATTAAAATCTGGCTTACGTAAGTAATAAAACTAAGCAAATCACCGGCTTGCAAGCCTGCTTCTGCCGCAATTCTTCCCAATGTAGTATCCACAACGAGTCTGCCGCCGAAGAAAACGATTGCAAGAATTGATATATACATTACAAGCTGCATTATCGGCATATTCATAATTACTATTTTTACTGCATTTATACCCGTGTCTGTAAGGGTGTCATTTGCTTTTTTAAATTTTTCTTTTTCGTGTTTTTCACGCACAAAAGATTTTACCACACGTATATTTGTTAAATTTTCTTGCACCGATGTGTTCAAATCGTCTATTTTTTCATGAAAAGCGACAAACCTGGGATGTACTGTTTTCATAATCAATATAATTGCAACTGCCAAAATCGGAACCGCTACCAAAAATATGCACGCCAATTCCGCATGAATAGAAAGGGACATAATCAAAGCAAAGAGGAACATAAAAGGCGAACGCACCAACATCCTGAGGCACATCATTCCTGTTTGTTGCAAGTTATTTACATCAGTTGTCATTCTTGTTATAAGAGAGGGTACGCTAAAGTGGTCTATGTTTGAGAACGAAAATGTTTGTATTTTTGTAAACAAGTCGTCTCTGAGCTCTGCTCCTGCTCCCATAGATGCGGTAGCTGCTAAAAAGCTGCTGAACGCACCGCAAAACATTGCTGCCAATGCAACAACAACCATAAGTCCGCCTATTTTTAATATATATTCTATATCTGCATTTGTTAATTCTTCGACTTCTGTAACTCTGTTTATTATCTGCGCCATTAAAACGGGCATTGCCACGTCTCCGATAACCTCCAGGAGCATTAAAACAGGAGAAAATATTGCCGTTAACTTGTAATTATGGAAATATGCTACTAATCTTTTTACCATTTCCTGCTTCCTTTCTATTTGTTTTTTATGTTGTCTATGTTATTTTGAATTCTGTTGAGATATGCGAACAATTCCGCCGTTTCTTCTTCTGAAAAACCTTCTAACATAGCTCTGTCTATTTCCAATGTTTTGTCAAAAGTATCTTCGTGAATTTTTGCGCCTTTTTCTGTTAAACAGATTTTATTTTTTCTGGAATCTTCCTCTAACGAAACTTTCTCTACCAATCCGGCTTTTTGCATTCTCTTTAACGTTGCCGACATCGCAGCCGGAGAGGTGTTCATTGCCTCTGCAAGTTCTTTTTGTGTAGGAGAATTCATTCTGTGAATCATTCCCAAAACACGCGGATGCGTATAATGCAAATCATATTCAGAAAGCATTTCAACAATAATATGCATTCTGCTGTGAGTTATATTTCGTATTTTCCAATAGAAAGCCGCTCCGTTATTATCCTTTACGAAGGGCGGCATTTTTTCGTTGTTCGTATTTTGATTTATGTTCATTTATTCAGTCCTTTTCTTCGTTTTTAGCTTGTAAAGTATAATACTAAACCGCTTAATTGTCAATCGGTTAATTATTCTTAGATGGTATCAAGTTATTCTTGGGATTTGAAAATCTACTACACACCTTGCTTTTTGTCTCGTTTTTCATTTTGAGACAAAACCCCCAATCAGCGGCGCGGCGCTTTTTGTCTCGTTTTTCGTTTTGAGACAAAACCCCCAGTCAGCGGTGCGGTGCTTTTTGTCTCGTTTTTCATTTTGAGACAAAACCCCCAATCAGTGGTGCGGTGCTTTTTGTCTCGTTTTTCGTTTTGAGACAAAACTCCCAATCAGCGGTGCGGTGCTTTTTGTCTCGTTTTTCGTTTTGAGACAAAACTACGCTCCATCTACTGCTTTTTACAATTGTTACTTTATCACTTTGGGGAGAGACGGGAGGGCTCCCGTCCTTATTTTGAAAAATTCCAAGATTTATTTTACACTATCTTATTTTTGTAACCGCAAAAAGATATTCTTCATACTATATGAATGTATTGTTGTTGCAAACCAGCCGAATAGGCATTAGAAAGGCATAATATATGAAAAATTACAGAATTACGGTTTTAGGCGGAGATATGAGAAACGCAAAATTAAGCGAACTTTTTTCTCAAGACGGACATTGTGTCCACACTTATGCTTTGGAAGTTTCAGGAAATATTTCTCAAAGATGTTCGGAGCTTGACGAAGCATTTGCCATTTCTGACATTATTGTGGGACCTATACCATTTTTCACCGGAAACGGGCTCTACCTTAACGCACCTCTTCATTCCGAAAAAATAGAAATCGCAAAAATTGCGGAAACTGCACGCAAATACAACGAAAAACTGTTAATAGGCGGTAATATTCCGTATGCATTGAAAAACGAAATCCTTATGTTTGAAGATTTACTTTCGCGTGATGACCTTGCGATATTAAATTCTGTACCAACTGCGGAAGGTGCCTTGCAAATCGCCATGGAGGAACTCCCTTACACCATACGCGGCAGCAAAGTTCTCGTATGCGGAATGGGGCGCGTAGGTTCTACTTTGGCTCGTCTTTTGAAAAGCGTTGGTGCTCACGTAACAGTGGCTGCCAGAAAAAGCCGAGACTTTGCTGTTTGCGAAGCGGAAAATATAGATTATTGCAATTATAAGGAGCTTCCGAATATACTTGCTGACACAAAATTGATTTATAACACCGTTCCGTCAAAAATATTCGATTATGAACTTTTAGATGCGGTAAAACCGGATTCACTTATTATTGACCTTGCCTCAATGCCGGGCGGAGTTGATTTTGAATATGCGGCATCTCGACACATCAGAACAATACACGCTTTGTCGCTTCCCGGAAAAGTCGCTCCCGTGGGTGCTGCATTGATAATACAGAAGGTAGTTTACAATATACTTAATGAGAAGAATTTTTGATTTTGAATTAAAGGAGTTGGTAAAATGTTTGAATGCTTCGATGGACTGCGCGTCGGTCTGGCTGTGACCGGCTCTTTCTGCACCCATAGAAATGTTGCCGCTGTTGCTGATAATCTGGTAAAGCGCGGCGCAATCGTCTACCCCATTTTGTCGTATGCATCTTCTGAGACTTCAACGAGATTTATGACAAGAGAGGAATTATATGACAGTTTGCTCAGAATAACGGGTCACGAGCCCATTTGCACAATAAAAGAAGCCGAACCTATAGGCCCGAAAAAGCTTTTGGATGTTGTTGTGGTAGTTCCCTGTACCGGAAATACAATTGCCAAATTGGCAAATGCAATTACTGACACACCTGTCCTGATGGCTTGCAAATCTCATTTACGAAACAACCGTCCTGTTGTAATTGCTGTGTCAACAAACGACGGTCTTTCGGGAAACGCAAAAAATATCGGCACTTTACTAGGTATGAAAAACTATTATTTTGTACCTTTCAGGCAAGATGACAGTGCTAAAAAACCCTTCTCGTTGGTAGCTGATTTTTCGCTTGTGAACGAAACGGTGGCATGCGCTCTTGACGGAACGCAGATACAACCGGTACTGCTTTAAAGGTATGTTGATTCTGCCATATTTAAAGATTCAGGTTTTAGCCTGAATCTTTTTCCGCACTTGGGTTAATTGTTATTTTGTGGTAAAATACAGCTCGGGTGATTAATTTGTTTAATGTAATAATTTATATTATAGCAGGACTCGGCGCAGGACTGGGTACAGGCTTGGCAGGACTTTCGGCCGCAGCTGTAATTTCGCCGATGCTGATAACGTTTTGCGGTTTTAAAGCATACGAGGCTGTTGGTGTCGCTCTCGCCTCTGATGTTTTGGCTTCGGCAATTTCCGCATACACATACGGTAAAAATAAAAAGCTCGATATAAAAAACGGTTTGGTAATTCTTGCCGCTGTTGTGTTGTTCACTGTTCTGAGCAGTTTTCTTGCCTCGTTGGTTCCCAATACAGCAATGGGAAATTTCTCTATATTTACAACTTTTTTCTTAGGCATTAAATTTATAATCAAACCTGTAATGACCGAAAAAAACAAAATTGATTCCAAAAGCACTTGTGAAAAAATAATACAATCTGTACTCTGCGGCGCTGTTATTGGTTTAATTTGCGGTTTTATCGGCGCGGGAGGCGGAATGATGATGCTTCTCATCCTTACTTCGGTTCTTGGTTACGAATTAAAAACAGCCGTAGGCACCAGCGTTTTTATAATGACATTTACTGCACTTACAGGAGCCGTTTCTCACTTTGTAATTGACGGAATGCCTGATTTCGGTGCTTTGCTTGTGTGCATTATTGCTACTTTTCTCGGAGCTCGTATTGCTGCTGTTTTTGCAAATAAAGCAACAGCTAAAACTCTTAACCGTGCGACCGGTATAGTTTTAGCTGTCTTGGGTGCTGCTATGATTATTGTTACTTTAATACAAAAACTTTAATCGAACGGAATCATTCCGAATATCCCGGAACAATTTCTCCTACGCCTTTGAGTATATTTCTCGGACGATAAGGATAATCGTTTATGTTATCGCAATTCGTTACGCCGGAAAGCACAAGAACAGTATCAAGACCTGTTTCTATTCCTGCGATTATATCTGTGTCCATACGATCGCCTATCATTGCCGCATCTTCGGAGTGAACTCCGAGAATTTTAAGCCCGGTTCTCATCATAAGGGGGTTTGGTTTTCCTACATAATAAGCGGCTTTTCCTGTTGTCATTTCTATAGGTGCTACAAGAGCTCTGCACGCAGGAACCATTCCGTGCTCTATAGGTGCATACAAGTCTGTATTTGTTCCTATCAACTTTGCTCCGTTATTTACGAGCGTAACAGCTTTACAAATACTGTCATAATTGTAATTACTTGTTTCTCCTATAATTACATAATCGGGGTCAATATTATTAAGTGCAACTCCCACATCGTGAAGCGCATTATACAGTCCCGGTTCACCTATTACATAAGCACTGCATCCGGGTTTTTGTGTGCTGACAAATTTTGCCGTAGCAAGGGCACTTGTGTAAAAATGACTTTCATCAACATCAAGTCCCATTCTTTTTAATCTCAATTGGAGCTCTTTCGGTGTGTATCCGCTGCCATTTGTTAAAAAAAGGAATTTTTTATCCTCTTTGTAGAGCCATTCAACAAACTCCTTAACTCCCGGCAATAAGCGATTTCCGTGATAGAGTACGCCATCCATATCGCATATAAAACCTTTTTTATTTCTTAAAGCATCCATAAATTATTCTCCGTGGTTATTTTTTGCAAAAAATATAATTTTATTTTTGTTTACGAAAAAGAAAGCAAACCGCCAAGAATCAATGCAATTATCAAAAGCAAGACAATAAAAATCAAGCAATCGGTAATTATATTTAGCAAGTTGATTTTTGTATATGTAAGATTTTTAATTGTATTTAATATACTTAATTCTTTATATTTAAGATATTCTTCAAGCTCTGCTGCCGTCAACTCGGGTTCATATACAGTATAAAACTCTTTTGCAGACGCTTTGCCCTTTGCATTGGTGTAAGGATAAACACCCTCGGGTAACTTGCCACCCTCTTGCAATATTTTTCTATACTCTTGATTTTCTTTGTTAGAGCACGGAATCTTCTGCAACAAGTCAAGGTCAAATTTATATGCTTTAATCGCATCTCTTAAATTAAATTTTCCCCATTTCATAGTCCTTTTCCTCCTGAATATATAGAATTAGCATAATTATACAATTATTTGAGCTTCTGCACAACTATTTGTTTATTTAAGGTCTTTTCTTTCGAATTTCCACATTCCGTGACCGATCAAAGCTGCAGAGCATAAAACAGGCGTTAAAACGTAATACAATACATCTTTAGTCGTATACTCCGTACCCATACCGATAGTGGCGGAAGAATTAAATACATTGATACGTTGCAAAACATCAATAACATCAACTACTTTTGCCAAACTTGGTTCCACAGAAAGAACCATTGTAATGCCTTGCAAGATACCTGCAATCATCGACAAACCAAACACTACTGCGATGTACATCACAATTACCATTCCGAGATTTTTCATTGTGGCACACAACCAACTGACAAACGCTCCGACAAATATATAAACCAAGAATTCAAACAGCAAGGATTCAAGCAGATACCAAAAATCGTGCATTGCAAAGGGCGTTGATTGATAATCAAAAAAAGGCAAACTGATACCGAGGGTCAACAGTGAATGTGCTAACACAATTGCGAATAACACGGTTGTGCAGACAATGAAAATCGACAGAAAAATCGACCTGCGCGAATGTCCGCTGATAATTTTATTTCGTATAGTACCGTAACTGAAATCTTTGAAAAAAACGATTCCGATAAGCAAAGGCGCAATTAATCCTAAATTATTGCCAAACGAAAATCCACCGAAAAATTGTCCTTTTGCCGTAACATAGCCGGACAACAATTCCTGTGTCATGGGATCTACCTCATCTGCAACACTGAACAGCATCAAATACAAAAGTGGTGTTATTACCGCAAAAACAACTGCCAAAATGCAAACCACAATGAATAATTTATCTTGAAAGAATTTTCTAAAATCCGATTTAATCAATCTTGTCATGAGCGTTTACCTCCAATCGTTTTCAAATAATAATCCTCAAAACTCGATTCGTGGCAATTTACACTGATAATACGTATTTCCTCTTTGATGATGGTTGATAAAACTGTATTAAGGTCAATTTCACCTGTAATGCGAATACCACCGAGTATATATGAAATCGATGTTTCGGGTAGCAAACCGTCAAACAAACTTATAAGTCTTTCCGGTTGCTCCACGGTGATGTCCGTAGTTTTGGCAAGTTCAACTTGTAACTGCGCGGCAGTAATTTCCTTGATTATATGACCGCGGGAAATGATTCCGTATTTAGTAGCAACCAACGACAGCTCACTCAAAATGTGAGACGAAATAAGGAACGTGATTTTTCGTTCACGGTTGAGTTTGAGAATCAATTCACGAATTTCCACAATACCGGCCGGGTCTAAACCATTCATCGGTTCATCTAAAATTAAGAATTCAGGATCTCCAAGTAATGTCATAGCAATACCAAGTCGCTGACGCATTCCGAGAGAAAAATCGCCGGCTTGCTTTTTATCTTTCAACAAATAACCGAGGCCAACTTCATTAAGTGTTTCAGAAATTTTGTTGTCGGCCGGTATTCCGAGTATCATGCACTGCATTTTGAGGTTATCATACGCTGACATATTGGGGTAAATTGACGGACTTTCCACAACGGCACCAACCTTACGGCGTGCAGTTTGTATTCCGATTGAATCGTGAGGCACACCGAACAGCTCAAAACGGCCTGAATCAGGAAAAACAAGGCCTGTAATCAAACGAATAATTGTGGTCTTTCCCGAGCCGTTTTCGCCCACGAAGCCGTAAATATCGCCTCGGCAAATGGTCATATCCGCTTCATTTACCGCAAGTTGTTTCTTGTATTTTTTTACTAACCCGAAAGTTTTTAAAATATAGTCCATGAAATATGTCCTTTCTGTTTGATAAATTTATGTAATTTAAGTACATATGTATTATAGCACAGTTTTAGTTAAACTGTAATTTTTTCAAATCGCACTGCACTAGTCAATAAAAAGTAGGTGTCACATCATTGACTAATATACATCCGGTCTTCCAAATATCCCATGTGAGAGTTTTATTGAAAAGATAAAAGTAAAATCCCGTCCTCTTACGAGAACGCGATTTCTATGCTTTTTGAACTTACAGACACGAAACAAAGGGTTCTGAAAACCAAAATTTTCAGTCTATCTCTTTTTTATCAATCTTAATTTTAGGTAGCTTCCAGTGAAATTTTGCCGCTAATAATCTTACCAGAACTGTGAAAATCAATACAAAAACTGTTGCGAAAACTTTATAATTTAAATACACACTAATTAAATAGTACAGGCAACATCCTAATATAGATACAACCGCATAAATATGTTTGGTCAATATATACGGCTTTTCATTAACTAACACATCGCGAAGAATTCCACCGCCTACGCCGGTGATAACACCCAAGGTTATTACCAAAAGTGCATTATCTTCCAAAGATGCCAAACATGCTTCTTCTGTGCCTGCAATAGAAAACGATGCTAAACCTAAAGCATCAAATAATACATTAACAGCATCAATCTTTTCGCTTAACTTTTGAAAATTCTTTCTACATAAATATGTAACGAAAAATACAATAATCGAAGTAGCAACAGCAACAAATAAAATAAGGGGATTAGAGAATGTCTTTGGTGGTGTGTTTCCTATCATAGTATCTCTCATAATACCACCGCCGATTGCTGTAATGGCACCGACTGTTGCAACGCCAAATAAATCCAAATTATGTCTAATCGCAACAAGCGAGCCGGAAACAGCAAAAGACATCGTTCCAATCCATTCAGTAATTAACAAAACAATCTCACTTACCATCTAAATCACACCTTAAGTTTATTGTAGCATAAAAGCGGAAATAAATCAATGCGGAGTGAAAAGAAGTGATGTATCGCCGTTGGCGACATGATGCATTTGCTGCGCAAATATGATGTTGCTCATTCCATTCGCAATGATGCGATGTTTGCCAATTCATTAGCGACAGCGACATCATTAGGTGAAGCCGTCATCATTAGTGAAGCATCATCATTTGCCGAAAGGCAAACATCTGAAATGCCTTGATTTTATTAAATTTTCAGCGAACTTGTCGTTTTCCACATGTTGATCCAACAATTTCGAACCTTATAAAAGATTCTTTAAGCTTTGTATCCTTTAGGCATTGTCTCTTTTACTGTCTTGATAACATACCCGTTTAATCCATTCAAAAGCATTTGCGTCGAAAGATTCTTGCTATCAATAGCCACAAGCGCCTCTCTGAAAGAGTACGAAGGAAAATCAATACTGCCGTCGTGCCACATACATATAAGCCGCTCGATTTCATCTTCTCCACTTTTCTTTTTTTCAATAAGAAACTTCATCGCATTCTCTGCTTCACTTGCGGAATGTATATTCTGAAATGAAATGGAATCAACCGTACCCTTAGCGGTAAGAATCACCACCACTTCGCCATCTGAGAGTTTCTCCACCTCTTTGCTTGCTCTGTTTAGAAGCATTTCCCATTGAGCATCGATGATATCTCTTCCTTTCTCATTCACAAAGCTTCTGAATTTCCTTTGCGGAAAATGCGGAAAAAATTTTTCCAACAACCCCACAAATTCTATAAAACGTTTATCTTCACGAATTTTGTCAAATAGCGGATTTTTATCATATCCACCAATATTTAAAACGCACTTTACAAGCTTATCATCCCCATTGATGACAAAATGAACGGAATTCAACACGGGAACAGAACCATGAAGCACACTTCCTTCAGGCAATTGATATAGCGCCAAAAGATGCTCGGTAGCTAACGCAAACATTTCGAGACATTTCTCAACGTAACCGTTTGTCAAAAGGGCATCCGCATATCTCACCTCTGCTATAATTCGATCGAATATAAAAATATCGTCTACTTGTTCCGAATAAAGAGAAAGCGTATCAAGCGCCATTTTATATCTTCCCTGATCCTGAAACTCATTCCTCAGCCCCTTCATATCCTTTGAAACGCTATCGGTCAAATAATAAATGGTATTTTTAATATGATTGTATAGAATTTTTTGGTTTTGTGCGTTAAATTTATCTGCGTTTTTTTCTATGTCATATCGTGACAGTAACAGTTCATCCCAAAAGTTTGTCTTCATGTATTCGGGAAGCTCATATTCATCTAACCAAAAAGTTAATTTTTCTTCATCCTCATAAGATGCTATGGTACTCAATAGTTGCATTCTGTCACACATATTTGATGTTCTCAAGCAATCTCGGATCATTTGCCGAGCGATTTCAAATCGCTCTTCTAATTCTTTTGATATAGAATTCGCGTTGCTCTTTATGCACATAAGATATTGAAAATAGTCGACAAGATAAAAAATTTTAGTGTGTGCTAATTCTTCATAAATCTCAAGAATGCGCTGTTGGTTTTTACGCTTTTCGGACTCATCTTCTATGGTTGCTCGCTTGCGTTCATATAGCTCTTTTTCCAAGTTTTTGTCTTTTTGATCTCCAAACCCAATCATCACATCTATGGATACATTAAGGTATTTTGCAAGCAAGGGCAAAAAAGTAATATCCGGAAGAGCTTGCCCGTTTTCCCATCTGCTCACCGCTTGGTGAGAAACAGACAAAAGTATTGCAAGCTCACTTTGAGTATATCCACTTGCTATACGAAATTTTTTTATGTTTTCCGCAATTTGAATTCTCATTTTCTTCTCCCTTGTTTGATTTGTTTATTTTATAGCACACGATACAATTTAAATCAATCAATTTATGAATGATATGCTTCAACCGAAAAGTGATTTATTGACTGTATATAATATTTTCATTTCTTTTTTGAAAATTTCTGATCCTTGAATGCAGTTGCCCTTGGATGAGATGTAAATTTATATGTATGGTTCTGTCACCGAAATAATCGAAAAAAAAGAACAAAGTAAATACTTCGTTCTTTTGGAGGCACCAACCGGATTTGAACCGGTGATAACGATTTTGCAGACCGTGGCCTTACCACTTGGCTATGGTGCCGATTTAAAGAAAAAAACAGATACTCGTTAGAATACCTGTTTTCTCTTTTGTAATGGAGCGGGTTACGAGATTTGAACTCGCGACTTTCACCTTGGCAAGGTGACACTCTACCACTGAGTTAAACCCGCATTTGGTGCCCAGAGACGGAATCGAACCATCGACACGGGGATTTTCAGTCCCCTGCTCTACCAACTGAGCTATCTGGGCGACTAAAAAAAATGGCGACCCGGAAGGGGCTCGAACCCTCGACCTCTAGCGTGACAGGCTAGCGTTCTAACCAACTGAACTACCGGGCCACTTTGGTGGAAGTTACAGGGATCGAACCTGTGACCCTCTGCTTGTAAGGCAGATGCTCTCCCAGCTGAGCTAAACTTCCATTTCTATGAATCCATCTTTTCAATCTCGCCACGTGAGGCCGAAGCTTCTCATTTTTTTCGCTTGGTGTTTTCTCAAGCGGCGAGCGTTATTATACACAATAGAAAAAGCGTTGTCAACACCTTTTTTCACTTTTTTTCAAAAATTTTTCAAAAAAATTTTTATTGCCAAAACAGGCGCTTTTTTCCTATTGCTTTTATATAATATATTATAAACCAAAACCCCTTAGGAGGTGCGTAAAAATGAAAACTTTCAAAACAGAAAAAAGCCCAAACTACGACTATATCCCCGATATTAGCCATATAATGGGGCAAATCGGAGCAAAAATGACTTTAATTGACATTCTTGATGATGTTTCATACGCACAGCCACGGGAATTTTCTCTGAAATCCTTCTTCTATCGTCTCACCGACATAAATGGCAAAATAACCTAAATTTCCCATTTTTGCCATAGTTTTATCCATTGAAACCCTCGTTTTTTCGTGTTATACTCCCTTCCCAAGGTGGTGATTTAATGATTTTCAAAAAAGAAAAAACGAGGATTATTTCTTTTTTATTATTTTTCTTTGTGTGTATTTTTACCCTCAGTAATTGCAACAACAGTAAAAATCCTCAAACCGATATTCAGGCTTCTCAAATTATCCAAAGCGGAATTTCTCGCCAATCTTTTTACACTACTTTATATAATGAAATAGCCACAGACGAGTTGCTCCGCAGTGCGTATTTCGCGGAAATTACAGAGCAAAGTCCGGAAGATCTCCTTAACGGCAATTTCCTCACTACAGAAAAGCACGACACTTCATACGAATCACTTATACACCAAGCAAAAAAGGACAATTTATCCAACTTAAGCATTTTAACACGCAATTACAGCCAAGGGTCAAACGACCCCAAGGCAATTTGGCTTTGGGGTAAAAATAACAGCAGCTACTCCCCGTGGGACAGTTTAATTGAAGATTTCGACGAAATAGCAGACGAAAGCAAAACCGCCGTCGTATTCTTTTGTAACACAGGGCTTGCAAAATTAAACGAAAATCAATCAAACTATACACTTTCATTCAAGCCAAATGAAAAAATCCCGGAAGCAGAAGCGCTTCAATTACAACAATCCATAAAAGCCAAAATGCGCAAAGACAGTACAAACAGCATTCCGACAACTGACCACGAGGGCAATGAGATTCTTTTGTGCTTCTCTGACCCCACAACGCTTTTTATGTTCAAAAACTTGACGGAATATTTATCCGAAAGAGAAGAAATTATCAGTTCCTTTGTGTTTTTTGACGAAAAAGGCACAGAACTTTCACTTTGGATAAATTCCGTTTCGGGAGGAATGTTTTCAATTCCACTTAATATCGGACAAGGCGCTGTGTGCGTTCTCCCCTGCTATTCAAATAAAACATTTTTAAAGCAACGATTGGACATAGTAAATTCTCTACTTCCTAAGGGAGAACGCCAAAAAGCCAACGCCGATTTTGAAGCTTTGCTTAACAGCGAAATATACGAAAAAAACTTTTCGTATTCTTTGAACGAAAAAACACGCGCAGATATAACCGTTTCTTTTTCGCGAGAAGAATATAGCGGAACTGTTTATTTCAAAACAACAAAATGTTAGGAGGTATTTTATGGTTTTGAGCAAAAGAAAAGCACCTTTTGTTGTGCTTCTGTTTGTTTTATTCGTTCTGTTGTGCGGAAATATCCATTTCCAAGCCGCAGACAACAATTCATACTACGGAGATGGAGCATCGGCTAAATGGACCGATATCGCCCCTTATTTGCCTGTTCTTTACAGAAATACGCCATATATCAGCGTTTCAAACGGCAAAAACACAAAGACTTTCAATTTTAACATTGAACTTTTCTGCGATTTGGGTTTATTCGTGTATGGAGATCCGAATTCCGTTCAATTCACAGGAATGGTAAACGATTTTAAAGCAACTAACGGCGGATATTTTCGTTCAGGAAACAACAAGGATGCTTTTAGCGGAGAATTTCGTTTTCTCGGCTACTCCATACACGCAATACCTATAACGAATTCACGTTTTCCAAACGAAGTACAACCCGACGGAAGTAAAGTTTCTTTGGTCAAATACACCAATTTGCCGGCAGATGTAAAAAAGCTTTACGGTATTAATAATTCCATAAATTTTTCTTTTCTGCCGATTCGAGATTTGATTGAATCCGTAAACAGTCCTGTTTGGAATTTTACAACAACTATAAACGGCAAAGACGTTTCTCTCAGACAGCGTTTGACAGAATTGGGGCTTTTCAAAAACAACAAGCCTTTAATTGCCCTTTTAGATTACGCAGTAATCTATTCTTGGGCAGAAAGCGGCGGTGTCATCAGGCTGTTTTTTTGTTCAGAGAAAAGCTCAGGACCTTTTTATTCTTATGCAACCTTTTCAGGTCCCGTTTCAGTGGACTTTTCGACAAAACTACCGGAAGTATCGTCATCTATTAAAATCGCAAATAACCCTGGAAATGAAATAAATAAAAATGTATTTTATATGGGTCCCAATGACAAAACATTATCACTTGATGTTGCTTTAAACGGCGTTATGCAAGACGATTTAGGTAAGCTTTCGGAATTTATGAAACAATTTGCATATACGAGAAAAAACATGACAAAGTATTCAATCAGTATTGAAGGCAAAGAAATATACGACAGCAGTGTGAGATTCAGCGAAAATTCCGTATCCTTTGACGGAACGCTCCGCAAATATATCGTGCAATCATCACAGTTGGATCACGGGCGAAATGTTATTAAGTTAAAGGGCTGTTTAAAAATATATTTTAACAGAAATTCAATTACACGTATTATAGAAGCACCGTGTTTTCTCGAAATAACAATAATTTATCAAAAAGCAACGCCAACACCAACACCAGCAACAACAGCCACGCCAACACCAACATCATCTTCAGAACTCCCAACTGAAATTCCGTCGGTGCCAATACCGGTACCGAGTAGTACGCACGCAAATCCATCGCTATCCGTTGTGGTTAACAGAAAATGGTGATTTTCAACAAACTTTTATAGAAATAAATTTATTTGACAAAAAAGAGGGTTAGTTGTACCATATATTCCCCTTGTTTATGGGAGATTTTTTGAGGAAGGAGTGGCTTTTGTGGCTGCAGAAAAAGGCAAAAAAACAATTGCTTCAAACAAAAAAGCGTTTCACGATTATTTCATCGAAGAAACTTATGAGTGCGGCATTGAGCTTGTAGGCACAGAGGTTAAGTCACTTCGTGCCGGCAAGGTAAATCTCAGAGATTCATACTCTATGATAAAAAACGGAGAAGCTTTTCTTTGCGGTATGCATATTAGTCCGTATGAGCAAGGCAACCGTTTTAATCACGAAGCAATGCGAGACAGAAAACTGCTTTTGCACAAACGCGAAATTATGCGTTTATTGGGATATATCCAACAAAAGGGATTGACCTTGGTTCCTACCGAGTTGTATTTTTCCAACGGACGCGTAAAAGTAGAGCTTGGCGTTGCCAGAGGTAAGAAACTCTACGATAAGCGCGATGCTATTGCAGAAAAAGAAACAAAGAGAGAAATCGACAGACGGCTCAAAGAAGCCTTTCGTGAATAAGGGAAAAGCTTGCGTACAACATTAACACTTGGGGGTGTACCGGTTTCGACGGGGTTGTTGACACGTGAACTGCGAGTAGAGGATTCTCGTTGGCCTCTTAAAAAACGAGAAATTTAAAATTAAACGCAAGAAATAATTCTTTGCAGGCTGCCTAAGGGCGCCACGTTGACCCGGGAGTCACCCGTGCCCCCGGTAATCAGCGTCATTAAGTCGGGCCTGCCTACGCGGCGGTTAGCGTAGGGTATGGGA
>SVJD01000059.1 GCA_015069165.1 Oscillospiraceae bacterium
CCTTTGCCAAATACTTTTTGAGCTTTTCTCGTGTCCGGTGGAGCTTGACCGATATATTGTGTTTGCTTGTAGAAAACAGACGCGCAATATCCTCAATCGATTCCGAATGCCAATACCTGCGTACAAACATAATTCTGTTTTCTTTGTCTAAACTTTCAAGAAAGGAATCAATGACTTTCGCAACTTCTTCAGCATCGAATTCATCTTCTACTGAAACAGCCGTTTTGAAACAATCTTCCAACTCTTCAAGAGAAACATCATAAATACTGTTTCTTTTTTTCGCAGTATTTGCATGATATTTCTTGATTGCAAGATTACGAACGATTCGACAAACATAACTCAGAAGCGGATTTGGATTTTGAGGCGGTATTGAGTTCCATGCTCCGAGATATGCATCGTTTACACATTCCTCTGCATCTCGTTTATTATTTAAAATATTGTCAGCAACTTTTGTACATATAACTCCGTATTTTTGAGATAGTTCTGTGATTGCCTGTTCGGAACGCTCATAGAACAACCCAATTATTTTGCTATCTTCCAAATTGCTCACCAACCTTTCTGCCTCAACTATATACTACCAAACGAGGAGGTTTTATCTCATCTGCGAGTGAAAATTTTTTACGATTCTTGAACGAACTTTCCGCAAATATGTTCGGGAATCAACTTTAAAAGCAAAGTTGCCTTGCCAAAACGTTCAATTTCATTTTTGATGTATTCTTCGTCTTGTGTAAATTTATAGCTCAATTTCTTGGCAATATGAGAAACTTCAGCTATGTCATCTATAATTTCGACTTTACCAAATACTATAACGCTGCGAACATTATATGCCCACTCGCCCTCATCACAATAACCCTTTTCGCAAACACAAAACGAAACTTTGTCAGACTTTTTCAAAGAATCTATTCTATGCCCTTTTCTGCCGCAATGAAAATATATACAGCCATCTTCGGGATTATAATAATGATTCATTGGCATAGCATAAGGATAACCGTCATCACCGTTTACGGCAAGAATGCCTCGAGTTTCTGTTATAAGTAATTCAATACATTCGTCATTTTGTATCTGTTTGTTTTTTCTTGTTAATTCTCTGAACATGGTTTACTCCTTTATAACGACTTCAATTTTTTCATCAATTTCCATAGAATCCGGCGTTACAATACAATCCCTTGCAATTATTTTCACTCCCGCTTTTGCCGCATGGCGCAATGCATCTGCAAATTCTTTATGAGTTTGTTCGTTGGGGCGAAATTCTGTCATTCCCTTCATTTGTATGACAAACAAAATGTATGCTTCATTTCCTTCTTTTACACATTTTTCCAATTCTCTTATGTGCTTTATTCCTCTTTCGGTCGGTGCATCGGGAAAAAGCGCAACTCCGTTTTCTTCCAAAGTTACACCTTTTACTTCTATAAATGTTTTTTTCGTTTCTCCGGCTACGGAATGCTCCACGCACAAATCAAAGCGGGAATTTCCGTATTTAACCTCTGTACGAACTGCATATTCCGTAGAATCGTCTAACTTTGACACAATTCCTTTAATCCACTCTGCAGCGGCAGCATTAGGTGCTTGAGAGTCCATATTTATAAGTAGAGGTTTTTCATTTTTTCTTTCTTTGATTACCGCAACCAAATCATATTTGGTTTTTCTGGAAGATTCTGAAACCTTTTCGAGATACACGGTCGCACCCGAAACTAAAAGTTCTTTACAACGACCGGTATTTTTAACGTGAACTGTTTCAACCTCGCCATCTATCTCTACATTCGCAATGAATCTATTAGGCCTATTGATAAATTTCCCTTGGACTATGTTTTTGTATTTCATAATGTAGCACCTCTTTGTAATAATGCCATATTGAAGCCAAAACAGCAACAGAAAAATCACTTGAAATTTTTTATCAAACTGCATATAATAGTATTGTAAGAAAATCAGAAATTCAGAAACAACAAAGGATGATAAAAATGTTAGCAGAAATCAGAGGACGATCTCAAATCACAATACCCTCAGAAATTATTAAAAAATTAGGAATTTCCGAAGGCGATAAATTTGACATTGTTGAAAAAGACGGCGGAATATTTCTCTGCCCCGTAGTTGTATACCCAAAGAACAAGATAATTAAAATAGCAAAAATTATTAAAAATTCCGAATCTCAATTGTCCGCACAAGAAAGCTTTGATACTGTAGAAGATTTGTTTGTTGATATGGGGATAAAATTTGATGACATATAAATTAAAATATACAAAAGAATTTGAGAAAAATTTAAAAGTCTTAACTCATCAAGAACAGAAATTGGTCTTGAATAAATTAAAATTATTTATTCAAGACCCTTTTTATCCTTCGTTGCGCACCAAAAAGGTGCAAGGACTTAACAATGTTTTTGAAATGAGCGTCAATATGGACATACGCATATTATGGAAATATGATGACGGGATCATCATTTTACTACTTGATATTGGCCATCACAAAAATATATTAGGATTATAGAAATTCAAATTCACAAACTAATCCCTGTTAAAACAATTCGTTCAAGCGAAATAATTTCATAAAGTGCTGTTGCAAATTCAGTCTTAATTTGTTCCTTTTCGCTCTTTAATCCTCCGTTATTAAGATGAATTCTATACCCTTCCAATTCAAAATCAGCAAAGTACATTACACTTTTTTCGCTATAAGAAAATCCTGCTTTCACCGGAACTTTATTAACATATGTTGTGCACTCATTACCTGAAAGTATAACATCGTTTATGTTTTCCCCGGGAGCTGAGATAATCAAATCAATATCATTAAAATACCCCCTAATCCCCACAAAACTGTTATCTTGCGTATTAAAAATTATATCGCCGGTAATTGGCAAATCTCCAAAAACAGATTTAATTTCAGTTTCATTTAATTCACGTTCAACTTCCCATCTTCCATCACGTAAACGTGTTGCTATTGACGAACTTGCAAACCTAATTGTTTCTCCGTTATCAAGTGTAACATACTCACTCAAAAGCGTGAACTTAATTATTCCGAATGTAAGTGCTGCAACAACAACAAAGCAAGCTGCAACGAGAGTCCACTTTT
>SVJD01000060.1 GCA_015069165.1 Oscillospiraceae bacterium
TCAAAAAGTTCCGTGACAGTCTTTTCTTCACCGCACAGACTAAGTGCCAGTGACGGACAGGCATCCGAACATTTTCCGCAGGCAGTACAATTTTCGCGCAAAAACAGCATATCGCTTCCTTGTATCTTGTGACACTCGGGACAAAGCTCAACACATTTTCCGCAGTGAATGCATTTTGACTTAATATATAAAATTTGTTTTTGCGGGGACAAAGTTTCCGGATTGTGGCACCATTTGCAACTGAGACCACACCCTTTGAAATATACAACTGTTCTCACTCCGGGACCATCATGCAAAGACCCGCGTGCAATATTGGTAATACAAGCACTTACAGACATGAATGTTTTGTCCTTCCGATAATGTGATTTTGCAGCTCCGGAGAAAGCAGATTGAATTTCTGACTGAAGCCCGAAACTCTTACTGCAAGATTGTTATATTTTTCAGGGTATTTTTGTGCATCAATCAGTGTGTCTGCATCAATGGTATTAAATTGTACATTTTCAAGTCCCTTTTCACTGCTTGCAAGGAGAATGTCTGCAAGCAAAGGGATATTTCTGTCTGTAAACAGCTTTGGGTCAACCTCAACAATTGCCGAAGTTGTACCGGGTGTGCGCTTTGTCGGTAATTTGGCGATAGAATTAAGCAAAGAAGTAAGACCGTTAAAATCACGTCCCTGCATCGGAGATACACTGTAGGCTATAATTTCGCCTTTGCGTCTTCCGTCGGGAGATGCGGCACTTTCGCATCCGTGATCAACCATCCAAAGGAAGGTAAAGGGTTGTGCATGGAAGGAAAGCCCGTATTTTTCGGACAATTCTTCAAGATAATCGCAAGCAGCATTTACGATATCAACTGCAATTGAGTCTACACTTTCAATATCGTTACCAAACTTTGCGGCTTTGTTTATAAACTCAAGCCTTACAGTTTCGTCGGGATAATCGTTGACTAAAATTTCCTTTATTTCCTCTAAGGAGTATTTCTTTTGCTTATACACAAACTCACGTATAACCTCAAGCGAATCTGCAAGGTTTGGTATTCCGCCAAGCATAATCTGGTAATAATCATATTTTGCACCTGCATCGTTAAAGTCTCTTCCGGTTTCGATACAACCTTCCGTCAAAAGCGATTTGTAGGGTCTGGGGCTGTTAAAGACAGAGCATTCTGTATGTTTTTTCACACCGGAGCAGGTTAAATCAAGAATATGAGAAATCTGTTTTTTAACAGCATCATAAAATTTATTGTAAGTATCCAGCTTGTCAAGCTCGCCTGTTTCAACACCTGTCTTAAAATCGGGATGCATCATACTGTTGCCGTTACACAGCACATATTCAATTGCTTTCAGCAGGTTGGTTTCACCTGTTACTGCGTGAGGGTTGGATTTTCCGGGGATAACGGTTTCGACGCATCCGATTTGTGTGTAGTCGTGTGCATCTTCTATAGAGATTCCCTTACTTGTAAGAGCAGGTATCATCACGTCGTCATTAAAGAAAAACGGAACGCCCTTTTGCACGTGTCCAACTACTTCAAGAGCTCGCTTTATAAATTCTTTTTCGGTATTTTTAGAATATCGTACAGACATACAACGAATGAAGTCAAGCTGTTCTGTTGCGTCAAGCATCATATAGGAAAGTTCATTAACCTGACTGCTTCCGTCGGTGGAAGTGCCTCCCACACAAGATTGCTGAACGTCATAATTTCGATACAGCTTAATCCACAGGCAGCAAATCAGTTCAAAGGCATCTTCTTTTGTCAGAATACCTTTTTCAATATCCGCTTTATAATAAGGATAAAGTATCTGATCTAATCTTCCGAGAGAATTGGCATTAATAGAGTCTTCCCATGTGTTGATAATATGTGCAAACCACAAGGATTGTACTGCTTCTCTGAAACTTGCAGCCGGATTTCTGGGAACGTTTTCGCACGCAGCTATAATATAATCCAAATCATCCTTAAGATAACGCTCATTGCCGGAGGCTTTGATTTTTTTTGCTTCTTCTGCATATTTTTTGCCCATTTCACAGGCTGCAACGCAAATGCTTTTCATCGAAGAATAAATTGAATTTGTTCCGTTTTTGTTTTCGTATTTTGTAATTTCATCAAGCAATCCTCTGAAGCCGAGTTTCAATACTTTTTCATAATTGAGAACACTGTGATTGGCGTCTATACATCTTCCGATAGCCGCCCATTCTGAGTTTGAATCCTGTTCTTCTTTTGTGATTTCGGGAAAAATCTTTTTTAATAATTGGGGTTTTTCCTCAACATATTTGAAATATGTATCAATGTCGTTATCGCTGATACCATTTAGCTTTGCTAATCTGCGATTTTCTTCTGTGTTATCGGGTGCAAAAGTTTCTTTATATTTTGAGTCCGGGAAGTTAAAACCCACAATCAGTTCTCCCGGTATAATTACCGGTTTGAAATTATTTAATACATTAACAATTCCGGATGATATAATCTCGGTGTTTGAAAGATTGTTTTTAGCAGCATGAGCCATACCCAAATAAGAGTACACTTTATGTTGCATACAATAATAGTCTTCATAATCATTTGTGCCGACAACCAAGCGACGCAAGGTCTCACATCTGTCAGTAAGAGGATACATGGTAAGTTTTCTCCTTTCATAATAAAGCTGAGTATCTTTAACATGCTTTTTATATTCCCGAGGCAAACAACCAAATTCCGCCAGAAAAGCCTTGTTAAACCCACCCAAGGTTTCATATCCGTAATTCAGGGCAACATCGATTGATTTTTTGCCTGATAATATATCTAAAGCGGCTAATTGAAGGCGATAATGGCGTACATATTTTACAAAGGATTTTCCGGTATAATTATGAAATTTAGAACAGAAATGCCATTTTGAATAGCCAAACTTATTTGCAATATCCGACAGTTCTATGTTTTTTTCTATGTTTTCATGAATATATTTTAAAACCTCAAACATTCCATTACCTCCTTTATGATATTATAGCAAACG
>SVJD01000034.1 GCA_015069165.1 Oscillospiraceae bacterium
TGTATTTTATTTGCCATATATACCTCATTTCTACTGCGAACAAGAGGTACATAGATGATACACCATAAAAGAATGTGTTGTAAAACTAAATTCCGCTTAAACCGGAATTTACTTTTTTATTTAACTAGGATATAAAATAAGTAAAAAAACATATTGCAATTATGTTTTCATTATGCTAAAATAGCCAGAGCGTGAAATGACACGCACCTATGAGAAAAAATTCTCGATTAAGTTTTGGAGGTGAATTAAATGCCGAATATTAAATCAGCTAAGAAAAGAGTAATTATTTCCGAGAAGAAAGCGGCCAGAAATACTTCTGCTAAGTCATCTCTCAGAACATCAGTTAAAAAAGCAAAAGTTGCTATTGCTAACAACGATGCAAATACTGCAGTTGCAGTTAAAGCAGCTTGCGTTGATCTCGATAAAGCAGTTTCTAAGGGTCTTCTTCACAAGAATACAGCTGCTCGTAAAAAATCAAGAATCACAAAAGCAATGAACGCAGCTAATGCTTAATACATGATATCAATTCGGATTTTATCCGCAGCAGGATTAACCTACTGCGGATTTTTTCTTTTTAAATAAAAGTAAGGAGTGGCAAATTATGATCAAAGAAACATTTACTATAAATGATTCTGATAAATACAGATTAGACGTTTATATTCAAGATGCTTCACGGGAAATGGAGATTTCTCAGAAAAGACCTTTTGTGCTTGTCTGTCCCGGCGGGGGATATTTCATGACATCTGACAGGGAAGCAGACCCCATAGCATTAGCATATATGGCCGATGGATTTCATGCCGGGGTGCTTCGTTACAGTGTTGGAGAAGATGCAGCATATCCTAATCCTATGGTGGATTTGTCTGTGGCGATAAGAATTGTAAGAGAAAATGCGCAGAGATGGAATGTAGAGCCTGAAAAGATTGCGATATGCGGCTTTTCTGCCGGTGGGCACCTTGTTGCGATGCAAGGTGTACACTGGAATGATCCTTGCATAATGGAGCTGTCAGGTTGCTTAAACGGCGAGAATAAACCGAATGCATTGATTTTGGGTTATCCTGTTATTACGTCCTGCAATTTTGCACATGATGCAAGCATAAAAACTTTGCTGAAAAATTATGTAGAAAGTGAAAATGAAGAGGGACTTGATAAAATGATGAATTATATAGCTTGCGAAAATCATGTGGGAGCGCATACACCGCCTACATTTTTGTTTCACACTTTTTCAGATAGAACAGTACCTGTTATGAATTCCATTGTATTTGCAAAAGCGCTTGCCGAGAATAACATTGATTTTGAAATGCACATATTTGAACAAGGGGAGCATGGTTTAGCTTTGGCTAATCACGTGACCGATTACAAACGTGAAAACTTTAATGTAAATAATCCCGTTGCGTCTTGGGTAAAAATGAGTTGCAGATGGCTCTGGAATCATTTTAAATGATTGTTGATAAGTATTTTTGATATGTATAGAAAAAATAAAAACTCCGAGATTTTTGAATCTCGGAGTTTTTTAGACTGCTTTTTACAGTCAATAATCCATATGTTTATTATGCAGTCAATATTTCCCACATTTCGTTACATTGTGTTTCAAGTTTTGCGAATACGTCTTCTGTACTCTTTTGACCGTTAACGATTTGCTGGAAGTGGCTTCTCATATTGCCGTCTGAAAGGATTTCTGCGATTTCAGCAGGAGCTCTTGTAACAACTGATGCAGGTGTGCCGGCATCGGGATAAGAAACGAGAGCTGCAAAGTTCTTATCGCTCCACTGACTGTCGGGCAATTGCCAGAATTTATCGTCAGCTAAAGACTTAAGAAGAGGAACGTTACCGCCGGCTGTACCGTGGTATGCGCGCTGTCCGTCCTCTGTAAGGAAGAAGAGAGCGAATGCCGCTGCTGCTGTCGGGTTAGTTGTTCTGTTGTATACAACGTAACCTGTAGCACCTGTACCAACTTTATGTGTCGGGAAAGCAGGGAAAGGACAGAAGTCCCAATCAATATCAGCAAGGTCATAAGCGTTGCCGTAACGTGTGATCCACTGCATATCGCCGAATGTACGGAATACTCTGTTGTATTCAGGCAAATCTTGGTAATTTCTGCCGTCAGTGTAAGACATATCCTCAACCATCATCCAGCCTTCTGCGCAAGCTTCAAACATTTCTTCGATACCTTTCATTACGTTCTCATCGGAAACGAAAGAAACTTTTTTCTCAGTTGTGCTTGCCCATGTACCGCCCCAACCTTCAGCGAATGCCATCCAAACAGGTGACCACCAAAGTTTAAAGCCGGCACCTACTTGAGTGTAAGCTCCGTTCTCCTGGAGAGTAACTTTACGGCAAACTTCTTTGAACTCGTCCCAAGTCATTGCAGTGTCGCCCTGAGGAATTTCAATACTTGCTTCTTTAAGAGCATCTCTGTTATAAATGAGAACTTGCTGTCCGAGGTTTCTCGGTACCATGTAAAGACGTCCGTCGATAAGACCTGCTGCAAGAGCACCTGTATAAACGTTTGTCTTATCAATGTCGAGTTTCTCGAGATAGTAGTCAAGCATCATAAGAGCGTTGTGGTTCTTTTTATAGTTGTTAGCATCGTTTTCGTCACACCAGAACACATCACCGATTTCACCTGTGGAAATTCTTGTAGCGTATGTATCTCTGTTTGCTTCCTCAACCTCAACTTTAACATCAGGATATTTTTTCATAAAAGCTGATGCGATTGCCTTAGGAGCAGCAGCCTCAGAAGCTGTACCTGACTCGTTACTGATTGTAAAGGTAATTTTTCCCTCTATATCAATAACGTAATCGTCGCTGAGGACACCTGAAATAATAGGCGGCTTTGAACAAGCAACTGTACCCATTACAGTCAAAACAACGATGAAAATAATAAGAGCACGTTTTGCGATAGTTGATATGCACTTATTTTTTGTCATAATCTTTCACCTCGTGTAAGTAATAATATTGTTACGGAGATTATAGCATACAGTTATCCTTATTTGCAACGGGTTTTGACTTTTATAAAATGTACAATTTGTAAATTTTAGTATTTTTTCTGAAAACTTTGCTACATATTTTTATTTATAAGTATTGACACTTTTATTATAAAGTGATATATAAAAGCCTTGTGTGTTTTAACAAAAAACACTATGTATGGTAAAAATTTTTGGAGGCATATATATGCAGATTTTATTATCGTTATCCATTGCACTTTTCGCGGGATTGATGCTTTCTCGTTTGGCAAAGGTATTGAAGTTGCCTGCTGTTACGGCATATCTCGTTGCCGGAATTCTTGTAGGTCCGTTTTGCCTCGGTGCTTTTGGCTTTGAGGGATTTGGATTTACAAGTATGGAAAATGTTGACAAGTTTTCCATTATTTGCGACGTTGCTTTGGGATTTATTGCTTTTTCCATAGGAAACGAATTTCGTTTGTCACAACTTAAGAAAACAGGAAAACAAGCTACGGTAATCGGTATTGTTCAAGCTGTTTTCACAACATTGCTTGTAGACGGAATTTTGATTCTTGTTCATTTTGCGATGCCCGATAAATTATCATTGCCTGCTGCTATTGTGCTTGGTGCTGTTGCTTCTGCTACTGCTCCCGCCGCCACTTTGATGGTTGTTCGACAGTACAAAGCTAAAGGTCCTCTTACAGATATTTTGCTCCCGATAGTGGCACTTGATGATGCTGTCGGTCTTGTACTTTTTGCTGTATCATACGGAATTGCGAATGCATTGCTTTCAGGTCAGGTAGATATGATTTCCGTAGTAGTTGAACCGATTTTGGAAGTAGTTCTTTCTTTGCTTCTCGGTTTGGCAATGGGTCTTTTATTTACTTTCTTCGAAAAGTTTTTCCATTCAAATTCAAGAAGACTTGCGATGTCTGTAACATTCGTATTTTTGACAGTTGCGTTGTCAATGCTTAATTTTGAAATTTTCGGTGTACATATTGCTTTTTCTTCTCTGCTCGTTTGTATGATGTTGGGAACAATTTTCTGTAATATATGCGATTTTTCAGAAGAATTAATGGATCGAGTGGACAGATGGACAGCTCCTCTTTTTGTTTTATTCTTTGTACTTAGCGGTGCGGAATTGGATTTGTCTGTATTTAAAGATTTCGCTATTGTTGCAATAGGGTTGATATATATTTTTGCACGTTCTGCGGGAAAATATTTCGGCGCGTCGGCAAGTGCAAAAGCTGTTAAATGTGAGCCTAATATAGTTAAGTATTTAGGTATTACATTGCTCCCGCAAGCGGGTGTTGCTTTAGGTATGGCAATTAAAGCGGAACAATTGGGACCTGAAGGTGCGATAGTTGCAAATATCACACTCTTTGCTGTGTTAATTTACGAAATAGCAGGTCCTATGCTTACAAAGATTTCACTTTTGAAAGCCGGGGAAATTAAGCCGGAAGGAAAGAAGAGTGCAAGAGGAGCAACGATTATTACAAAATAAAAAAATATAATTGTGTTAATGTAACGAAGAAAAAACGTCCTGCGTATAATATTGGTGTAAAAACCAAGAAGGCAGGCGTTTTTTTTGCATTATTTACATTATTTTATAAATGTTGAATTACCTCACACGGTTTCTTTTTTTACTTCTAATTTTTGTGATTTAAAGAATGTTTTAAGATTGTGCAGATATCCGCAAGATGCGGTATCGACGGTTGTTGCGGAGGTTGTGCGAAAAGCTCAAGAGCGCAATTTGAAAGCGGAAATTATCCATAACAGTATAGATAACAATGTTTGCGGTATTATAATTCCCGATGTTTCAATCGGTATTTACAGTGAAATGATAAAAGGTGAAAATTTTGCAGAGTACAAAAAAGCAGGCAGCGAAGCGTTTGCACAAGCAAAAAAAATTCATGACAAAATGGAAGAAATCTATATTAAAAATACAGATTTTGCCAGACTTGAGGATTTTACAAATGTAGCGGCGCAAATGTTCTTTTCAGTGCAAAAAAACGCGAAAAATAATTTTTCGGGTAAGGAAATTCACAGATTTTTCGGAGCTACAACCATAAACGGGGCGATAAATTACATTCCGCAAATAACTGCAGATTTGAAAAACAGATATTTTATAAAAGGCAGACCGGGTACGGGAAAATCAACGTTTTTGAAAAATTTGGCAGCAGCAGGTATAAAGTCGGGGTATGATGTTGAAATTTATCACTGCTCGCTTGACCCTAAGAGTCTTGATATGATTATAGTTAGGGAACTTAGTTTGTGTGTTTTTGACAGTACTTCGCCGCATGAGTTTTTTCCGGAAAGAAACGGAGACGGAATCATTGACATATATGAAATGTGCGTAAATCCCGAAACTGACGAAAAATATTGCGACGAACTGACGGAATTACAGCGTGAATTCAGCCGGAAGTTAGCCGAGGGCAGGGAATATATTAAGAAAATCAATCTTTCCGCAGCAGAAATGGAAAAACGAATTCCGCCTGTCAGCAAGGCCGAAATTATAAATCTTGCTAAAGAAGTGGGAAACCTTATTTAAAATATAAAAAAACGCTTGACACGAATAATGTCTTTGGTATAAAGTCGAGGTATTAAATTATGTGTGGGAGCGTATTGTATATGAAAAAGAGGTTTTTTGTAGTAATGCCGATTTTGGCGATCGTTTTTGTTTCTTTTTTTCAACTTGGCAGGGAAGTTATAAGAGATGTGTCAACACGTGACTATATTTTAAAGACTCCCGATTATGGCGAAGTCAGGGATACCATGAGTGATACATGGGTAGCCGTTGATGATTTGGGCAGATGGGTTTCTACAGGTAATACAGTAAGAGATGTTCAAGAGGAAAAACAGGTGCTTATGTTTTACTACACATGGCATTTACCTATGCATGTGGGGAATATCTATAATATTTCCGATATTGTTGCGAAAGGTGAAGAAACAGGAAGATACAAATGGGGTGGGGTATCGGCGTTCCACTATTGGGATGAGCCGTATTTCGGATACTATAGAAGCGACGACCCGTGGGTAATCAGAAAAGATATACAAATGCTTTGTGACGCAGGTGTGGATGGTGTGTTTTTTGACGCAGGCAACGGATATTTGTATCATCAAGCCTATGAAGCGTTCTTTAAGGAAAATTTGGCAAGAAAAGCTGAGGGACAATCGTATTTAAAAGCAACATGGATGATAAGAGCAAAGGGACCGCACGAAAGTACTTCAAAAGTATTGGAAGAACTTTATGAGACATATTATAAAAACGGCGAGTATGATGATGTTTTGTATACAATAAATGATAAGCCTTTGATGTTATGCAAAGCTGATGTTCCCGTTGGCGAGTTTGCGGACTTTTTTGAAACAAGAGATTGCTGGGCTTGGAATACGGGGGAAGGCTGTTGGCCGTGGTTGGAACATTCGACTACGGGCGGATATAAAGGTCAAATCGGCGGTTGGGCTTTGGGCAACACACACGAAGAAAGAGAAATGGTTTCCGTATCTGCGGCGCAACATCCTACGACAAACATAGGAAAAAGCTATTCTATGGGCTTCCAACCGGGATCGAAAGAACAAAATCCTAATGTAGGAACATATTTTGCGGAACAATGGAGCTATGCTTTGGATTTAGACCCGCAGTTTGTTTTGGTTACGCAGTGGAACGAGTGGATGGCGCAAAGATTTACAGCAACAGAGAAGACTCTTTTTACAAACAAGTATATAAAAAAGGGAGAAACGTATTTTGTTGATGTGTACAGCGCCGAATATTCAAGAGATATTGCGCCGATGAAGGGCGGATACGGGGATAATTATTATTATATGCTGACAGATTATGTCAGACAGTTTAAAGGTGCAAGGGAAATTCCTGTTTACGACGAAGAAATGACTGTAAAATTGGATGATTTTTCTTTGATGCAAAATACTGCGGCCGTTTTTTATGATGATTTAAATGACACTTTGCACAGAGATCACCCTGCATCTACAGACCAATTGAGATATTATAAGGATTCTTCGGGAAGAAATGATTTTGAAAAAGTTCATTTGACATCTGATAAAGACAATCTTTACTTTTATGTAAAAACAGTTGATGATATTACGGCACCTCAAGGCACAAATTGGATGAATTTGCTTCTGAATACGGATGCTGATTATAATACAGGTTGGCATGGTTATGATTATATAGTAAATCGTACGATAGACGGCGGCATTACATCGGTAGAGAGCTTCGGTGTTGACGGGAAATACGAATTTTCTTATGCGGGTGATGCAGGCATAAATTATAAAGATAATGAAATGATTATAAAAGTTCCTAAAAATCTTGTGGGAATTACAGGCGATAAATTTACGGTGGACTTTAAATTTGCTGATAATATTCCTGAAGAAGATGACATAATGCTTTTTATTGACAAGGGCGATGTTGCACCTAATAACAGGTTTAATTACAGGTATAATTATGATGCAACTTCACGAAATATACTTTGTGTTACAAAAGTCGCTGCAGTTGCAGTGCTTTGTGTTTTTGTAAGTGTTGTCACAGTGATTTTTGTCAGAAAATTAAAAAAGAAGGTGTGAAATAAATTGCACAGCAGATGAAAGTGTGATACAATAAAAAGGTATTTCAATCAGGGGGCAAAAGATAATGCTGGACTTTTTAAAAAAGTTGATAATTTCAAATAAATACTCATTACTTGTATTATTGATACTTTCTTTATGGCTTAGATTAGCAAAAGATTACAGTATAATTCTTTCTTATATAGTTCTGATTATTCTCTATCTTATCATAGGTATGATAGTTGGCTTTGTGTTGGAATTGTTACAGCAAAACAAAAAAGAGAAAGAGTATTCAGAGGAGGAAAAAAGACCTTCTCGCAGCAGTGTTGTTACAAAGCCCTCTCGGACAGCACCTCAGGAAAAAAAGAGAGAAGTTTTATCTTCTCATGATGCAATACGCAATCATTCCGCAGGAACGCGTACTGTTAAAGTTTCTAAAGCTCCTTCGGCAACATCGAGGGTTACTTCTTCATATATAAAAAGCGCTGACGGTATGTCCGGCAGTATGTCAAGACGACTTGAGAAAACTGCGGCTACGTTTAATTCCATTAAGCAGGATTCAGACAAGTATGCAGAGGAAGAGAAGAAGTTTTCTGCTCTTTACGGTAATACGCAGAAAAGTTTATTTGAAAATCCCGAGGACTTGTATACAAACAAAAAAACCGAAAAAGAAAAGGAAAAGAAAGAAGAAGTAGTAAAAGAAGTTGATTCTTTTGAAACGCCGGAGTTTGAAGATTTTTCTGATTTTTCTGAATCAACAAAAGACAGTGGCAGTGAGATTGATGAAATATCAAAGGAAATAAATGAAAGAATCAGTCAAAACACTTCCACAAGACATCGTAAGATTTCTCCGCCGAAGGAAATTTCCTTTGTGCCTAAAGATAATATTCGTCCTGCAACGCCAAAGAGCAGTCCCGTGCCGGCAAGCAGACCGACAAATAAAGTTCAGGAAGAGCCGGTAACACAAAAACCTGTATTTGAAACACATCCGACGGCAAAACCGCAGTCTACTGCAAGAAGAACGCACGTTGTGAATGATGAACCTGACGATAAGGTAAATGCAGATATGGAAAAGCTCGACAGATTGTTTAATCATTCAAGAGATAATGACGACAGGACCGAAAAGAACCAAAAGAACGGGTTGTTTTCGGCTTTCAAAAAAAAAAGAAGAGCAAAAAGAGATAAAAACCGCTAAAAGATCAAAAAGATATGTTAAGCCGCCTATTGACTTGCTCAGAAGTGCTCCTGCAAAAAATCCTGATGTTTATGCGCGCGCAGAAAATGAACAAAACAGCAGATCGAAGCGTTTGATTGATACATTGACAAGCTTCGGTGTAGGTGCAAAGGTTGTGGGTGTTTTAAGAGGCCCTGCCGTAACCAGATATGAGTTACAGCCTAATCCCGGAGTGAAAGTAAGTAAGATTGTTTCACTTGCAGATGATATTGCGCTTAATTTAGCAGCTACGGGAGTACGTATAGAAGCACCTATTCCGGGAAAAGAAGCAGTAGGTATTGAGGTTCCGAATAAAGAAGTCGAAGTTGTTTATTTACACGATGTAATAGCATCAAAAGAATACAGAGAATCCGCATCTAAACTTACTTTTGCCATAGGTAAGGATATTGCGGGTAAAAATATTGTGCATGATATTGCTAAAATGCCGCATCTTCTTATTGCAGGCGCAACCGGCTCCGGTAAAAGTGTATGTATAAATACAATTATTGCAAGTATTTTGTATAAATCCGGGCCTGATGATGTGAAGATGATTATGATTGACCCTAAAATAGTAGAGTTGGGGATTTATAACGGTATTCCGCATCTTTTTGTACCTGTAGTTACTAATCCTAAAAAAGCTGCCGGTGCTCTTGCGTGGGCTGTTGCAGAAATGGAAAAGAGATACGAAGCGTTCTCGGCGCACAATGTAAGAGATTTAAAGTCATATAATGAACAGATAGAAAAGGGCGTTTCAATCGAAGAAAAAATGCCGCAGATTGTTATTATTATTGACGAGCTTGCGGATTTGATGATGGTTGCATCAAAGGAAATAGAAGAGTCAATTATTCGCTTGGCGCAAAAGGCAAGAGCAGCAGGAATTCACCTTATAATAGCTACGCAAAGACCGTCTGTAGACGTAATAACAGGATTGATTAAAGCGAACATTCCGTCGAGAATAGCTTTTGCGGTTACATCACAAGTGGATTCGAGAACTATACTTGACGGCGGCGGTGCGGAGAAATTACTCGGCAGAGGAGATATGCTTTTCCATCCGATAGGACTTTCAAAGCCCCTCAGAGTGCAAGGCGCATTTGTATCTGATGGTGAAGTTGAAGCGCTTGTGGAACATATTAAAAATTCTTACGGACAAGTTGAATACAGCAAAGAAATTGCAGAATCAATAGAGGTTGAATCTGCCAGGAGCAAGAACGGAAATCAGAGAAAATCAGGCGGAGATTCTGATGCAGAGGCTTTTGATGATGGTGATTCTGATGAAGCTCTTATTCGTGAGGCTGCAGAGCTTGCTTTTGAATTTAATCAGATTTCCACATCTTTTTTACAGAGAAAATTAAGGCTCGGATATTCAAGGGCTTCAAGAATAGTAGATGCACTTGAAGACAGAGGTGTTATTTCGCCGGCTGACGGCAGTAAACCGAGAAAGGTTATAATTTCAAGAGATGAATGGGAAAGCTCGCTGTGATTGTCAAAAAACGATGTAAATGGTGCAATATTAATAATCCTAAATATGTTGAGTATCACGATAATGAGTGGTGTCAGCCGAATTTTGATGATAAGTATTTGTATGAAATGCTTATTTTGGAATCTTTTCAAGCGGGATTGTCTTGGGAATGTGTTCTGAAAAAAAGGGATAGTTTTAGGTTGGCGTATGATGGTTTTGATTTGGAAAAAGTGTGCGCTTACGGTGATAAAAAAATGGCGGAACTTTTAAATAATGAGAACATTATCAGAAACAAATTAAAAATAAAAGCAAGTATCGGCAACAGTATAATTTTCCGAAAAATAGTTTGCGAGTATGGCTCATTTTATAATTATTTAAAGGGATTTGCAGGGGAAAGCATAATTTACGAAATCGACAAGACTACAAATGATTTGTCTGATGCAATTTCCGAGGATTTGCAAAAAAGGGGAATGAAGTTTGTCGGCTCAACAATTATTTATTCTTACTTGCAGGCCATAGGAATGATTTATTCCCATGAAGAAGGGTGCTGTTTGTATAAAGATTTGTGATTTTGACGGAGGGTATATGGATTATTATAAACAAATTTTTAAACGTAAATCTTTTCATATATTCAAAAATACAGATGTACTTACTGATATTGAAATTCGCGGAATCGAGGATTTTATAAAAACCGTAAAACCGCTTAATGCTGAAATTAAAACAGAGATTTGCATTGTTCCCGAAAAAGAAACTACTTGCAAACGCGGCGGGGAGTATTGCATTTTGTTTTACAGTGAACTTAAAGGCGAGTATTTGAGAAATATTGGGTATATCGGACAGCAAATTGATTTGTATCTTGCGTCGCAAAATATCGGGGCATTGTGGTTCGGAATCGGCAAGCCGAAAAGTATGGAGTTAAATGGTCTTGGTTATGTGATTATGATTTCAATCGCAAAAATGCCGGAAGATAAATTCCGTAAAGATATGTTTAAGGCAAAGAGGAAGCCTTTGGAAGAAATATGGAGCGGCGATACTTTAGGTGTCGCGGAAATTGTGCGCTTCACGCCGAGTGCGTGTAATACACAACCGTGGGTTGTTGAAAATGCAGGCAACGATTTGTCGGTGTACAGATACAAGAAACCCGGCAAAAGAGGTATTATGCCTGCTGATAAAGTACGATATTACAATAAAATAGATATGGGCATATTTCTTTTTATGCTTGAAACTTGTCTTGAACATGAAGGCTTTAATTGCCAAAGAATATTGTTTGAAGATATGACAGATGACAGTGTGGAAAAAACTTTGATTGCGAAATATACGTATCAGAAAGATACGGGAAATAAAAAAACAGTTGATAATTTATGAAAAAAGGCATATAATAATCATACAGAAACGATTCTGTTGCACTAAGTGTATTTATATTTGGGCTGACCGAAAGGTCCTGGTCCACCGGCAGGCGGGGATTTACCCCGCCGTTTTTGTACATTGAAGGGGAGGTAAAATGAAAGAAAAGCTACTTAGTGTTTTTGTAGATGAATCCGGAGATTTTGGAGAATATAACGCACTCTCTCCTAATTACTATGTTGCAATGGTTTTGCACAATCAAGAAATAGATATTTCAAAAAATATTGAAGCATTGGAGAGGAAAATAAGAGAGTGGGGATATCCTAAACACACGATTCATACAGGTCCGTTGATTAGGCGTGAAAGTGTTTATAAAAATGATTTGAGAGAAAATAGAAAAGCGTTGTTCAATGCACTATATCATTTTACCCGTATGGTTGATATTAAGTATATCTGTCCATTTATTAATCAAGGAGAATGTATAAATCAATCGAAGATAGCTTACACAGAAAATTTGACAAAAAAGATTGCTAATCAGTTGAGAATAAATTACGGATATTTTTCTGCTTTTGATAAAATAATTGTCTATTATGATTATGGGCAAATTGAACTGGCACAGTTATTAGTATCTGTTTTCAATACAATGTTTGCTAATGTTGAATTTAGAAAAATTGAAACAAATCAGTATAGGTTGTCACAAGCGGCTGATTTGATATGTACTGTAGAAGCAATTGCACAAAAAAACATATTAACTAAATCAGAAATAGAGTTTTTTCATTCTAAAAATGATTTTAAAAAAAATATTTATAAAAATATAGTGAAGAAAAAGATGTGAGATTTTTGCTCATTCTTTTGGTGGACGATTTTTAAGGGTTAGGAGAGATAATATGGATTTTGAAAAATTGATTTCGGAGCGCTATTCTGTGCGCAGTTTTATGCCTGAGCATTTGCCGCAGGCGGTAATAGATAAAATTCTTGAAGCGGGGCACAAAGCACCTACGGGTTGCAATTTTCAGCCGCAGAGAATTTTAGTTTTGAATACAGATGAGGCTGTTGCAAAGTTACAAAAATGTACTAAATGCCATTTTAATGCGCCGACAGCAATGCTTATATGCCACAACAAAGATGAAAGCTGGAAGCGCGTATACGATGGTGCGATTTCGTCTTATGTTGATGCCGTGATAGTTACTACATATATGATGCTTGCGGCGCAAAACGAGGGTGTTGGTACTTGTTGGGTAATGCATTTTAATCCTGTAGCAATGAAAGAGAGCTTTAATATTCCGGAAAACGTTGAGCCTGTTGCGTTGCTTGTGATGGGTTATCCGTCAGAGGACGCGAAACCTCTCGGTATGCACTTTGAATTCCGTCCGATGGAGGAAGTTGTAACTTACGACAGTTTTTGAGCAAGGAAAACGCAAAATGAAGAAAATTATAGTAATCGGTTGTCCGGGAAGCGGTAAAAGCACATTTGCCAAGTCCTTGCACGAAATAACAGGGATAGAGTTATTTCATTTGGATATGATGTATTGGAACTCTGATAAAACGGTTGCAGATAAAAGTGTTTTTCTCGAAAGATTGTCAAATGCAATGGCAAAAAGTGAATGGATTATTGACGGAAATTACGGCTCTACCATGGAGCTTAGGTTACAGGCGTGTGATACTGTGTTTTTCTTAGATTATCCGTCAGATGTTTGTCTTGAGGGTATTAGGGAAAGGCGCGGAAAACCGAGAACGGACATGCCGTGGATAGAAAATGCAGACGAAGAAGATACGGAGTTTATCGTGTTTGTGAAAAGTTACAATTTGGAATATAGACCGCAAGTATTGACATTATTGGAAAAATATTCCGAAAAAGACATTTTTGTTTTTAAAAGCAGAAAAGAAGCAGACGGATTTCTGAGTAAAATGAGGATTTAATAACGAGGAAGATTATGGCTTTTGATTTTAAGAAAGAGTATAAAGAATTTTATATGCCGAAAAACAAACCGGAGATTGTGAATATTCCGAGAGTAAATTACATAGCTGTAAGAGGAAAGGGCGACCCAAACGAAGAAGGAGGAGCGTACCAAGAATCTATCAGCATTTTGTATTCAGTGGCGTACACGTTGAAAATGAGCTATAAGACTGATTATAAAATCGACGGTTTCTTCGAGTATGTTGTGCCTCCGCTTGAGGGTTTTTGGTGGCAAGACAATGTTCAAGGGGTTGATTATACTGATAAATCAACCTTTAACTGGATTTCTGTTATTAGACTCCCTGATTTTGTAAGCAAGGCGGACTTTGATTGGGCGGTGGAAACTGCGACGAAAAAGAAGAAACTTGATTGTTCTTCTGCGGAATTTATAACTGTTGATGAGGGACTTTGTGTTCAAATGATGCACATAGGACCTTTTGATGATGAGCCGGAGACAGTTGCGTTGATGAATGCATTTTTGGAAAATAATGGTTATGAAAATGATTTTAATGAAAGCAGAGTACACCATGAGATTTATATGACCGATGCCCGAAAAGTTCCTTTGGAGAAATGGAAAACAGTTATAAGACATCCAATAAAAAAGTGTAAACAGTAAAATATTTGGTTGTTAAAAACAAGTGGGCTGTAAAAAAGCAGCCTGAAAAAGCTCTTTCTGTACTAAATTTCAGGTTGTCACAGGAAATTCAATCTATTATGTTACAATATTCTGTCTAATTCTTATTTTTAGACAGAATATTAGATTTTTTGAATTTGAACTAACAAGTAAATTTCCTATAAAACTGCTCAAAAGCTCCGGGACTCATATTTCAAAATGAATCCCGGAGCTTTTTCAGGTTGTTTTTTTACAGCCACTTTTTTTATCTCAATAGAATACTTTCTTTTCGCCTCTTAAGCGTTTGACAATTTCAAGTGCTTCACCGAATCTTTGGAAGTGAACAACTTCGCGCTCTCTTAAGAAACGCAAAGGTTCAAGAACGTCAGGGTCGTCAGCCATATTTATGAGATATTCGTAAGTTTGTTTAGCCTTTTGCTCTGCTGCGACGATATAAGAACAACTTTTAAAAATTCCAGTGAATTTCAATCGGAATGTCTTTTGTACCTGGAATGCGCTTTCCGATGTAAATGCGGTCAATCAGAATTTCTACGATTTCTCTGTTGAGTTGTTTGAAATTTGAGTATTTTTCAATTAAATTGTTTATAATGTCATCTGAGTTGAGCGTTTCGTTAATTTCAGATAATTGCTTTTGTTTCTCGTTTATAATTTCTGTCAATCTGCCTCGTTCCGCTGCAAATGATTTTGACATTTCCGCAAAGTCCTGTTCACTGATAACTCCCTTGATTTTATCCATGTAAAGAGCTTGAATTCCTTTTGAAAATTCTGCGACTTTTTTCTCGTAAATTGCTAAATCTGCCAATAATCGTTTTTTTTCTTCTTCCAAATTTACACTGATTTTGATGTTACGTTCCAATTCCGATTTATCAAGATACTCGGCGGCTAAACTGTTAATCTCTGCCAGTACAATTTCTTCTAATTTATCAACAGAAATGAAAGCACCTTCACAAGCATCTTTCGCCACATGGCGGTTAGAACAAAGCAAATAATGTTTGTCTCGATTTTTAGAAGAACGCATAGTGTAACCGCAATTCAAACATAGAGCTTTTCTGGCAAATAACCCAATAGTGCCGCCGGCAAAAGGCTTTGAGCGCTGTTTTAATAAAACTTGCACTCTGTCCCACAATTCACGCTCGATAATAGCTTCGTGGGTTCCTTCAACAATATACCACTCGCTTTTTGGACGGGGCTTGTTCTGTTTGGTTTTGTACGAAACACTACCGTATTTTCCTTGCACCATATTTCCAATATACATCTCATTTGTCAGCATATCGGATATTGCAAAGTATTTCCATAAAGTTCCTGTTTTGGATTTTGGTTGTTTATATCGAAGTCCTTGTAAGCGCTTGTATTCAGTAGGGTTAGGTATGCCTCTGTCATTAAGAATGCGTGCGATTGCAGTTTTGCCGTACCCTTGCGCGAAAAGCCTGAATACCTCACGCACTACGGCTGCGGCTTCTTCGTCAATAATAAGATGCCCCTTGCAGTTGGGGTCTTTTTTGTACCCGTAAAGGGCAAAAGCACCGATGTGGAATCCGTTTTCTCGTCTGTTTTTCAGAACGCTGCGGATGTTGTCGGACATATCCTCCAAGTACCACTCATTTACAAGTCCGTTAATCTGGCGGGACTTTTTGTTACCCTTGTTGTCGGTGTCGGCATTGTCCACGATGCTGACAAAGCGAATGCCCCAAATGGGGAATAAACCGTGGATGTACTTTTCCACCAGCTCCAGCTCACGGGTGAAACGAGATTGTGTCTTGCAGAGGATAATATCGAATTTTCTCGCTTCGGCGTCCTGCAGCAGACGGTTGAACTCCGGTCGGCGTCTGTCGCTGCCTGTGTAGTCATCGTCGCTGTAAATGTTGTAAAGCTCCCAGTTGTGTTCAAGGGCATACTGCAAAAGCATTGCTTTTTGGTTCTGAATACTGGCGGAATCCTCGCTGCTGTTTTGCTTGTTTTTGTCTTCTTCAGATAAGCGGCAATATATAGCTACTTTAGTCATGCTTTTTCGTAAAAGTTTCCGCTTTTGCCTTTTTCAATCGTATTGATAAGCTCGATCCACTTGTCGGTGAATTCGCGCTCGGTGGTAGTGCTTTCGCCGCTCTTGAAAACACTTTTTACGGCCGCAGATTTTTCGCTTTCTGCCATAACCTACTCCTTTCAAAATTGATACTACACTATATGAAAAGCAGCAAGTCCGCTATTCCGTAAGTGCGTACCCGAAGGATAAAAAAGGAAATTTAATTTGGTAAGTAAAAAGGCTTTGGTTCGTAAATCATTGAATTATTCACAAAGTCACGATATAATAGAAATAACTTGCAGGCAATCGACGGGGTAACCAAACCGCCGATCTGATACTTGAATTGATTAAAAACTAAAGGAGATATAAAAATGAAAATTGCAGTAACCTATGAAAACGGAGAGAACTTTCAGCATTTCGGTCATACCGCACAGTTTAAGCTGTACGAGGTAGGGGACGGTAAATTTGTAAATGCAGAAGTCGTTGACACTAACGGTAGCGGTCACGGCTGCGGCAAAATATGCTAAAATATGCGTATTAAGGAAATTTTTACATAAAAGGTGAACGATATGCTGTGGATCATTGTTGCTGTCTTGTCTGCTTTTTTTGCAGGACTGACTTCTATCCTTGCCAAGTGCGGTATCAAAAAGACCGATTCCGACCTGGCGACCGCACTGCGTACCATCGTCGTGTTGATCTTCTCTTGGGTTATGGTGTTTATTGTGGGCTCGCAAGCCACCATCGGTCAGATTGGACAGAAATCTCTCTTATTCTTGATTCTTTCGGGATTTGCTACCGGAGCATCGTGGATCTGCTATTTCAAGGCGTTATCCATGGGTAACATTAATAAGGTGGTTCCCATTGACAAATCCAGTACCATTCTTACGGTACTCCTCGCTATTATCTGCTTTGACGAAAGGTCCAATCTTGCCATCAAGCTAATCGCAACAGCAATTTTAGCGGCAGGCATCTTCTTAATGGTGGAAAAGAAAAAGACAAAGGAAAAAGACGAGGGCAAGGGCTGGATGATTTATGCTGTTCTTGCGGCGGTATTTGCGGCATTGACCTCGATTCTTGCAAAGGTAGGTATCTCCGGCGTGGAATCCAACCTGGGCACCGCTATCCGTACAGCCGTTGTATTGGTGATGGCTTGGGTGATCGTTTTTGCAAGAGGTAAGCAAAAACAGCTCGCAACTCTCGATAAAAAGGAGCTTGTGTTTATATCCCTGTCGGGTATCGCTACGGGAGCGTCCTGGCTTTGCTATTATTACGCAATCCAAACGGGTATTGTCAGCGTAGTCGTTCCTATCGACAAGCTGAGCATCGTTTTCACCGTTGCTTTTTCCTATATCGTCTTCAAGGAAAAGCTGTCGCTGAAAGCCTCTGTCGGACTTGGGCTGATGGTGGTCGCCACGCTCCTGATGACGTTCTTTAAATAAAATAAATCGGCTGATCCGAAGCAGAGCTTTTGGTCAGCCGTTTTTCTTATGCACTAAATTTTAGTTTGGTTTTTCAAAAACGTACCCCTTTAGGATTAATGATAGAGAATTTTTTCAAAAAATGGGTTTGATTTCTATTGAAAGGGTATTCGCGCCCCGAAAAAGCCCCCGCCATTCTAAAAAGAAGGCCATCCAAGCATATCGAAATGGGGGGTACATATCATACCGAAATGAGCGACATTTAGAAATGCTCCCGTTAGAATTGCGACGGCACTCACATGTCACAGAAGTAAATGTAAGCCGAGCTTGGTTACAACACGAAAATGATATCGTTTCTACAATAAATTGCTTTTATCAGCCGTGAGGGGCAGAATACAGCTATCCTAATCGTATCAGATCCGAACAAACAATGTATAACGGTGCGGATTTGCATTGCGGCACATCGAAAATTGAAAAACTCAATTTTTTTTTGAATACTGTTGAAAAATTATTGAAAACATTCGTAAATCGTGGTATGATAATCATATGTACTAACCTTCGGAGGTTTCCTATGGCTATCAGTTATAATAAATTGTGGAAATTACTTATTGATAGAGGACTAAAGAAAACCGAGCTTGTTAAGCTATCGGGCATCACTTCCAATGCTATGGCGAAGATGGGCCGGAATGAATCTGTTCAGGTGGATACCCTGGGCAAGGTCTGTGCTGCCCTTGGTTGCAATGTGGACGACATTATGGAGTTTGTCCCCGATGAAGCAAAGGGGGACAAATAAGATGGCTCCCCAAAATAAACTTGGTATTACCAGCTCTCCTGAGCTTGCAGAAGCGGAGGAACGTATCAGTAAAAAGAAGGCCGTAGAGCTGTTTGAAAACGGCTTGTTGGACAGCTTGGAGGCTGGCACGACCGCTTCTTTGAAAGCCGTCCATAAGTATCTCTTTGAGGATATCTACGACTTTGCCGGTGAACTCCGCACCGTGAATGTCGCAAAAGGCAACTTCCGTTTTGCTCCGCTTATGTATTTAGAAGCGGCACTTGCCAACATCGACAAGATGTCCCAGTCCACCTTTGATGAGATCGTGGAGAAGTACGTGGAAATGAATATTGCCCATCCCTTCCGCGAGGGCAACGGCAGAAGCACACGCATCTGGCTGGATTGCATCTTTAAGAAGGAGATCGGCAAGGTGGTCGATTGGAGCAAGGTGGATAAAGAGGACTACCTACTGGCAATGGAACGCGGTCCTATAAAGGATATTGAAATCAAGCATATCCTGAAAGCCGCTCTGACCGACGATATCTATAGCCGTGAGGTTTATATGAAGGGTATCGACCACAGCTACTATTATGAGGGATATACAACCTTTAAGACGGAAGATTTACAATAACGAAACGAGGTTCAGATATGTCAGACGAAATGAAATGGCAATATGATCTGGAAGAATATATAAGGCAAGGCGAACCCGGAAAGGTTGAAAAGAGCGAGGCGTGGCAAACTGCCATCGGCCTGCAGGCAGTTGACGGGCTGAAAACCTCTGAGTATTTGCTGGATACTGCCAAGGAGCATATCGAGGGTAATATCACCATTGACGAGGCACAGAAGCGTATTCAGAGCTATTACGAGCAGCGTGAAGTGCGTGCCGAGATGGAAGATAACACAAAAGAGGCGGATATCGTTTCCGCGCGAATTGCAAAGCTCCTGGGCGAAAAGAGTTTTCAGTTTTCTCCGGCAGAGTGGATGACCATTCACCGCAGATTGTTCGAGGGCGTGTTTAAGCATGCCGGTCAGATCCGTCAGTACAACATCACAAAAAAGGAATGGGTGCTGAACAGTGACACGGTGATCTATGCGGACTTCAACAGTATCCGTGATACTTTGGACTACGACTTTGCTACGGAGAAGCAGTTCTCCTATGAGGGACTGTCGGTGGAGGCTTCTGTCAGACATTTGGCAAAGTTTGCGTCGGATATTTGGCAGATCCATCCCTTCTGTGAGGGCAACACCAGAGCCACCGCCGTGTTTATGATCAAGTATATGAAGACATTCGGCTTTAAGGTGAACAACGACGCATTTGAGAAGAACTCCTGGTATTTCCGTAACGCACTGGTTCGTGCCAACTATAACAACCTGCAAAAGGGCATCCATTCCACAACGAAGTATTTGGAAATGTTCTTCGGCAATCTGCTGCTGGGCACAAACCACGAACTGAAAAACAGATTTATGCACGTGGACTATGTGGCAGAGGACGATTCCAAAAGTATCAAAACAGAGATTCCAAAGTATCAATTTGATACTTTAGACTGTACTTTGGAAGAACTGGCAGTCTTGGAATTGGTCGCTAAGAACCCAACTATTAAGCAACAAGAAATCGTGGAAGCTACCGGAAAATCCATAGCTACCGTAAAGCGATTGATGAAATCCCTGCAGGATAAGAACTATATCCGCCGTGAAAGCGGCAAACGCTACGGCAAATGGGAAGTTTTGGTTTGAAAATTTAACTGCGGGAATATACTAACATGCTAATTGCAATGAACGAATTTTTGTCAAATAAGCTATATAGAACATACAGGTGTTAAAAGTTTGCTTGATAATTCAAAATGAATACCAACTCATAGGGCTAATCTTATGGGTTGGGTTCTTTTTTGTGGAAAAATTCAGAAAATCTCTTAACAACCCCGAATAAGGTTGAGTGAAAATTTAAATTCCGTTTGTAAAAATAAATTCCGTACTGAAGACTAAATTCCGTTTCTTGGGAAAATTTGGTACGAAATATGGAATTAAGTCTTACAAAATTAGACCAAATTTATTAAAAACAGACGCGTTTGGCATGAAATAAGTGACACAAACATAACGTAGAAAGATAGTGTTGCAAGACTAAATTCCACCTCTTACTACGCCACCCTTGACATTTCAAAAAAAATGCACTTTGAATATTACCGACGGCGAAGAACTCAAGAACAGTCATATTCGCTCGTCTTATAGTAAAATTATAGCATTTCTTTTTAGTACTATCAAGGGCAAGCCCCTTACGGGATGGCTTAATGTGCCCCTCTGGCTCAGGAGCCTAAGAACAATTATGGGGTGTAAAACTAAATTCCGCTTAAACTGGAATTTACTTTTTTATTTAACCTTTCTATTTACCATTTCTGAAAATATATTGAAAATGGTAAGAAATTATGGTATAATACTGTATGTGAGGTGATATGCCATGAAACTTATTACTCGAAATCAATATTTAGAAAAAATTATAAACGTAATTGGAACTCCCGATATTAAGGTCATAACGGGTGTTCGCCGCAGCGGCAAATCCAAGCTGCTGGAAGCATTTAAGAACCATATCGAACAGAATATACCCGACCACAATATCATTCAGATCAATTTCAACTTGCCGGAGTTCGACCATTTGCTTGAGTACAGACCTTTGTATGACTACATCAATTCGCAGTATGTGGTGGGCAAAGAGAATTTTGTTTTGATTGATGAAGTCCAGATGTGTACCGACTTCGAGAAAGCAATCAATGGTCTGCACGCATCCGAAAAGTTTGATATTTATATTACCGGCTCAAACGCTTTCCTTTTGAGTTCCGACCTTGCTACGCTGTTTACAGGAAGAA
>SVJD01000035.1 GCA_015069165.1 Oscillospiraceae bacterium
CAACCTGTCAATACAACTTTTTCTCCAATATTCTTTGGATTCAATTCATCACAGTTATGCGTTCTTATCATAAGTTTCTTCCTCCAATTTAAGAATCTGCTTTTATATTATCTGCTTTTGGCGAAAAATATTTATAAAAAAACCTTTCGCCCCGACTATGGGACGAAAGGTTGAACTTCCGCGGTACCACCCAAGTTGACCTTATAAAGGCCCTCTTTGTTACATCTTATCGCGATAAACGTGCGGTTCTAATCACCGAAATGTATCGGCTTTCTTCCGCAAGCTCCGAAGTGTTCTTCTCTCGATTGCTTCTGCTGTATTTTCACCATCCACAGCTCTCTGCAAGTAAGCTATACCGAAATACTCTCTTCATCACAGCTGACAATATTAATAACCTCTGTATTTTATATCACTTAAAACACTCTGTCAACTTTTTTCTATCTTACCATATCCTTATACTTTACCAATGTTACATTACCCATTTCCTTTGCTTTATCTACGCAACCTTTTGTAAAGCCGCTTTTAGAAAACAAATAAAAATGCTTTTGGGAATAATGGAACAACTCACTTTTTTCTGTTAAGCTTTCCAAAACACCTAAATCTACTTTTTCGTTATGCCATTTGCACTCTCCGAAAAGAGCAGTGTTTTTATCTGCCGTTCCCAAAATATCAATCTCAACTTGTTGGTGTGTTTTCGGATTTGTGCCCCACCATCTGCCGATATCAGTAAAATCAACCGCACATTTTCCGTCTAATAACAAAGACCACAAATATTGCTTGCAAATTTCTTCAAATATCCCTCCCATATAGTCGGATAAATGAGGTGCTATTCGACTGTATGCAAGTTCTGCGGCGCCACGAGAAATTATAGAATTATTCTCCGGCACAAAACGGTACCAAAAACGGAACATATTATCTTCTAACGAATATATGGTTTTTCTGGAAGAATCTTCACCGAATGGTGTTTCTTTTTTTAAGATTCCCAAAGATACCAAATTTTTAATATACATCGAACAAACGCCTGTGTCCTCACCCACTTTTGTTGATATCTCCGACATTTTTGTATATCCGGTAGCAATCGCCGCGATTATTGCATTATAAATTGCCGGTTCTCTGACTTCTTGTTTCAATAAATTCTGCGGTTCTTCGTAAATAGCAGAAGACGGATTAAGGAATATGTTTTTTATGTTTTCTTCTATGGATAAGTCGTCGTTTATTTGCAACAAATACTGGGGCGTACCACCTGCAATTCCGTAGGCCAAAGCTTTATCTTCATCAGAAAACTTTCCAAAACATTTGCACGCATCTTGAAACTCAAACGGCTTAACTTTAAATTGCGCCGTTCTGCGTCCGTAAAGAGGTGCTTTGTACGCAAGAACTTGGTCTTCCATATAGGACATAGACGAACCGCACAATATGAGAAGTAATTTTGAAGAATCTTTGTATTTGTCTATCAATATTTGTAATGTTGAAGCCAGACTTTTAGAAGCTTTCGCAACATACGGATACTCGTCAATAACCAATACAAGCCTTTTTTCACTTGCAAGCTCAAATACAAACTCCAAAGCATCCTGAAAAGAGGCAAAAGAAGTGTTTGTTGTTTTTTGAGTAGCAAACTCAACTATACACTTACTGAAATTTTCCAAATTTTGTTTTTCGTTTGTTTCCACTCCGACAAAGTAAATGGCAGGTTTGTCTTTTATGAATTCATTTAAAATTTCTGTTTTGCCCACACGCCTGCGACCGTAAATTACCGCAAACTCAAATTTTTCAGATTTATACAAATTATTTAAAACGTTAATTTCTTTATCTCTGCCTACAAACATATCAAAACCTCCGCGCCGCAAAATTGCTAAAACATAATTTACTAAAGCACGATTTACTAAATTATAATTTACTAAATCTCAAAAGTCAATACATCGTATTTACTGTTTTTTATACGCGAAATCATAATTTATGCTGCAACCTAAAAATTCTTTTAATTCTTTCCCTTTTAAATTCATCGAGCAACCTATTAAAGTTTTAATGTATGCAAGCTCTAATGTCGTATCGGAAATACATTCCGCCCCATGCTCAAGCGCATCGCCTGTGCTGTCATAGGAGTACGCCTCGGCATCGCAAGGAGCAAGGAAAAGTGAAATTCCTTTTTCTTTGCAACAATCCAATAAATATAATACAGAGGATTCCCCATAATTTTCTTCTCTGAATTTGCGCTCTACACACACCGTGTCGGAATGGTACGTTCCGTGCACAACGGCATCTGCTCCGTCAATATTTATTCTTGAATATTTAAGTCCCACATACGGCATTATCAGCAAAACACTGTCTTTCAACTCACGAATTTTATTCAAATAAAAGGTATCCGTTTCAAATTTAACGCCCTCCCATTGAGCATTTTTGATATTTTTAATTTTCACTTGGTCTTTGCTGTAAAAATTATTGCTGTAATTCTGGCACTGGCGCAAATGTGAACCGAGATGAACGAACAAGCTCCCCGGGCGGTGTTTATCGTTTGCAATATTTCTGTATACAACATAAACATTCGGCGCAATTGCGTTCATTATCAGCTCTACGGAAGCTCTGAAATTGGCGTAACCGTTAGTACGGCTCTCTTTTTTAGGCTTTTTACCGGATTTCATCAATGGGAGTTGCGCAGAAACCAAGCAAACCGGTATAGGTGCGCCTGCAAGAAGCAAAGACAGAAGCGACGAAGTATAGGCAAGTGTATCTGTACCGTGAAGTACAATAATTCCGGAATATTTTGTCCAAATACTTTTATCTCTAAAAATATTAAGCAATTGATTCCACACAGAAACAGTCATATTTTCACTCAAAATGTCTTTTTCAAGCTTTACAGTGTCAAATTCCACATCTTTATACTTTGAATCTGAACTTTTAAAATCCGATATGATGTATTGCTCTGCTTTTTCTGCTTGTGATTGATTTTTGGCATTTTCATTGGGAGCGGAGCAAATTGTGCCGCCCGTAAGAACTACCAATATTTTTTTATTGTCTTTGCAAATTTCCATTTCAATATCCCTTCAACCTTACCCTGTTAAAACATTATCAGTATGTCATAAATCACGAATTTTATCAATTTAAACCTCGTGATTTGTTTTGCACTGTCAAACTAAAAAAAGCGGCTGCCTGTTTGTCGGCAACCGCTGAATTTTCATTTACGAAAGTTTTCCGTATAAATTGTTCGGTGTGTTTATATAAGTAACACGAAGCTCAACATGGAAGCTTGAATTTTCATCAAGTGTTTCGCCGCCGTCAACATATACTTTTTGACCTTCAAAATTACCAATCTTTCCCCATGTTCCGACACCATCGGAAGCTTTCGGTGTTGTCAAAAGCAAAATGTATTCTCCGTCAGGAAGTGCTTCTTCAAACTTAAGTCCAAGTAACGCGTTGTCGTTATAATTTTCAAAAGTCTGAGTTTTAATTGCCTCGCCTGCCAAAGTGCTCTCATAAGAACCCATCCAAGCATACAGAGCAAATGTCAATGTACCCACATTGTCATTATAGGAAGGACAGCAAATGGCAACCTCTGTAAAAGATGTGCTCGGGAAAAATTGTATTGCCAAATCTTCCACAATTTGTAAATGGTTAGGTGTTGCTGTTGTGTCGCAGAGCATGATCGGTTCTTGGGGAGCTTCCTCACTCAAAATACCGCCGGCATACGTAAGCTGTCCGGGTTTTACAGTAGGTTTCGCTTCAGGTGTGGGAGTATTATCTGCGGGTGTCTGTGTAGGTTCTGAAGTAGGAACTTCAGTAGGAACCGCACTTTCTGCCGCTGTCGGAACTGCTGACGGTGCAGTATCTTTTTCGTTATCGCCGCATGCAACAGACAACAAAAGCAACATACACACTAACACAAATGCTAAAAATTTAAATGTTTTTTTCATAAACTACCTCTCTGATAATTATTTTTTACGGAAACATTTTATAATGTTTTGTACATACTTGTCAATCGTTCCGAAAAAACACAAAAAAATGCACACACCGTACAATCAAAAATATAATGATATTGGAGGTGCATTATGAATTATTATGTATTACTTGCACTGATTGCGACGCTGGGAACATGGTTTCTTACAGCTTTGGGTGCCGCAACAGTCGTTTTTTTTAAAGAACAAAATAAAACAATTTTAAATATAATGTTAGGTTTTGCTTCCGGTGTTATGATTGCCGCAAGTTTTTGGTCTTTGCTTCAACCTGCCATAGAGCAAGCGCACGAGCAATCCGATTTACCTGCATACGTGGTTGCCACAATAGGTTTTTTAGCAGGTGCAATTTTTATGTGGGCATCTGACAAGGCTGTTGTATTTGCCAGAAATAAAGCCGATAATTCACAAAGTCCGAAAAACGCACAAATCCAAAGAATAGTTATGCTCGTTTTGTCAATAACACTTCATAACATTCCCGAAGGTCTTGCCGTAGGTGTTGCTTTTGCTTCACTTCAAAACGGAACTGCCACAGCCGAAAGTCTCGCCGGTGCAGTTTCAGTAGCGGTGGGAATAGGTTTGCAAAATTTCCCGGAAGGTGCCGCCGTTTCTCTTCCTTTAAAAAGAGAAGGTTTTTCAAGGAAAAAGAGTTTTCTTTTCGGGCAAGCCTCGGGAATGGTAGAGCCTATCGCCGGAATTGCCGGTGCATTGCTTGTAGTTCACGTGAAAACATTACTTCCTTACGCGCTTTCTTTTGCAGCAGGCGCAATGATACTGGTTGCCGTGCATGAATTAATTCCGGAATGTCAGCGAAATCAAGGAACACAGCCATATTCCGCCACAATGGGTATTGTACTCGGTTTCGCTGTCATGATGCTTTTAGATGTAATGTTGGGATGATTCCTGTAAAACACGGAGCATATGTTTATGGCTCAATGATATTAAAAGCAGATGAAACATCTCCTCCAAGCTGATTTAATTTACTCATAAACAGTTCTAAAAGCTCCGTGTTGCCATTGATTTGCGCAACGTTCTTGAAACCGTCCATATTGTTTTGCAAAACATAAAGCAATGCCTTTTCAGGACATTTAATATTTATATCCGCAGATGCGGATTCTGCATTTTCATAGTGTAAAAGCACCCCGTTTTTCACACGGATCATGTGTTTTTCGTTATTTAAAAATACAATATTTATTGTAAAATCATGCTCTGCAAAAGCCTGTTTATCCAAAAGGATTCCCATGTAATCAAACAGCATGGAAGCCGTCATTCCTTTTACACCGCTTCCATCTGAGGAAAAAGCGGAAGGATCTGTAGAATTACCGTTGCGAAGCTCCAAAGCAGCAGTCAAATATGCATTGCGCCATGTACCGGATTCTGCCTGATATCCCAACTGTTCTAACGCATCTGCACACAATAGGCGAGCCGCTTTATTTGAAGGTTCGGCGTAAACTATAACATTCGTAATCTCTGCAACCCATTGGTACTCGCCTTTGTCGAAATCTTTTTTTGCAAGACGAAGTACTTCATCTGTATCTCCTAAATATTCAACCCATTTTTTAGCACTTTCTGTAGGTTCAAGAGGATTTAAATTAACAGGATTTGCATCATACCAACCCATATATTTCTGGTAAACTGCCTTAGAATTGTGAGCAACCGTTCCGTAGTATTGGCGTGTATACCAATTTTTCGCCAAATTTTCCGGAAGCTCTATCATATTCGAAATTTCATCAGAGGTATATCCCTGATTTATATATGTCAAAGTCTGGTCGTTTATAAATTTATAAACGGCGGCGGTATTTACCATATAATCATTAATTATCTCATTACCCCAATGCGGCCAGTTGTGAGATTGGAAAACAACCTCAGCTTTATCTCCGTACAAAGTAATTGCTTCTGTAATGTATTTCGCCCAAGCTGCGCCGTCACGAACTTGCGCGCCTCTTAATGTGTAGAGGTTGTGCAAAGTTCCGGTACAGTTTTCAGCCATCCACAAAGCTTTAAACTGCGGAATCCAAGTGTTCATTTCTGCAGGAGCTTCAGTGCCGGGAGTGAGCTGAAATTCCAACTCTACGCCATCAATGGTTATCTTTTCACAAGTGTTTTTTATCTCATAGGTAGGTGTAATAAACGATGTGGTGCCTTTTGACTGGCCCATTCCGATTCCCATGGCAAGAGAGCCTTGTACACCCGGATTCAAAAGTGTACCGTATTGATAATTAGCTCTGCGTGTCATTGCTTTTCCTGCGTATATATTTTCGGAAACTGCATGCTCTGTAAAACCTTCCGGAACAATTATCGGAATTTTTCCGCTTGCTAACTGTGCTTCAACAGAAAGAGAACTGTCTGCAACTTCTTCCTCAGAAAGAACGCCCTTTATTCCGCCGAAATGGTCTGCGTGTGAGTGAGAAATAATGACAGCTTTTATAGGAAGCGAACCGAGATTTTTCTGAATCAATTGCATCGCCGCCTCAGCACATTCAATACTCATAAGCGGGTCAAACAAAATCCAGCCTGTATTACCTTTTATTACCGTAAGATTTGCCATATCATAGCCTCTTACTTGGTAAATATTATCTGTGACTTTAAAAAGACCGTAGGCGTGGTTGTTCTTGGTGTTTTCCCAAAGGCTTGGATTTACCGTATCGGGAGCTTTTTCATAATCAGACAAAAAACTGTACGCTTCTTGACTCCATATAATTTTACCGTTCTCATCTTTGAGCTCTAACTTTTCCGGAGCATCAATAAGACCGCGAGTTGCAAAATCTGCTTCTTGTGTATTTTCAAAATCCAAAAGTGAATAAACAGCAGAGTTAACCTGAACGGTGTACTCTGTAGCACCTTTATTTTCAGCATTAAGTCCTAATTCGGATATAATATCAGTTTTCTCGCTTTCGATATCTTCAATTGTCTTTATGGGGTCTTTGGAGTTGCAAGAAACTAAAGTAACAAGCATTACCGAAACAATCAAAAAAGCAAACAGTCTTTTCTCCATAAACATCCTTCTTTCGTAAATACTTTGTGCATATATCAAATTCATTGTATCATTTTAAATATTAAAATTCAATCAGCATTGACATTATGGGAACAATTTGCCATAATACATAAACAGCGGTCAAGCGAATGATATATTATGCGTTTACGCGAATAATGCAAACAGCGTTTTAACGAACAATATAAAAACAGGAGTAATTATGGATTATCTTAAAATAGAAGATGTCTCAAAAAAATGGGGTATTTCTGCAAGAAGATTGCAAACATTGTGCACAGAAGGAAAAATTAAAGGTGCTACACGATTCGGAAGAGCGTGGATGATTCCCGGTGATGCGCAGAAGCCGATTGACGGCAGAACAAAAGCAGGAAAAAAGCAACAAAATGTTTTACTTAATGCAGACTTGCCTCTTCCGCGCAAAACACCCTTTTTATATATGACAGACCTTTACAATACACCCGGAAGTGCTGAAATGTGTATTGAAAAATTATCATATAATCACGAAGCACAAGTTCTTTTTGCCTCAGAAATCGCATATTCGCGCGGCGAAATTGACAGAGTTTATGAAAGCGCAAACTATTTGTTACAAAAACATTCAGGCTTTTATGCCGTTTTATCGGCAGGTATGCAACTTGCTTTATGCGCCATTTGGCGCGGCGATCTTGTCCTGTGGAGGAAAGCAAAAATACATATCATAGAAGCCCCTGCAAAAACAGAGGAAGACAAAGATATCGTTCTGTTTTCTCTTACTGCTGTAGACAGTATGCTATATGATGTTTCGTCTTTCCCGGAGTGGTTTAAAATAGGTTGTTTTGAGCCGCTTCATAAAGACTCCCTTCCCGCAGCCAAAGTTTATTATGCTAAATTTTTATACGCAATAGCTTATGCCGTTGCCACAAGACAGTACGATTTACAAGGTATGCAAGGACTTTCTCTAATGTCTGTAGTACCTGCTACAATAGAGCCTATGATTTCACAAGCCGTGGCAGACAACTCGATTATCGCAGAAGCATATTTACGCCTTACATGCGCCGCAGTTTACCACAGCTGTGCAAACAAGGAACAAGCGGTGCGCCATATTGACAGAGCTATCGCTTTGGTTATTCCCGACAAGCTTTACGGTTTGCTTGCGGAATATTGCCGCGTACTCGGTTCTTTACTTGAAGAAAGAATATCAAATGTTGACGAAAATGCTTTAAAAGAAGTACAAACACTTTACAGAATGTACAACAGCGGTTGGTCAAAACTCAGCGGAAGCGTGCGAGGCAAAAATCTTGCTACTACTCTTTCAAGAAAAGAACGTGAAGTTGCAAAATTGGCAGCATTCGGTTTACAAAACAGCGAAATTGCAGAAAAACTCCACATGTCTTTATCGGGAGTAAAACAAGCAATAAGAATAGTATCTGAAAAAACAGGCGTGAGTCGTGACGAATTTGCCGCAATTTTATAAATATACATATCCAAAAACACAAAAAAAGATATATTAAAAGAAAAAAATCACAAAAAAATATGTCCTCAAAAAGCCTTTTAAGGTAATATAAAAGAATTTTCTTTTCTGCTATGCTGTCTATTGTAAAAACAGTATGGCAGTTTTTTATGCTGTAAGGAGAGACGCTATGATAAATAAGCTTTTATCTTATGATGATCAAACGCCTACTCACAAAGAAGGCGATTTATTTAAAAAACTGGAAATTTCGGGAGAATGTTTCGAAATATACTACGGATATTACGAAGACTGCGAAAGAGAGAATCCGGCAATCTCTCCGATGCCCATTTATCCTAACTTTTTAAAAGAGCCGAAATATACTGCCGATGGTTTTCCTTTTGTAACAAAAATGCAAGATGCGTGCAAACATTACAACGGAAAAGATACAAAATACAACGAATGTGCGGAATGTACTTTTTACACTCACGGTGACGATTTTATCGGAATTTGTAAATGTCAAAAAAATCATTTACAAGCAATAATTAATTAAGGGGGTAATTAAAATGAAAAAATCAAACTTAGCAAAGCGATTTATAAGTTTTTTAGTATGTTTTTCAATGCTTATATCTTGCTTACCCATTACCTTTTCGGTATCAGCAACCGAAAATTCCAACTTCAATCGTGTTGTTGATGCAAATACCATGGACAACTGGACAAAGTATTTCGATGTAAACAATCTTGATACATCTAATGCCGGAGGAGTTTGGACAGATAAATCAGTTTTTACGAACGCTTCTGCTTTTAACGGAAAAATATCCATGCTGGACGACAATAAAAACTTTCTTACCGCCCTTTCTGCAATTTCGGCCAACAAGGAAGTTGTTGGTTACTCCACAGTCCCGACTGACACTGTAATTATTCTCGACTTATCAAATTCAATGTCAACTACTGCAGTAACGCAGCTCGTTCAAGCGACAAACGACGCCATCGAAACTCTCTATAAAACAAATAAAAACAACCGAGTTGGCGTTGTTCTTTATTCAGGAACAAGTGCGGACAGAACATACGACAATTCAGTTGCAAGGCTTATGCCAATCGGCCGTTACACAAGTGATTCAAACGGCAATTTCATTTCTTATTCACAAAACACGGTAAGTGTGGTTAATGCTGTAAAGAGTGCACATCCTTCCGTAACTTTTGAGTCAAAAGCCCACGGAGGAGCTACATACATTCAAGCCGGTCTTTGGGAAGCTTGGAAAATGTTCGATGCCGTAGAAGATATAACCGTTAATACCAACAACTGGCAATCGGGAGAGCACAGAATGCCTATCGTTGTGCTTATGTCAGACGGTGCTCCTACTTTAGGAACAACATATTTTGACGATGTTGAAAATTCCCATTACGGAAATTCAAACAGCAATAAAACAAAAGCCGATGTGGGTGACGGCAACGATACCAATATCACGGCAGGGCAAGGATTCTTGGTACAACTTACAGCTTCTTACATCAAAAACCGCATAGAGAATAAATATCAAGTAAAAAGCGAAAACGGAGCAGGCAGAAGCCTTTTCTATACCCTTGGTTTTAACATCAGCGCCCAAGCCGGAGGAACAACGCAAACATCCGGAAACATAGCGTACAGCGTACTTAACCCCGACAGCTCTGCCATAACAGATTCCCTTTGGAATACTTATACTAATCTCACAACAGGCAGCATGAATGTTTTGGTTAAAAACAGAAACGGCAATCAGAGTAATGTTTCAATCTCTAAAAACTCTTATGCCGCAAGCAAATCTTATGTTGATAAATACTTCTCTGCATCAGGCGGCGGTCTTACGGATGCTTTTACGGATATAGTAGCAGAAATAATTTTACAATCTCGTTACTACCCTACTCATCTTGAAGGCGGAAATCCCGATTTTGCGGGTTATGTTGAATTTACAGACAGACTCGGCGATTTTATGGAAGTTAAAGATATAAAAGGAATCCTTTTGGGCGACACACTTTTCGACGGACATATGATGGCACAGAAACTTGCCGATAATTCGGAATCAGGTTTGGGAACTGTTGAAAACCCCACGAGTTTGGGTGATGAGTTTATACGTGCCGTTAAAACTCGCCTCGGAATCGCCGACAACAACGAAGCTACAGAGCTTGTAACAAAGGCTTTTGAAGACGGACAGCTTAGCTATAACGGAGAAAATGATTGGTCTAACTATATTGCTTGGCACGCAAAAGCAGACGGCACTTATGCAGGTTTTTATGACGAAGACGGCACAGAGCCGGTTCCGTCAGGTGCTGTTTACATAAATCGTTCTTACGGTTTCTTAGGCAAAACAACAGGCAGCATTAAAAATTCCGACATGATGTATATGTCTGTTCAAGTACATGAAAACATCGAAACAGGCTCGCAAACCGTTATTTGGAAAGTACCCGCTTCTCTCATACCGATGATTACTTATCTCGTGTCTTTGGAAGGTGCTAATGTTTCCACAGCTGAAAATGTAAGCATTTCGTTGGAAAATGCCGATAACATCAGTCCTATCCGCCTTATATACGAGACCGGATTACGTTCTGACCTTAATGAATTTAATATTACAAATATAAACTATCCTCAACACGTAGCTTCTGACAGACATACTCGTATTTTCTGGAATAACTATTTTGATATTTCTGCGGAATCTCACGACCAACATATAACTGCGAAATCAGAATTTACACCCGGCAAAGAAAATGAGAGATTCTATTACACGTTCGACTCTGCTGTTTTCAAAAAGAGCGGCGAAAATTACGTTCTTGTGAGTGAAGACGAAACACTCAACACAAACGGAGAATATTATCACCGCAGGTATATATTCAAGCAAAGCGAAAGCAAGCCTGTTTTCTTCTACGAAAAAATGTCAGCCGCTTCTGTAAACGCCGCAGTTTGGAGCAGTTCTCACGAAACTCTTACGGGTGATTTCGGTGCTTGGGTAGTTCCAAAAGGCACTCCTGCCCGCGAGCTTCAAATGTATGATGAGAAAAAAGCAGAAAATAAAACAAATTCGGCTAACATGGTTTTCCATCCGTATCTTACGGAACACAACGGCATCGTCTATGTTGATATGAACCTGGGAAACAACGGTCTTTTGTCGGTAATCCCTGCAACAGGTCTGAAACTTTCCAAAACCGTTGATGTGTTTGAGCCGGGTACTTCTGACACGTTTAAATTCCGTATTACCCTTACTAAAAACGGAACTTTTGACAGTTATATAACTGCTCTTAACGAAACACCGAGCGGAGAGCCGATAAAAGCCACTTTTATAAATGGTATTTATGAATTCGAGCTGAAAAAAGACCAAACTTTCTGGTTGGTGGGACTTGACGGAAATACTCATTATACAATCGAGGAAATCCCCGGTAATTCCGATTACAAAATAAAATCGGTGCATATCAACGGTATTCCTTTCGACAATTCAGCAGATGGGTTTATTGCAAAGTATGTTATTGACAATGTTGAGTTTGTAAACACTGCTATAGGCGAAGGGGACCTTGTTATTACAAAGAAAGTTATTGATAATAACGCACATCCGGCAGACATCAACGACAGTATTAAATTTACTGCAGAACTTACACTTACAAGCGACTCAGGTGCACCGTTAAACGGAACATTCAGTACATCAAACGGAAACACAACTATAAACAACGGAAAATTGCTTATAGAACTTTCCGAAGGTGAATCGTTTGTTATAAGAGGTATTCCCGAGAAGACACACTACAGTGTCAAAGAAATAACTATTCCCGATGGTTTTACGTTTAATGAAAGCCTCAGTTCACTCAGCGGAATAATCGATGCAACCGCAAATGATGAAGCTCTCATCGTAAACAACTATGAGCCTGTTGAAACTGACGGTCAAGGAATAAATGTTGAAGTTACTAAAAACATCTCCGGAAACCGTACAAACTGGCTTCCAGGAGAAGAATATTCATTCGTTCTAAAGAGAAACGACGGTTCTATAGTAGAAACAAAAACCATCTGTGAAAGCGATGCAGAAAAGAAAGCCGAATTTTCACTTTCAGGCGAAAAATACGCTGCTGCCGGAACTTACTACTACACTCTTACTGAAATATCGGGAACGCAAGGCGGAGTAATTTACGACACTGCACAAAGGAGATTCTATGTAGTTGTTGCTGACAGCAACGCAGACGGAAAGCTTGAGATTGTTTCGGTAAACAATGCACAAAATACCACTATTGAAGGAAATTGGTCAATTACTGCAGTATTTAACAATATATACTCACCCATGGGTTCTGCTACCACAATAATTGATATCGAAAAACAAATGGTGGGAAATCACCCGCTCAACGGATATCAGTTCATACTTTATGGCGAGGACCCGACTTTGAACGAAGATGCTGACGAAGTTATCAGATCCATGATTACAGATTCACACGGCAAAACTTCTATAGCGTTAAACTACAGTTCTTATGATATAGGCCAAACATTTACTTATTACCTTGCCGAAGTAAATCGCGGCGAAACTATAAACAATATTAAGTATTCCGAAACGGTGTATGAAATTACTGTAAGCATAATCGACAATCTTGACGGAACGATTTCTGCTGAAACTGTTATTTCGGGTCTTGCCGAAGGAACAACAAACCCGGTCTTTATAAACGAGTATGTTCCCTCTTCGTCTGACTTTATTACTGTTACGGGTACGAAAGAGATTATAGGCAACCGCGCACTGAATGCCAACGAATTTGAATTTGTGCTTGAAGCCGTTACAGAAAATGCCCCCTTGCCGAATGTGACTTCTGTTAAAAATGCAGCGAACGGTTCTTTTGTGTTCCCTGCTATTGAATTCAAAGATGCTCACAAAGGAAATGTGTATCAGTATAAAGTAACTGAATCTTCTGTAAACGAAATCGGCGGCTTCACCTATGACGACACAGTTTATATTGTGACAGTAACTGTAAGCGATAACGGCGACCAAACAATTACGGCAACTGTAACCGTAAACGATGGCGAAAACCATGTTGAGGATATTGTTTTTGAAAATATTTACGATGCGGCGGACGCCCGAGTAACGCTCGACGGAACTAAACTTCTTACAGGAAAAGAGTTGCAAGCAGATGAGTTTGAATTCGAATTGAACGCTGTAACAAGCGGTGCTCCTGTGCCGACAAATGCGATTGCAACCAATGACAAAAAAGGCAATATAAATTTTGAAGAAATAACTTTTGCAAAAGCGGGAACTTATGTGTATGAAGTTACAGAGATAAATAACGGAATTACAAATTACGATTTCGATGAATCTGTTTACACTGTAACTGTTATAGTTACCGACAACTCTCAAGGCGTTCTTTCTGCCGAAGTTAAACTCAGCAAAAACAATATGCCGGCAACCGAAATCGTATTCAGTAACGGATTTGTTCCCACTCCTATTTCGTATGATATTTACGAAGATTTCGGAGGCAAAAAAGAGTTAAAAGGTCGTAGACTTGAAGAAGGAGAGTTTGAATTTGCACTGGAAAATGCAGTAAACGGACAGCAAATCGGCGAAACAGTTAAAAACGATGCTGACGGCAACTTCAAGTTCCCTGCTGTATTGCTCAATGTAGATGGTATACATCACTTTAAAATTTACGAGGTAATCGGTGATGAAGACCACATAACTTATGATACAACTACGTATCATATAAGACTTGAAGTAGTACAAGATGAAGATGGTGTTCTTTCTATCGCTGACAAACAGCTTTGCAAAGTCATTGTCAGCAGCGGTGACCATTCGCCGACAATAGAAGGTGTTACTTTCGTTAACATTTACACTGAACCCACTCCCGCCCCCGAGCCCGAGCCGGAAATTCCGACTCCCGAACCGGAACCGGAGCCACAACCCCAGCCGGACCCCAAGCCGGAGAATCCACAAACCAGCGACAACCAAAACTTGACTCTTTGGATTGCGTTGCTCTTCGTAAGCGGCGGAGGAATTTTAGCCACAACTATTTACGGCAAAAAAGAGCCGAAGCAAAATAGCCTTAAAGTTTAATGTTTTATAAAAACTCCTAATAAAGCTCCTGTCGAGTAAAATCGGCAGGAGCTTTATTTTTTGTAAAACCTTGGAAATTCGTTAATTAATTTTCTACTTAACCCTGTTTAACAAATCTTCCACTGAAACTCCGAACAAATTTGCAAGTGCAAGCAAATTTGATGTACTTGGTTCAGAAAGTCCGCTTTCCCACTTCGACACCGCTTGTCTGCTTACTCCAACGCTTTCTGCTACAAACTCTTGTGTCATTTTACAATTTATTCTGTGTTCTTTTATTGTTGCTCCTAATGTTTTGTCCATGTCAGTTTTTTCTTTTTGGATTTCGCTGGAAGTGACTTTCTTTCTTGACGCTTTCACGATTAAACATATTATCCCAAATATCAAAAGCGACACTAGTGGGATTAATATTAAAATACACCACAAAACTACTACGCCTGCTATTATTGCCATTGTTCGGCCTCCTTAAGTATTATTTTATTTGTATATTTTACCATATTGAGAGAGGTTGCTTCCAGCAACTATAACGCAACTACCACGCAACTTTAGGTTAACATGGGTAAAATTTACAATGAATTTTTAGGACACACTTTTGTGCATTCAAAACACAAAATACAATCAGTTCCATTTTTACGTTTTCTTGAATTATCTGTCATATCAACATCCATAGGACAAACTTTTTTGCACTTTCCGCAAGATATACATTTGCTTGTGTCACATTTAATTCTAAGTAAAGAAAAATAACTCATTGGTTTCATAAATACTGTAATAGGACATATGTATTTACAAAAAGCACGATTATCCTTAAACGTAAACGCGAGAACGATACCAACAACATAATATAAAATATTCCCTATTATGAATGCCCAAAACATTATTTTTTCTATATTGCCTACATGAGCTAAGAAAAGAGCTGAAACAAACACTAACGACACAACAAAAACAATATATCTAATCCAACCTATTTTCTTTCTTGGTTGCTTAGGCACTTTATATGGCAGAAAATCTAATACCATAGCAGTCCAGCAAGCATATCCGCACCAGCCTCTGCCAAAAATCAACGGTCCAAAAATCTTAGCGACTGCATAATGAATAGTAGCAGCCTCAAAAACACCGGTAAAAAGATAATACCAAAATCCCTCTATCTGCATATTCTCATTGGAAATTACGCCTAAATAGAGTAACATATATAATCCCACCAACAATTGAGTTACACGTCGAGCATGCCTATATTTTTTAACATAGAGTGTAAGACCTAATGCAATGGAACAACCAATATAACTAAAATTTAATAAATAAAAGATATTATCTTTAGTCAACCAAAGTGTAATTGCAACCGTTTCAAATATTACCAACATAACAATCGACAATAAATATTTTTTCATTATACTCCTCAAATCCAAAATTTTCCGCCCAAATATCTGAATACTTTCATATTAACTTTTGTCAAATTTATACTTCTTCTTTAAAATCCTTGCAACTACAAAAATTATAATACTTGGCAATACAAATTCAACTGCTCTTTCAATAATGCAAAAATAGAACGGTGCTGAATTGCCACTGATTTCATATCTAAAACCATCTACACCTAATCTAATAAAAAATCCTAATATTAAGATTGCACCTACAAAATATAGAAACTTATAATAATTTTCCTTTTTCATATGTTCCTCCTATATAAACTACTGCCATTTTTATTTTAAACATTCAGAGAATCAATAACGGTTTGATACAATTCTTCCGTTGCAACTGCTATAACAACATTTGATTCATCGGTATAATCGCCGTTGTTACCTTTAAGTAACGCCCCTGCTTCTTTGCACAAAAGGATTCCGGGTGCAATGTCCCACTTGTTTTTAGTAAAAATAACAGTTCCCGATGTTTTGCCGGAAGCAACACAAGCAAAGTCCATACAAGCAGCGCCAAACATCCTGACTCTTGCAATTTTAGCAGATAAAGCTGTAATAACTTTTAATTCTTGTTCAATATCTTTGGGACGCGAATGCGGAAAATCTCCCATACTCACAACGCAGTGGTCCAACGAATTCGGCTTTACTGTAATTCTTTCGCCGTTTAAGTATGCACCCTCGCCGGATTTTGCATAATACAATTCATCAAAATGAGGAATATACACAGCAGCCAAATTCAGGGCACCGTCCATATACACCGCGCATTGTATTCCGTATATTTTTATTCCGTTTGCCATGTTGTATGTACCGTCGATGGGGTCTATCGTCCACGTGCAAAGACCTTGCGCAACAACAGTATCGCTGTTTGTTTCTTCACTCAGAATTATATCTTGCGGATACTGCTCTTTTATTTTAGATATGATGTAGTTTTCAATGTTAAAATCGGTTGATGTTACCAAATCAAAAGCAGCTTTATCTGTCAAAGATGTTTTATCGTATTTGCCAAAATTTGTATAAGCATCTTTTATTGTGTTAATAATAAATGTTAATTTAGGGTCGTTAATCATATTCAATTCCACTCTTTCCTTTTAGCTCTGATTACTTAATACCGAATTGATTATACCACAACATTCTTTGCCTTTGTAAAAAACCTCCTTTGTCCACTGACAAAAGAGGTTAAATTTTACTTTGGTGTTCATAACGGATTTTATCCAAAAGTAATTTCGTCGGCATCAGTAGCATTTAACATACTTTCAATAGATGTGTATTTAGGTCCACGAAAAAAGCACCCGGGCTTACTGCCTAATCCTATCTTATTAGGCAGTTCAATGGGCTCACCGTCAAAATAGCACACATTACAATTTTTTTCAGAAGAAAACTTAATTTCTTTAATTTTAGCATAATGGGTAATAGCAGAAATTGGTGCCCCCCTATAAACTGCAATATACTTCAAATTTGCCAATCTTTCTGAGCTACAAGTGCAAGGATACCAACACGGAATCTCTTTTTCTCCCATAAATGTTTCTTCAAAACCACGATCAACCGAAGAAAATATTACCGTATTGTTTTTTCTGCGTTTTACTTCTTCAATTTCCTCTTTTACACTTAATCCCATCTCGTTACTAAGGAACTCTTCAGATTCATCTAAAAATCTGTTAACTGCCTCCTCAATCAATGTGTTTCTGGAAAAACTTTTCGATTCGCTTACAGCAGAAAAAAGTCTAATTGTCATATCAATTTTTTCTATCGTAGCATCGTCGAAATACACTGCTATTTGTTTTTTTGAAGATTTGCTTTTTTTTAATAAATTCGCAAAATAATCTTTAGTTTGAGTTGCCATTTTTCTTCACTCCTCATCCAACATTTTCACCACAATAATATCACGTGCGCAGCCATATGTCAATATTGTTTTTAATATTATTTAAAGCAATATTTTTAATATTAATCATCAGATAAACTCAATTAGGTTAAATAACATCAAATATAGTAGAAAATCCAACAATAATATGCTATAATGTATCTATTAAAATGTTAAGACAGAAAACTGTTAATCTGTTCAAGAGGTGATTTTGTGGGCATTGAAATCAAGCGTGAAGTGTTACAAAAAGGCTGGAAATATTTTGATATAATGCACAAAGACAGAAGAGTTGCACGCATTTACGAAGACGGAAAGTGCACGATAAACTTCCCTTCGTTTATGCCCTATAATCTGTATTTTGAAAAATCAAACGATCTTGACAGCAGAATTAACAATTTAAATAATTTTTATTATTGGTGTTCTTCAAGAGTTTTGACTTTGGACAGAAAATACGCGAAAGAAATTCTAAGAGTTATCGGTGCAAACCAAGCTGTAACCGACAAAGACAGGGCTATGATTGCCGTTTCTTATCACGGATTGACCCTAACCGATGTTTTTTGGATAAGAAGAGCTAAAGAAAAAATCACTTTTGACGAACTTAATTTATACAATTATTCTCTTTCGGATGCTTTTGCGGATGTGAGTTTGAGAGGAAAAGATATAACAATTCAGAATGCGGAACTCTTTATGTCAAGAGAAGCTGCCGGAGATGTCGGAACACCCGGTGTCACACCAAAAGCTTGGGTTAGAAAAAACGGCGATTTTTATCTTCTGAAAGACGGAGACGAACGCGATGTTAACGCTGAACTGCTTGCTTCAAAAATAGTAGGATGCTTCAAGGTTGATTACGTCCCCTATGAAGAAGATTTTTTCGACGGAATAAAAGTATCAAAATGCAAGATTATAACATCTGTGCAAACAAGTATTGTTCCTTATGAGTTTGTGGATGTGTATTGTACAAACCACGATATAGACAAGCTTGAATACGTTCTAAAGAAGGACAGTTATTCTTATTATATGATGAACATTATTGATTATCTTATCGGAAACACAGACAGACATTGGGGCAATTGGGGATTTTTCGTAGATAATTCCACAAATAAAATGCAGAAATTGTATTCGCTTATGGATTTCAACAAATCATTTCTGTCATACGATACTGTTAACGGCGCAAAATGTCAAACTACTGACAAAAAAATCACTCAACGCGAAGCAGCTATCGAAGCTGTACAGAAAGTCGGTTTGAACCAAATCTCTGAAATTCAAAAAGAATGGTTTACGAATAAAGCCGAATGCGAAATGTTCTTCAAGAGACTTGACATTTTGAAAAAGGAGAACCAACCCGACAATTTTGCACCTTAACTGCTGCATTATATAATTTATTCCACATGAAGCCAACCTCGTCAAATTGGAATTGGCCGATTCACTTCTACCTGGCAATAATCGTTATTTTTTCTTCCATATTAGGCAAATACCTACAATCGCTCCAATAAGAGCAACCGGAGATAACCTTACAAAAAACCACTCAAATGCATGAAGAAGAACTCCCACAACGGCTATTTCAGGGTCACTGTAGTCCCACGCTAAATATGGACTACCCAAAATAATTAAGAGCATCCAAACCGCTATTATGGCAACTGCTAATAGGCTAAAGAACACTGTTAACTTTTTTCGCTTTGCGTTTCTATTCAGAGCAAGTTGCAAATTGATGATTTCCAATTTTTCAGAAATCACCTTTAAGTCATTTGCTTCTGTCTGTTCAACAATCTCTCCAAGCAAAACACTTACAGGTGTGTCGAGTGCTTCTGATAAAGAAATCAACATATTAGAGTCTGGCACCGACAAGCCTTGCTCCCATTTTGAGATTGTTTGGCGAACCACATTTAACTTGACAGCAAGTTCTTCTTGGGATAATCCTTTTGATTTTCGGATTGCCCTTATGTTTTCACTCAGCATGAGGAATACCACCTTTCTTTTAGTAGTCGCCTGTATTGTATCAAAGTGTACCCGTTGCTACAAGCAACGGGTATTAACATTTAGGTTTGCAACTGAAACTAACAGACCATCAAATTCTTATTTATCAAATACAGTACCGTTTCGTCTGAAAACTTTAAATTACCTCGCATAAGTTCATTTCATTGCTTGCTGTAATGAGTTCCTTTAATATTTTTAAGTGTGAACTTCCTATTAGAACTAGAACCTTATCTCCTTTTTCACAGATATTTTGCAAATTAGAAAATATCTTCAGGTTTCTTTCGTACCATTGTGAAACAAGCTGACAGCCTTCATATTTTCCCAGATTGATTTTATTTATATCAAGAAACCCGTTATGGTCAACAGCAATGCACTCATCGCTGTTAAGTATCGAATATAATTCCTCTAAATCCTTTGCCGGTTCTGTTATTGTCCGCATTTTTTCCAAAAAACCATTCAAATCAAAATAAGGAGTTATCTCGTCTAATAATTCATCTGACAACCCAAGATCCTCATCTATGCCATATATCTTATCAAGATTCAAATTTTTCCCCAATCGAAATCCTACTTGGACAATCTCGTTCACTGACTCAAACGGACCAACTAAACCATATCTTTCAACATTGCCATATACTACATTCTCTGCAAAGCTGTACTCATCGCTTTTTGCATATAATTTATCTAATTCATTTTGCATTTTATATGGAAACTCCACTGCAATTTTGTTGGGATGAAAAGATGCTAGTTTGTTTGTAAACTCATCGATTTGATTTTGTATATCGTGTGAAAAAATATCAAATATGCCCGGATAATGAAATGTACCAACCAATATAATTTCCGCCACTTATATCACCTCGTCAAATTCTTATATATCGAATTGATTATATCACATAATTCTTATCTTTTGTAAAAAAACTCCCTTGTCTACTGACAAAGGAGTTAATTTTTTGACGCACCGGACGAAAACAAGATTTAACTGCTTTCGAGAGCTTCAATATTAGGATTGACCAATCAGCATAATACATTCATTTTACTTTTCAACACTCATCCAACAACCTTCTGCTCCAATACCATCTTCGGGAGGTGTTAATACACCTTGTTTGATAAGGCGTTCAACAACTGCGTCAAGAATCGGCAGATTAGCAAGGCTATTCGCTAATCTCCATTCGCCAAGAAGATAATCGGGAACGGATTTTTTAATAAGAGCCGCAACTTTCTCTGCAACAATTTCTGCATCGACATCGAAATATCCATTTTGTAATTCATTACTAATGTCAAAGAGTCTGTTTCTATCAGAAAAAGAGCTTACAAGAATCTTTGTATAAAGCATATCTCCATCGCGGTACAAATATCCACATT
>SVJD01000061.1 GCA_015069165.1 Oscillospiraceae bacterium
CCGCCGAAGAAAGCGTAAATTATTTTACGCTTTTACCGTGAGTCGGAATAGCAAGCAACTTTCTTACTCGTGCTTCCAAAACTCTTTCAACAGCAATTAAATGTTCCTCCGGCAAATTAAGGCTTGAGTGGCGTTTAAATTTAAATCCAATCATACGACGAAGTTGTTCTTTTTGTTTTGTCCCCATAACCTCGGCACACACTTCCTCAAAAGTAATGTTGTACGGATTAGAACGAGTTTTTGCATATTCTTCAAGATTCGGAATATCATCCCTGCCTGCAAAGCAAAACAACGATAAACCATTATCAAAAATCGGAGCAGGAGCGACTATTTCTCCCGTATGATTATCTCGAAGCACGCCGAAATTACCAAAGTGTCGATCCTCGTTGTAAATTAAAGCATCGAACACAAGCATACTACGTATCTGTTCGGCAAACTCTTTACCCTTGGAATCATAATACTCCAAGCATTTTTGAATATTTCCCGTTTTTATAATTTTGCTGACAGGAATATAAGAAATATCTTTATTGGTAAACAACGCACATTTCGAAGCAGTAATACCTTTCCAATTTTCAAGGTCATAGCGCACCGCATTCAAACGCATTGTTTCAGCAATTTGTGATGCGTAATATTCGCAGTACGGCTCGCGACCTGTATTAGACGCACCGCTTGTACCACCTTTATAAAGATAAATACCGTCATTTTCCACATAACGCCATGCTTTAGGAAGCATTCCGTTTGTTGTCAACTCGGGCGAGGTAGTAAAAGCTTGCCTGCCCTGCCCTGCACCCGTATATGCCACGAGAGCCAACATTTCAGAAAAACGATTTTCATAAAGATTAAATTGCGCAAATGTTCCACTAAAATCCTCGGGAACAACCCAATAACTGTCATTCAACGACAAACCTTTGCAAACATCAATTATTCCTTTTGTATCGTTATGACTCAAGCCCAATGTTTTTAAAATTTCATCTACAAAAGTACGATTTTTAGGTATAACTCTTCTCCCAAGCCACTTAACGATTCCCTCTGCGGTTATCTCCAAATCAAGAGGCATAATATGTTTAAGGTCGTTATTTACGAAAAGAATCTCGGCAACAAGACCTTCTAAACCACGTTTTTCCATAGAAAAGCGCACAAGCTCTGTATCATAGATTCGAAGGCTGTAAATATTGTTCATTATTTCCTCCTTATCTTCAAGAGACAATATAATATCTTTCCCCAGTGCCGAAGTTATTTTCAATAACATATCCAACGTTGGGTTTTGCATACCGCTTTCAAGTCGGCAAATATTAGAACGCTGCGTGCCTATCATTGCGGCAAGTTCAACTTGCGAAATACCTTTTTCTAACCTTGCCTCTACAATCTGCGCAATAATTTCTCTTCTCTTTTGCTGTGCATCCATTTAACTTCTTCCTCTGCAAAAGTCTGTATCGATATGTTATCATATATGATAACATATATCAAGTATTTTATACTTGATATAAAAAAATATGCACCGCAAAAAGTGTTTAACTTTTGAGGTGCATATCACTATCTTTTTTCTGCAAACTCCATCAATTCTCTTTCTGACTGAATGTCGCTCTGTGACGGATATGTTTTGGCGCACTTTTCAAAACGAGCTTTTATTTTTTCTGCCTTTTGGGAATCTTTTTCATAAAGCAAAGCAAAAACGTATTCCGTACGAATAACTGTAGGGAAACTTTTCATTTGTTTCATAAACTTCTTTTGCTCTTTTGAAAGCATTTCGTCAATAACTTCTCGGCGGTTTTCGGAAATCAGCTCTACACACATTCTGTCGCAAATCATCAAATTACGGTGCAAGTCAACCATTCCGCTATCAATTTCAAGCATATGAGACATCAAAACATCTGCTTCTTCAAAAAGTTGTGCATCCATTAATCTATTACAAGCAAATACACCTTGTGCGGCAACCATGCTATTTTTCATTGCTTCGTCAGACGGAATATCAAACCATTCTGCCGGCATATCCTTTGCACGTATTCCTCTGTTAGACAGAGCGCAAGCTTTCATTTGCACCCAAAACGATTTCATAGCATCAACATTTTTAGAAAGAGCAAAAGCGTTATAACCGTCATTGTCAATAATTCCCAATCGCATAGGAATGCCGTTTACCAATGCAATGCAAAAACCAACGGCAGTAAAAATCAACACTATTGTTGAAAAAAGAGGCATATCGGCAATTATAAAGAAAAGACATAATGAGCAAAAAGCCGCAAATGTATTCATCAGGGAACCTCCAAGATTATACATAGTAACTGGGAATTTGCCTTCTGTCATATCAGGAGGATCCATCAGACATTGACCGCCTGTTCCTGCAATACTAAGTCGTTTTAATTTTATTTTCCTGTTTTCTTTTATCCACATGAAAGAAAAAATACGAAAAGAACTAAATTTATAACCCGAAATCAGACCAAAAATAAGGTGTCCCGCTTCGTGTATAACTATATGCATAAGTATTGCAACATACATAAAAATAAACATTCCTATATAAATCAATACTTCAAGCGATGACTCCGAGTTTGTATTTTCATCATATTTTATTATCAACAAACCCCATACTATACCAAGCAATATGTAAAGAACCATCTGTACATATTGACCCCAAGCGTTTTGTTTTTTGTTATTTTTTCGATTCATTTTAATCCCTCAACTTTGTAAATCAAAAACATCATGTGGCATAACCTAGAAGTAATTATATCACTTTTACCACAAAAGCGAAACCAAACGCCTTGTTCCGTAGCCGATTGCAAAGAAA
>SVJD01000036.1 GCA_015069165.1 Oscillospiraceae bacterium
AGTCAATCAAATTCGAATCAAATGCGGGAGTACATTCACCGATTGAAATTTCATCAGTAACCTGATAAAGACCAAGTTTAGGGAATTTATCGCATGTAGTTGTACTGGAACCGGAAAATTGAAAGAACGTAAGTTCTGCTTTTTTTATTCTCGGATTTAAAGGCAACGTAGGCATTTTTAAGTTCATATACATACGCTTTATGCTTCGAGTACCGTCGGATGCACCTGTGCTTCCTATTGTATTAAGAGCTGCCGCAGAAAGATTTCCGTTCAACCAACTGTAAGTAGTCATTGCATAGCTACCGTTAATCTGAATTTGAGGGTCAATCACAACCGGGAATGCGCGTTCTTCTGCATTCATCCACTCACTGTCTGCCAACACATTAAGAACAACATTTCCATTTGCTGCATTTTTAACTTCATAAGTAACTGCAGTTGAAATTATACCATTATCATCAGTCATAAAGGGAGCAGGAATGAAGAACACTTCTTCACCTGTTTCGTTACTGATAAAGGAAATACGTTTATTCGATTCATCAAACTCAGCAGTTACGTTTTCTTGTTGGATAAAGAATGAAAATCTGTAAATATCCGCTTTTTCTTTTACGATGATATTTTCCTTTACACCTGTACTTGTAACTGAATACTCATAGTCCGAGCCGGATTGAACTCCTGCAAAGACAACAGCATCAGTTGTTTCAATACCGTCAGCAGCTTTTCTGAAAACCTCAGGTCTTACTCCCTGATTTCTTTCTTTGCTGTTTTTCTTTGCAAAAACTGTTACACGGTGTGTACCTTTTTCAAGAGAAAACAACTCATCATTTTCCTCTTCTTTACTGAATCTTGCCACAAAGTGTTTTTTTGCATTTACAAAATGTCTGCCGTCTTCTTCCTCGTTAAGGGTATTATCCATATCATAGAAAGTATTTGTTTCCTCATCAAACTCGTGAACATTTGTAGGATAGAATACCGCCTGATTGGAGCCATCGCTCATTCTAAACACCTTACGATTTCCTTCTCTGAGCTCAAGGATCTCACTTACTCGAATATTTTGTTTTTCCTTTGTTTCAGGTTCAAGCATTACGTCAAGCTCATTACTTTCATCAAATGCTTCACCTGAAGTTTCTGTTTCTTGTGCAACATATATTTCAGTTGCATTGTTTTTTTCTTTTTCCATAAAATTTTTCCTTTCGTTAATACTTATTTTGTTGTTTAAACAACTTTGTTTACAGCTGTGAGTTAAGTATATAAATTAACCCTGACAAAAATTGTCAGGGTTAAAATGGTCTTAAAATTTTTTTGTAATTTTATCGATAATTAATTTCTAAAATCTGTGGAGTATAATAACTGTCACCTGTAGCAATTACAGAAAAACCGCTTCCTTTGATTTTCGATTTTAAAATTAATCCTTCTGATGGCACAATTGTTTTTGTTCGAATATCTCTGAGCAAAGATGTTATATCCATACTATGATAAAAATTCGATGTTATGGACTGTGCAGTGCAATCACCATCAGCAATTTTATTGTTCCAATTCGAACCAAAACTACAAAAGCGAGCCAAAACCTTAAATCCACTTATTTCCACGTTATTCTGATTCAATTTAGGTATTTGAAGCACTACTCTGTTAACATATCTATCAAACACCTCCGGTATTCGTGAAAAATCAATTCTGGAATATAACCACTGTTCGCCGTATTCAGAAGAATTGCCTATAAACCCAACACCTCCAAAAGCATTATTAGTAAAAGGATTCGCACTTTCGACTGTTGTATCTTGAAATATTTTTTTCTCATACATATTTACCTCAAACAAAACATACTGTGCTAACGAATTCGTTGAATATAAAGAAATACTATATTTCTTATCATCAATTTTTTGATAATCCAATTTTGCCGGAGATATAACACTTCCCGTTTCATCTGTAGAACCCATGCAAGACACAACAACAAATGGTCTGAATTCTTCCTGCATAAGTGCAAAACATCTGTCGTTTGCTCGAATATTCAAATGCGATTTTCCTGTTTCTATAATAAAGCTATTCGATTCATTTTTTTTAACATCACATTTCACCGCAACACCATTTGTTGTCGGATAAACTCTGTTAAAACCGTATTGCACCTCATTTGGAGAAAACATCACAGGCTTTTCGTGCAACCTCATAGAAAATACCCCCTCGGTATTCTCCATAAATATATAATCGTTTAAAATAATATCTGTATTACTCCCGGTAGCACAAATAGACTGTCCGTTAAGATGAAATCTCACATCCACAATTTTACGTGTCTTTATATTATAAATCGGCATACTGAAATAATATGCCGTTCTACTCCCATCCTTTTCACGAACAACCAAACGATACCTGTTGCTGTTATGACAATCAATATCAACCGGAATCCCCGGACGTAGTTTTGCTATTTCTCCCAGTACAGACTGCATAACTTTCACCTCCTGTCTTTCTTTTTTCTTTCAAAAAATCGTTTTGACTTAGATTTAGATTTTTTAATTCGAAGCATAAATTCATCCGTAGAAGATATCAAATTTGCTTTTACCAAACATTCTGCAGCTTTCTTGATTGCTTCAATAGCATTTTCCTCGCAATCTTTGCGATATTCTATCTCCATCTCAAAATCCATATAATCAAGATACATATTTTTATCCAAAACTATCTCACAAAAATCATCTCTATATATGCACGCCCTTAAAGTCACAAGTTCACCTTGATAACAAAGACCCAAAGCATCAAAAACTCTCGTATCAAGCTCTGTTTTATAGTAAAGTTGCTCTTCAACGCTACAATTTGAACTATTGTTGCTATGTTTTTTTATAGTTGCCTTGTATTTCCCACCCTTTGCACGAATCCTACATGTAATTCCTTTACTATTCATAACAAAATCATCAGTGTCAAAATAGTAATTTATTTGTGCATCAAGCCTTAAATTAATACATTTGTCAGCAAGTACTTCGTATTCTTCCCTTGACAGCATTGCCTTTTTCTCATATTCAAGCATAATTTCACCTTCTGATAATCTTTACCGAGCCGTTTTTAGGCAGCTCGTCCAAAATCCTAATTTTTGCAGGCATCTGATACGCAGGCAAAAGTTCACGGCAAAGCTCTTTAACTTCTGCAACATCCACAAAATCTCCAACAATATTCAAAACGATTTGTACCCCGTATCTTTCGTCATTTTCTCCATAAACAAAAAGCTCACGCACTCTGGAATCGGACTTTAAAGCACTTTCTATCTCTTGTGGGTAAATATTCATGCCTGCTTTTATTATCAAGTCATCTGCTCTGCCTTTAATTTTCAATAAGCCTTTTTCATTCATTAATGCCAAATCACCTGTGCAAAGCCATCCGTTTTTCATAACCGCATCTGTTTTCTCCGGGTTATTATAATAGCCCACCATCACGTTATCGCCCTTTACCCAAAGAATACCAATTTCATTTTCTTTTACCGGCATACCTTCACTTGACAAAATCAGAACAGAAACTGAATCAAGAGGTATTCCCACACAATCGGCATAATCTTTAAACATTTTAGGCGGCAAATATGAAACTCTAGGGCAAGCTTCTGTAAGTCCGTATACATGATAAATATCTGCTTTAGGAAAAGCTTTTGCAATGTTCGTTCCCGTTTCAAAACTCATACATTCTCCACTAATGCAAATGTGTTTTAAAGAATCATTATCCTTTACCCTTTTAAATCTTGCCATCATAGAAAGCAATGTAGGTGTTCCGCAAAAAGTTGTTATATTGTAATCTTTTACCATCTTGAGCATCAGCATAGGATTAAATGTCCCTGAATAAAATCTAATCTTCACACCTTTCACCAGTGATGTTAAAAATTCACCGGTTAATACCGCACAATGATACAATGGTCTGGCAATAAGAATCGTATCGGATGAATTTATACTGAAATATTTAGCAATATCCGACAAATTTGTGAGCACATTAGATTCCGTCAACATAACTCCTTTGGGCATACCACTCGTTCCGGAAGTACACATAATGAGTGCCGGATGCTCATTATGTTCTATATATGAAGAATCCTCAATATGTAATATTTGCAAATCTCCATTTATATCGGTTATTACTGCATCCGGACTGATATTGTCCAAAATCTTCTTACAATGCAAACGTCCATATCTTTCAGATAACGGTAATGCAGTTACTCCTGCAGCAAAACATCCCAAGAGTGCTATACCCGCTGCCATTTCCGACGTACAAAGAATACCGCAACATTTAACACCCTTTAGGCTTTTAGAAAATTCTTCGACAAATATGATTATTTCTTCATATGTCATTGTAGCATCAGTTTCACTGATTTTTTGTTTGAGATTTAACTGCATTTTATTTTTAAGATACTTCCAAAGTTTCATTTTTTAGTTCCCTTTCCATATTCTCCTCGAGTTTTGTAAGAAGTTTCCGTTCGTCTTCCATAAGTTGCAAAACCTTGCTTTGAATAACCGGCAAAACCGGATCTCTGCGTTTCATATGGTGAGCAGCATACAAAATTCGCATAGTATCCGCCTCTCCAACCAACACTGCATATTTTTGACTGATATCCGTATTCATTCCGAGTTTTTCTTCCACAAGCTTAATTCTTTCAAGCATAGCCTTTTTGTGTTCCCAGATAAGACGAAAAACTCGACGGTCCATACGTTCGTATGGAATATCCCCTCTATAAAGCTTTGAAACATATTCTGCAATATATTCATGAACTACAATGCCGTAAACATCATCTTCTCCTTCAAAAGGGTACTTTTCAAGGTCAGAATCCAAATATTCTTTGATATTGTCACATACAATTCGCGGTGAAAAATCAACGATATCGTCCATAGCTTTCACTGCATAAAATATTGTGGATACTCCCTGTTTTAACATTGCGGCACGTCCTGCATTGAACGCTTTTTGCGGAGTCCAAAATTTACGATAAATCCAGTTACTATCATAAGCATATATGCAATAAGTTTTGTTATTTTGATCATATCCGCAAATCAAGCCATCATGATTGAAATGGCGTTCTTTATACCACGTTTTTCCTTCAACGTAGTAATCATCAACATTTTCAAATACTATATAAAACCCATTATCAATCAGCTCTCGTATAACTGAATTTATATTTCTTTTTTCAAATTGCGAAGACACATTTATTTTTATCAAATGCGGACACCAGCCCCAAGAAGACTTGTCTACTGTTATTTCCGGCGATGTAAAACCTTTTAAAAACTTTCGGTTACAAGACAAACTCATTATTTGATTTAAGCTCCAATTCCTGATAGTCGGATTACTTGCTAATATCGCTGTACATGTACCTTGATAATGGTATGTACTATACAATGGTTCTACCAAAGGTAATTCAACTCTTTTACTCTTTTTCATTTTCTTCACCGCCACAATACTTTTTAACCATATCAATTACACTTTGAACATTTGTTAATTCAAAAGGATTCATATCTGATTCTTCAAGCTCAATACCGAACTCTTCTTCTATTTGAATTAGCAGTGTTACCATTGAGAGACTGTCCAATGCAAGTTTGCCTTGCAAAGTTGCTTCATTGACAACAACTTCCTCTCCGCTAAGTTCAGACAAGATATTCTTTACTTTTTCTTCTATATTCATTATTTATCACCCTTTCTACTTCTTCTTTTACGATTGCATAGCAATCATCAATTGACATATTTGTGGAAATCATCACACCATTATTGGCTTTGCATATAGATAAATACTCCTCACGAAGTTTGTATTGGAGTTCCATATCAATATATCTGTTTTTCTCTTCTTCACGGCTTCTTACTCGTTTCACCGCAACCTCAACCGGCACATCAAAGAAAAATGCAACATCAGGCTTTACAACTGATTCCGCAACTTCATAAATCCACCTATCTTTTTTAAATCCACGAGCCCGAAGATTCGCAAGACATGAATAAAAATATCTGTCACTAATTACAATCTTTCCTTCTTGCATCTGCGGCTCAACCACTTTGTTCACATGCTGAAGTCTGTCACTTGCTGCAAGCAGAGAAAGACTTCGGTAATCGTACGCATCGTGGTCGGGGCTATCCATATATGTTCTGAAAATTTTCGATTCTCGAACTGCATTTGTCGGTTGTTTCGTAAGATAAATAGTATGTTTTTTTTCTAAATCTTCTTTTAGTTTTGTAAGCATTGTAGTTTTTCCACAGCCGTCAAGTCCGCAAAATGTAAACAAATATCCATTTGTTTTATTTTGTTTCATTTTAAGTTTTTCCACTACGTTGTCACCTCCTGCAAAAGTTCTTTTCTACTGTCGGCAAAAAAACGTTTTGTAATGTCTTTTTCTGTATAAACATACATTTTCTTTTCTTTAGGCGATATTACTTCGTGGATAAAATCAGGATCATTTTTTAAAATCTCCTTTGCAATGTCTATTGCATATGTGTTGTTAACATCAAAAAGTTCAGATGTCTGCAAAACAGCAAAAGCACAAACTTTTTCCATACCGAATTCCGCAGCACGTCTAAAATAAAAATCAACATATTCCATCATTGCATCGTCAATTATCATATAAATATCGCAATATTTATAAAGTGTCATATCTCTCATCATCTCTACCCACGGCAATGTTGTTGCTTCTTTGTATAAATGTGCGCATAAATGTACAAAAAAATCATCTTTTCTCAACGTTTTCACATGGTAACCCGGTAAAACTTCAACAAGGCTATATTCCAAAAATTCTTTGAGAACATCTGCTTTCCCCGGCTTGTAATCCAAAGAGAAATTTATGTCTACCTCAAGGAATTGCATGCCCGGCAAATCAAATTCTTTGATGTACGGAACGGTTTCGCCTCTCATCATCTTTGATTCAATAATTTCTTTTCGAGTAGCAGGCTCAAACTTTCCGTTGCGAATATTTCCCTGTTTAAAACCTGCATCCAGGAGCACATTTCCGATTTTAGTAACATCTTTTGGATGAACGAGCAAATCTATGTCGTTTGATGTTCTGTATGCTTCCGGATATGCTCTGCAAAGATATGCACCTTTCAACATTGCATAAGGACAATCGGCTTGTCCCAACACTTTTTCAAGATACGCAACGCAAGAAAAGAAACTCTCATTTTTCTCTTTATTTTGCATATATGCATTTTTTAATGAATTACGAAATTCTCGATTCACTTTTCCTAAAACTCCGTGTTTTTTTAATATACCATAAGCAACTGCTTGCATACGATTAAAAAATAAATGCCCTAAAACCACAGGAGTCGCTGCTTCAAGCAAGCTTTCGTCAAATGTTTCTTTTTTAAAACTACATAAGCTTCTAAATAGCTTTTTTTCTTTTTGATTCATCATTATTTTTCCTTTCTATTTTTGGTTTTTTATGTTTCGAGATATAATTTTCAAGTATTACTATTTCTTTATCTTCTAATTCACAAACTGACTTGGTTTTAGCAAATGTTAAAACCTTATGTAACAACTCGTATTCCGAATCCGTCAGATATGACTTGTCCATAGAATAATTTCCCATAATATATACACCTCCGATATATTTACCACTTTGAGTATATATTGGTTCCGTAATACTAAGTTCGACTATATCTCGCTGGATTGTTCTTTTGGAAACTCCGAACTCTTCAGCTAAATTTGAAATTGTCTCGTATTTTCGCCGGCATAATACACGCAATATTTCTTTTCTTCGTTCGGCAGCCCCCATCTGTCACACCTCCTTTCACAGCCACAGTCTAACTTTTAACCACGACAATTTATGTCATAGTTAAAAAAAAAAAAAAATAAACCTAACAAATCAATGTCTTGCTACTTACATCAATTTGTTAGGTTTCATTTAAATTCCAACAATCTTAATTTATTTCTTCGATACAAAATATTATATTTTTACTAAAATGCAGCATTACATCAATGCATAATTTTCAAATATTGTTTAGCAGAGTTTACTAATATTCCCTATAAAACAACAACTATTTATGTAATGCCTTCTATATATAAGCTTCTATTTAGGTGTTATTTATCTATCATATATACACCTCCGATATATTTACCACTTCCGGTATATATCGGTTTTGTAACACCAAGTTCGATTATATCTCGTTGAATTGTGCTTTTAGAAACTCCAAACTCTTTAGCTAAATTTGAAATTGTGTCGTATTTTCGCAAGCATAATACACGCAATATTTCGATTTTTCGTTGTTCTGCTCCCATCTTTCATATCTCCCTTCACAAACAAAGTTTAAATATTAACCATGACAATTTATGTCATAGTTAAAAAAAAATAAACCCAACAAATCAACGTGCTGCTTCGTACATCAATTTACTGGGTTAATTTCAGGTTCCAACAATTAAAATTTTTCTTCGATATAACAATATTTTATTTTCAACTTACTAACCACTTTTGCCATTCAAAAGACATCTAACATATTATAGAAAAATAACCGCAAATTCCCAAAACACAAACAATGCAATCTCACCAGCCCTACATCATACAAATTAAAATGTAAAAGAGATAAACTTTTCTATATTCGATTAAAAACAACATCATATTGTGTACCTATAATACGATAAAACTCGAAACCTGTCAATATATATGATAGTGTAAAATAAATCTTGGGATTTTTTAAAATAAGGACGGGAGCCCTCCCGTCTCTCCCAAAAGTGATAAAGTAATAATTGTAAAAAGCAGTAGATGGAGCGGGGTTTTGTCTCAAAACGAAAAACGAGACAAAAAGCACTGCGCCGCTGATTGGGGGTTTTGTCTCAAAACGAAAAACAAGACAAAAAGCATCGCACTACTGATTGGGGATTTTGTCTCAAAACGAAAAACGAGACAAAAAGCACCGCGCCGCTGATTGGGGGTTTTGTCTCAAAAAGAAAAACGAGACAAAAATCACCGCACCACTGATTGGGGGTTTTGCCTCAAAATGAAAAACAAGACAAAAAAACATCGCAGAAAAGCGGTTTTTCTAAAAAGTAAGGTGTGGCAGACTTTTGAAATCCTAAGAATAACTTGATACCGTCAGTGGGTGGATATTTATTGCTTGACTTTACATGTATTCTTGTGTATAAAATATCATAGAAGGCAGCGGGTGCCTTCTTATGTATTTTCGGGGAGGTAAATTTATGGAATTTCGTGATGTTTTATATTCACGCCACAGCATACGGTCATTTACAAACCGTGTTGTAACCAAAAGTGAAATCCATTCGATGTTAGATGCCGCAATTCACGCACCTAACGCTTGCAATATGCAATCTTGGCACTATTACATCATAACTGACCCCACTGTCAAAGAAAAACTCGCTTCCGACGGAATTTGCGCCCCTTGGGTAGTGGAAGCACCCGTAATTTTTGTGATTTGTACAGATGCAGAAGCTTTAACCGACCGCTTCGGTGAAAAGGGCGATATTTTCGCTTTACAGGACACCGCAGCTGCTGCAGAAAACTTATTGCTTTGTGCAACAGATATGGGCTTAGGAGGCTGTATAATCGGTTCTTTTGACGCAGACAGATGTCGTACTCTCCTTTCCGTTCCCAAAAAGCTCGACATAGCAATGCTCGTTCCCATAGGCGAACCGGACGAACCTGTTACCCCAAAAACAAGAAAACCAATAGAAGTGGTTGTCACTTACATTTGATAGATTTATTTTCGGAGGTCATTTTTAAATGAAGCTCGTTTTATTAACTGCCCTCGGAGTGGGCGGTGCTACTGTTTTCGGTGCCATTATAGGTTTTTTGTTTAAAAAAGCCTCTCATAAATTCAATGACATAATATTGTCTTTTGCCGCCGGAGTAATGCTCTCGGCGTCTGTAATAGGTCTTATATTACCCTCTTTGGAGCACGGCAGCGGCAAATTTTCTCTTGTCGTTACTATCGCAGGTGTGTTCGTGGGTGCAATTTGCGTAAACCTAATCGACAAACTCGTTCCCCACTTGCACCGTCTTACAGGAACAGACCAAGAAACTCATCCTAAGCAAAACGAACAACTTAACAAAGTTTTGCTTTTCGTTATAGCCATAGCAATCCATAACTTGCCCGAAGGAATCGCTGCAGGCGTAAGTTTCGGCACCGGCAATGCCTCTGCCGCACTTACCGTAGCGGGCGGAATTGCTCTTCAAAACATTCCTGAGGGTATGGTTATAATCGGACCTATGCTCTCAAGCGGAATCAGCCCCAAAAGAACATTTTTAATAGCAATGCTTACAGGAATAGTAGAGGTGTTCGGAACACTTCTCGGTTTTTTCGCCGTAAGCATTTCGACAGCAATACTCCCCTTTGCGCTTGCCTTTGCCGGCGGCACAATGCTCTACGTAATCAGCGACGAAATGATTCCGGAAACTCACGCTCACGGCAGTGAAAGCGGAGCAACGTATTCCTTGCTTGCAGGCTTCTGCCTTATGCTTGTTTTTGATATTTTGTTAGGATAATTTGTATATTTTTGTAAAAATCGGGCAAAGTCCTTTTGTAAGGAGGATTTTGTTATGATAAAAAAATTAAATTCATTAAATTTCAAAAAAACAACTGCCCTCTGCCTGGCATTGATTTGCTCGGTTTCAGTAGGCAGTTTTTGTGTCAGCGCTGCAGCTGAAAAAGTTAATAGTACAAAAAAAACAGCAAATGCGGCCAATATGATTTCCGGTTTGTTGGAATATATAAAAAACTCTAACGAATCAAAATCAGATTCATCTGCAAGCAACACTTACGATACATCAATAAAAATCTATTTTCATAAAGAAGAAATTGTAAAGGAAATGGAATTGGACGAATACATTTCCGGTGTTGTTTATGCGGAAGTTCCGGAATCTTATTCCATTGAAGCACTTAAAGCGCAGGCTATAGCCGCACGTTCTTACACTCTCTATAAAATAAAAAACGGAATAACGCATCCTAACGGCGCTGACGTTTGCACCGATTACACTCATTGCCAAGCCTGGAATCCTCGCGAAAAAGATTCCGACTACCCCGAATCAATAAAAAAAGCCGTAAAAGAAACGCAAAATACAATAATCACTTATGACGGAGAATGTATTAATGCACTATATTTTTCAAACAGTGCCGGCATGACGGAATCTGCTGAAAATGTTTGGGAAGGAAGTTCTTATCCGTATTTAAAAAGTGTATACAGTCCGGGCGAATCGGAGTTTCCGGATTTTTGCCAAGTAAAAAATTTCACTTTTTATGAATTTTTGCAATCAATCGAAAACTACAGCGAAGATATTACTTGTGATGCAGATGCAGGTGTATCAAATATTCAAAATATAAAAAGAAGCCCTTCAGGGCGAATACTTTCTGCCGAAATAGGCGGCAAAATATTCACAGGGCTTCAAATAAGAGCTATGTTTTCTTTGCGTTCCTCAAATATCTACTTTACCCAAAATGACAGCGGAATTTCCATAGTAGCTTTGGGATACGGCCACGGTGTAGGCATGAGCCAATGCGGAGCGCAAGCGATGGCAAAAACCGGTTCAAATTATATCGAAATACTAAAACACTACTATCCCGGAACCGAGCTGTGCCAAATAGATTTTAACCTATAGTTGCTTTGAGCTTATCTGTAGCTGCTTGCAAACTGTTTTCGTCGATGATTCCCACACAAAGCTTGCCGTAGTCAGTCATTGAGTAACAATAATCATAAACATACTCAACATCTACGGAAACAGTTTCAAACTCCCAAGAAGCACCGTCATCTATTTGCATTTTTACAAGAGAGGTAAGTTTTTCCATTGGCATATTGGTAAGAATACTGTCTTTTACTTCTTCCAAAACATCGTTGTAGTTTACCAGAATCGACGGCGAAGTCGCTTTGTTAAAAATACCCTTTATTACTTCCAATTGATTTCTGCCGCGCTGAGGTTCTTCTCCCGGTACAGATTTACGGTCGCGGCAGAATATGAGTGCTTTCCAACCGTCCATTTTGTTCATTCCTTTTTTAAAATATACATCTTCTTCAGAAAATGTGGAAGTGAACGAATATTCCGAATAAACCTCTATGCCGCCTAAAGCATCAACGATTTTTTCAAGGGAAGTGAAATTAACTCTTATCCAATAATCTATATTAACACCTTTATATACATTTTGTTCTAATGTGTTAATAGATACAGAACAGTCATTTTTACCGAAAATTGCCGCATGAGTTAATTTGTCATAAGAATCTCCCGAGATTCCGGGGAACTTAACATAACTGTCTCGCGGAATAGTCGATAATGTTATTTTCTTCGTTGTGGGATTAACCGCCATAACGATATTTACATCGCTTCGGCTGCGCTGATTTATGCTTCCCGAAACATCTATTCCGCTTATATATACAACAAAAGACTCACGCGTAACGTCTTTCGTTTCTTCTGATTCCTGAGAATCTTCGCTTTGAATTTCAGGGTGATGCATTTCTACTTTAACATCTCCGAGAAGTTTTACATATTTATCTATGCTGTCACCTTGTTCTTCATAGAAATCTTTGTAAATATTGTAATAATTTGATTCCATAAGTATTGCACCCGTTTCGCTTCTATCCATAAAAGCATTCCACATAGAGCTGTAATCATCATACGCAATAACGCTCAAAGTATGGTCAAAACGTGTGGCAATATCATCAAGAGCTTTTTTCATAGCATCAAAGTCATGGCTCTTTTCTACACCGATATCATATTCTTTTATGTGTTCCGGTGCAGTGGCAGGGTCATCAGCTTTTACAACAATGTGATATGTTGCAAGATATGTCTGCTGCTGTGTAGTAATGTCATCAAGCACATTTATTGCAGGAAGAATATATTTAAACGATACAACGCCTAAAAATACGCAAAGAAATAATGAAAACACCGTAGCTATTCCGACACGGAAACGAGATCTGCTTATTACAAAAACTGCTGATATAAGGAAAAGCAGTGTAAAAACAAAGACTACCAAAAATACATAAAAATCAGGTAAAACATTTAATGATATTATAAGTGAAGCCGCAACTATTGATAAAATCAGTTGCGTCAAAACAGAAAACAATCCGATAATTTTAAGCTTTTTCATTTGTATTCTTCCTTCCTATTGCAGGTATTCCCTCATTTACCGTTAAGAACATTGTTTATTTTTTCCAAAACTTCAAGTCTTGATTTTTCTGACATTACACCAACGCAGTTCGCACTGCCCAATGAATAACAATAGTCATTCTTGTATTCTACATAGATAGACGCTGTTTCAATATCCCACGAAGCGCCGTCACTTAGCTGCATTTTTACAAGTCCCGTAATATCCTCATAAGAGAGATTTGTTTGAACGCAATCTGTTATTTCATTTAATATATCGGAATAGCCCGACAAAATGGCAGGAGATATTGCTTTAGCAAAAATACCTTTTATTACTTCAAGCTGATTTCTGCCTCTTTGCATATCGCCTTGTGCAAAGCTCTTTCTGTTTCTCGAAAAAGCCAAAGCTTCTTCTCCGTTCAAGTAATTCTTTCCCTTAACAAAGGAATGTCCGTGCTGACTGAAATTATATTGCGACTCAACGGTAATACCTCCCAAAGCGTCAACTATTCTCTCAACAGAAGTAAAATTAACTCTGATCCATCTGTCTATGTTAACTCCGGTATAAATATACTGTTCCAAAGTAGCAATAGATACAGAGCAATTATTTCCGTAAATTCCCGCATGTGTCAATTTGTCATACTCTCCGTTTGTTACTCCCGGGAACGGAACGTATGTGTCTCGGGGAACTGTCGCAAGCACCATCTTTTTTGTAGTAGGATTGATAACAATGAGAATATTTACATCACTGCGGCTTCTTGTTGTGATTTTACCTGCAGTATCTATTCCGCTTACATATACAACAAAAGGTCTTTCATTAAGCGGTTTCGGCGGTTCCTTCGGAGTATCGTCTTCTTGCAATTCATCTTTTGAATCTTCTTCCGGTTTTTCAACTTCTATGGCAACCGTTATATTTTCAATCTTTTTAACATAGTTTTCTATATTATCACTTTGCGATGCATAAGACTCCTTAAACATCTCATAGAAATTACTCTCTATAAGAACAACATCTACAACTTCTGTTTCCACGAGTGCAGACCAAAGAGCCGCAGAGCTGGAATACTCCTCATAAAAAAGAGCCATATCTCCCAACTTACGTGAAATGCTTTTTAATGCTTCATGTGCACTTTCCCTGTCATAAGACGTATCAATACCAAATTTATACTTGGAAATGTCACTCAAAATCTGCGCACTGTCATCTTTTCTTACCAATATTTCATAACCTGTATGATAAACTTGCGATTCTCCTTGCAAGTTACTGAGTGTATGGTGTGTGTGTTTCATTATACGTATAGGAAACACCATTATTATGCATAAAAGGCTCGCAATAAATGCACACAAAATTTGCCTTGGTTTTGTATTGCCTATAAGCATAAGAGCGGACAAAATCAGTGCCAAAGCAAGAAAGACAATGCAAAGAACATTTGTACTGTCAGGAAGTACATTAAGTTTTAATATGTATAAAGAAAATACAATTGATAATGCCATTTGCACAGCAAATAAAACAACATTAATTAACTTTATTTTTTTCAAGCATCCGCACCTCCTCGGGCAAATTTCGGTTTAAAACCACATAATAGGTTATAACTCATACTTTGTTTTGTCAAGTAAATAATTTGACCGTTATTTGATTCAGTGATAAAATGAAAAAGAGGTGATAAAATTGTACTCAAATTGGTATGTTATTCAAGTCCAATCAAAAAGCGAACACCGTTTGTGCTCTAAAATTAAAGATCGTGTTTCTAAAGAGTTATATTCAGATTGTTTTGTCCCTCAAGTGGAATATTTATTTAAAAAAGACGGCATTTTCGAAAAACGCATAAAGCCGCTTTTTCCCGGTTACGTTTTTGTAATTACCAATAATATAAGAGACTTCTATGACTCTCTAAAACGCATTAACGGTTTTAAAAAACTTCTTACCGACGGCGAAGATTTCTCCCCCATAAGGCAAGAAGAAGCAGATTTTATTGCCGGCATCACAGACAAAGACAGAAACATTTCTTTGTCTGAGGGTTATATCGTCAATTCCAAAATCGTTGTTACCTCAGGTCCTTTGCTTGGCCGTGAAGGTATTATCAAAAAAATCGACAGACATAAAAGACTTGCTTTTATTGAATTTGATTTTATGGGACAACCTCAACTTATAAAAATTCCTTTGGAAATCGTTTCAAAGTCGTGATTTAGATTTTCTTTTAATCTTTGCAAATATGAGTGTCACAAGCGGTATGCCCACATTTACAGAGAGTAACACATACGGAGCTTTGTTAATAACCATTTCCGATAACTTTATATTGGAATCTGCCATTTTCTGAGAAATAAACAAGACAGCAAACGATACTGCCGCATAAAAAAGCGGACTTTCTTTGCAGTTTAACACTTTTGACAAAGCTTTCGCTATCGAATAAAACAAAAGTGCACTTTTAAAAAACATTAAGAAAATAATTATTATTCCGTACAAACTTTCAACATTTGAAAAAACTTTATAATTTATAAGTCTTATTACCTCGTATCCGGGATACGAAAAATAGCTCGTAAGCGGTCCCAAAACCAAAATATCTCTAAAAACAGAAATCAACAAAAACGGCGAGCCGGCAAGTATTCCGTAACACAACTCTTTCTTTAAGTCGGAACGTTTGTTTCCCACCACTTCAGGTGCTAAAATCAAAAACGCAGAAATTTCAGAAAAAGGCAATGCAGTACACAGTAAAACTCCCTTTGCGTATGCTTGCGGTGTTTCCTCTCCTATCGGAAGCAGATGATAAAATTTAAAATTCGGAATGAGTAATACAAAAAGTATAATCGTAAACGCATACATAAAAAAGCAAAAAAGCGTACCGATTGAAGCAAAATATTTTATTCCGTAGCTTGCCGTCCACGCACATAAAACTACCAAAATTACCAAAATGTAAACCCAATTCATTCCCATAAGCAAGTTGCCTGCCACAAACTGCCCTGCTTCTCTGAGCATTCTGGAACATGATAAAAACAACGAACCTATATAAAACAGAGAAACCATTCTTCCGGCAGATTTGCCGTATACGTCCATATTTATTTCAACAAGCCCTTTTGCCGTGTTTGTACCTTCATCAAAATGCATTTTATATAAACTTCCATATATAAAAGCAATCAAAAGTCCCAACAACATTCCGGCAACCAGTGTTATCCAAGACTCTTTTTTTACAACTTGATAGTAGTACATTGTATACATAAAAGAGCCTTGCACAAAACACGCTGTAATAAACACGAATTGTCTTTTACTCATTTGTCCCTCCGTTATTTGCTTCTATGGGTTCTAAAAGCGAACCTGTGCGTATAATTTCCGCATCTACATCGACTTGAATTTCTGCATTTTTATATAACTCTTCAAAGTTTTCTTTGAATCCTTGCCATTTTTTATAATCAAATCGGTAAAAATAATTTCCTACACCGAAAATATCAGCGCCTTTTTCCTGTACCTTGCCAAAAGCTTCCTTAATTTCCTTTTTAATTTTATCTTCGGCCATAGTTTTCATTTTTTCAATCGTTTCCTCATCAAAACGCCCTGCACCTTGATATTCTCCCAAGCTGAAAACTACTTCCGCTTTACTTTTTACAGTGATTTTTCCGTCTGAATATTTTGCATCAAATTTGCCTTTACTGTCGAGTATTTCAAGTGATATATCAATACCGTTAAAATCGAGCGCCACAATTCCGTCTGAAACCTTGTCTGTAACCCACAAAATGCCGCGCGTTTGTTCCTCGTCAAGAAGACCTACCATTTTATCTTCTTTAAAAATCGCACTGCCTGCCACAAATAAAAACGGCGAGCGTTCCTCATTTTCCGGCTCTATAATACGCACAAATGGTACAAGTGCTGATTTATATGGTGTTTTATAGTCGCGCATAAATGAAAAAAGTGTGCAATCAGGTGTGCCGCTGTCTCTTTTTTGGCTGTTTATGAGCTTGTATAAATCTTGTGCCGGTAAGGTATCCAAGTGCGATTCTGTTGCCAAAACTTTCCCTGCTTTTCCATCTGAAATAATAAGACTTACATCATATCTCGTTTCATGGTCTCTGAAAAAGAAGTCAAGATATTTTGCAACACCTTCTTTGGCAATATCACTGCTTATAATAACAACTTGATTTTGAGCCAGATATAAGCTTCTGTTTGTAATATGTGTTGCCGCCCTTATTGTTTCCAATAAGTTTCCTCCAACTACCTCTACATTCCAATAAGGCTTACCAACATCGCCCTTTTCAGAAGATCCTGAACCTTGTTGAGAGCTTTCTTGCTGACCTACGGAGTCATTACGAACGACTTGTGTTGTCATCAGTATTTTATTTTTCTCTTCTCCAAAAGTTTCGAATCCTTGATTCTCGCCTTCACTTTTGTCTATTGCAAGACCTATTACTATTGCCAGAGAACTCAGTCCCCTTTTTGTGTCTTTTCCCGCACAACCGCTCAAAGTTACCGCCATAATTACAAATGCCGCAAGTAAAGATATTATTTTTTTACTCATAATACTGCTCCTCGTTTTTCTTTTCTTCTCCGTCAGGCGGAATAGGTGTGTTTTCTCGCACTTTGTCTTGAGTTGCCATTGCGTAAGGGCGGCGACGCATCATCCACAAAGGTGCTCTTACAAAAGTATCTTTCAAGTCTTGCGGTCTGCAAGGCATAAAAGGCGAAGCAAAGCTGTACCCAAAAGATTCCAAACCGGTAATATGAACAGTAAGCCCGATTAAGCCCACCGCTATTCCGAATCCGCCAAAAGAACCTCCCAAGAATAAGAAAATCCAACGAAGTAGCGTTATTTCATTGCCGATAGATGGTACAACGAAACCGGAAACTGCTGTAAAAGCAATAATTATTACTACAGGGGCGCCTATGAGGCCTGCTTGAATCGCCGCTTCACCCAAAACAAGACCACCAACGATACTGATGGTTTGTCCGATGTTTTTGGGCATATGAATACCGGCTTCCTTTAAAAGATCAAACACAAGCAAAAAAAGTGAAAGTTCTGCAAAGGAACCAAAGGGGACTCCTTCTGCCGAGGCTGCTATTGTAAAAAGCAGTGAAGTTGGTATCAATTCTTGATGAAAACTTGTAAGTGCAACATATATTCCGGGAAGTAAAATACTTAAAAAGAATGCAAAATACCTAAAAAATCTCACAACTCCCGAATACATTATTCCGATATAATAATCCTCCGGATTTTGAAAAGCTTCCATAAAAAGGAACGGTACGGTAAGCACAAACGGAGAACCGTCAACAATTATTCCGACACGTCCTTCCATCAATTTGGCAGCAAGCACATCCGGTCGCTCTGTTGTCCCGATTGTGGAAAAAATCGAAAACGGGCTGTCTTCTATATATTCTTGAATATAGCCGGACTCCAAAATCATATCTACATTTATTTTTTTTAAGCGTTTCTTTACTTCTTTTATAAGTTTTGGTTCTGCAAGACCGTTTATATACGTTATGCATATATTTGTGCTTGTTTTTCTGCCTATTACCATATTGTCAAAAACGAGATTGCTGTTTTTGACTCTCCGCCTTAAAAGCGTAGTATTTGTACGCAAGTTTTCGTTAAAACTCTCTCTCGGGCCTCTCATCGACACATCAAAAGAAGGTTGCTCCACTGCTCTTTTTTCATAACCTTTACAGGCGATTATGCTGCATTTGTCGGAATCTTCAAGAAACAATACACAGTCTCCGTTTAAAATCGCATCAACAGCTTTTTCAAAATCTTCTTCTTTCTTTACTTCTCCCGTTGCCAAAATACATTCGTTTATTTTGTCAATTTTATCCTTTTTTGAATTTCTGTTTCCAATACTTTTGGGAGACAAAAACAAATCATAAGAGCTGTGAATCAACGGTTTAATGATGCTTTCCGCGAGCAAATCCTGACGAACCATTCCATCCATATAAGCAATAATCGCCTGCTCCTTTTTTCCTGTTTTACCGGAAAGATTCAAGTGCCTTACCACAAAATCACCACTATGCAAAAAACGCTCTTTTAAAAGCTTTTCTGCATCGTCAATATGAACCGGCACCGATGCAGTTTGCGTTTCTTGTTCCGGTTTTCCCCATTTTGTATTTTTGTTGTATTTTAATTTACTAAAAACATATTCTAAAAACATAAATATCCCCATCTGTTAAGATGAGGATATTATTTGTGATTTTCAATTATTTTATTACATTAAAGTTTTACTCGTGCTCATAAGGATATTTTCCCGTAAAGCAACCATCGCAGTATCCGCATTTTATATCAGGAACAACTTCGTGGAGTCTTTCAATCGGCATAAAACCAAGTGAATCGGCACCTATCATTTTGCAAATTTCGTCAACGCTGTAATTGCAAGCAAGCAAATGCTCTTTTGATGGAATATCCGTTCCGAAATAACAGGGCCATATAAACGGCGGCGCACTGATTCTCATGTGAACTTCTTTCGCTCCTGCTTCTTTAAGCATTGCAACAAGCTTTGCGCACGTTGTACCACGCACGATAGAGTCGTCAACGAGAACGATTTTTTTATCTTTGACAGTATCTCTGATGACATTTATCTTTAATCTTACCGCAGTAGTGCGCTGTTCTTGTGTAGGCTGAATAAATGTTCTGCCCACATATCTGTTAATCATAAGTGCTTTTGCATACGGAATTCCCGATGCCTCTGCGTATCCGATTGCCGCATCAACACCTGAATCAGGTACAGCAGCAACAATATCAGCATCAACAGGATATGTTTCGGAAAGTATTTTTCCTGTAAGCTTTCTTGCTTTGTGAACGCTCATGCCTTCAATAATGGAGTCAGAACGTGCAAAGTACAAATATTCAAACACACACATTCCGGAGCATTTGCGATCTGTGCAGTTGTCGCGAATAGTTCTTACGCCATTTACGTCAACGATTACAATTTCGCCAGGATCAAGCTCCCTTACAAACTCAGCTCTTACAGTATCGAGAGCACAAGTTTCGGATGCAAATACATAAGAATTGTCAATTTTACCCATGCAAAGAGGTTTCATACCTTTAGGGTCGCGACAAGCGATAAGCTTTTGAGGACTCATCATAACGAGCGCATAAGCACCGCGCAATTCATTTTTCATGATTTCTGCCAAACCAGTTTCTACTCTTCCCGTTTTCATACGTGCTCTTGCAAGCAAATGCATTATGATTTCGGTTTCATTCGTAGTTTGGAAAATCGCACCTTCTTGCTCCAAACGGCTTTTAAGCTCACGGTAATTTGTGAGTGTACCGTTTGTTGCTACAGCCAAAGGTCCTTTGATGTATCTGCTGACAAGAGGCTGAGCATTAAGTACATCTTGCTCTCCGTCCGCACTGTAGCGCACGTGTCCGATTGCCATTCTTCCTTTTAAGGAATTTATTACATCATCGGAAAAGACCTCGTGTACAAGACCATTATCCTTGTACAAAGTAACTTTTCTGTCATTATTTACCGCAATTCCCGCGCTTTGCTGTCCTCTGTGCTGCATTGCAAAAAGACCTGCATACGTAATTCTTGCGGTGTCGTAACCGTCATT
>SVJD01000037.1 GCA_015069165.1 Oscillospiraceae bacterium
ATCCACCTTGTAGGTCGTTGGCATCTATGAAATTGCAACTTAAAAAATAGGGGTAAAAAATGCGAAAAGCCTTGATTTCTCAAGGCTTTTCTGTGTGGCATCTAAATAGACCACAACACTTGGTGGGGGCGTATGGATTCGAACCACCGAAACAATATAATTTGCCGTACAATCGAACAGAAATAGTTTTATTGACCCATAGGCCGTTTCAGATAAAACAAACGGCTACAAAGGCAAAATATCAAAATACCCACCGGATATTGTGGCAAGGTTCCGTATAGAACCGCCGCATCCTGTGGGTATTTTTATGCTTATTTTAAGTCTGTATTTTCAGAGTCCATACATACGCAGACATACCAGTAATATCCGTCATACATTACTCCGACCGCCATATAGGTGTACTTGGAACTACCGACATACGACCAGTGTCCCTTGCTGTTCCTGAATCCGTTGGCTATGGAGTAGGCTATCTCGTCAGCCGTGCCGCCCCAATTGCCTTTGCCGATGGCTTCGCGCACATTAGCGGTATAATAATTTTCCTCGCCTTCAATCCCATACAGCGACCAGTCCACATATTCGCCGTATTGTAAGGCTTCGGCGGCTGCTCGTTGATCGGTGGTATCGTGGGCAAATTTTGTTTTAAGCTGTGTACATCGGTATTTGCAGTATTCAGTCAGTCCGGGGATGACCGTTGCTGTGACATCACCTTGCTCGGTGCGGAACTGATTTATGTATTCTGCGACCTTCTGTGCCACTAAATCTGCACTCGGTTTCGGCGGGATTATAATTTCTTCCGTAGGCGGATCGTCCGTTTCCACTATGGTGATGCATCCGTTTTTCTTTGGTTTTTCCGCCGCCGATGGCTCGGTCGGTTTTGATGTTTCGGTGGCTTTTGGTTTCTCCTTGGTCTTCGCCGTTGTTGTAGGCTCTGTGGCGGTTGTGGTCGGCTCGGTCGTCTGATCCGCGCTCTCGGTGGGGACAGACTCTTTTTCTTTCTCTGTCGGTTCTACCGCCGTCACAGGCGGTGTTGTTTCTGTAGGGGTTTCCGTTATTACTGTTTCAGACACCATTGTCGGTGGACTTTCCGTCGGCGGTGGTGCGGTGTTGTCACCGCATCCTACCATACTCACGAGCACCCCACAGCAGAGAAGAAGGATAATGAGTTTTCTCATATATCCTCGACCTCCTCCAGCCCTTGCATCACTTCCACCATTATGCGAGTGGCAAGGATAAATCCCGAACTGAACGCCTCACGCTCGGTAATGCAGGATAGTTCGCTTGTGCAGTCCTTGAACTTTTCAAAGGTTTCTTTTTGTTTCTCTGTGAGAGTGGAGTTTAATTCTTCCTCGTTTTTGCATATCAGTTTGACGAGTTTATCCACCCTTGTCCCTCGCTTGATGTACCTTTCGTGCGGACTGATGTTGCCGTAATATAAATCTTCGAGTGTTGTCATGTGCGTTGCACCTCCTTTTGCAACACAAATACATATCACAACACTTTCCATAAGTCCAGCGTTTTTTAAATAAAAAAGCAAAAGCGCCGCATTTCTGCGACGCCCTTGACCTTTATTCTTGTTCTTCTGTAATTGATAAATCAATATAGCAATCTTTACTTTTAAAACTTCTGCGCAAATAATCGTGACCACCATCTACAGCGCAAGCGCCACATTTACATTCTACATAATCATGGCGATCAGTAGATTCAATAATATCTCCGCATAATTTGCATTGAATTGCATTTTTGATAATCTTTCGCATATAACAGCCCCCTTTGCAGTACAACAACATACCACAGGGATTTTGTGAAGTCCAGAGAAAACATATTTATTCCACAAGGGTCTGTTTTCTTTCAATATCGCTACAAACCATTCGTGTTACATAATTAGCATCGTGTTTACAGGTTTCAATAATGTATTCATACGATTCTTTGGTAATACCGGGAACATGTAGAATATGTTGTAAAATCAAATTTTTAATATACACATTATCACGCTCGATTAACGAAACAATATGGCGATTAATAATTTCTCGATTATCCGTATTTCGTAATAGAGCTAATAAAATTCTTGTGGAATTCCAACGTATATCAACATAATCTGTATGTATCCACGCAAAAGCATAATGGAGTATGGTCGTTTCTATCGGCTTCTGAAAAGCCACATTAGAAGACAGCTCTAAGTAATTAGCAATAAAACTCGTAACAGAAATTGTTGTTGCGATATTATCTTTAAGATAAGGAAATAATTCGAGTAAATCCGCATGCACATCAATACCCATAGCAGAAAATAATATTTTAAGGCTAATAGTCAATGCAATATTATCAACATTAGATGAGAACGGAAAACTGTCACCAGCTATTATTTGTGATTCATTTTCTAATATATTTCTATAGATATCTTTATTACGTTCATACGATTTAGGATATTTTTCAATTATGCAGCACAACAGAGCAACCGCATCCATTTTAGTAGATAGTGATTCTCTTGACTCCAGCAAAGTTTGAGAAACTGCTAAAATTATAGAATTAACTAAGGAGTCTTCATATTGTTGATCGCTATCTAATAATATCGATTTAATTGTGGCAATTTCCCTTGTTCCGTGACCAAAATACCTGCCGTTCTTTCCTTGTGTTTCGTTATTATTCTTGACTATTTCAAGATACTTATTTAAGAATACCGGGTAATCTGAAACTTTATTCTCTGTAGTTTCGAGTCGATAATTATTATTATAAAATTCCGGCAAATATGTCTCTACGGTTTTATCGAGTTCATTAGTTAATTCACGATTTTGATTTCTAATTACACACAGAAAAAAAGGGCTTCGTTTTACTAATTCACAATCATTTTGCAAAATATCAATGATACTCGCAATTAATTTTTTTGCATTTTCCTCCCGCATTTTAGTTATATCAATTCTTTTTGATATAAGTTTAAACATGTCCATATACCATCGGCTAAGGTGCTTCTCAACAAATTTGCAACATACTTCTGCTAAAACATCTTGTGACAATCGATGAGACACATTTGAAAGGTTTTTGAAAACACTTTCTCCAATGGAAATATTTTTGTCCTCATCATCAATCCAAGCATAAATAATTTTTAGCATTGAAGATTCATAAAAACGGAATTTTTCATCATTTAAATAATATCCAACCGTTGCAAAGCCAAGCAATTGCTGCCTTATTCTCTTATGAGTTATTGGATGCAAAGAACAAAAATCCATTATTTTTTCCGCATCAGCATCAGAAAGCTTGCTCAGTATTTCCGGGAAAGTGTTTTGAATACCTATCACTTCTTTTTCTTTTCCGCCTCTTATTGCATATTTAAGCAAATCTCTGCGAAAAGACCAATCATCATATCTGCTTGATAAATAAAAGAGGAATTCTTTTGCTTTATCAAAAAGCATAAGGATATGTGTTAATGAACCGTTATACATAGCAACTATGAATGTACTTGCCAGCAGTTTACCAAATTCATTCAAATTTCCGCCTAAAGAAACAGTATACGGCGACTCGGTTTTGTGTTTATATAATCCTTGTATATATTTTTCTTGTAACGATTCATTACACCTATCAATCACAGGATAATACAATTCATCTTGACTTTCGTCCAATTCTTTTTGTGCCTCAGATTCAGAGTAAGTGTTATTTTGTTCACACAGTTCCCAATGTTGATTTCGCAGATCAATCAAAATATCCTTTATAATCCACGAGGGTTGTTTTGTGTCTTTTGCAATCTTAAGCGCATCACTGAGGTGCTTTACGCTATCATCTATCTTTCCATTAAAATATGATTGAATTGCTTGCCATCTTAAACTAACAACATTAAAAACCTCTTTGTCTTGCATAGATTTCAAGCACTCTAAAAACATTGAAACGTTAAACTCTTTAATAGTTTTCCCTTCAAACATGATTGGGAGGAACTGAACTCCCCAATCATCCAGCTCACTGGTCTGTATAGGATCGTCCGGAAAGCGAGAAAATGATATTCCTGTAATAGAGCGCAATATATAATCTGCGGTTTTATCAATATTCTTTAGTACAGATTTTGGGAAACTCATGTTTTGATGAGTACCTACAGAAGTTATGTCAATATCTTTTGTAGACTCAAATTCTGTTTCAGACAATGAGATTTTCCCTTGACAATAATAATGATAAATGCGAACTATATCGCTCAACAATGCTGCTGCACCATTTTTACTAAGTTCGTTAAAGGTGTGCACAGTTTTACTTTTTGCAAAATTTGCACCCATTAAGCTTTTTTCTAATGGTGTTTTTTCTTTTTGGTTTTCATCACAAAAATAGTATAATGCCTTGATATTATTTCGCTGTACCACATCTATTTCTGCTTTTACGCCATCCGGTATCCCGTCAGCATTATCAACAAGAAAAATACAAACATCAGAATCTTCAAGCGCAAAAGTATAATGTACTCCCGCGCTAAGTGTCGATGCTTCTTCACCCTCAAATGTATATACTTCTGCTAAACCAGTTTTTTCGATAGACTCTTTAAGTTCAGCACGAATAGGATCATACTTTGGAGGTTCCTCAGCCCTATCGCACTTTGAACTGATAAAAACTTTGATTTTTTGTGACGGTACCAAAGCACTCTCCTCCTTTGCTTGTTAATTATCCTTCAAATACTTCATAAGCTGCACAGTTGCCTTGCTACGTCCCTGAACATTTGTGAGTCCGTTTTCTTTAAGTTCTTTCAACGGATACTTGTCTGGGGCATATTTTTCTATGAGTTTTAATTTCATATAACGGATGTCGGGATCTTTGGTCAACTCTTTATAATAGGGATAGTCCTCATCCGAGCGGTTTCCGTACAGATCGGCAGCAATTACTTCGCATTTATACATAATGGCTTTATATTTCTCGCCGACATAGATATAAACGGTATCGCCAACCGATGTATTGGTAGACTGACTCCATTCGATTACATCCAAATTATCAAAAGCAGCAACAATATCGTAATACTTGGGATTGCACGGAATAACCCACACATCATCAAGCCGAGAGGAAACCTGACGTCCTTCAGCTTTTGCGCGAATATCGTTTAACCACTCGCCGTTATACTTGAAATAGCGCGGTCCGGCAACGCCCCATTTACTACCGAGTAGTTCAGTAGCAAGGGCAGAAAGAGACAATTTTTTGCCCTGATATTCCACAGTTTTGTCGTCAACAACGCTACACTTTGCACCAGAGTTTGCATTGCCCTGACTAACAAACGTAATGGTAGCGCCCACAGGGATATTACACTTAGAGAAGGTAAACGGAGCCATGCGCTCGATGTGCTGTTCTTCAATATCCTGCGCCAGTTCTTCGCTCTGACGTTCTACCGCTGTCGGCTCATACAGATGAAGTCTATCCTTTCGGCCGCCTAAAACTGCAATGGTTTCAAGGATAGAATACGCCTGCTCGGGTGACATAGCATAGAACTCACGAATACGCTTTTTACCGTCCACATTATCAATCGAACGCAGATTTGGATTAAGTTGGTCAATCAGCGCATGGAGCTTTAGATCCGTCAGTCTTTCCTCAACTTCGTATGTAGCATAAATGCGGAAGGCAAACGGAATGCACTCGCTATTATTCAGTTGTTTCAATCGTGAATCCACGTTATCTGCATAACCGATTTTTACATATTCCTTAAATGAGGGATTTGTTAATATATAAATTACACCCTTATTCCCCATAAACTTACGCTCCTTCAACTTCAAAGGTCATAAAACCTATTCTTTTTAACTTCGTGTGATATGGCAGAAGTATCTCATATTCAGGCATTTTGGGATTGACTTCAGCAACATATGTACCATGGGTTCCTTTAGGAATTCTAATGGAAATTGCTACACGCTTTTGCCTAATATACGACATACTGTAGTATTCTTTTAAGAGAGTTGTGCTCAAAAATCCGGGGTATGTATACACTTTATTTTTTCGGGTATTCCATAATAGAACTACCAATTCTCTAAAATCTACAAATCGAAACACTTTAATGGAGTCTTTGAGTGTTTTAGAAGTCAGAAATGCTTGTAAACCATTAATATCAAAAACATCTTGATTTTCTATACATCCCAATCGAATGTATTTGTTTATACCATGATATCCATTGCCTTTATAATCAGCCAATGGTGTTTCTATGTTGTTTTTTTATATCAAGAGACTTTAATTCATCATTAGTGTAATGATTATTACTCCACTCAACAACTTGTTCAGGTGTTTTAAAAACTTTATACTCTTTTAACGAATTGTTTCTCAAAACTATTCACCCACTAAAATATTTTCCTTGAATTCTATTCAAATAAAACTACTTGACAATCTCCATTCTCCAAGTTAATATACACCAAACCTATCAACGAGGAGGAAATTTATGAAATTATTCAAAAAGGCTTTCATATTTTTTTGTTTTGTGTTATACTGTAAAAGAATCGAGGTGATATCGTGAATCCAATCATTAAATGGCCAGGCGGCAAATCAAGAGAAATTGATAAAATTGAACATCTTATTCCTGATTATAAGCGCTATGTAGAACCGTTTTTTGGCGGTGGCGCGCTGTTCTTTCATCTTGCGCCTAAGTCTGCTGCAATCAACGATATCTCCGAATCTTTAATTCAATATTATAAACTAATCAAAAATCAAGATAAACAGCTTTATGATCTTTTGATGTGCTACAATAACAGTTTTAATAATATCGTATCTGTATGTAACAAAGAAACCAACGAACTATTACATATCTTTTTCAAATTAAAAGAAGGTGCAATCCAAAAAGAAGAGTTGAGTTCTACATTAGAAACACTGATATCAAGTATGTCGGACAAAATAAACTCTGGTTTCAGCGAAAAACTTCTTTTAGATAAAGACGACTTTGACTCTTTCCTTCATCAAATGGTTGAAGACAAGTTCGTTAGAACGGTTGCCAACTACAATAAAAAACCGTTCACAACAGAAGATTTATGTGAGAACTTGATTACCGGCTTTACAAGTGGATATTACATGTATTTTCGTAAAATCTTCAATGATATTAGCCTTGGTAAAATTACGGATCAATCTATTCAATATCAAGCTGCAAACTTCTATTTCATCAGAGAATATTGTTACGGCTCTATGTTCCGCTATAATTCCAAAGGCGAATTCAACATACCCTATGGTGGCATGTCATACAACAGAAAAGACATGAAAGCAAAAATTGATAATATGTTTAATAGAGAAATCGATCAGTTGTTTGCAAACACAGACATTCACTGCTCTGATTTCGAAGACTTCTTCGAAAACATCAATCTTACGAGCAATGACTTTATGTTCTTAGATCCTCCATATGATACAGACTTTTCTGACTATGAGGGTAAAGACTTTACAAAGTTTGACCAGGAACGTTTAGCGCACGCTTTAAAGAAGACGCTTGCCAAGTTTATCCTTGTTATCAAAAACACCGACTTTATCAACGGCTTATACGAAAAAGATTTCAACATTCTAAGTTTTGATAAACAGTATACTTATAATGTCAGAAGCCGCAACGATAGGGACGTTGAACACTTGATTATTACCAACCTCTCGGTTTAAAGCCGAGAGGTTTTTTATCTCCAATAGAATTAAAGACATTTTATTGTTGTCTCTAATTTTGACTTTTTAAAAGCTTTTTGATACATATCGATAAATTGGTCGTAAGTGAAACCCGCTATATTTGTAGGTATAACTTTCTCCCACAGGTCTTTATTATTTAAAACAGAAGCGCGGTTTAATTTTTCTATTTTTTTAGCAACTGGTTGAGAGCATTCTCCATAACATGTTCCGAAAAACGCTTCATTTTCTTTCAGACAAGAAAAAATATTTGTAAGTTCTTCAACTTCATCAGCGTTGCCACCAGAATTTTTAGTGTCTAATTTTCCGCCTAATTTGATTTCGAAAGTTTCCGCTTTAACTAAATTTTCTGACTGTATACCAAAGTAAAGTAAATCGACAGGTACAGTTTTTCTTTTTGGTTTTTCAATGTACTTCATTGCATTCTCAGATACATCTGGTAAAGTATATCGTTTTTCTATAAGTGCTTCTGATTTTTTCTTCAGTTTCAGTTTCTCTTTTACTTGATTTATAGAAAATGATTGACCAATATAAATAACCTGACTAAACGGATTGAAATCCTTTTTTCTATCATTTTCCTCTGTGTAAATAGGAACACTGTATGTGCAAATCTCAACACTGTCACCGTCAGTTTTATTTATAGTTACAATGTTTGGCACTGCAACATCTCCATATTTCATACGAGCCATATAAAAAATAATCCGCTGCATGCGATTACCTAATTGCGAATCTACGCTTCGTCCTATTGCCATGTTCTTTTTTATATTTTTTTCTTTTATTGGAAGAAAAGGATTGTTTTCTCGAGCTGCCATATTTTCATCGTAATTAGCTTTGACATTAGTCACCAAGGCAAATAGCTCTGATTCGATGAATATTTTTAACGATTTTTTTGTTAAGGTTTTTATTTTCCTCTCTCGCAATCTGATATTCTTTTTTCTGCAGCATAGAAATAATCTTTTTCAATTTCTATGCCAATAAATTTTCGATTGTTTTTCAGTGCTGCCACACCAGTTGACCCTACACCCATAAAAGGGTCTAATATCACATCTTTTTCATTAGAAGCTATTTTAATAATATGCTCTAATAATTTTACTGGTTTTTGTGCCGGGTGCTTCGGATCAGACAATCTTTCCGGACGCATACATATCGGACTTTCAAAAAAATTATGCATTTCATTTTGATTGCTGAAATTCCATTTATGCCCCTTGTTCCACATGCAAGCAATCATTTCGCAACTATTAAGAAATCCGTTTTTGAAGATTTTTGGTGCAGGATTAGTTTTATGCCAAACAAAAAATTGAAAGGTATCAAATTCACTATCAAATGCTTCGTGCCATTTTCCGATAAGATTGTAGCTTGTAAAAACAAAAATATTCCCATCAGGCTTTATGATGCGTTTGAAGTCTGCAACCAACGCAGAAGGATCAATCGGATTCAAGTCCCATTCCGCAAGATCGTTATTTAACGCACTTCTCCCTGGCAGGTCAATGTTGCCTGTGGAATACTGTGCTATATTGTATGGAGGGTCTGTGAGGATCAAGTCAACACTATGGTCAGGTATTTGACTTAAATAATCCATACAATCACCGTTTACAACGGTGTATTTTTTCGATTTAATTTTCTCTACTTTATACATGATCAGCCATTAATACACTTATCAATCATTTCGACTATGCGATTATTTAATCCGATTTCTTCCAAAGCTTCTTTGTAAATCTCCTCAAATTCTTCAAAAGAAATACCATCAGGGAGAATTTTTGTCCAAAGGTTTTTGCCAATTAAGAACATTTCGGGATACGCCAAATGCTTTTTAACAGCACCTTTCCAAGTGTTACCTTCTCCGTCTTTGTTGTAGAGAGTAGCAAAATAGGCCTTGCAGTTCTCAATACCCATATCCACATAAATGGTAAGAAGCTTTTCAACATTTGAGGGAGCGTTAGAACTATCGAGATCTCCACCGGCCTTAAGTTCCATAACATTCCATTCTGCACCATCAAAGAAAGCCAAATCTACTGGCTTGGAATAAATTTCGGTGGTACGATACTTTTCAGAAAGAGGAAGAAGATGTTCTTTGATACTGCTTTGAGTGACACCGCTTTCAACACGCTTTTTGCCAGCGCCTTTTGCCTCGTTATTAGCTCTAAAAGCAGAAATTTCTCCGCGAAGATTACCGTTATGTGTATCAACATCGGTAACAACAATCTGTCCTGATATTCTTGTTTCATCATAGTCATGCGGAAGGTTTCGGGGGTTAACGATAGTGGGAACATTTTCCTCACCGAATTTCAGCCTTGCAATGCGCTTGGCGCAAGTTTCAATTGCAAAACCGCTCTTGGACTCAAAGCTGCTAACAAAAACCATACTTGCTGTTATATTTTCATCCATCTGACTGAGAAGAAAATTATTTACTTTTCTTTTGTAGTTGGCTGCAAAATCCTTTTCAATCAGATCGGTAAGTTTAGAAAATTCATCAAAAACAATCTGTTTAATCGTATTTCTCATTTTTATGTACCTCCAAAGCACAAAATCTCATATTATATTCTAACATATTTCGCTAATTCTCGCAATAGCAAGAAAAATAATCTTGTGAAACCAAGAAAAATAATCTTGTGAAACCATAGCAATCCATGGTTTTACAAGATTATTAAGCGTAAAAACCTCGGCTAAAATATGAAACTTTCACATTTTAGCCAAGGTTTTGAATCATATGCTGTTCCAGTATAAATGCATTGTGATAAAAATATATACACTATTTTTATCAAAAGTCATTCCAAAGTAACATCCAAAGTGTCACCAAAGTGCAATCTAAAGTGCAATTTTCGTTTCGTTTATTGCACTTTGGGGGAAGATAACGAGCCACTAATGTGCATATCGTGGTTTTCCGACGGCTTGAATTTTGCGGTGAAATGTTATATAATATACGTTGCAAATTTTGATTTTACGGAGCGAAATTATGAGCGATAACAAAGAAATGCTCGGCACAGCACCAATCGGAAAACTGCTATTCAAATTAGCAGTTCCAACGGTGGTAGCCCAGCTTATCAATATGCTATACAACATCGTTGACCGCATTTACATTGGTCACATGCCAGGCGACGGAAGCCTTGCGCTTACGGGTGTCGGCGTATGTATGCCGATCATTATGATCATTTCGGCATTCGCGGCGCTGATTGCTTCGGGCGGCGCGCCGAAGGCATCTATCTCGATGGGTAAGGGCGACAATGATTCTGCCGAGAAAATAATGGGCGGTTGTTTTTCTCTGCAGCTTATTATCTCTGCCGTTCTGACAGCCGTTTTACTGATTTGGAATAAAGATCTGCTTTTGATGTTCGGCGCAAGTGAAAACACCATCGGTCATGCCAACGATTATATGAACATCTATGCGATCGGTACGGTATTTGTTCAGTTAACGCTCGGTATGGGTGCGTTTATCACGGCGCAGGGCTACACCAAAATCAGTATGATTACAGTGCTTATAGGCGCTGTCAGCAACATTATCCTCGATCCGATATTTATTTTCGGTTTTAATATGGGTGTAAAGGGTGCGGCGCTTGCCACTATCCTTTCCCAAGCCATTTCTTGCATTTGGGTGCTTACATTCCTTTGCGGCAAAAGAACCTATCTGAAACTCAAAAGACAGAATTTCCGCATAGACGGAAAACTTGTTTTCCCTTGTATTGCACTTGGAACGTCAACCTTTATTATGCAAAGCAGTGAAAGCGTAATTTCGGTCTGCTTCAATTCTTCGCTCTTAAAATACGGCGGTGATATTGCCGTTGGCGCCATGACCATCCTTACAAGCGTGATGCAGTTTGCAATGTTACCAATGCAAGGTATCGCACAGGGCGCACAGCCGATTTTAAGCTATAATTTCGGTGCAAAAAACACCGAGCGTGTTAAGAAAACCTATAAACTGTTGCTCATATCCTGTCTTACTTACTCTTTTATCATTTGGGGAGCAATTATGCTGTTGCCGCAAATGTTTGCAGGGATATTCACACCCGACATAGCACTCATTGATTTCACAGCGAAAGCACTTCGTATTTATTGCGGTGTGATGTGCATTTTTGGTATTCAGATCGCTTGTCAGATGACTTTTGTATCTATCGGCAACGCACCGTGTTCTATTATTGTCGCCATCGTTCGCAAGTTTGTTTTACTCTTGCCGCTTATCTACCTGATGCCGCAACTGATTGCGGATAAGACGATGGGCGTTTATACGGCAGAGCCTGTTGCCGACGTGATAGCCGTAACCTTTACCGCTATCCTTTTCACAATTCAATTTAAGAAGGCATTAAAGTCTTTAACATAACTGTCACTAAAGCAGAAGGGCGGCAAGGGTTACTTGCCGCCGTTTTCTTTGAAGAACTTTTGCATTAGGTTGATATGCTTATCGGACATTTGGGAGATGGTGTAGGCGTAGGAGCAGTAGAAGCCGATGAGCCAGAGTTTTGAGACTATTTTTGTGGTTTGGGTTTGGACGGACTTCAGGTGGCCTTGGTGGAGCCAGCGGTTGACGGTATTATCGGTATAGCCTGTGATGGCGATGACTTGCGGTACGGTGAGTGCATCGGGGACGGATTCGAATTCTTGTTCGAGCCACGGGCGAAAGGTTGACGGCAGAGAGGAAGGAAATCCTGTTTTTCGTGGTTGGGTTTTTCGATTGCAACTATACTTTGCCGTTGAGAACTCGGCGTGGGGTGTAACGTATTTTTCGGGGTGCTTTTGCGAGTCCTCTATGTAGGTAAGCAGATCTTCCTTCAGCACCGTATATTTTCCTGTTCTCTTGCTGGTGTTTTGGCATTTGATAAAGCCATTGTTCAGCATCCAAGCACACTTTCGTTTACTAATATGAAGGGCACACCGTACTTGTTCTCCCGACAGCATTTGTGGCAGACTGCTCAACATTTCTTATCACCTCGGATACTATATCGCTTTCCTTTATCGTTTGCGGTCTTGACGAGGTAATCAATGAAGGCGTCCTTGGTAAAGATATAACCGCCTTTGTATGTGTAGGATTCGATCTCGCCGTTTTTGAGTGCGGCGTAGATGGTGTTCTTGCCGACGGGTGACCATCGGTTTGCTTTCATCGGCGTTAAGATATCGGGGCATTTCTTGAGCATCTTTTGATAGGCTTCTCTTTGTTTTTCTTGGTTCATTTTAATTCTCCTTATGTTTATTCGCCCGAGAATAGCCAAAGGAGTTTTTATTGTTTTCTCGCATCTATCTCGCAAATTTCTCGCAAAAAATCATTAGTTTTTTTATTTCTCGCAGAACAGATGGAAATATTGTAGTTTTTAGGAACGGAGAGGGGCGGTGCGGTAGATACAGCCTTTTGCTCGAAATCAGTTAGGGAGCAATCCCCCGCGAGTTCGAATCTCGCCGTCTCCGCCAAAGAATAACCGTCATTCTGATACAACGGAATGGCGGTTATTTTATACCCAAAATCGGTATTTTAAGAACTTTTTGATGGTAAAGTTCCTTGCCATTCTCATTTATATCCATTTCAAATCGTTAAAAGACAAGTAATCATTAAATCATAACCGTAATCGTTGATTTACAGAGGTAATCGTTAAATCACAGACAGCAATCGTTGAAATGTTGATATTTATGCGATTCTATGATAAAATCGAGTCAAAAGGAGGTATTCCTATGGTAAACATTTCCGAAAAACTATATAATGCGGCGAAATCAATAATTGATAGTTGGCAAGAGGAAGGCATTTATGCCATTTCGTTCTTCGTGTATTCAAACGAAGCTTATGAGTATAATGGATTTAGTAATGTATCGTCCTTTGCTATTAGTTATAATACTGAAGAAGATTGCGAAGGTGCAGGACAATACGATGAGGAGCGATGGAACTACGCTTTTTGGCGGCAGGATGAATCGCCTGTTATTGATCCGGATACACCAAACGAAATGACCGATCTGTTGTTTGATTGGTACAGGGAAAATGGCATTACAAACATCGGCGAAGAAGACGAAGACTGCTACGATGAAAACTATAACTACATTGGAAAAGGCCCCGTAGGTCATTACGAATTATTAGGTCTTGTTTCTGATGTTGCTAAACGTCTGCAGCAAGAAGCTTTTATTGAGAAAAAATTCGGTCAAAAACTTCCCATTATTATTCACGGTCTTGAATACGCATGGTTTGATATTGAAGCAACCCAGAATGCAAATATTAATGGAGAAGCCGATATATTCTTGAAGGCAATGAAGAAATTGGGTATGTGCTAATTTACATTTTGCACCCCCTGACTTAAAAATGCCCCCCTAAAATGACTTTGCACCCCCTAATCTCAAAAGGGGATGCATTTGTATTAAAATTAGGGTTAGTCTTCAAAGAATAACCGTCATTCTGATACAACAGAATGACGGTTATTTTATGCTCAAAATCAGGGCTTGGGGAACTTTTTTTGAAAAGGAATCTCCTTCTTAACTGTTAAGCCTATTTCAACACAAGTAATCGTTAAATTTCACCCATAATCGTTGATTTAGAGGGGGAATCGTTAAATCATATGCCAAATCGTTGAGAGATGGTAGGGTTTATTGTATAATGAGAAAAAGGCGGTGATTGGATGAATTTGGTGCAAGAATATCTTGAGTTAGCAAATGATGTTGTTTTATTTAATGAATATGATAAGAAAGCTGTCAAAGAGTACAATCGCAAGGTAACACGGATGCGTAAAATCGCCATTGCAATTGAGACCGACCATCCAATACTAAAAAATGATTTTTGTGAATTGCTTTCCCACGAGAACTCTGGTATTCGTCTTTGGGTTGCGCACCATGTTCTTGAGGTTATGAATTGCGATAAGTCTTACAGAAAAGCCGCTTTGCGAGAAATTCGTTATAAAGCAAAAATGGATAAAACTGCGAATGGCTTTGGTGAAAAAATATGGTTGCAGGATTGGTATAAAGCTCATCCGAAAGATAGATGGATCTAAATGCCCCCTAAATTCAATTTGCACCCCCTAACCTCAAAAGGGGGGTACATTTGTATTAAAATAAGGGTTAGTCTTCAAGGGACTCCTTAAAGAACTTCACCTTCAAGGAGTTTTTCTTTTACGAGAAAACCGTTTCAATGGCGCTACACAGGCAAACCTTGACAGCAAAAGTGAAATATTGTATCATAATTTATAGAAAACAAGCGAGGAGAGAAACATTGAAAATACTGATAGTAGACGGTCAAGGCGGAGGCATCGGAAAGCAGCTTGTAGCTTGCATCAAGCAGCAGTTGCCCTCTTTAGTTATCACAGCGGTGGGAACAAATACGGCTGCAACTGCGGCAATGCTGAAAGCGGGTGCAGACAACGGTGCTACAGGAGAAAATGCAGTTATCGTTAACAGTAAAAAAGCCGATTTTATTGTGGGACCGATCGGGATTGTTGTGGCTGATGCTATGCTTGGAGAAATCACCCCTGCAATGGCCGCCACCATTGCACAAAGCAATGCAAAACGCATTCTGATACCCGTTAACAACTGTGATAACATTATAGCCGGAATGCCGGAAAAATCAATGAGTGCACTGGTTCAAAGCGCTGTAAACGAAATCGCAAAATTCGTTTCTTGACAATTCTATGTTTCGATTATATAATAAAGTGTGTGGCAGGAAGCCACGCACAACGCAGAAGCGTTTTTATATATTATTGATAAATTATGCTATGAAGGCATACAAGTCCCCAAGGGATTTGTATGCCTTTTGTTTTAGGAGCAAAAATGGAAAATATTTTACCCATCTTAAAAAAACAACTGGAAATTTACCCAAAATCCGCTCCCCAAGATATATTGAAGGCCCTTTTTCAGGCGGTGTTCGGGTGCGAGCATTTTGTAACAGATGAGCAAAAAGCTCGTGAGCGACTTCAAGAAGAACTCAGAAAATCAATACCATGTAATGTTGGCTGTTTAACAGAGGATTTTGGGGAATACAGCCGTATTCATCTGTCAAAATTGGATCATGACGGCATTTCTGCTGATACACTGCTTAGCCTTTTCATAATCTCGGCAAAGGCAAAACCCAAAAACGAAAAATATCAAAGTCTTGTTGAAGAGCTTCCATTGCTATGCCGAAATGGAGAGCTTCCTTTCAGTGAGCGAGAAATGAAAACCCTTATAGAGGAGCAAAAGGCGCTGGGTTATCCCCCGCTTCATCACTCAGAGATCTTTCGTGAAAGCTATAATCCGTCATACCGTATAATTCGCAGCGAATATGCCGATCTTTTTCCATTGTTTCAACAAATTGAAAAAACAATGACAAAAAAGGAGCATACCCTTATTGCCATTGACGGCTGCTGCACCGGCGGAAAAAGCACCCTTGCACGGTTACTGCACAAGATTTACGGCGCAGATATTATTCATATGGATGATTATTTTCTCACGCCCGAAATGAAAACCGAAGAAAGGCTTTCGCAAGCAGGCGGAAATGTGGATTATGAGCGATTTTTAAAGGAAGTTCTCTCGCCTCTTTCAAAGGGTCAATCATACATCAGCCGTCCCTACCGTTGTCACGGCGGATATTATGAAGCAGCCACAGAAAAAATCCCATCAAGACTTACTGTTGTAGAAGGCTCATACAGTTTGCATAAAGCTCTTTATCCACATTATGATCTGAAAATATTTTTAGAGCTGGATTCACACCTTCAGCAGCTTCGTGTCAAAAGCAGAAATCCCGAAATGTTCTGCAAATTTATAGAAGAATGGATTCCCCTTGAAAATACATATTTTGAAAAAACGAACATTAAAAGCCGTTGTGATATACATATAAAAACAAATGAAAAAATCCGTTACGAGGTAATCAAAAATGAAAAAAAATAGCATTTACAATCTATCTGTATCTGCAGTTTGTCTTGCGCTGTGCCTGCTGCTTCCTTTTCTCACTATGCAACTGCCTTCCATAGGAAGCGCTCTTTGCCCTATGCACATTCCTGTGCTGCTGTGTGCATTTCTCTGCGGTCCGACCTGTGCCGCTGCAGTGGGTCTGATAGCGCCGTTGCTGAGAAGTTCTTTATTCTTTATGCCTCCCCTTTTCCCCGCCGCAACCGCCATGAGCTTTGAAATGGCGACATACGGCTTAATTGCAGGCCTGCTTTACAAAAAGCTCCCACGCAAGACTTATAATATCTATATTTCTCTCATTACAGCAATGCTGGTCGGAAGAATCGTATGGGGAATTGTTTCCGCCATACTTTACGGTGTTTCCGGGTCAGCCTTCACCTTTGCGGCTTTTATAGCCGGTGGATTTACCGGCGCTATACCGGGAATCATTCTTCAGATTGTTTTAATTCCTATGATTGTTTACGCCTTTAATAAAAGCAACTTAGTAAAATCTTAATTTACATTTGTGCATAATCATAACTACCGGCCGTGCCGGTAGTATGCACTGCCCCCTTAGGGCATAAGACCGGCCGAGCCTATAGGCTCATCGAAAGGTTTGCCAACCGCAACACTTTCACCGGCAGCCCCTAAAGGGG
>SVJD01000038.1 GCA_015069165.1 Oscillospiraceae bacterium
TTCGCAATGCAGTTTCTTTAGGCGGCGACGGTGACACACAAGCCGCAATTGCAGGTTCAATAGCCGAAGCATATTACGGCATCCCCGATTCTTTAAAAAATGAGGCTTATAAAAAATTCACGGCCAAAATCAAAAGCTACTATAATATGTTTTATTCTTTTGTTTTGTAATTTAAAATATTTATGTTATAATGACATAAATACATTGTAACGGAGGAAGATTTTTATGTCACAATTTGTTAAAACAAAAATATTGGTTGTAGACGATGACGAACATATTTGCGAGCTTATCCGACTTTATTTCGAAAAAGAAGGTTTCTCAGTAAATATCGCAAACGACGGTAATAAAGCAATAGAATCTTTCAAAAGCGCATCCCCCGATGTAGTTATACTTGATATTATGTTGCCCGGTGCCGATGGTTGGCAGGTATGCCGTGAGATCAGAAAAATCAGTCAAACTCCGATTATTATGCTCTCTGCAAAAGGCGAAACATTCGACAAAGTACTCGGTTTGGAACTCGGTGCAGACGATTACATGGTTAAACCTTTCGAAACAAAAGAACTTATCGCCAGAGTAAAAGCCATATTAAGACGTACAAAAATTACGGAAACAGACGACCATGAGGAAGTTGTGTTCCCTAATCTCGTAGTCAATAAAACAACATATACAATTAAACTCAACGGACAGGAAGTTCAGATGCCTCCTAAAGAATTGGAACTTCTTTTCTTCCTTTCTTCAAATCCAAACAAAGTTTATACTCGTGACCAGCTTCTCGAATATATTTGGGGTTACGACTTCTTCGGCGATTCCAGAACGGTAGATGTACATATTAAGCGTCTCCGCGAAAAAATCGAAGATCCCAAACAAATCTGGCAAATTAAAACCGTATGGGGTATCGGTTACAAATTCGAAGTTAAACAATAAATAAAGGAGCAGTCGTGCTATGCCGTATTCTGCAAGGGGAAGCAAATCAAAGTTAAAACACTTCATTGCTTTTATAAAAAAACCTTCGATATTAAAAACTTTCTGTGTTTTTATAATCATTGCTGTAGTTTTTTCGTCCTTGATTTCAGGATTTATTATGTATTTTTATACAACAAGATACACGACTGAGTCAAAATCAGACGATATAAAAAAAGCTGTTGACGATATCAACATTCTCTATGCCCGTATGTACACAAGTTACATTAATAACTTGGACGAATCGGGCAATTGGGTATCAAAAGAAGGTCAAGAAGAATATCAAAATTATTATTCCGAAGTCCTTGACCGATTGGAGCTTTACCATAATTTATTAAATATCACGGCATTTGTAACGGAGAGTGACGGTTCAATCTTCCTCTCCTATCCCCTTTTGCCGAATATGACAGGTTTATCCGAAACTTCCGGCCGCGAATTTATGAATTCCGACATCACCGAAAAACTCCTCTATGAAAACGGCGACTACTTTTTCAAAGAAAGTGCTCAATATTATACAGGCTCGGCATACGACTATGTAATTGATTCCGGCGATTTTCACGGATTGTACAGCAGTCACGAAGAAAAGTATCTTTCAATCACTCAATCCATAGCTTACGTATACCCCGGTATGACAGAAGCTATAAACAAGGGTACAATAACACTTTCCATTCCCATACCTGAAATCACAAACGCTCGTTCAAATGTTATCAAATATTATGTTATAGCAACAATTATCTCCGTATTATTAGAAACAATTGCTTTAATCATAATTACAAAAGAAATTACAAATCCTATCCGTGCGCTTCAAAGCATGACAGAACAAGTTTCTTTGGGAAATTTCAAAGGAAAAATCCACAGCACATCAAAAGACGAGCTCGGTCAGCTTATAAACAGCTATAACTCCATGGCAGAAGCGTTGGAAAATTTAGACTCATTGAGAAACGACTTTATAGCAAGTGTATCTCACGAGTTGCGTACTCCCATGACATCCATCCGCGGCTTTATAGACGGAATACTTGATGGCGTAATTCCGCCTGAGAAGCACAATTATTATTTACAAATAGTAAAAGAAGAAATAAACAGGATGAATGTTCTTGTAAATGACCTTATGAATATGGCTCGTTTACAATCAGGCAAAGTAGAACTTGATATGTTGCCTTGCAAAGTTGACGATTTGTTATACAATACAGCTCTGAAATTAGAACCCATAATCGACGAAAAACAACTCAATCTTGAATTTGATTTGAAGACAAAAAATTGCGAAGTTTTAATCGATAAACCATCAATTGAAAGAGTTTTAATTAATCTTATACAAAATGCCACAAAATTTACACAATCCGGTGGTAAAATAACAATACGGTCGTTTTTTGCAGAAGACGATAAAGTACAAATTATCGTAGAAGATACAGGAAGCGGCATCAGCCCTGAGGAGTTACCTTTTATATTTGAAAAATTCTATAAAGTTGACAAATCAAGAGGTTTAGACAAAAAAGGAATGGGATTGGGTTTACCAATCGTCAAAAGCATTCTTGCCGCACACAATCAAAGCATTAAAGCCGAAAGTACTTTAGGCAGCGGCTCAAGTTTTATTTTTACATTACCGCTTTACAGAAAGGATTGATACTTTATGTACGATGAAGAAAATAACGAAATGATATCTACAGAGCAAATTCCCGAAGAATCAGAACAAATTCAGGAACAACTCTCCGATGAAATGCCGGAGCAAATTCCCGAGGAAGAAATCACAAAAGATACTGCCGAAACTGTAAACCATTACAAACAAATGAGTGAGCAAGATTACAAAGACAGTATTAAACAAATGAAACAGGAATATAAACAATTCCAAAAAGACAAAAAACAAGCAGAAAAGCAAGAACGTTCAGCAATGCAAGAAACTTATGTTAACAACAACCGCCGCTCAGGTGTCGGCACTTTTACTTCGATATTAATTTCCGTAGTATCTTCTGTTGTTATTTTTTCAATAATTTTCGGTTTGTTGGCTTTCTTCCCTTCAAAAGATAAAAGCTTTTTAGCCTCTTTCTATAATGAAGAAAAAACTTTAAATTCCGGTTCAACAAACAACCCCGACGGCAGCGACATTTCTTTGGGTGATTCCTCTGTATCAAAAGGCGACGATGTTACAATCAATGTAGCGGGACAATCCGGAATTGCACAAGCTGTATACGCAAAAGCAGCAAATTCCGTAGTAGGCATAGAAGTTTCCCGATTGGTCGGCAACAAATGGAATCAATACGAAGAATCAGTTTCAATGGGCTCAGGTATTGTTTATTCTTCCGACGGAATAATCGTTACTAACCACCACGTAGTAGATGCCGCAATAAACGATTCAACAGGAAAATTCAGTTCTTCATACAAAGTGAAGATTTATTTCACAATTGATTTGACTCAATGGGCTTATGTTACGGAGCTTATAGGCTATGATGCGGCAAACGATATAGCTGTACTTCGTGTTGATGCAAAAAATCTCCAACCTATCGAATTTGCAGATTCAGATAAACTCACAACAGGAGAAACTGCCATTTCAATCGGCAGCCCTGCAGGAGTTGAATATATGAATTCAATAAGCGAGGGTATTTTGAGCGGTCTTAACAGAACGGTAACCACAAGCACAGGTGTTATTTATGACCTCATTCAAACTACCGCAGCAATCAACCCCGGTAACAGCGGAGGTGCACTTCTTAACAGCGAGGGCAAACTTATCGGTATTTGCGTAATAAAACTGGTTTCAACAGATTATGAAAGTATGGGCTTTGCCATAAACTCAAATACAGTAAAAACTATTGTTGAATCTATAAAAACTTACGGATATTACAATAAACCTATGTTGGGCGTAACTATCAATACAACATACACTCCCACAATTGCCACAGAGCAAGGTTGGCCCGCAGGTGCGTATATTGAGGAAGTTTCCAAAGATACAGCTTCCGCAAAAGCAGGTATTAAAGCGGAGGACATCATTACAAAAATGAACGATACAGAAATTTCATCATTCTTGGAGCTTCGCCGCTTTATGTTAAAATGCAACCCCGGCGATAAGGTGAAATTAGAAGTATACAGAATTTCCACACAAGAAACACTTACTTTTGAGATTGATTTAGATGGCACAACAAAATAAATTTTTAAAGGCAGCGGCAGAAAAAATGCCGCTGCTTATCAATGAACTTGAAATATTATATCCCGATGCTGTGTGCTCTTTGAACTACGAAACTCCTTTTCAATTACTTATCAGCACACAACTTTCGGCACAATGTACAGATGCCAGAGTAAATATGGTTACTCCGGCTCTTTTCGCACGCTTTCCCGATGCAAAAAGCTTTGCTGCAGCCGATGTAGAAGAAATCGAAGAATTGATTCGCTCTACAGGCTTTTATCGTAATAAAGCAAAAAATATAAAAAGTTGTTCAATTGATATATGCGAAAAATTCAACGGCGAACTCCCTGACAATATGGAAGATTTGGTAAGTCTTGCAGGTGTAGGCAGAAAAACAGCAAATCTTGTCCTCGGAGATGCTTTCCGTAAACCTTCTTATGTCGTGGATACACACTGTATACGCCTTTCCAACAGAATAGGCCTTACACAAAATACAGATCCAATAAAAATTGAAATGGATTTGCGCACCATTCTTCCCCCCAGAGATGATAAACCGGAAGAAAGCAGCGGCTTTTGCCACCGCCTTGTTCATCACGGCAGAGCTCTTTGTACCGCAAGAAAACCAAAATGCAACATTTGCCCTTTGGCTGAGAAAAAACTGTGTAATTTTGCATTAAACAACACTTTCAAGTAATTCAATAAAGATTTTGTCAAAAGCGTAATTTTTTTCCTTATAAGGAACACACAAACTGCAAAAATATATTTTATTGTCTTTTTCATAAAACCCCTGTGCCACAGCAATGCTGTTTACGATGTATTCCCACTTTTTCCAAGTAATTCCATTTACGGTTATTTCTCCTTCGTGAAAACCGAAAACATTGGAACTCATGTATTCTTTACTTATTTTCAGATAATGCGCCAAAGAGTTTTCAGACTCCCAAATTTGAACATAACCGAAAATATTACTGTTTTCCCCTTTTCCTTTTATGTCATAATGTTTTAACTGTTCCGCACCGCCTGAATCTTTAAGATTCATTTCAAAATTACGCACCGCAGCAGGAACAACAACACCTGTTTTGCAAACTTCTATACTACTTGTTTCTCTGTCATTGGCTGAAGAGAAAATGCTGTCGGAAATTAAAAACACAGCAATAGCTGACAGTAAAACCGCCGTTAAACGTATAACGAATTTGAATTTTCTGCTTTTCATTTTTATCCCCTCCGTAAAAAGATTATATGCAAATCTTCATTTCTTAATTCATTTGAGATTTATGATTTTTTTTGCTAAACTATACAAAGGCATTCAATTGCCGCTTTGAAGGAGGAATATATATGAAATTTGACAAAAACGGAAATCCTGTTATCGATATTTCATTAAAAAAGCTTACAAACAGTCAAAAAAAGCTTATCAGAAATATCATAATCGGCGCAGTGATTGCAGTATTTGTTATTATTTTAGGTTCAACGTGTTGGTATACCGTAAATGATAAACAAAATGCTGTAGTTACAACATTCGGCAAAGTTACGAACATTCAAACGGAACCGGGTATGCACTTAAAATTACCTTTCGGTATTCAAAAAGCAAAATGCGTTGATGTAAATATTTTCCAAAAAATCAGCATTGGTTATACAACATCTGAGACAGGCGAAACAATCAGTGTCGCAAACGAAAGCAAGATGATTACAAGCGATTTTAATATTGTAAACATTGATTTTTATATCGAATATAAAATTACAAATCCCGAGAAGTACATATACGCTTCTCAAAACCCTGAGGATATTATAAAAAATCTCATACAAAGCCAAGTCAGAACAGTGGTAAGCTCTTATGCTGTAGACGATGTATTAACTGTGAAAAAAGCAGAAATACAAGCTGTTGCTCAGGAAATGATTACTACAGAGCTTGAAAAATATGATGTAGGACTTTCTCTTATAGATGTTAAAATACAAGATGCGGAAGCTCCCACAGAAGAAGTTATTGCAGCATTCAAAGCAGTTGAAACTGCCAAGCAAGGCAAAGAAACTGCATTAAACGAAGCAAAAGCGTATGAAAACGCAAAGATTCCGACAGCACAAGCAGAAGCCGACAAACTTTTACAAAACGCAGAATACTTGAAGCAAAGCAGAATCAACGAAGCAAAAGAACAAATCGCGATGTTTAATGCAATTTATTCAATGTACGAGGCAAATCCTTCTATTACAAAACAAAGAATGTATTACGAAGCAATCGAAAAAATATTGCCCAACATTGAAATTTATATCAATACCGATGAAAACGGCATAACAAAGCTTTTGCCTTTGGAATAATGTGTAAGGAGTGATGAAAAATGAAAAAAACGATTATTCTATGTTCAATTATTGCTTTTGTTGCTATATTGGTTTTGTTTTCTGCTTGTTACACAGTACAAGAAGATCAATATGCTTATGTTGTACGTTTTTCAAAAGTCGAAAAGGTAGAAACAAGCGCAGGACTTCATTTCAAAGTGCCTTTTATCGACTCTGTACAGTATTTTCCAAAAAACATACAGCTTTACGATTTAGCCCCCTCTGATGTGCTTACAAGCGATTCTAAAGCCATGAGCGTGGACAGTTATGTGTTGTGGAAGATATCTGACCCAATGACTTTTTACAAATCTTTAGGCTCTATTTCCGAGGCGCAAAACCGCCTTGACGCTGCAACTTACAATGCTCTTAAAAATATCATCAGTACAATTTCTCAGGATTCCATTATAACACCTTCTGTTGATGACGGACGTAATGATTTGAATGTTACTGTTCACGAACAAGTAAAAGCCGCCACAGCCGATTACGGCATTGAAATTTCCGACGTTAAAATAAAACGCTTTGATTTGCCGGAGGAAAACGAAACTGCTGTATATCAAAGAATGATTTCCGACAGAAATCAAATCGCTGAAAAATACCGTGCTGAGGGTGAGTCAGAAGCTACTATTATGAAAAATGAAGTCGACAAACAAGTTAACATCATAGTTTCCGACGCAAAAGCGAAAGCCGAAGAAACAGTAGCCGAAGGCGAATCAGAATATATGCGTTTACTGGCAGAAGCTTTTAACACACCTGAAAAAGAAGAATTTTACATTTTTATGCGTTCATTAGAAACTTTAGAAGCTTCACTTAAAGGCGACAAGAAAACTGTTATTTTAGGCAACGATTCAGAATTAGCTAAGATTTTACAAGGTGTGAAATAACATCGATTTTACAAAAAAACTCTTCATTGTTTTAAACAATGGAGAGTTTTTTTTTTGCATATTATCTCTGTATTCAGCGCAAAATACACTTGCAATTTACAAAACAAAATCAAAGGAGAATTTTCGTATGAAAAAATCTTACAATATATTTGGTTCTTTCCTTGTTTGTTTTATGCTTGTGGGGCTTGCTGTCTACGGCATCTATTTTAATATAAAATCAAACAAAGCAGACCTAATCTTACAACAACAATACCAACGCACATTTACAGATATGACAGATTATGTAAACGAAGCCGAAAAATACCTTTTAAAGGCAATGGCGGCAAGTACTCCTTCTGCCGTTTCAAACATGTTGGAATCAGCCTCTAAATGTTCCGCTCAAGCAGAATCTTGCCTTGCGGCGCTACCTATAAACCAACATTCAACAGAAAAAATTTCCAATTATCTTGTACAACTGGGAGATATAGCTGAAAGTTGGAGTCACAGAGCTAAAACAGGCGGCAAACTTACAGAAGAAGAATACGAAACGCTTTCTTCCCTTTACGGCTATGCACAAGACCTGAGCGGTGTAATATCTTCTTTAAATGATAATTTAGAAAACAATTCTTACGCTTGGGACAATATGGATAAAAGTACTTTAAAAAGAATAAATGAGCCTTTTACAGACTATCCGGATCTGACTTACAACGGTAAATATTCCGTACACATGGCAAAAACCGAACCCAAATGGCTCACAGGCTACGATATGGACCGCGAACAATGCCGCTCAAAAGCAACTAAATTTTTCAGTAAAATCTGCAATTGCCCTGCCGAAGAAATAGGCTTTGAATATTGCGGAGACAACTCATTGGGAAACATTGATACTTTCTGCTTTAAAATGAGCTGTCCCGAAAATATAAACGCTCATGTAGATGTTACAAAAAAAGGTGCAAAACTTTATTCCATGATTGTCTCTCGCGACATTGCAAGTGCTAATTTGACTCCCGAACAAGGCATTGAAGCAGGAAAGAGCTTTTTAAAATCTCTCGGAATGAATAATATGACAGAAACTTTCTATTCAATAGAAGATAATGCAGTTACCGTAACTTATGCTTACGAAAAAGACGGCGTTATATATTATCCTGATTCTGTAAAAGTTCAAATTGCTCTTGATAACGGAATGCCGGTTGCTTACGAAGCTCATTCGTATATCGTATTTCACAACGAAAGCGAAGACCGTTTAAGTAAAACTAATATTTCTCAAGCAGATGCACAAGCAATGCTCAGCAGCCACCTTGAATTGGAAAGTGTGCGCGAGGTAGTGCTTCCCAATAATTACGGCGGCGAATACCATGCGTATGAATTCAAATGCACCGTTTCAGGACACCCTGTACTTGTTTATGTAAATGCCGATGACGGCAGCGAGTCGGACATTATGCTAATTTCCGAAAACGGAGACGGTTTTATGACTGTATAAAAAAAGGTGTAACCTCTAAAACGAGGTTACACCTTTTTTTGTAATGCTTTTTAATCAAACATCTTTAATAGAAAGATCTATTCTGCCTTGTTTGTCAAGACCGATAAATTTAACTTTAACTATGTCACCAACATTAACAATATCTTCAACCTTTTCAACTCTCTGAGGAGCAAGTTTGGAAATGTGAACAAGGCCTTCTTTACCGGGAAGGAATTCTACAAAAGCACCGAACTGGAGTGTTCTGGTAACTTTTCCTTCGAATACTGAACCAACTTCAAGCTCTCCTACGATTCCGTTAATAATCTTCATTGCTTTGTCTGCATTATCTGCATCAACTGTAGCAATGTAAATTGTACCGTCATCATTGATATCAATTTTAACATTTGTTTCTTGAATGATACGGTTAATAACTTTACCGCCTGTTCCGATAACTTCGCGAATCTTGTCGGGATCGATTTTCATTTGGAACATCTTAGGCGCATATTTGGAAACTGTATCTCTCGGTTTGTCTATGCAAGGAAGAATTATATCGTTGATTATTTGCATTCTGCCTTTCTTTGTAAGCTCGAAAGCTTGACGAATTACTTCGTAAGAAAGACCTGTAACTTTAATATCAACCTGAATAGCTGTGATACCCTTTTCTGTACCTGCTACCTTAAAGTCCATATCGCCGAAGAAGTCCTCAATACCTTGAATATCCATGAAAGTAATGAAGTCATTCTCGTCTTCGGGGTTTGTAACAAGACCTGCGGAAATACCTGCAACGGGGCGTTTAATCGGAACGCCTGCAGCCATAAGTGCCAAAGTAGAACCGCAAACACTGCCTTGTGATGTAGAACCGTTTGACATTAAAACTTCTGAAACAAGTCTGAGAGCGTAAGGAAATTCTTCTTCTGACGGAATTACAGGCTCCAAAGCTCTTTCTGCAAGTGCTCCGTGTCCGATTTCACGTCTTCCCGGTCCTCTTGATGTTCTTGCCTCTCCTACGCTGTATGAGGGGAAGTTATAGTGATGCATATATCTCTTTGTTTCTTCTGTGTCAATACCATCGAGCATTTGAATCTCTGACATAGGTCCTAATGTTGCGATAGTCAATACTTGTGTCTGACCTCTTCTGAAAAGTCCTGAACCGTGTGTTCTGGGAAGAATGTCAATCTCTGCACTCAAAGGACGAATTTCTTCAAGTCCTCTGCCGTCAACACGTTTATGTTCTTTTAAGAGGTAATTTCTTACAACGCTCTTTTCGAGCTTGTACATAGCTTCACCGATTTTAGAATCACAATCAGGATACTGCTCTGCAAGAGCTTCTTTAACTTTTGCTGTCAAAGCATCGATTTTCTCATCGCGAACTGTCTTATCTGTTGCCAAAACTGCACTGCGCATATCTTCAAGAGCAACTTTTTCAACATCCTCGTAAAGGTCGTGAGGAACTTCGCAAGATTGGTATTCAAATTTAGGTTTGCCCACATCAGCAGCAATTTCGCTAATGAAATCACAGATTTTTTTGATTGTGCCGTGACCTTTGATGATGGCACCCAACATTACGTCATCGGGAACTTCTTTAGCACCTGCTTCAATCATTGTGATTTTGTCTTTTGTTCCTGCCAAAGTAACGTACATATCGCTCTTTGCTCTTTGTGCCTCGGTAGGGTTAATAACAACTTCACCGTCAACAAGTCCCATTACGATACCGCCGATAGGTCCGTTGAACGGAATGTCGGAAATGCAGAGTGCCGCCGAAGTACCGATCATTGCTGCGATTTCGGGAGAGTTGTCCTGCTCTACAGAAAGAACTGTATTTACGATAACAACGTCATTTCTCAAATCTTTCGGGAATAAAGGACGGATAGGTCTGTCGATAACTCTTGATGTGAGGATTGCTTTTTCGGAAGGTTTGCCTTCTCTTTTAATGAATCCTCCGGGGATTTTACCTACTGCGTAAAGTTTCTCCTCGTAATCAACACTCAAGGGGAAGAAATCAATACCGTCTCTGGGAGCTTTTGATGCTGTAGCCGTTGAAATAACAACTGTGTCGCCGTAGCGAACGAGAACTGCACCGTTAGCAAGAAGTGCCATTTTGCCTGTTTCGATTGTCAGGGGTCTGCCTGCCAACATCATTGAATAGGTTTTAAACATAATTTTCTCCTTTCAAATATAACTATTTTGTTATAACACGAAGCAGGCGGTAGCTTGTAGATTCTGCGCTTAAATCCTTTGCAGCCTTTAAACGTACAACCTACGCTCTACTGCTCTGCTCGATTAAAAGTAAGCTAAAAAACTTTAAAAAGGCGGGTCCCCTGCTTTTGCAAGGCACTCCGCCTTAATTTGCTTATTACTTTCTGAGTCCCAATTTCTCAATGATAGCACGGTATCTTTCGATATCAACCTTTGTGAGGTAGTTGAGAAGTGATCTTCTCTGACCTACCAACATAAGAAGTCCTCTTCTTGAGTGATGGTCTTTTTTATGCATTTTGAGGTGCTCGTTCAAGTGGTTGATTCGCTCTGTGAGAATCGCGATTTGTACCTCAGGTGAACCTGTGTCACCTTCGTGCATTCCGTAAGTAGCAATAATTTCTTGTTTTCTTTCTTTTGTCATAACAACAAATCTCCTTTTTTATTTTATTTAATCGCCGTCATCAAAGCAATAGGTTGGAGTTTCCAATTGCCACGAAAACGGTATCTGTGAAAGTATATCGCATACTGTTTGATTTGTCAAATAAAATACGCTTGACGTTATCTCGGAATTTTATTTTTTATTTAATTTCGACACAACTTCAATCTGTATAGACGGGAACACACGCGTATAACGATTGGTTACTCATAATTGTTAATATACTCAATAACTTCTCAATTGAATTTTTACCTCCGGTATCACGTCCGCACTATTACCAATAAGAAATACTTCAACTCAGGAAAAGCAACTCGCTTTTATGGTACTGCGTGCAATGGTTTAATCCCGTGGCACATCATATTCACTTTGTCTATTTGTTTGTCTACATGATAATGTCCGCAATACCAAACCTCGTAGGCTACTTTCTCCTCCAGTTTGTCAAGCCACTCTTCTGTTGCTCTGTCAATATCCGGCTTGAAAACCTTGATGTTTTGGGCTTTCTTTTTTGATTTTTGTTTTTTTCTGTTTAATTCAGCATTTTGTCTGGTTGACATAAACATTTCTGTTGGCAAATACTTAATTGGGCAGGTATGTGTCATAAGCCCGTAAATACTATTATTTTCCGACTTAAGTCTTTCCTCCACCAATGTTTTTGTAGCATCATCAGGCATTTCATCTTCCCAAAATGGTTTTCCCTCTTCTAAACAACGCATTTTATCCACACTGTGCGCACCGCCAACAACCAAATATTTTTTTCCTTCAAAAGTATATATTTCTCCATCGATAGCAAAAAATATGTTCGGATATTTAGGCTCATAATACACCTTACCTCCGCAAAAATTCCGTACACCATATGTACCCACATTTTGAGGTCGGTTTTCCTTGTTGCCATGCAAGCAAAACAAAGTGATATTTAGCCCTGATATTTCTCGTTTCAGCTCGTCATCACGAAAATCTTCATAATAATTAAATCCGGCATCCCCAAGAATAATGAGTATATCTTTGCGCCTAGTATTCATATCACGGCAAAATCCTTTTACTCTTTCAAAATTCCGATGCTTGTCTCCGGTAATATAAAATTTCGCTGGTGTTCCATCGTCATAATACAGAGGGTAAGTTTCTTTTTTGTTACCCTTAAAACAAACACGAACAAGAAGTGTTGCAGTTAAAATTAAATTGATTATCATAATTGATATAAGCATATCATTGCTCCTTTTTAACATTTTTCACAGCTGCAACTTGATTATATAGATTAACCCCGACAAAAAGTGTCAGGGTTAAAAATTCATTGGTTTAATTTTTTTACGTAATCAAGCGATATCCAACCTGCGCCGGATTTCAGCCTGCCCCACAAAGAAGCGCCGGTTCCGTTTTTTTCTTCAACAATCGTATATACGCCACGATCAGTAATCTCGCCAACTTTGTCGGTATTCGTTCCTGCACCTTTTCGTATATTCAAACAATCGGCAGTTATCTTTACCAAATACGGACAAACATTTACATCCTTTTTCACGACAGTAAGAAACTTTTTATGAACAGGACTGCAAATATAATTGGTTCCCATCTCGTTCTTGTCAATAACAACACGGTCACCTACCGGTGTACTTTTTACATACCACTTCTGTGCTCTAACCCAAGAAGGTATTGTTCCGCCGTTGTAATATGTAGCGTTGTTTGCAATCGAAACCAAGTCGCCTTTTTCAATGGTTTTGCTTTCAATAACAGTTTCCTCTTTATTCTCTCTCTTTTCACCATTACTTTTTAGAATCTCGGAAACTCTGTTTCTGAAATCATCCATTGTTTCACCGAATTTCTTCATCCAATGATCAGGATCCCCATGATTACAACCATAGCCCAAACGGTACGCTTCGTAGTGTCCAACGATATTGTCCAGACGAATTTCATATTTGCGGCAAAGCTCGGCACAATACTCAGCGGCAACAGCAAAGGCTTTTTCATAGTATGTTTTATCCGCAAGATTATCCTCGCATATTTCAAACTGTATATATGCCGGATTATAGTTATAACTGCCTTTTTTGCCACTGCCTACTCCCCAACAACAAATATCGAGAGGAAGTAATTCCGCAACACGTATTTCCTTATTTTTATCATATCCGATAAAAGCGTGAACACAAACTTTTCTGCCTTCGGGCATCGCCATATTCCAATGATTGCCGTATTGGTTTGCCCCCACCTCTTCCGGAGCATCTACATATCGTTTCAAATATGGATTATTGGCTCCCGTGGAATGAACAACGATACCTTTAGGAACCATTTTTTGCGCCGCAATGTAACAAAGATTTTTTACGGCGTGCGCTTTGATAATATCAAGCATTTGTCATTCCTCCTTTTTCGCCTGAACATAAAGCTGATTCGCAAATACACTGCCGCCTGCCACAAGAACACCTTGCGTTACAGCCGTAAATATTGCAGATGCAGTTTCTTGTAATCCTGATATTTCTGTAGTTGCTAATACCCAAATTGCAGACAATACAACTGCAGAAATTCCGAGAACTGTAGGAATCTGCTTGTCAGGCATTTTACTTTTTTTAAGACCGATTCCGATAAAATACAATACCGGAATCAAAATCAGTAGTTCTGTTTTGATATATTCCTGATAATTCATACCTTTTCCTTTCTCAAACGAGTATCATCCCGATGATTGTTGATATAAGGCCACCTGACAAAGCCGCAATAACAGCAGTAATTATCTGTTGCATTCGCTGCTTGGGAAGTGAATCTATTTCATCAATCTTTCTTTCGTGCCTGGCCAGATGCTCGTTTGTATGTTTTAATTCATTAGCAAGAGTCACAAGTGTTTCGTTCATTAAACGAATTTCTGTCTGAACCTCTTTCATAGCACTTATGTCACGTTCAAGAGTTTTTATCCTCTGTTCGTGCCTTTCGATGATAACCTCAATGTCCATTGAAACCTCCTTTCCCGGCTGCATGATTATTATAAAAAATAACCCTGACAAAAACTGTCAGGGTTAAAAAAGTTTTGGAGATTTTTTAGTTAATAATGAAATAATTATGTTAGAAATGCTGTCGCAACAAGTTTTCCAATAATTATCCTTCGATATTCTTAACAAGCCACTATTCTTTTTAATTTCTTCTGACAGAAACACCTCCGCAAAGACATCCTCGCTTTTGCGTTTGTCTTGGTAGGTTTCGTGAACGATCAATTTGACCTTACGCATAATTGCCTCCTTCTTCGAGAGAGTAACAGTTGAAGGGAGGTTAATCCCTCCAACTGTTTCCTCACTAAAAGGCAATTTTGTAACCATTGATTTAGAAAATCATTAAAAACCTACCAAAATGGGAACGGAGTTGTTATGTACCAGCAAGCATCGCCTTTTGGGGACAAAAGGCAGTTTGTTGGGATAGTCCCAAGCCCTTAAAGGTTTCAGGAATATTCCTGACAAGTCTGTGTTTGGGTGACCAAACGCGATGCTTGCTGGTATGATATCGTTTATTTAAAAATGTGCTTTTTTCATTCACTTAGGTCAAGAATTGTTTTTGCGATTTTATTATTAGGTTCTTCTTCTATTACGCATTTTGCAAATGTCTCCAGTTCGGTGTTTGAAAAGGGAGAACTTGGATCTGACCCAAAAACCTCAATAGCCCACGACATGGCTTTAATTCTTTTCTCCCCTAACGACAGGGCATGCATAATATGCCAATAGACTAAGGAATTAGCTTCATAAATATAAGGGTTAATATAGATTAAACATTCGCATATTGTAATATGCTTCTCTACCGTATCTTCTTTTGATACTGCATACATTAAAAAAGTGTAAAGCAACAAAGAATCACATTTAGGAAACATTTTAACAACATTACTTATTGAGTAAACAAACCCCTGCTTATTCAGTATATTATAAGCTGTTTCGAAATCTTTTTTTTTAAGAAAAGTTGTTAAATTCATAAAAAGCCCCCTTTAAAACAGTAATTTGTTAATCCCATTCCAGACCCATGCATTGCCTACTTTAAAAACTCCATTGACTACATTGCCGGTAATTTCAATTAATTGGCCTGCATATTTCCAATGAATACCAATTGTTCCATTGTTAAGTACTTGCCATTCGCCATTTCGTATTGCTCGATAAATCAAGTTTTTAATGTTAACATTGCTTGTCTGTTTCCCTAACACCTTATTCCATAAATGTCTTGAAACATTTATATGTTTCATCTTAGAAGACGTTATGTTTTGGATGCTTTTGAATAATCCTCTTACTAATCCCGACAACTTTGCGCGTAAGGCATACCACACTTTCGCAACGTATGGACCAACAAAATATCCAATAGCCGCAGCAGCAGCTCCAATTAATGCAGATAGTCCCCATACAAAAAGCTTTCGTTTCCATCCAGTTAATCCCAAATTATTTGCTAACCAATTGGTAAGAACATAACCGCCAATTGCTCCCAAAACACCACCAATAACCGCGCCGATAATATTTGAAGCGACATTTCCGTTCTTGTCAGCAAAAACGACAGGACTATTATTACAATATTGAAAAACATTGTGAGTGTATTTGTTAGTAGGAATACATCCGTACATTGGATCATCGCTATTCAAAAACCGACCGATCTCAGGATCGTAATAACGGCTGGATACATAGTAGAGCCCCGTCTCGTTATCATAGTAGTACCCTCTGTACCTGTACGGGTTTATCTCTGCTATATGACATGGCAAAATATCCTCTGTTATTGTCGGCACGCCCCATGCATTGTAAGAGTATCTTGCAACAGTTCCGCCGGCTTTGTTTACAATCGATATGATATCTCCTTGCAAGTTCTTGGTGAAGTAATACGGTTCGTCGTTGTACAAAATACCGCATACACTTTCTTCGTTATCGTAAAGCGGTACTATTGTGTTTCCTGCCCACTCTTCACGAAGAATTTTAGTTCCGTCAAGTGTATAGGTATGCTCAGTATCGTTTACTTTCTTGCTCGTTCTGATACCGTTTGCATTGTATGTGTACGAAATGCTTGTGCCGTCAGATTTTATGAACTGCTTGAGCTGTCTGCCCTTTTCCCATGTCAATGTGTGTCCCAGGTACGAAATCGGGTTGCCCTGTGCATCGTATTCGATTGCCTGACCGTTGTATGATGTAAGAAGGTCTTTCCATACACCATTGCCATACACATAAGTATCTTTGGTTGCTTCTGCAATCGCTCCGGTCTCGTCTACAACACCTTTGGCTGTAATATTGCCATAGTTGTCGTACTTAAACTTCGTTTTCACGCCGTTTACCGTTTCGCTTTTAAGCTGACCCAATGAATCGTATGCGTATTCGGTTTCTCCTTCAATACTATCAGTTACTTTTGTGATTCTTTCTTCTGCATCATACTCGTAAGAAAGCTTTCTGCCATCTGAAAGCAGTATCTGACTTACAAGCTGTGTTGTTGCTGATGACTTAACCTTTTCATTTACCTTATGCTCCTGCGTTACCTCGCCTGTGTGATATACAAACTGTCTCGATACAAAGTCAGTGCCAAGCTGAAGCTCATCAAACACTTTGCGTCCGAACGAGTCTGTCTTGGAGTGACTTGTTATCGTTCTGCCTCCTGCAG
>SVJD01000039.1 GCA_015069165.1 Oscillospiraceae bacterium
AAACCAAGTGTTTTTATACCTGACGATATTGCGTTTTCTATATATTCTCGCTCGGAAGCTTTAGCGGCGTGATGACAGCGAAATGTATGTGTATGTAAATTTGTGTGCATTGCAATCCCTTTCAAAAACAGTAAAAAATGTAATTTATCGATAACAAATATAGCACCAGCCGTGGTGTTGTGTCAAATGAAACGTAAAAATGCAATATATTTGTTTATTCCATCTTTCTTCGCTATAAAAGACCAAATGAAATATATAGAAGAACAAGTTATGTAGTTCTTTTATAATAATCATGCAGCCGGGAAAGGAGGTTTCAGTGGAAATTGAGGTTATCATCGAAAGGCACGAACAGAGGATAAAAACTCTTGAACGTGACATAAGTGCTATGAAAGAGGTTCAGACAGAAATTCGTTTAATGAACGAAAGTATTGATTAGTTGATTTTATCGCAAGAAAAGAGTATAGTTATGAATATGAAGAAGGAAAAATTGTACGCGCAACTGAATGCAACTTGGACATTGAAAACGAGCATATATTGCACAAATCTGTTGTAAATACTATCAAGTATTACTATGATGCAGAAGAACGAATTACAAAAGTAACTGATAGTGTTGAAAGAGTAACCGAGTACACATACAATGCAAACGGTATCAGAACGAGCAAGACAGTAAACGGTATTAAACATACCTACGCACTTGACGGAACGAAGATTCTTCGTGAAGAGTGGGCAGGAAACACAATAGTACCGCTTATGTAGGAGGAAAAGTATGAACTATAAATATTTACTTCTGTTCAAAAATTTAAAAAGAAAATTTTTAAACGTTGCTATATGGGGTTTGGTAATTTCTCTACTTCTAATCACTGGTTGTCGAGAACAAAATGAACTGATTTCTTATGATGTCGATTCTTATTTAAGTTGTAATACCAATTTTGAAAAAAAGGCCTCCGTAGTGTTACCTTCAAAAAAAGATATTGAAGATTCTAAAATTGTATATTATGCACTTTATGATGATAGTGGGGCTTCTTTTCAAGAAGGTATGTTGCGCTTAACGGTTGAGTATTCAAATGAAAAGTTTTTAAACGCAAGTAACAGATTGGAAGAACTATTTGAGACGAAGAATATAGGAATGGGTGAGAGTTTTTATTATGATGGAACCCTATATAACTCTTTTCAGTACCAAGCTTTTGATTCTGATGTCGGATATTGTGCATTAGCGTATCATATTAGTTCAAATTCAAATACAATTTCATATATTGTGATTTCGTGTGAAAATCTGACATATATGAGTGTTGAAGATGCGATAAGTTATTTTCCACAAATTTAGCGAGACAAAGGACATATAGAAAAAACATGGGACGTTTTGTGTCTTGCTAAAAGACATTCTGAACGGGAACGGTTGGTGTAAAAGCCGGCCGTTCTTTATTTGCCTATACTGTACTTGGCAAGTAAGAATGTGTTGCTGATGCATATGATACTAATAATCGTGTGATTGGTGTTACAAAACCTGACGGCAGCGTAAATACTACGGTTTATGATAATTTGCAGAGAGTGACATCTACTGTGGAAAAAACCTCAAGTGGTACGATTATTGTCGGATTTGAGTATATTTATGATGATTTGTCGAGAATTGTCGAAGAAAAGGTTCTTGCAGATTCGATTGAAAAATGCTAAACTTATTTTAATATTGGAAGAATAATTGAAAAGGTGGGGAACTAAAATAGATTTTTGCGGTTCACATTATAAATAATTATATTTGGGAGGATATATGGAACATTATTATAAATACATAATTCGATATTTTGTACTTTTAATCGTTTATTCTGTTTTAGTGGCAATACTAATTGTTTTATATCCGTCTGTTTGGTCGGTTGTTATAGGTGTTTTAATGATTTCGCTGTTTCAAACTTTTCTGATTGTTTGGACAGATAAAAGTTTTTTCAGTATTTTAGCTAATGAATTAGATGCAAAGAAGTTTTACAGCGCTATTTACGAAAAACTTACATGTTTTACAAATAGGTATCGTTTGAGTGCAGAATTGTGTGTAGGTAATTACCAAACAGTTATCGCTATGGCATCTGCCGGGTTTAGTAACACAAAAAGTTTTCGTCGAAAATGTACATATTTAGCGTATTTATCTCGTGTGTTTTTTGAACTTCGAGACGATGATAATCTCGCTAAAACAGTTGATTATTTTAATAAACTCCAAAAGGAAAATAAATTAAAGAGAAAAATGTTTTTGCTTTATCAAGAGGTCGAGTATTACAAAGCATATCTTAACAAGGATTACGAACAATGTATTTATCTTACTGAAATGCATATGAAGAAGATTCGTAAAAATAGCGTAATTGGGAAATTGCAGTGGCTGGTTAGTCAAAGAAATCTGGCAATTGCTTATTATGAGTTTGGAAATGTTGACAAGGCCAAAGAAATTTTTCAATGGTTTGTTGAAAATACACCGAATTTTGACAGTTTTTACAATATTTCTATAAAATATCTTGAAGCGATAGAAAGTGGAAATGTTCCTATATCTGTTTCGTTAACACCGGATGAGAATGAAATAGTTAAGTATAAAAATGAATTTTTTTCTGCTGGAAAAAATGAACGGATAAGAAAGACAGTAGCGCTTATATTTCTTGTTTTTGCAATCGTAATAAATATATACAATGATTACAACAAGCATACAAAGGCCGAATATGAAGCAAAAATTGATGCGGCTGTGTCAGAAAAGTACAACAACGTAAGACAACTTAAGTTTTTTAATATTGAAAAAGACGGCGAGAAAGTTGCTTCGCTTTGTTTGGTGGATGTGGACTATGAATTGATTCTTACTGAAATTGTTTCCTATGATGAGGGGGAAACGCTTAGTATTTTAGAAATAGCAAAAAATATTGATTTTAATACGCGTTACGATAAAGGACCGATAGGTGATTATTATATCGGCTTCATGGTATTATCAGATAAGCCCTCTAATGAAATATTAAACTGTTCATTAGAGTTTGAATTTATTGATAATACTTATTGGCTTTATATTTATTATGTAGAAGCAAAGCCTCTTACTTGAGCTTTTATAGAGAATATATAAAATAAAAAACAGTATTTGATTGAAAAATTATATGATAAAACAGAGGTTCTGTTAAATATGAGGGAGACAACAATGGTGAGTGTATCTAAAAGAATATTGTGTGCAATGTTGATTTTGATTATTTCAATCGGACTTTGTGGATGTCTTAATAAAATTGTATACATTTTTGATCCGATTGACGAAGAAGATGCTGCGGCGCAGATGGAAAAGCTTTTTGTGGATTTATTGGATGCAGTAAACGAGAATCAAACTGAGGTGTTTGACACTTATTTTGCTAATCATGTTTTAACATTACCTGACTTTGAAATAGGTAGAAATTATCTTTTTGAAACATATAAAGGAGAGTTAATTGATATCGAACATTCAGTCGGGTCGTCTGGAGAAAGAATTGCGCCTGGGGAACATTATTGGTATCGGTCTGTATATTTCGATATAATTACAAGTGAAAATGAATATAAGGCGCGTGTGGAGTTTTATACAAAATATAAGTCTGAAAATCCGGAAGAACCATATAAAATCAGAAAAATTAAATTAGTGGAAAAACAAAATTTTGAAAACAGCGGAAGATATACAGATTGTGGTTTGCGATATGGTATTTATTATCCCGGTTGGGTAGATGGGTTAATATAAGTGGAAATTTAATGAGGAGCTGTTAATTAGGGTAATTAAGAAAGAAAAGTTTGCTTGAATATGAAATTGGCTTCATAAATTTCCTTGACTGGTTAAAGGAATAACAAGAGTCCTGTTGGAGCTTCAAGAAAAATGTTTTGCCAATAAATGAGTATTCTTAATAAAAGACATGGATTATACTTTTATTTACCGAATTACCGGCTTTTATAGTATCTTTTGTATTAGGTAGCATACACGAAAAAATTGATAGAATGAAAAGGTGAAAAATTATGGGAAGACAAATTAACTTTTTTCAAATAGAATCTGATATACAAGATATGTTGTTTTTTTGGACGAACATCAAATAAATATTTTTGATTCTGAGGGAAATATATTAACTGAGATAGAGGACCTGTATGAACAACAGATGGTCGCTATTAACAAAAAACATATTTCACACCAAATAGGTATTGCAAATTCTCCTGTTGAGTACATTGTTCCTTGTATGTTGGATAAAATGCAAATAACAGAAGTTAGATTTTACCGCTGTGATTCTCTGAATTATGAATTGAAAAATATTGAAGGAATGAAAGTAATTCGTGAAGGGCGATTTTATTTAGCTAACGAATATTACTCTGAAGAGAGTACCGTCCGCGTATACAATTTATTAAAATCTTATATTCGAAAGAATTATATTTATTCTAAAAAATGGGGCTCATATTTTTCTCGAAAATTTATTGAAGAATACAGGAAAAGTAATGTTTTTGCTGCGAATGGAACGAATGTTTATTCTATAACTGATGTTTAAAGTTCATGGTTCTTATGATAAAAATTTCACAATACAATCTTGGAAGAAAAATTGAAAAAGCTATATGATAAGTGAAAGGGGTTGTTTTAACTATGTATAAAAGGACAATTTTAATATTTCTTATAGTTATTATGATTACTTTGTGTGGGTGCAATAGTAGCCTTGGCATTAAGCAGGCACTTGATTTAGATGAGGATTTGCATATCAAATTTAATTATCTTGAGAATGAGAACATTGAGTTTCAAGGTAATGAATATTATCATTCTCCCATGAGCTTTCTGTGGAATGGAAAGGAAACTCGTACTAATCTTAAATATTTAGGATGGGTCGGGGAAAGATTTTTTTATCATTCGAATGTTTTAGGAAATTCTACAGAAACTCCCGTTTTCTTGTATGTTGAAGAAACAGCCGAAACATATTTTATAAAGGATTATAACTATATTGATGATGAATTTTTGATTGAAGGAACTGATGATGTTATTTGTTTTGGTGATGATTTATTAGAGATTGATTGTGGCATCGGAATTGCGCCTTCACCCAATGTAGATATTATTATATCGTCTGTTAAATATCCCGAATTAAAGGCTAAATTGAGTGTCTTTTTTAGTGGAGTCAGTTGGTACGCAAAGTCAAGTGGGTTGCAAACTTTTAAATTGTCAGATCATTTCGTTTCTGTTTTAAATGAGAATTCTTTACTTTTTTGATAAAAAAGACATATTATAAAACAGAAAATTGTTAAGCAACTCGTTTGATTGGGTTTATATTTTTCTTTCTTAAGTGACTGGAAATTTCTATCGCGTAAAATTTTAAAAAATCTTTTTTAACCTGACCCTTTTTGTCAGGGTTATTTTTTTTATACAATCAGTTCCATAACCTTGAGTCAATCGGAATAGACGGCAAGAATGAGAAATTGATTAAGTATACCTACAAGAACGGAAACGGCCGACTTAAAGGAATGACATACGCAAACGGTCACACAATGAAAGCAATTTACAACAGTGCAGGTCAAATGATTGCGGAAAAATGGTTTGAAACAGAAGCACAAGCGGCAGATTCAAGCAGTACGCCTATTGCATATTACAAATACGTATATGACGGACAGGGAAATATTGTACGAGTAAAGAGATACAGGTGCAATATAAATAACTTGCAATCTATTTTGAATAGTTGTACAATACATACGATAATTGAATCAACGGGAGCTTGTATTACAGGCTGAGAGGAGGGTATAACCCTCGACCGAGAACCTGATTTGGATAATGCCAACGTAGGGACGCCTGATACAAGGAAATTGGGAAGAACAAAGTTTACTAAGGAAGTTACCAAATCGGTAACTTCTTTTTTTATTTTCGGAGGTGTTTATGGTAAAGATTAACGGCAAGGAACTGAATGTTGCAGGGAAAACGATTTCAGATTATCTGAAAACAACAAATTATGATACTAAAAGAATTGCGGTAGAGCGTAATGGTGATATTGTGCCGAAGTCACAGTATGATGAAACATTACTGCAAGATGGTGACAACATTGAAATTGTAAGTTTTGTGGGAGGTGGTTAATCTGATTCCGACAAAAGAAGAATGGTATGAGGCCTTAGTAAAACGACACGGCGAAAAGATACAAAAAAGATTTACATCGGCGACGGTTGCTGTATGTGGACTTGGAGGACTTGGCTCCAACATAGCTATTGCGCTTGCTCGTGCAGGTGTGGGGAATTTAATTCTCATTGATTATGATGTTGTTGATATAACAAATCTTCACAGACAGCAATATAAAGCTAATCAAATCGGGATGTTTAAAGCAGACGCCTTGCGGGAGAATCTTTTGGAAATTGCTCCGTATGTTACGCTTGAAACTCATTCTGCTCGAATAACGGAAGGTAATGCAGTAATGCTTCTGGAAAAAGCAGACATTATTTGTGAAGCATTTGATGCTCCGGAATGTAAGGCGATGCTTGCTAATATCGTTCTTGAAAAAATGCCTGCAAAATTTTTGATTGCGGCATCAGGCATGGCAGGAATGGAAAGCGCAAATACAATTCAAACTCGCAGAGTGTCGAAAAAATTCTACATATGCGGAGATGAATCCAGTGATGTTCAATCAGCAGGAAGTCTTGTGTCATCACGTGTTATGCTGTGTGCTGCACATCAGGCACATACTGTGCTCAGAATTCTTGCAGAACAATATGAAACATAAAGAAAGAAGGAAAAATAATGAATAACGATAAATTGGTTATTGGCGGACAAGAGTTTAATTCTCGTTTTATTTTAGGCTCCGGTAAATATTCAATGAAATTGATTGAAGCAGCAATAAAGGATGCGGGTGCTGAAATTATCACTCTTGCTGTTCGCAGAGCTAATACTAAAGAGCAGGAAAGCATACTCGATTATATTCCGAAAGGAATTACATTGCTTCCCAACACGAGCGGAGCAAGAAATGCAGAAGAAGCTGTACGTATTGCACGTCTTGCAAGAGAAATTGGGTGTGGAAATTTTGTAAAGATTGAGATTATGCGTGACTCTAAATATTTACTTCCTGACAATCAGGAAACTATCAAAGCAACTGAAATTCTGTCGAAAGAAGGATTTGTGGTTATGCCGTATATGTATCCGGATCTTAATGTTGCTCGTGACCTTGTAAATGCAGGTGCGGCTTGTGTAATGCCTCTTGCTTCTCCTATTGGTTCAAATAAAGGTCTTGCAACAAAGGAATTTATTCAGATACTCATTGATGAAATTGATTTGCCTATAATTGTGGACGCAGGTATCGGCAGACCATCTCAAGCTTGTGAAGCTATGGAAATGGGTGCGGCGGCAATTATGGCAAATACCGCTCTTGCGACAGCAGGAGATTTGCCTATGATGGCATCTGCTTTTAAAAAAGCTATTGAAGCAGGAAGGAAGGCATATCTTTCCGGTCTTGGGAGAGTACTGAGTCGTGGAGCTTCTGCCTCAGATCCATTAACAGGATTTTTAAGAGATTAAGGTGAAATAATATGGAAAATCAGTTTTTTGTAGATTCGAAGTATTTGTCGCCGGAGGCACTTGAAACGAAACACAGATTGGAAAACGATCCGAAATTTCGTAAAAGTCATATGGAGTATATGCCGGGGATGGAAATAATTGAGTCAAACGTTCGTGCTAATGTTATGGAACATATGAATTCTTATGATTATTCAAGGTATACTGCCGGCGATGTTAAAGCTGCTTTGGAACACAACACTTGCACAATTGAAGATTTTAAAGCACTTCTTTCTCCTGCGGCGGAACCGTTTTTAGAGCAAATGGCTGAGCGTGCAAGAATTGAAACAAGTAAACATTTCGGCAATACGGTATATTTATTTACGCCGCTTTACATAGCAAATTATTGCGAAAATTACTGTGTGTACTGTGGATTTAATTGTTATAACCATATTAAGCGTATGAAGCTGTCGCAGGAGCAGATTGAAAAAGAAATGAAGGTAATAGCCGATAGCGGTATGGAAGAAATCCTGATTCTCACAGGCGAAAGCAGAGGACAGAGCAACATAGAATATATCGGTGAAGCGTGTAAATTAGCACGTAAATATTTCCGTATGGTTGGACTTGAAATATATCCCGTAAATACCGATGAATACAAATATCTCCATGAGTGCGGTGCTGACTATGTAACGGTGTTTCAAGAAACATATGATACAGATAAATATGAAAAATTGCATTTGCTTGGACACAAACGAGTATGGCCGTATCGCTTTGATGCTCAGGAAAGAGCCCTTCGCGGCGGAATGCGAGGTGTTTCATTTTCGGCATTGCTGGGACTTTCGGACTTTCGAAAGGATGCTTTGGCAAGTGCTTTGCACGTTTATTATCTGCAAAGAAAATATCCACATGCGGAAATGTCACTTTCTTGTCCGAGACTTCGCCCGATTATCAATAACGATAAAATCAATCCCTTGGACGTACATGAAAAACAACTTTGTCAGGTACTTTGTGCATACCGTATTTTCTTGCCGTATGTAGGTATTACTGTATCTTCTCGTGAAAGTGCGGAGTTTAGAAACGGTATAGTGAAAATTGCGGCAACGAAAGTGTCTGCGGGTGTTTCCACCGGCATCGGAGATCACGAGAGCAAATACACAGGAAAAGAGAGCGAAGATATTCAGGGTGATGAACAGTTTGAAATTGATGATAACCGCAGTCTTGATAAGATGTATAAAGATATTGCCGATGAAGGGTTGCAACCTGTTTTGAATGATTATTTATATGTGTGAGGAAATGATGATGAAGAAATTTGATACAAGTTTATACTTTATTACAGATAGTACTAATTATGACGAAACAGAATTCCTTTTCCGCGTTGAGGAAGCTCTTAAAGGGGGAGTAACTCTTCTTCAACTTCGCGAGAAAGAAAAATCTACAAGAGAATATATTGAACTTGCCGAAAAAGTACACGCTATAGCAAGAAAATACAATGTGCCGCTGATTATCGATGATCGTGTGGATGTGGCTCTTGCCATTGATGCGGAAGGCGTACACGTTGGAGCAAATGATATGCCTATTAAAACTGCAAGGAAGTTAATGGGTGAAGACAAAATTGTAGGTGCCACGGCAAAAACAGTGCCTTGGGCGAAAGACGCTTATGAACAAGGTGCCGACTATCTTGGAGTGGGCGCGATTTATCCTACAACCACCAAAGTTAAGACAGTTCTTACCTCTACTGATACTTTGCGTGATATTTGTAATGCTGTTCCTATCCCTGCAAATGCGATTGGCGGACTTAATAAAAACAATATTGACATCCTTGAGGGAATTCCGATTGCAGGCATTTGTGTGGTATCTGCCATTATGAAAGCAGACGAACCGAAGCATGCGGCAGAAGAACTAAAGGAAAGAGCTAAAGAACTTGACTTGATATAGGAAGGGAGGATTTGTTTATGCAAATGAAAACAACATTGACTATTGCAGGAAGCGATAGTAGTGGTGGCGCCGGTATTCAGGCAGACATAAAGACAATGACTATGAATGGTGTTTTTGCAATGAGTGTTATTACAGCACTGACAGCACAGAACACAACCGGCGTAAGAGCAATTCAAGAAGCGACTCCGGAATTCTTAAAACAACAACTTGATGCTGTCTTTGAGGATATTTTTCCTGATGCAGTCAAAATCGGCATGGTATCTTCTTTGGAGCTTATCCGCGTAATTGCGGATAGATTAAGATACTACAAGGTAACAAATATCGTAGTAGATCCCGTTATGGTGGCAACTTCCGGAGCTTCTTTAATGAAGAAAGATTCGGTGCAGGCGCTTATTGACGAGCTTTTACCTGTGGCAACAATCGTAACACCGAATATTCCGGAGGCGCAGATTCTTTCCGGCATGTCGATTGATGACAAGGAAGATATGGAGGTTGCCGCAAAAATAATCGGCGATACTTATAACTGTTCTGTTTTGTTAAAAGGCGGACACAGCGTAGGCGATGCTGATGACTTACTGTATTGCGATGGTACGATGAAGTGGTTTACAGGTAAACGAATTGACAATCCAAACACTCACGGCACCGGATGTACATTGTCAAGTGCAATAGCATCAAACCTTGCTAAAGGTTTTTCCCTTGATGAGTCTGTTCGAAGGGCGAAGGATTATGTTTCCGATGCGCTTGCTGCACAACTCGACTTAGGAAAGGGTTCCGGCCCGATGCAACACAATTTTGGAATAAATACTCGTTATGCAGAAATAAAAATTTGATTGAAAGGAAATATGAAAATGAGAAATTACACTACCCAAATGGATGCTGCAAAGCGTGGCATAATAACCCCTGAAATGAAGGCGGTTGCTGCAAAAGAATACAGAACCGAAGAAGAAATTCGTGACTTTGTTGCAAAAGGACAGGTAGCTATTTGCGCAAATAAGCTTCATAAATGTTTAGAACCCAATGGTGTCGGTTCGATGCTTCGTACAAAAATCAATGTTAATCTCGGTGTTTCAAGGGATTGTAAAGACTATGATATTGAAATGCAAAAAGTTATGGCGGCAGTTAATATGGGTGCAGAAGCTATTATGGATTTGTCAAGCCATGGAAACACACAGCCTTTCCGTCGGAAACTTACCGCTGAATGTCCTGCTATGATTGGTACTGTGCCGGTTTATGACAGCGTGATTCATTACCAAAGAGATCTCGCTACCCTTACCGCCAAAGACTTTATTGATGTAATTCGCTTGCACGCACAAGATGGTGTGGACTTTGTAACGCTTCATTGCGGCATTACCCGAAAGACTATTGAACAGATTAAAATGCATAAGAGAAAAATGAATATTGTTTCCCGCGGTGGTTCGCTGGTTTTTGCATGGATGAGTATGACAGGAGAGGAAAATCCGTTTTATGAATATTATGATGAGATTTTGGATATTTGCCGTGAGTATGATGTGACCATATCTCTTGGAGATGCTTGCCGTCCCGGTTGCCTTGCTGATGCAAGCGATGTATGCCAAATAGAGGAACTTGTTCGTCTTGGTGAGCTGACGAAGCGTGCTTGGGCAAAAGATGTACAAGTTATGGTGGAAGGCCCCGGACATATGCCGATGGATCAGATTGAAGCAAATATGAAGTTGCAACAGACAATATGCATGGGTGCACCTTTCTATGTACTCGGTCCTATTGTTACAGATATTGCTCCCGGGTATGACCATATTACATCAGCTATTGGCGGTGCAATTGCAGCGGCTTCCGGAGCAGCATTCCTTTGTTATGTAACTCCTGCAGAGCATTTGGCTCTTCCGCATGTGGAAGATGTAAAGCAAGGTATTATCGCTTCCCGTATTGCTGCACACGCTGCGGATATTGCTAAGAAAGTGCCTCATGCAAGAGAGGTTGACGATGCGATGGCAGATGCCAGAAGAACATTCGACTGGGAAAAACAGTGGGAATGTTCTTTTGATCCGGAAACAGCTAAAGCAATACGTGACAGCCGTGCTCCGGAACATGAAGACAGTTGTTCTATGTGCGGAAAGTTTTGCGCCGTCAGAAGTATGAATAAAGCTTTGCAAGGAGAATACATTGATATACTGTAATGTTCGGTAGGCGAAAAAAATAAAAACACATTGCTTTTAAAATAAAAATAGGGTATACTATGCTCAGTTCGGCTTTCAAAGGTGCAGCCGGGACATACGCAACAGAAATTTGTGAACCCCGTCAGGTCCGGAAGGAAGCAGCGGTAAGCGAAGCCCTCTGTGTGCCGTATCCTTTCCGGCTGTACCTTTGAAGGCCGAATTTTTTATCAGGAGGACAAGTAAAATGGCTTATGTAGCACTGTATAGAAAGTGGCGTCCTATGACTTTTGATGAAGTTGTAGAACAAGGCCCGGTTGTAACGGTATTGAGAAATGCTGTGTTGTCAAACAGAATAGCTCACGCGTACTTATTTTGCGGTACAAGAGGAACGGGAAAAACTACTATGGCAAAGATTTTTGCAAGAGCGGTTAATTGCTTGAATCCTCAAAACGGCAATCCTTGTAACGAGTGTGATGTTTGCCGTAATATTATAAATCAACAGATACTTGACGTGTCGGAAATTGATGCCGCTTCAAATAACGGTGTAGATAATATAAGAGCAATTATAGAAGAAACTGCTTATGCTGCTTCCATGGCCAAGTACAAAGTATTTATTATAGACGAGGTTCATATGCTCTCGACGGGTGCTTTTAATGCCTTGCTGAAAACGCTGGAAGAACCTCCTGAAAATGTCATTTTTATTTTAGCCACAACAGAGCCAAATAAACTGCCTGTCACTATATTGTCGCGTTGTCAAAGATATGATTTTAAGAGAATTTCACAAGGCGGTATAATTTCCAGATTAGAAAAAATATGTAAAGAGCAGAATTTGTCTTATGAGTTACCTGCTCTTGCTTTTCTTGCGCAAAAATCTGACGGAGCTATGCGTGATGCCATAAGTCTTTTGGACCAAACGCTTGCTTCCTGCTCGGATAAGCTTACGCTGTCTGCTGCGAGAAATGCTACAGGCTCTGTTGATAAAGAGTTTATAGAAAAATTTGCTCAAAATATAATTCGAGCTGATGGGGCAGAAATTCTTTCGCAAATTTCCGTTTTGTTCTCTGAAGGTCGTGACCCGTCTGACTTTATTGCAGAGCTTATGCAAATATTCAGAAATATCTTGGTGCTTTTAAATGTTAAAGATACTGAGGGTATGATTTACGAAACTGAAGAAAGCATGAAGCTTTTGCGTGAAATTGCAAATGAAACAAATAAATCAGAATTGACATTGATGATAAAAGAGCTTTCAAGATTGGATAACTCTTTAAAATGGGCGGTACAGAGAAAGATTTTATTCGAGGCAGGTATGCTTGCTCTTTGCGACAGAAAATGGGACAACTCAGATGCGGAATTAACAGAGAGAATTTCTGTTTTGGAACAAAGACTTTCTGATTTAGTGAAATCAGGTATTCGTGTTCAAAGCAAAGAAATGCCGAGAACTCAAACCGTTTCGCCGCAAGTTTTGGAGATGCCTGTAAAACAGGAAGTGCAAAAAACGATTCAACAACCTGATGCGCCGCCGTTTGATATGCCGCCGGAACCGCCTTTTATGCCTGACTTTGAATCTTTACCGCCGGAACCGCCGATAGAGCAATCTGTCGAAATGCGTGCGCCGCAAGCAGCGGAAGTGATGCCAAAAGCAGTAAAAGCAACGCCGAAAGCAAATTCCGTATCGGGAATAACGGAGTCCGATGAGCTTGATTGGCGAGATTTCTTGTCAAATGTTTCCGGAAAAGGCCAAGCTTCGCTTTCTGCGTTAATTAAAATTAACAGTAGAGGAGTGCTTGACGGCAAGGGCAATTTGATACTTGTTTTCACGAATGCTATTGTAAAAGATATGATTGTAAAAAAAGAAGCTACGGACATTCTTTCTGAAAGTGCGTCTGCCGCATACGGAATGCCGCTTCATATTGTATATGCGTCGAAAAATGACGATTTGTCGTCTTTTGAGGCACAAAACAGTAAAACCCAAGGAACGCAAGAAATCCCGAAAAGTGCAAATGAGAATTCCGAATCGGTATCGGACGGCTTTGACGGAGCTGTAAATTTGCTTAAAGAAATATCCGAACAAGACGGATTTGATGTTCATTTTAATTAAAGAACGCATATAATGTTAAAGAGTTGTTTATAAAACTGGAGGCTCTTTAGCATGGAATTATTAAGACGAGGAATGACAGGTCCGCAAGTGGAGATGCTTCAACTTGCGCTTTTAAGAGCGGGTTACAACATAAAAGGTACCAATAACGGAATTGACGGCATATTCGGTAGCAGCACATATTTGGCTGTAAGGGAATTCCAAAAGGATAACGGACTGAGTGTTGACGGAATTGTTGGCCCTGCTACTTGGAAAAAACTTCGTCCTTACATCACAGGATATATCAGTTACAGTGTTAAACCGGGAGATACTTTTTATAAAATTGCAAGGCGTTATGCCACAACTACTCAAGCTGTAATTTTAGCAAATCCGGGAGTTTCTCCCAATAATTTATCCGTGGGAAGTATACTTAATGTTCCGATAGGTTTTTATAACGGTGGCAGCAGTGTCACTTATGGAGAAATTTCGTATACTTGGGAACTTATGTCTTTGTTTATTGAAGGTATTGTGGCCAGGTATCCTTTTTTGGGAAATTTTACAATAGGCAGAAGCGTTTTTGGAAGAGATTTGTTTTGCTTATCTTTTGGAGAGGGCGAAACGGATGTTATGTATAATGCCTCTCATCACGCAAATGAATGGATAACGACACCTGTTTTACTCAAATATATTGAGGATTTGGCAAGAGCTTACGCATTTGGCGGCAATGTGGGCGGTCAGAATGCAAGAGAATTGTACGAATTGTGTAAAATTTATATTGTTCCGATGGTTAACCCGGATGGTGTAGACCTTGTAAACGGTTACTTTGAAACACAGAGTAATGTTTATCAATCGGCTTTGAGTATTGCATCCAATTATCCCGAAATTTCTTTCCCGGACGGATGGAAAGCAAATATAAGAGGTGTAGACCTTAATTTAAACTATCCGGCAGGTTGGGAACAAGCACGAGAAATTAAATTTGCGCAAGGATTTACCGGTCCGGCACCACGTGATTTTGTAGGTAATGCTCCGTTTTCTGAGCCTGAAAGTACTGCTTTGGGAGAATTTACGCGCCGAAATAATTTTAAATTGACATTGTCTTATCACACGCAGGGTAAAGTGATTTTTTGGAAATACCTTGATTTTGAGCCTGAAGATTCTCTCAGAATAGGTCGTGAATTGGCTTCTGTGAGTGGTTATGATTTGGAAATCACACCGACCGCTTCGGGTTATGCAGGATATAAAGACTGGTTTATTCAAGAATACAATCGTCCCGGCTACACGGTAGAATGCGGAATCGGTCTGAATCCGCTGCCTGTTTCACAATTCGACGAGATATATAACGATAACAAACCACTATTATCTACCGCCGCAAAAGAAGCAACGAAGTTGTGAGTTTTGACAGAGCGGAAAGTTTACAATATGTGAATTTGCTACTTGCAATAGGGGTTGCGGGCAATGCTTTTTGTCCCAAAATGAAAAACGAGACAAAAAGCACCGCGCCGCAGATTGGGGGTTTTGTCTCAAAACGAAAAACGAGACAAAAAGCACCGCGCCGCAGATTGGGGGTTTTGCCTCAAAACGAAAAACGAGACAAAAAGCACTGCGCCGCAGATTTGGGGTTTTGTCTCAAAACGAAAAACGAGACAAAAAGCACCGCGCCGCAGATTGGGGGTTTTGTCTCAAAATGAAAAACGAGACAAAAAACACCGCGCCGCAGATTTGGGATTTTGTCTCAAAACGAAAAAGTGACAGAATGAACCGATGGTAAGGAGGCGGAGATTTTTTAAATCACAATTATAATTCAACTCCGTTTCTTATATATTACGAAACAATACATTTGGGAGGCTCTGAATATTTACAATAAACTGCATTTATTATACAATGACCATAAGAGTGGCGTGTTTCTAAGATGGAGGTGGAGTATGAAAATTTGTCCCAGATGTAAAATGCGAATAGACGCTGAAGACGAGTGTCCTATGTGCCATACTACTATAACATATGAGCCCGAAGTTTGTGAAAAAAAAGAAAAGTATATTTTAAATAAATATTTACTATCACATTTAATCAAGAATTCTTGGTATTCTATTTTGTGTTTTATTATTGTCCTTATACGATTTGTCATAAAGCTACATTTTTCGGGATATTATATTTATATCATACTTTTGCTTTGTATTTCTATTTTAACATCGCTATTCCAACGAAAGTTTAGCAAGTATTTACAATGGAAATATTCAAAAGATTATTCTGAATACGCCGTAAATTATACAAAAATCGTTTCGGGAGGATTAGCGGTGCTGCTATCATTCTTTCTGATTTAAACAAACGTACAGTTTTCCGTCTGCATTTTAATAATGCAGGCGGTTTTTCAATACGAAAAAAAGAAAGAACTTTTTTGTGTGCTTCGTTGTTACTTTTCTCAGTTGCCGTTTTCGTGCTTTTTGTGGTATAATACTCATTCAAACTTTATATGCTTATTATTTGGTTTTTATTTATTTTTTAAGCAAAAAGGCGAAAGGGGTGTGCGATAATTATGGCAGAAAGATACGAAGAAAAATCATTTGAATTAGTTTCTCCGTTTAAGCCTACAGGCGACCAGCCGCAGGCTATAGATAAGCTCGTTGACGGCTTGGAAAGCGGCTTGAAAGAACAAATTCTCCTTGGTGTTACAGGTTCGGGTAAAACATTTACTATGGCAAATATTATAGCTAAAATGAACAGACCGACTCTTATATTAGCGCACAATAAAACGCTTGCTGCACAGCTGTGCAGTGAATTCAGAGAGTTTTTTCCCAATAACGCAGTTGAATATTTTATTTCCTATGATGAAGCTGTGTAGAAAAATGTTCTAAAAGCACTGTTTTGTCCAGAAAATACACCGTTTTTTGGACAGTTTAGTACGAATTTAAGGTGTCTGGACACATAGGACAAGTGGCAGA
>SVJD01000003.1 GCA_015069165.1 Oscillospiraceae bacterium
CGAGGTGAAACATATGTCATTATTCAAATTCTTTCACTCAACCAAAACGCTCGAAGAAGATATTCAAAGAGAAAAAGATTGTATTTTAAGAATTAAGCAAGCAGTTAGCCAAAAATGTGGCATTGATGAGTTTATAGATTATGATGAGTTTACTGTCGCTTTTGCAGGCTCAAAAGATAATATGGAGTTGTTGCTTGAAATTTGCACGCAAAAATGTGACGGCAAAAAGTATTTATATGCTTCACTAGACGACGAGGTGTCGTGGCAAGAGTGGGATTTCGACAACCTAGATGAATTTGAAAACAATATTATTGACCATATCGCAAATAGAGTAAATCGTACAATTAAAACAGTAACAGAAGTTAAAAATAAAAGCTTTAGAATTGCGTCCTATTATTTAGATGAAAATGGCGAATGGATATGTTTTGAAGACCATAGTTCAGATAGTAAATGGTTTTGTTTTATTACTTCTCACTTGACCGAAACGAACGAAACAATAAAGACATACAAGCTGCAAACAAGTGTTTCTTGGGATGACAAATACAAAAAATTGGATTTAGCACAGGGTAAACTGCAAACCATTTGTGATGATGACCAAGATATGTTGCTCATCACTTATGAAGACGGTATGCAAATAGATGTCGGCTATATTAAAGAGGATAAAACATACTACATCACAGTTGTGAAAGATGATACAATTGAATCTTGGAACAATCCACTTGGAGAATTTGCAACTACCGAAAAATCTAAATTGTCAACCGAATTGCAAAAAGCAATCTACAAATTCCGTAATATCTAACCACAAAAGCGAGGAGTCTGTGAAAAAAAGTCTGTAAAAGTTTAAAAGAAATGTCTTCTGTGATAAAATAAAAAACATAGGAGGCCTTTAATTTTAGAAAGTTTTCTTTCAACCTTTTGAACATATTTATCATTATCTATCACCTTTTAAAAAACGTTTAATCAATTCAATGACTGCCGTAGTCTTTCCAAAACCCGCAGGAGGATCTAACAAAAACAATCCACGTTTTACCTCGTTTATTATCAAACTTTTATCTTATTTATTATACTTGTTTCTTGTAAGCATATTAGCTTTTCTATTGGTACTACTGTTGTCTTTCTTATATCCAGATGCAATATACTGTTTAATTGCAGAAATTGATTCTGCTGTTTCTGTATTGATCACATTATGTTTCTCTTTTCTCTTATTTTTTTGTTTACTGCGTACCAAATATCGACTTAACGCTTACTCACCAATATCATTTAGTATCTCGCTGATTTGAGAGAACACACTCAGTGCATCATCAAAGCTCTGCTGTTCGTCAGTATATAGCAATTCTTTGTGTAAGTTCTCATATGTCGAGCGAACCTGATCGTTGAGATAATGTTTCCAGACACCGAAATTATAAGTACCTGTCGGATCGTATTCTTGGCTTATATTACGCTTTTCAAGGTAATAAGAGTCTGTCTGCTTGGTAATATCAATTAAGCGTTTGAGCTCGTCCTTGTCAGTTTCATCAATGCCCAAGAATGTCAAATCAATATCCTCGGAAAAACGTTCAATGGAACCGGGATAACATTTACTTAGTGATGTACCACCTTTGAACACGCATTTCTCTACATATTCGCTGTCTGCCAAGTTCTTCAAAAGCAAAACGATATAGTAATCACGCTCGATGGCAGACTCCGGCAAATGCTTATCTGCTGCAACTATGGATATTAAATCTCTAAACTCAGTTGTAAATTCGTGTAGCCTCATACAGCTCCTCCATCATGGGATGTTTATATTCTGACAGGGATGACAAATATTCGTTGAGATTATTATCTACATTGTAATAGTTCAAAATTTCCCTAAAAAAAGAAATGGTCGATTTCTTGTACTTTTTAGCAGAAACGATTTTCTCAAATGCACCGGCATTAAAAGATTCTGCCAACTGTTCCGTATATGCAAGAAATGCAGAATAGTTGATATCTTGTATCTCATTAAAGTTTTGCAAAACTTCTAATCCGTGAATCATACTTGTAATTTCTTTGGAGAATTCCAACGGCACCTGGTGAACAACAACGTTTCGAATTGACTTTGTTAATCCCTCAAGAGCAGACGACATAACGGTTATATTTTTCGATATCTGTGTTGTTAAATTCAAAGCATTGTACAGTGAATAGCCGACTACCGTGCCTGATTCATTTTCGGTAAAGGCAGATATGATTTCTTTTTCCGATGGCGGAACGATTCCGTACTTGTTCACCTTAGGCAAGTGATACGTACCTTTCGCAATTTTAACGAGTTCTCCCGATTCACACAGTCTCTGAAGTGTTTTATAATACGCTGCCTCACCTATCTGTCCGGATAATTTTTCTCTATATAGTTTACTAGCAACAATCAACTCATTTTCTTTAAACTCGGCAAGAGCATTTTTTACAATCGGATTGCTTTTCATTTGTTCCGCACCTCCCTTACAAAACTCCTTCGTTATTATCTTATTAAAAGAACTTCATTTTGTCAAGTAAAATCAATTTTTACTTGACAATAATTAATGATTACTTTGTTATAATACCCAAAACAAAACAAAACTTGACAATCTACGTATTTCTTTATCTACAACAACGCAGAATGTGCACTTTACGCACATTATAAAACAGTTCACTTTTTTCACACTGCAAAAATTGCCCGTGTTAAAGCAAAATTAACTCAATCAATACATATCCTCTAAGGCAATCAATTTCACTTCGCCTTTTTTCTCTAATGCCTTTAGACCTTCTGTAAATCCACCTTTAGAGAAAATATAATAATGATATGTTTTTCCTTTTCCAAATACAGCAGCATATTTTTTCAGTAGCTCGAATTCGTCTACACCGATTGCTTCGTTTCTAAATTTACATGAACCTATCAAATATTCATTTTTATTGTCAGTACTACCTACTAAATCAATCTGAACTTGCTTTTTTTCTACGGAATCTGTTCCCCACCATTGTCCGATATCTACTATTTGAAAACCAAGTTCGTCTGCATAATAAAGCAAATAATCACTACACATTTTTTCAAAAATCAGACCCATATAGTCATTTAGACATGCTTTCACTGCTTTATCATATATCTTTTCCATTCTACCTGATGCAATCGGTGTCATGTTATTAGGCACAAATCTATACCAAAATCTAAAGAATGGGTCTGCAATGCTATATATGGTTTTCTTTCCCGGCTTTTCAGTCATAGGTGTTTCCTTCTTCAGAATACCTAAATTGATAAGCACACTCAAATACTTCGAGCACGGTCCGGTTTCAATTCCGGTTTTAGTGCTAATCTCATTCATATGAGAAGCACCTTCTGCTATTGCAGTAATTACGGAATTATATACGGCTGGTTCTCTAAGCTCCTGTTTCAACAAATTTGCCGGCTCTTCAAACAAATATGCCGATCGATCAAAGAAGTTTTCTAACAATGCATTATCAAAATCACCTTGTACATTCAGCTTATTAATATAGTGCGGGATTCCGCCTGTTACTCCATAAACAAATGCATTTGTTACATTATCCAATTCCGGATTAAAAACCGCTGTTTCTTTATATGTGAGAGGTTCTATCTTAAACTGCCCTGTTCTTCTTCCATAAAGCGGACTTTGATAACCGAGCACCTGATTTTCCATAAAACTCATAGACGAACCACATAAAATCAAAAACAACTTACTGTCTTTCCAAGTATGGTCAATCAAATGTTGTATCCTTGAAGAAATAGATGGATATGACTTAGCTAAATATGGATATTCATCAATAACAAATACAATTCTCTCATTCTCTGCCAATCGTGTAATTTCATTCAACGCACTATCAAACGAATTGTATTCAGGAGCGTCTGTCGCATCCGGTTGATTATACGTATAGATGGCTCTGGAAAGAGTCTTTAAGTTATCTTTTGCGGTTCCCTCCAAAAGAGCCGAAAAAAACACTGTAGGCTTACCTTTACAAAATTCATTTATTATTGTTGTCTTACCCACACGACGTCTTCCATAAATAACAATACATTCAAAATTCCCGGCGTCATATCTTTTATTTAATTTACGAAGCTCTTCATTTCTACAATAAAACATAATTCCCTCCAAGTAAGCCTTATTTTACTATCTCGCGAGTTACTATCTTACGAGTATAATTATATTTTTATTATATCCAAATGTCAATAATATATTGTTATTGTCATTAAAATAAGTCTACGGAATCCCGGCACGCTACCCCACTACAGCATAAATTTACAGCAATACAGAATGTGCACTTTGCGCACATAATAAAGTAACCCATTTTGCCCATAGTGCAAAATTTGCCTGTGTTAAAGGAAATTTAAATCAATCACAAAACAAATACTGTTTAAAAAATTATATTCTTACTATCTTTACATGAAAAGTATTCCGTACAAACAGCCCCCTTTCACTGTGACAGAGCCATAAGTACCCAAAGTAAGAGATATACTAACTGAAGGAGTAATTACTATTATACAGGCGACTTTGAAATTTCATTCTTATATCATTGCTTGAAAGCCTGCTTCCCTATTGTTGTCAAACGGAAGATGCTGCGAAGCTCATACTTATAATGTTATACAGAGAATAATGAAAAAAACAATTATTAATCTATTACATCCGACACAGCATACTTATTTTTTCCTATATTTTTTTCATCAACATTTGTATATCATCTTTTGATTTAGCAATTATCAGTTGTGGAATATCCCAATTAAAGTAGTCTTGGTTTATTTTCTTTACAAATCGATCTTCAATTAAAAGTGATTTGTTTTTAAATTGTCGTGAAAACTCACTATTTGAATAAACAGCTGTAATTCGAGGCGTCAACGGAATCCGTGCCATAAAAAACTCTTCTGTACTACAATTGTATCCTACTGGACAATCGCTAGTCACAAAATTTCTTGATTTTGTGACAAAGAAAGAGAGATTCAAATTCAATAAATTACCTGTAATTTTTTTAGTTATCCCATCTTCAGTAGGAGACAAAAATATTTTTTGCTGAGACAATTCTACAAGTGGCCGAATATTACCCAAATTCATTTCCCTTAACAAATTATCGATCTCTATTATTTCTTTATTTTGTAATAAATCTAAAGTTTCATCTTCGTCGATAAAACTATTGACTACAAAAAAATTCCTTGATATAAAATTAGCCACCATAGATGCCAATACTTCTTTTTCTTTTAAAGTACATATCAAAGCTGTTTTGTCTAAATTAATTAGACATTTATCTACAATACTACGCAAAACAGTACTGTATTCTCTTTCTATCATAGAAAACATTTTCTCAATTTCATTTGGAAGTATAAATTTATTTTTTCCATGCGAAGCTTGCACTTCATATCCATAATCTTTAAAGCAAATGTCCTTAGGATGCGCAGAAAATTGTTTACCATCGTTTTTTCTATAACAACATAGCATACCATTTTCACCTGCAAACTGTTTCAAGTAAAATTGCGGAACAAAATGCTGTTTTTTAGTGATGTTTATCATATAATTGCATCACCCCCTTATACAAGCGTCACAACTTCAATGTTTTATCAACTGGTTGATATTTTAATGTATTTCAATCATTTATTCTCTCGTTCACCAAAATATGCAGGAAGAAAAAGCTCTTCTACAACAAAAGAATGCTCAATAATAATATATTTCTCCCCATCCGATGTTTCTTCCTCTTCTATTTTAGTTTTGTAATTAGGATTAGTATTAAATTTACATTTTACACTATAACTATTTCCTTTCATATCTTGCAGAATTAACTGAATCGAATCAAGTGGTGCAATCAACGTTATGTATGAGTTATTACGAATCTCAATTTGACATGTTTTTCCTTTTTCAATTAATTTTCCGGGGAAAGAATAAACATTATTATTCACATTCACACTACTGAAAATAATATTTGTTTCAGATACGTTTTTTATTCCGAAAGAAGAAATTCGAACAGCATATGATTTATTATCTTTAAAATACTGTCTATCACTCAATTTATTGAAATCAAAATATTTTATAAATGGTATTTCTACATATTCATCATATAAAACTTCAGAGACTAATTTTATATATGGTACATTCTTTATCCGTTCTTCCTCTTTACGTTCAGATTTAATACGTTTTAAATCCTCTTGTCGTTTATCATTTGAGTCTTTTATAGTCCATGCAACACCAGCAAGGGTAATTCCTCCACCAAGCAAAGCAGAATATACAGATACAAAAGCTTCAAAAGCTTTCCCTTTCAAACCGCACCAATTAATATAGTATGGAAATGTAATTGTAATAACTGAGCCCCAAAATATAATGCCTATAATACTACTAACTATTTTTTCCGGTTTCTTAGGTTTATACACAAACTGATGTATATACAGTGCAATTGCAACTAAATAGGTAAGCCCAAAGCAGAATGCATAACACAAACTTGCAGGTTCAATGTTCCCAATACTCTCATTTAACGCCGAAAGTATAAAAGAAAGAACTGCAAGAGAAGTCAATACTACGGGAGTATTTTCTTGTCCAAATGATTTTTTAAAGAGTACTCTTATGCTCGCAAAAAGTTCAACAAATATAGTTATAAACAATGCTCGTCCTATAAAAAAAGCTTTAAATCCCCAAAGCTTATAGTCAAAAATTGCTAAAACATTGATTATTTCAGTAACAATCAACGGGGAAATATACAAAATATCATAATAATACTTTTTCTCATTTTTGCTTTTTTTTATAGAGTTGACAATAACTAATACATATAAAGCAACACCACATAGCATCGAACCACAAACCATTATTATTTTTAACCATGACAAGTCAAAAAAAGCATTGGATATAGGAAGTGTTAAAGAATAAATACTAAACAAGAACAATGTAACAACAAATATTAGCTCCAAATACTTTTTATTTATCTTTTCCCAATGCTTCAACCGCCTTCCCATACAATGATTACGTTTCGACCAATCTTTATTAGGCATAATTACAACCTCATAAACGCTTTCTTAATAATCTGTGCCATCAAAACTCTTCTCTTGCTCAAAAATTCCAAATAATCCATTGATTCAAAATTTTCAGGCAAAGCGTGATTTTCACAATGAGTTTTAAACTCTTCTCCAAGTTTCTCTTTATATCTCTCAATATATTTTATTGGTGCATCATCCGAAATATCAATGTTTGTCACATAATCCAGATACGTAAAGTTCGCTGCTTGATTTCTGTCACGGTCAGAATTATATCCAATTTGTGACAAATAGTTTTTCGGAAAGATATGGTGCTTATCAATAGCATTTTTTGTTCCACTTGTCCCCGGCAACAAATGTGTAGTTAAAGCACTGGTACTGAAAAGCATTGGATTATTAAGCACTATTTGAGAAGCGATATACCCATTCCAAACAGGCGAAATTGCCGAAGAAGTATTCAACTCATTAGGCAATGTCACATTAAAATAATCATCAGTAAATCTACCTGAAATAATTCTCTCCAGATAATCAATAAAATCATCAGCCGTATGTATACTTCTTAAATCCGCAAATTGTTTTTCTACCTCTGATTCCGTAGAACCTGTATAGAAATATGTAATAGCTGACATAAAAAACCATTTACTGATAATCTGATTTAATCGAACAGAATCCACATTGTATTCTAACTTACCAATCAAATAAAGAACATAACTAAACACTACAGCATTTGAAGAAGCAACAATCTTGTTACTTACATATCCAGCATTAGAAACACAGTTCAAAAATCCGTGCCAATTATTAAGATTCATTACATTTTCAAGCGCATTTTTGAATATTGTAAGATTTTGTGTTCTGGTTTCATCTGAATACTTACCTGTTTCCAAATTTTTACCACGCAGAAGCATATATGCATATCTAAGCCTTGCTCTGTGAAAACCGACACCAACGGCCATACGAACTAAATGTTGTGGATCAATTTCCATAATATTGTTGTAAGATGTACCATCCTTCGGAATTCTTGACTCAAGACAAAACTCTGTTATTTTATCATGCACATCCTTCTCATAGACAGCAATCAAAGTTTGAATAAAGTTATTCTCATTCAAATTCTGTCCACCGGAATTTACACGAACAAAAATATCTGCCACATCTTGTTCATCTGCATTTACAGAAATTTCTAAAGTAGGAAGTGAAAAATCTTCTAAACCGAGAAGATCATTAAGACTATCTTCAATCAAATCTTGTTCTTCGTCAGTCAATTCAGATTCACCTTTTTTTATTCTTGCATCATTCAAATCATTGATATATGCACGACGAAATTTTGTGAAAGAGTTGTTTTCCTTTGCCAAAAACACATCACTAATTTTGGTTACCCATTCCTTATCACGGTCAATCGCAGTTGTCCAAACAGCAAATTCTCTGTTCAATGGATTATAACTAATTTTTATTTCTCTTTCAGAATAACTTTTATCTTTTACCTTGACTCCATACATCGCTGCAACAAGAGCTGTCAATCTCTGTTGACCATCAATAACTAATTCTTTAGGTTCTTCATAAATTTTCTTATTACCGCCAATAGAATTTTTCTTCTCATCATAATCAGCCGGAGACTCCCACAACATCACATATCCAATAGGATAACCGCGAAGCATAGAATCAAAAAGATCTCTAACCTTATTATCTTGCCATACAAAAGGCCTCTGCAAGTCAGGTAAACCGATTTTTCCAATTCTAACATCGTCAACAAGATTCTTAACTTTACTTGGAATATTGGTAAATAACTCTTTTCCCATAATGTATCCTTTCGCCCATTATTTCCTATTAAGCTCTCTATAAAGCATACTTGCCAATGCAAACATAATCGCATTGTACTTGCTCTTGTTTTGGAACAAAGAAGTAAATGCTTCCGTTTGTTCCACATAACTGTCTTGTGCAACCTCATCAAAAATTTTCGGAAAAATACTTTCCACAAAAACTTGAGGATCAGAAGTTTGTGCAACTTTTTGTAATTTTTTATTTACTTTCAACTTATCATGCAGAGCATAGAGAAGAACCCTGTCCGCGTCACTAAAATCACCTGCAAAAAGTTCATTTATTTTTTTGATTACTTCCTCTAAAGGTTCTTTTTGCTCTGGAACTGCCCTTCCTTTGCTTTCCGCAGGTTCATAAACACCTGACTGATTTTGCAAAACGATGTCGCCCTTAAATGTTTGTTTTAATTTATAAAACTCCAATTTCAAAGCACCTTCAAGATCAATCATCTGCACTGTTTCAGGAGGTATTAACTTCAAAAGATACGAACAGAATACATATTCTTTTTGCATATCAGCATCAAACATACGGCATACCTGAGAAATATAGCCATACCACTTGATAAACGAACGAAGCTGTCTTCTGAAATTATATCGCTCATCTGGTGCCAAATTATTGTATCTGTCAGAAACAGGTTTTAATGCAGATGTCATCTTACCCATCATTGTAGCATCTTGTTTTTTATCCGAATAATAAACATTGCAGAAAGATTCAATATCATTAAAAGAATAAATGTTATAATCATGAATTTCTTTCTGTAGTTTATAAATCAAATCAACATTAACTTCTTGAGAAAGAGATGTTTCCTGATAGAAAGGTTGGAACGCTTCTCGTATATCATCTGCTGTATTTACAAAATCCAATATAAAAGTATCGTTCTTTCCTGTACAAATTCGATTTAATCTCGAAAGAGTTTGTACACACTTCACACCACGAAGTTTTTTATCAACAATCATTGTGTGAAGCAGAGGTTCATCAAACCCTGTCTGATATTTTTCCGCAACGATAAGTACATTAAAATTGTCATGAAACTCTCCCTTGGTTTGTTCTTCAGAAATATGAGAACCATCTTTACGAACATTCAGACTTGTCTCTGTATGTTCAGCCCCACCATCTTTAATAGAACCTGAGAACGCTACTAAAATATCAACATCATTATAACCTTTTTCTTCAATATATCTCTTCACCTCATGGTAATATCTAACGGCCGCCAAACGAGAAGAAGTAACGACCATCATCTTACCTTTGCCACCTATCGCTTTTGAGGTAGTAGAACGGAATGTTTCAACAATAATCTGGGACTTCTGCGAAATATTATATGGGTGTAACTCTTCAAAACGACGAATCACTTTTGCAGCACGAGAAGCCGGCACTTCTGGGTTATCCGGAATAGTCTTTGCAATCTTAAAACACGTATGATATGTCATATAATTTTGCAAAACATCCATTATAAACCCTTCTTCGATAGCCTGTTTCATAGAATACACATGAAATGGGTGAAAAGAACCATCTGCGTATTCTGTACCAAACATCTCCAAAGTTTGTCCTTTAGGTGTTGCTGTAAAGGCTAAGAAAGAAAGATTTTTATGTCTACCCTGTACAATCATTTCCTGTATAAGCCTATCAGTTTTATCAAATTCTTCTAACTTTCCTTCTATTTCAGCGTACTCTCTAAGAGCTTCTTCTGTATCAGCTAAAGCCGTTTTTAGTTTTATAGCAGATTTACCGGTTTGTGATGAATGTGCCTCATCAACAATAACAGCAAAACCCTTACCCTTCGTATCCTCAACTTCAGAGTAAATCACAGGGAATTTCTGCAATGTGGTAACAATGATTCTGCTACCGTTATTGATAGCATCTCTAAGGTCTTTGGATGTCTTACCTTCGCCAATGGTTTCAACCGTACCAAGGGTATGGTCAAAGGAAGAAATGGTATCCTGCAACTGTCTGTCAAGCACGGTACGGTCAGTAACGATGATTACAGATGAAAACACGGGTTTGTTATTCTCGTCATGAAGCGAAGCTAAACGATAAGACGTCCATGCAATGGAGTTGGACTTGCCCGAGCCTGCACTATGCTGAATCAAGTAATTAATACCCGTTCCATGCTCGCGCACATCGGCAATGAGCTTGCGCACAACGTCGAGCTGATGAAAACGTGGAAAAATAAGTATCTTATTATCTTTGCAATGGATGAACTTTTGAATGATATCCAGAGCACTGTCCTTTTGCAGTACATTTTCCCACAGATATGCGGTGGGATAGCCGTTGGGGTTAGCAGGGTTGCCCTTGCCGCCGTCATTGCCTGCACCATTAGAGCCTTGGTTAAAGGGCAGGAAGTATGTATCACCCTTTGCCAGCTTCGTGGTCATAAACACGTCGGTGTGGTCAACGCAGAAATAGGCAAGGATACGCTTATTAAACTGGAAGCAAAGTTCTCTCGGGTCACGGTCGTACATCCATTGTGTCTTGGCGTTGTCCACGTTCTGACCAGTGTACTGGTTTTTTAATTCCAGAGCAAAGACAGGAATACCGTTGAACACAAGAATCATATCAACCGACTTTTTGTTGTCTGCCGAGTAATGCCACTGACGAACAACGTTACAAACGTTCTGCTCGTAAAGAGCGGAAGCGGTCTTGTTCAGGTGGGATTCCGGCTTGAAATAGCACACACGGAATGAAATGCCCCTGTGCTTGAAGCCGTGGCGCAGTACCGATATCAGACCGTTTGAGTCGCAGGCGTTGTTAAACGCGACGCAGAACTTTTTTACAGGGTCGCTCTGGCAGGTGTTCTCAAAGCGAGCCCACTCCCTCGGCTGAGTCGCCTTGATAAAACCTATAAAGGTATTGACGTAAAGCCCCACGCTCGGGTCGTATGTATCTGTTGTCTTTGTATAACCTCCTTGCTCGTTTAGTAAGAAGGACTCTATGTCCTCTTCAAAGCGTTTTTCGGTTGTAATCATTGGTCAACCTCCTTGATAATTGTGTGCTTGCCATAACCTTTTGGAACAATATTATTTTTTTTCATGCTTTCGATTGCTCGAAGCCAAACTTCTTTAGAGAATCGTTTCTTGCTATCATTCCAGTTAGTCAGCACCTCGACAACGATATCCTCATCAGTAAACTGTTTTTTATCAATGATAAAATCATTCCATGCGCCATATAGCGTTGCAATTATTTCTGCTTTCTCAAGAGAATAGTTTTTAAAGACATCGATAATTCTTTCAATTTCCTCGTTGTAATCGGAGAAATAACGCTCATAGTATTTCTTATACTTGCTCATATCTTTTTGAGGCTTGTAAGAAACACCGTAGCTTGAAGTATTGACATAAAACCATTTGTTAGCATGGCTGATAATCTTTTCACATTCATAGATAGAACTATCAAGAGGTCCAGCAGCTTCACGATGATACTCTGTGTCAAAGTCAAATCCAAGACTATACTCAATGGTAAAAAGCATCTTTTCCAATTTGACACGCCCCATAAAACTTACATTGGAATCCAAAATCTTAGACATCAATATAGCTTGTGCAAAACGAGCCTTGTTTGTAGTAAGGACTGCTGGGAAATACGGATAAACGACAGTAACTGTTTGTTCTGACTCCGTAGTAATATCTTTCTTCCCTGTAACATATTCATAAATCACGGACTTTTTGTAAGTTTCCATTTCAGCGAGAAGAGCAGTTTTCTTTTCAATCAATGCATCAATCTCAGAACATTTCTTTTCAAGATATTCTGTTATCTCCATTTGTTCTTCCACGGAAGGAAGGGCAAACTTCAACAGTTTAAGTCCGTCCCAGTTTAAGCCTTGACGAACACCTGCACCCATTCCATAAAAACCTTTGCACAAATCAAAAGAATGTAAATAGTAGTATAAATACAGCGGTGTATTTGCACTCTGGTTTCTAAGTGTGAGATAAGCAGATGTCACAATTCCTCGCTCGTTAGCAAGTCCTACTCTCAAACTGGTCTGGTCGTTTTGTAAGTCAGTTAATCTGAGGACAATATCATCTTTCTCAATGATGTTGTAACTGTCAAAACTTTCAGGGAGTAGACCACCAACAGCATCTATGTTTCTTCTTTTAATCTTGCCATAACTAAGAGAAAGTAAGTTTTGCTCAACAAGACCTTCGTTTTTCTTCTTAACTTGTTTGAACATTTGGAATGCAACTTTAATATTCCAATCAGCAGGAATCTCGCCAATCCACTCAATACCTGAATCCTTCATAAGCCTATCACCACGGATTCCTTTGGTGATTGCATCAACTACAATTGATTGTTTGAGTTTTGTATATTCTTCTATTGTCGCTTTAGTCTTTGCGATAACAGAGTCAATTTCAGCACATACCTTAGTTAGGTATTTTGCTATTCTTGCTTGCTCTTCAAGTGTGGGTTCAGGAATAGAAATTCTTTTCATATCCTGCCAATTTGTAGTCCAAAGGTCATCTACAATACCGTGTCCCCATTTATAGAATTCATCAGAGAACATTGTGGAATGAAATAACCAGTCATAATATTCAGGGTTCATTTCATCCCTCGGACACATGATTGTGTTGATAAGTGATACTGAACCATCATAAGCGGATATTCCGCAAGAACCTCTTCTGTCAGAACGACTATTGATTGCGAAATCTCCTTTACACACTAACTTTCTATCATCGTGAGCATCGGTTTTCGCTGCTGTTGCCAACTGAGGAACAATGCCTTTCATTGTAACAGATAGTGGTGGATATTCTGTATCACTAACTTTTGTTTTTCGCTCTGTATATTGAGTACCGATTCGCACGATATTCCAATCAGCAGGAATCTCGCCAATCCACTCAATACCTGAATCTTTCATTTCTCTTGCCATAATCAATCCCCCTTATGCAACAGTGTTTTAAGGGAAACCGCAATTTCATCTTCCAAACCAATAATTCTGGAAAGAATATCATCAGCAACTTCGGGTGTCTGATATTCATAGAAATATCTGGTCATCGGAATTTCGTATCCAACCTTGGTCTTAGTCTTATCAATCCAAGCATCAGGAGCATAAGGAAGAATCTCGCGAGTAAAATAAGCATCAATATCTTCTTCAATCGGAACATTCTCTGTATCACGGAGAGAAGCATCTGCAACCTTCTTGCCCTTTTTCAAAACAGGTTTACCGTTTTCGTCAAGTAAAGGTTGTTCAATCACGATTTTGTTGTAACCGAATTCAACTGCATCAAAAATCTTAGATTCGCAGTAGATGCCGTTCTTATCGCCAAAGATACCTTCGGTAAACTCACCGTATGCCTTTACGATAAGCTCACGGCAATAGTCAGTGATATCGTTTCTCTTTGTTCCGATGGATTTTCTGCGCGCCTCGTAGCAGTGGGAAGCATCAATAAGCTGAACTTTGCCTGCACGATAGCCGGGCTTGTCCTTGGAAAGCACCCAGATATATGTACTGATACCCGTGTTCATAAACTGGTCGGTGGAAAGCTGAATAATGGCATCAAGCCAGTCGTTTTCAAGAATATACTGACGAATGTTAGAAGGACCCGAGCCTGCGTCACCTGAGAACAAGGGAGAACCGTTCTGAATAATTGCCATTTTGCCATCATCAGCAAGTTTTGCCAGACCGTTAAGAACAAACAACTGCTGACCATCAGAAATCTTAGGAAGTCCTGGTGCAAAGCGACCTGCTTCACCGAGTTTCGCTTCTGCTTCAACTGCCTTTTGTTCTCTCTTCCAGTCAATGCCGAAAGGCGGGTTGGAGATGATACGGTCAAACTTGTATCCCTTAAACTGGTCTTCGGAAAGGGTATCACCGAATCGCATATTGTTAGGGTCGCCACCACGAATCATCATATCTGCCTTTGCGATAGCAAAAGTGGAAGGGTTGAATTCCTGACCGAAGCAAGTAACGGTTGCATCTTCATCAAGTGCATGGATTCTCTCTTCCATACAAGACAGCATCTGAGAAGTTCCCATTGCCATATCGTAAACGGTAAAGTTCTGACCGTTGAAATTTGTATCAGACAGCAGAATGTCGGTCATCAGATAGATAATGTCTCTGGATGTGAAGTGTGCTCCTGCTTCTTCGCCATAGGATTCGTTGAATCTGCGAACAAGGTCTTCAAACACATAACCGCAGTCAACAGCAGAAACCTTATCTGCACCGAGGTATCCCTTAGGTGAATTGAATTCTTTAATTACAAGGTAGAGGGTGTTGCTCTCCACCATTCTTTTGATAATATTGTCAAAGTCAAACTTGGACAGAACATCCTGAACATTGCCGGAGAAACCTGCAAGGTAGTCCTTGAAGTTTGCTTCAATGTTCTCAGGGTCTGCAAGCAGAGTTTCAAATGTGTATTTGGATGTGTTGTAGAACTGGTATCCAGATGCACGAGTCAGGAAACCGTCAACGACTTCCAGATTCTTGACCTTCTCATAGGTTTCCAGAACCTTACTATGGGTCGGAAGCAGACAGTCGTGGAATCTCTTAACTACAGTCATCGGAAGGATGACCAGACCGTATTCGTGGGGTTTGAAAGGTCCGGCAAGGTGATTCGCCACATTCCAAATGACGGTTGACTTCTCTGATATATTGGTACCAACATTAGTAATTGCACTCATAATTAATGTTTCCCGCTTTCCTGTATTATGCATCGTGTTATGTAAATCAGTAACAATTCAAATAATTGTTGCAATTCTGTTTATATAAATTTTATATTTAAATATCTTTATCAAAATTATTCTATCACATTTTTCCACTTTTTCCAATATTTTCTAACTTTCCCACACTTCCATCCATTCGCCCCTTCACAACTCCTTCTCAACGCCCATTCCCGCCTTTTCCGCCATTCGCCCTGTTTGGCCGCCTGTGGAGCGAAAATCAGGCTTTTAATTCCGAAACGTCAGCTTTCTTTCGAATATTTTGTAAGCAATCAACTTTTTCACAAAAACACCTTGGATTTTCCCCCTCTTAAAATACATATAAGCGTAAAGTCTTTTTGAAAGGAGAATTTAATATTGTCAACAGAAAACTTAAAAACCGTTAGCAAAGCCCAGCTCTTGGAGCTAAACTTGTCACCAACAAACTACATAATCAAAGGATTGATTCCCCAAAGCTTCCACATTTTAGCCTTACTACCAAAGAACCGGAAAATCAAATAATATTTTTAACCAACACAACCGCAGCCGCTATCAATGCTGAAATAATCACTATACCCACTGCCGTTACACAGCCTTTGGGCATTCCGGATTTTTTCTTACTGTCCCTTTTAGCTTTTGTCGCTCTCCTTGCAGGTGTTTTTGCACCGGTTTTAGCCGCTGCTTTCGATGAAACTTTTGTCGGAATTTTAGATAACGTCTTACGCGAAGCAGTTGCTTTTTGTACGGAACGTCTTCTGACTGCCTTATGATACATTGTTAAAGGGTCTTTTTGATGCATGATGCGAATATAAAAATCGTCAATCCATTTAACGTCGGTGGAAGTAGTCATGTTTTTTTCAGTAGCATCAGGATTGTGGGCAATTTGATTTCGTACCCAGCGATAATGCTTAAGCTTCTTTAAATCTTCATTCCATGTACTTACATGAAGCGATCCCATAGGAGTATTATTCATTTCATCTATGTATGCAGTGATGCGTTTATCGTCATTCATGACCTCGCCGCAAAGCTTTTCAAGTCGCTTGTATGAATCTAAAAATCCCATAAAACACCCTCCTCAAAACAAGAAGTCGCAAGGCTTTCCAGAATTTTTATAACATCTGCATCATCAAGGGAAATTTCACATTCTCCGTTTTTCATCAAAATCATCACCTGAAACGTTGCACCGTCATGGGTTGACTCCAACATTGTATAGGGATAGCCCAAGCTGGTGCAGGTATATCCTTTCCATAAATTCCCTCTCAATTCAAAGGACTCTATCTCACAAACATTATCGTAAAATGACCTTGTAGAAATATAAATCTCATTTTTTCCGTAAAAGCAAATGGTAATTCCTGCTTTTGTGAAAATGTCCATTTCCGTTTGAGCACCCTTATAGATATGCAACTTTTTCGAAGTCACTTTTCCTCCGGAATCGCTACCACAAAAAAGCTTCCAACCAAACGGCACAAACACGTGGAGAACTCCGTTATCAAAAAATTCGCCGTTCATCATGCCCAAGGGTCTTCTGAAACGGGCACACGAATATCTGAAAGACATTGAATTTCATTCATAAACCATTGTCCCGTCGAAGGTTTTTTACGTAACTTTATCTGTCGCATATTATCGGCGCCGCCACTCTTAAGCCAAAGAACTGCCCAACCGTCATTATCAAAAGAATAAGGATTCTCGTGAACAACAATAGTATAGGGCAACGAGGGTGTATAACCATTTTCAGGCGTTGCTCCGTTAAAGAAGGAAAACGGTTTGTAATATTTGTCGGTCAATCTTTCATTTATAAACTGTTTTTCATAAGGACTGACATCAACAGGCCCTTTCAAGAAGTTCAGCATTTCGATAACTGCATCGGGGTTTTTCTCGTACTGACAAAGTGCAAGGATAGTCAACGCCGTTGTTTTAAAAGGAGTATCCAACGATGCTTCGGGCAATGCCTGAAGTTCGGAAACATTTGTAGGAAGTGAAGCAAAAGTGAAAGTTTCGCTTCTGTTTTTTCCTTTTCCAATCGCCGCAACACCATCATTTATTACCTTTGATGTTTCTTTCTTTAATGTAGATTCTGCTGCTCTTTTTAGAGAATCAAATATACCCATCTTTATACCTCCTGTTTATTCCGCTTTTACATATCTGACAGTAATAAAATTAATGAAGCTGTCATCATCGGCAACCTTAGCCCAACCGTCGTCACTCATATCCGTGCCGACTTCGATCCAAAGCTCCCCGTTTCTTTCTTCCCAAGTCTTCGGGTCGTCGATTATCATACCGTCACAGAGCTTAATCTCCCCCGCCGATACCGCTTCATCAATTTCCGCTTGAGTAACTCCGTCGGGCAAAGGCATAAGCATATACAGTGCACCGTCGGCACAAACTTCTATTTGCATTCCCACCATCTGTCTGCGTTCGCGACGCTCATCTGCAACAGCTTCTTCGTCCGATTCATCGACATAGGTCATAGGTGAGTTCAGGTATTCCTCAGCATTCAAATAGACCAATTCGTTTTCATCATTAAGTGTTCCTATGGAATGAAACTTCCATCTGCCTACGTAGTTCATATTATCGCCTCCTGATAAATATATTATTTTAAACATTCATAAAAACTGCACTCCGCGATTAAAAAGCTTAACAAGCTCTTGTATAGCCTCTTCAGTCAAAAAATTATCCTGATTGTTGTAAGCATAAATACTTTCCCCTGAAGCGTACCGCACATTCAAATGTATCCCGTAATCACCGGGAAGCCCTTCAACCTTATAACTCATGCCGTTATACCGGACAATGTCATATTTATTTACAATGCACTGCAGAGTGTTCATAAAGCTATGGTCTGCCCGAAAAACACGTTTTTCTCCGGTATCCAAAACATGATAAGTCCCTTTTACTGCTCCGTTCTCAAGATTTGCCCAAAGCTGATAAATATGGTTTCCTATCTCGTCCCAACCGTCGGCATCTAATGTAGAAAACCAACAATTAAAGGAAACAATCTGTGTCGAACCGATAGTTTTAGGTGCATCGTAGTTTGTATTATCCCGAACTCCTCCGTCTTCTTCAATCTCGTCGGACGCTGCTTTTTCGGTACGACGAGAGAGCCGAAAAAGCGGACATCGAAGCCTACATTTCTTATATCTCACAAAAATACCCCCAAGCAAATCTTTAACATCAGCTCGATTTCGAACTAAATCCAAACAGTAACTTTTCAACACCTATAATTAAACTTGATTGTAACATATCATAACTGTAAACGCAAGATATTATATGTAGCCTCTGCTTTTTTGAATTTTTAACAACAAATAAATCATAACAATTTCCGAAAAACGGACAGAAAATACATAAAAAAACTGCCCGAAAACCCAAAATCCGGATTTTCGGACAGAATATGGCGGAGACGGTGGGATTCGAACCCACGGACGGTTTTAGGCCGTCAAACGATTTCGAGTCGTTCTCGTTATGACCACTTCGATACGTCTCCGTAACTTATATACCGACGGCGATTATATCATGATAACTGCCTTTTATCAAGCAGATTTTAATCGACCGTCGGCACTTTTAATCTGTAACAAAACACTTATATGTTAAAAAATCAACTGAATTGTCGAAATGGCCGCATAAGATGTTTTCCCATAAAGATCTAATGTTGCTCCGGACAAACCCATAAAAAAGCCAACAAGAAATGAAAGAACATAAAACACAGTCAATGCGATACCAAGCCAAAGACCTGCAATCGAAAGCCCTCTGCCGATTTTAGCTTTTCCTTCCAAAACACCATTATTAAGCATTTTAAAATTCTTAGCTTTGCTAAAACCTATGCAAGCAAAAATAATACCCAAAAATCCCGTCAAATATGCACATACAAGACTGATTATACCCCAAGACAAAGCAGAACTTGCAGCTCTGTTTATTAATTCTTTATTCGCCGAATCAACAACAGGCTCTGCTGCTTGGCAAACTTCCTGAGTTTGCGTACCGCACGCACTGCAAACTTGCTCTCCATCATCAATATTTGCTCCGCAATTATTACAAAACATAATTTTCCCTCCTACATATATACCAAGAATTTATCATTTACAAATTAAAATAACATTTTAACAGCAGTCATTGCAGTATAATAATATTCATCATACAAATCATACTCCACAGGCTCGCCGAAAACAGCAGCAAGCACGATAATTCCGATATATAAAGCCAAAATTATTGTCATTCCGATACCAAACCAAAGACCGCCGATTGAAAGACCTCTGCCAACTTTAGCCTTGCCTTCCAAAACACCGTTGTTTAAATATTTAAACTTATTTGCTTTGCTGATTCCGACACAGCCGAAAATGATACCCAAAAATCCTGTTCCATACGCAAACACAAGACTAAGTATACCCCAAGTCAAAGCTGAACCGGCAACTTCATCAGCCATCGCCTTGCGCACGGGGTCAACCTCAGGCTCTGCCTGATATACCACTTGCCCCATTACAGGCTGTTGTACCGCATCTTGAGAATTTTCTTGCAAAATTTGAGTGCCGCACACACCGCAAAATCTCGCATCGCCAACAATTTGTGTTCCGCAATTACTACAAAACATAATTCTTCCCTCCTAAAAATTATACTGATTCACACAAAAGACACTGCTGACCTATTTCAAAATTCTCCCAAAGGAAATTTTTAATAACAGCATCATACTTTTGCGTGTCAAGAGACCTCAACATAGAATGAGTTCCCTCATCAAACCAAACAAAAGTTTTTTTATCACTTCCGCAAATATTATACATCTTTTCCGCATATTCAGGCAAGGAAAAAATATCTCGCCTGCCGTGCATCATAAGAATCGGCTTATCAAGGCTGCCTATAACATCAATAGGACCGTATTTCATAGAGTGATTCGTGTAACGCTTCATCCACATATCAATCAAATCCAACATAAACACAGTCGGCTTCTTTCTCTCCACAAGATGTGCTTTCATTATATTGTTAAAATTAGAAAACATTCCGTCTGTCACTATAGCCGAAATATATTCGGGACAATCCGCAGACGTAATCGCGTGCATTCCGCCGGCAGCACCGATGCAAATACCATGCAAAATTATGTTTTTAACACCGTATTTCACGTGCACAAACTCCGCCCACGCAATTATATCCTTACTTTCTTCAAAACCGCACGTACTGAATTCTCCGTCACTCAAACCGTGAGAACGCGGATCAATCACAAGCACATCACAGCCGCTTTCCGCATACGGAGGCGCGAAATAATATGAATAGCACAAACTTTCCGACCTGCCCGGTAAAATAATAACGCACTGCTCACCGCCAAATTTATAATACTCTCCGTAAAGGTTGAGTCCATCGTTCATAATATGTACCGGCTCCATTCTTGCCACATTTTCACGGTGCCAATTCATCCCTTCGGAATAAAGCTCGATGTAATCCAGTTCGTCCGTTGACGGCGCTCTTCCCCACTTGCCTGTTTTATTGCGGCTCAACACCGAAACATATACGCAATACGAGGCTACAAAAAACGACAAAACTCCCACAAACAAGCCGAAAGCCGTAGCAAAAACTGCAATTTTAAGCCCCAGATCTATCGAATATTCAGAAAATTCCCAAATATTTGTAAAAAACATTGCGTCCCCCTTTATTATTTGCCGCCAAGCTCTTTAAGCTGTTTTCTTAAAGACAATGCTTTATTATAAACTATTTCATTTAACGCCACAATCTCTTCTTTTGTGGGATTTTTTGACGAACAATAATCTGATAAATTTATTGGCTTTCCTATGATTATATGCGCCTGCTTAAAAAAACCGTAATTTCCGTCTGTGATTATCGGCACAATCGGCGCTCCCGCACGAAGCGCAATCATAATATAGCTCGGTTTAAATTTATCCATTTCCCCGTCATCGGTGTTATGTCCTTCCGGGAAAATCTGAACTAATTCTCCCCTTTTTATGACCTCTGCGCTTTCATCAATAAAACGCATACTTTTCATTATACGGTCGCACTTTATTCCTCCGAAACACTTCATGCCCCACGCCACAAACTTGTTGCTGTATGCCATTTCGGAAGCAACTACGTTCAATCTTCTGGGCAGCAGCAAAAACATATTAAGCACATAATCAAACATATTATAGTGATTCGAAATTACCAGCGCGCCGCCTTTAATTTTTTTGCCTTGCACCGCTCTATCCTCATAATATGTTTTGCGCTTAAACAAAAGCCACTGTATGGGGTATGCATTTATAATCGCGTACCATCTGAAAAAGTCATATATCATTTAAGTTTTTCTCCTACAATTCTTTCCAGGTCATTCAAATTATACGCAAACTCATCTGTTTCAAACTCCAAGGTAACTCCGAGTTGCTCGTCGATTTCGCTTACAACTGTAAAGTAATCAAGGCTTGTGCCGCCTAAATCTTTTATAAAATGTCCTGTATTGGTAATTTTTTCCTCAGGAAGATTTAACGCCTCAGAAAGAATTCTTCTTAACTGTTTTTTTAATTCGGAATCGTTTTCAAATCCCTCGTTTTTAATTTCCTCAATAGACTCAAACAATTTCACATTGCCGTTTTCAATGTTTCTTTTTACCCTTGCGCGACTTACTTTTATGTCATTTTCTGCCATAACCGCATCCGTTGTGTAATATACTCTTTGTATTTTATACGCCCCCGGAAGCTTTTTCTCGCAAAGTTTTATCTCTTTTTCCAAAATTTCTCTGTCATCACGAATCATATTCTCATCAATTTGAACAACAAGAAGCAGATTCTCCATTTTTTCATCGCCTATAACGCAGAAACATTTCGCTCCCGGCAATTCAAAAAAGCTTTCCGCAAAATCAGGATTAAGATTCTCACCGTTTTCACTTATAACTATATCTGATTTTCTTCCTTGCAAATAGTATTTGCCGTCAGAACTTACACTCACCACATCGCCTGTATTAAACCATTCTTCATTTTCAATAAGCGTTCCGTCAACAATCATCTTTTTGCAAATAGAATCACCCTTTACCAAAAGTACATTGCTGTTATCAACTTTTAACTCTATGGATTCAAACGGTTTTCCTACTGAAACAGGCACTTTTTCTTTAGGTTTTTTAGCAAAATCCGCCGTAACAATACCGATTTCACTCATTCCGTAACCGCTCACCAAGTGATATCCCAACGCATTTATCATATTCATCGAAGATTCTTTCAAGGCGCTGCCGCCGGAAATGCAGAATTTAACGCTATCTCCAAAAACTTTCTCGCGAACTTCTTTAAAAATCTTTGCAGCAAAATGCTCTCCCAACTTCGGGAATAAGTTCTGAACTTTAAGTGAAAGAGCCATACCTTTCGAAAATTTCTGCTGAGTTTTTTCATCTCTTTGAGCAACTTCACGCAAAACGGTTTTCTCTATGGTATGCCACAAAAGAGGCACCGCGAAAACATGAGTCACGCCGTGAACTCTGACTGTTCGCATAAGCGTTTCGGGTGCAAGATTTTCAGAAAAAACTATGATTGCTCCAAAGAAAGAAAGCCACAAATACATAGCTTCAAAACCGAAAATATGATAAAGCGGCAACATTGCAAAAGACTTAATTTTGCCGTTAAAAGACCTGCCTATTGCATTATTCCATGAAAGTGCTTGCCAACTGTTAAATATTTGCATTGAAATTTCCAACCCCGTATATATGCAAATTTTTTCTTTAAGCGTTGTGCCGCTGGTTGTAAGCGCAATTTCATTTCCGAAAGAAGAAAAATTTACCGACGAAATATTTTGTCCGCTCTTTTCAAGTTCCCCATAAAATAATATTGAAAGTCCCTCGTAATCAGCACTTTTTTTGGTGCAAATAACTTGTTCCACACCTAAAGTTTTCATCATTGACACGCTTGCCGTTGTCGGCTGAAGTAAATTAACAAGAAAAGGTTTATTTCCGCTCATGAGTATAGCCCAAAAAGTTATAAGCCACTCTACACTGTTTTCGCCCGAAAGACCTATAAATTCCCCCGTACATTTTGCCTCACAGGAAATAGCCTTCGCCACGCAATTAACTTTTTCTCTTATTTCATCATAAGTAAACTCTTTAATTTCAATACCGTTTGATGTCATAAAAGATGTTTCTGCCATTACCATATCTCTGAAAAATACAATATTGTAAATATCTTCAAAAGTCTTGTTGCTCTCTTGAAGCTTTTTACACTCGTTTTTTACAAATTTTTTCAGCAAATGTATATTCTCGTAAGGGTTTTTACTCATATAGAATCCTCTTTTTACTTTTTATCTGTTTTCTCTTCCTTGCCCATCATAATGACTTTCTTAGGTAAAAAGAAAGTTAAAACGAATGCTAACATACACGCTGCTGCCACAATAATCGTCATATATGAAATGTATCCTTTTCTTTTCAAATACACCAAAATTACACTGGAAGCAAGACCCGTTGCCACTCCTTCAAAAAGTCCCTGTACCGCAAAATACATCGACGCAATATTACGTCCGATTTTTTTACTTTCTTCTGCAGCCAAGAAAGAAGGCACAGTATATGACACCGAGAAGAACGCACCAATTGAGAAAGAAACCAATAGTCCGCAGAACATTGCAAGAGGAAGCAAAATACTTTTCGGAACATTATTACAGAAAAACATTATTGACATTCCCACAGAAAATACCAAAAGAACGTATCTGTAACCGAATCCCAATCCCTTTTTTTGTACCACTTTACTGTAAAGGGGCATTGTAAACGGAACAGGAGCAAAAGCAGAAGCCATTACAAAAGTCATATTTATGCCTGCGGTTGAGAAAAATTCATTTATTCCGCTTAAAAAGAGTTGTAAACCAACATTCATTATAGCCGCAACAAACATCCAGAATATAAGAGTTTTATTCTTGAAAGAGCATGACAAAGCTGTGGCAAGCGTAAGTTTATCTTTAACTTTATTTTCTGTTTGTTCTTCCGGCACTTCGCCTTTTTTGTAAGCTTTTTCCTTTAATAATACCATCGGAATCATCATAGTCAAAGACAGCGGCATAAATATCAAAGCTACTGTTCTTATATTCATTTTCAAACTTATGAAAACAGGCAACAAAGCAAATCCCAATATAAAATAAATAACATCACATACAGATTTTACATTTGATAAAAACAGCAAATCACTTTCTGTTTCCGTAACTTCGGAAAAAGTAGCATAATATGCAAGCATTGTCATCGTATAAAAAAGATAAAACAAGCCAAGTAAAACCGCAAACCAAACAGTATTTCTTACCGTTGCCCCATCATCGGGAATAAATAAAAACAACACATAAGTTATAAGCATCGGTATAAATCCCATAAGAATGGCAGGTTTTCTTCTTCCCCATTTTGTTCTTAAATTGTCAATAAACGGTGACATAGGAACATCTATCAAGCCATCAAAAACTTTTGTTGCAAAAGCAAGAATACTCCAAAGTGCCGCAATTACTAATGTTTTGTCACTATAGGTCCAAAATCCGACATCTACTTTTTTAAAACCCTCTATGATAAGCGCACTGCACAAGTATGTACCTACTATCAAGTTAAGCATATTAACGCCTACACCCGAGCAACCATACAACAAAAGACGGCTTCTTTTTGTGATTTTTTCCATAATACTCTTTCTCCTTTTTCAATTACAATCTCGATTATTCCAAAGATACGGATAAATCGTAAATAGTTTCCTCTGTAGGTATTTTACATACCTCTGTATAAATGTATTTTTCTCGTATTGATTCTTCAATGTATTCCAATTGCTTTGCAGAAACATTTAAGCCGTAAAACAAATTGACTATGCTCTTTTCGTCCTTTTTCATAGCTTCGTCAATTGCGTTCCATGCAGTTTCTTCCAAAATTTTACCTGCCGCCAAAATACCGTTATCATCTATTACGATATAGTCGTTGGCTTGTATTTTTACATCTGAGTATGTCATGGTTTTTACAGATTTGGCAATTTTTACTGTATAAACCTCTGAAATGGCATCATTTACAGCTTCGATCAAAGCTTCGATATTTTCCTCGTCATAATCAATTATCGCCAATGCAGAATAACATTTGGCAATGTCTTTACAACCAATTACCGTTACTTTAGCTTTCTCATAAAGTTTTGCCGCCTGCATTGCCGCCAAAACAGTATTGGCATTATTGGGAAATACAAATATTTCCGTGGCGGAAACTTTTTCCATCGCTCTTATATAATCCTCTGACGAAACATTTTCATTGCTTATAAGTACCGCATCTGCGCCCATTTCGATGAAAGTTCTGCCCAAAAGTCTGTCAGGTGCCACTGCAACTACGGCAAAACTGTATTCTCCCCTTTTTGCCGCAACTAAAATTTCTTTTTGCTTTTCTGTATGTTGAACTGACATATTTTCAATCTTCACAGACAAAAACTCACCGAATTTATGGCAAAACTCCAATACTTTTTCAGGTGTGATACTGTGTATGTGAACTCTTACTTTGCTGTCATCAAAAGAAGTTACCACAGAATCTCCCAATTTTGACAATTCTTCTTTAAAACCATCTTTGTCAAAATCTTCCATAATACCCAACTTGTCATCGGTAAGCTGTATGAGGCACTCCGTACAATAACCGTAAAAAATACTCTGCCTGTTAAAGTCAGCATAATTTACATAATTGCCTTTTATTTCCTCTTTTGCCAAATCCAATTCTTCTCCGTCCAGGTATTTTTTTACACCTTCAAAGAAATAAACAATTCCTGCTCCGCCGCTGTCCACAACACCGGCATCTTTTAAAACGGGTAATAATTCAGGAGTGTTTTCAAGTGAAATTTTCGCTTGTTTCAAAAAAACATCGACTATATCATTTATGCTCTCTATTTCAGGCAAATTTTCTTTAACTGCCTGCGTAGCTTCTCTTATAACTGTTAAAATAGTACCCTCAGACGGCACCGCAACTGCTTCATACGCTGCATTTACACCTTTTTCCAATGCGCATGAAAACAACTCAATATCAACATTCTCGGAAGTGGAAAAATATTCCGAAATGCCCTTAAAAAATTGCGACGAGATAACACCCGAATTTCCTCTTGCCCCGAAAACTATTGCTTGTGCAAATTTTTTCGCCACGGGAGCAATATCCTCTCCCGCATCTTCAATCGCCTTCAAGCCGTTTTTTACGGTCATAACAAGATTTGTTCCCGTATCACCATCAGGCACCGGGAAAACATTAAGGCTGTTTAACAAGTCGCAATGTATTTCAAGATTACGAACGCCGTAATCTATCATATTTTTATAACAAATACCGTTTATTCTCTCTATCATGTGTTTATATCGCTATTATTTTCCTACAATTTTGTTCATTACTTCTTTCTCAGCAACAAGATCCTCGGAAATTTCGTCGCCCAAATAATATGCGCAAACCATTCCGGGGCCTATGTTCGTTCCGCTGCCGCAAAATACATCTCCAACAAACACTTTTTTAGGTTTCAACTGCTCTTCTATCATCTGTCCCAAAGTTTGTGCATACATTTCTCTACCGCTGTGCGTTACAATTATGTATGAATTTTCGATGTCCTTTGCTGTTTCTTTTATATATTTCACTGTTATATCAAGAGCTTTTTTGATTCCTTTTGCCTTGGTAAGAACTGTTACGTATCCGTTACTGTTGCAATCTCCCATAGGTTTCACGCCTGCAAAACTTCCCATGATTGCCTTGCCCGTAGATATGCGTCCCCTTCTTGCAACAAACATAAGGTCATCAATGGGGCCCATCTGATGAACTGTATTCTTGTTTGCTTCAAGCCAATCTATAATCTCTTTGAATGATTTGCCGTTTTTTCGCATTTCTGCCGCCTGACACACGAGCATTCCGAAGCCGCCTGATGTTCTGTATGAGTCAAACGCATAAATTTCGCTGTCGGGATAATCTTTTTTTATTCTCTCACACGCAGTGTGCGCACTGTTAAAAGTAGAGCTTACTTTGGAAGAAACCGACATACTGAGAACTTTGCGTCCTTCTTTTATGTGTTTTTCAAAAATAACATAATATTCGTCAGGGCTCAAAGGCGATGTTGATATTTTAACTTTCGTTCCCGAAAGGTCTTTATAAAAGCTTTCGCGGTCAATGTTTGACCAATCAAGCTTCGACATTATTTCTCTGCCGTCACTGAAATGTACGTGACCTTGAATGTACTCCTCAATTCCGAAATACGCTCTTAATTCCGGAGAAAGGTCACAATTTATATCTGCTAAAATTACCATTTTTTCTGCGCTATTTTCCATAAAATCTCACCCTATATAAAAGAACTTTATACGGCGAAATTCTACCATATCAGAGCTTATAAATCAACCCTGCACAAAGTTCAACCTTTGAATATACTGCAAAAAACAATACCCAATCCTGCTGAAATCAGTATAATTTGTATAGCAGAAAGTTTCTTTTTTAACACTTTTAAAGATACAATATAAACTGCCGCTACCAGCGCAAAAAGAGCTGCGGCAACCCAATCAAAGCTAAATGACACAATGCCCGCAAAGCCTATATTTTTAAATAAAAGAGATACTCCTGTTGCCAAAATAAGCGCTGCAATTACAGGTTTTACTCCCCTTATAAAACCTTTAAAGAATTTATTTTCTGTAAGATTTTTAAGCACTGCGGCAATTAAAAGTATTATTAAAAACGAAGGTAAAACCACTGCGAGTGTTGCACAAAAACTTCCGAAAATGCCACCTTGCAGTGAACCTATATATGTTGCCATATTTACTGCAATCGGTCCCGGTGTAGACTCACACACACCGATAAGCTCATAAAATTCCGCAGAAGTAAGCCAACCGTTATTTACAGCAGCATCCTCTACAAGGGGAATCATTGCAAATCCGCCGCCGAAAGTAAACAATCCTATCTTGAAAAACTCGAAAAATAATTCCAAATAAATCATTGTTTACCTCCATTTTTGCCAATACCGATTAAAGCGTAAGCAACAATTCCGACAATGCCACCGATTATGATATAGAAAACAGAACTAAACGAAACGGCTAACACATCAAAAAGTATCATCGTCACAAAAACTGCTCCAAAACAAATCAAAGGAAGCGGTTTCTTTTCAACTTTTTTAAGCAAATCAACACCTGCTCTTAAAATTAAAAAAGCAACTGCCGCTTTGATTCCCACAAAAGCATAAGCCACATATTTATTATTCATAAATCCTTCCAAGAAAAGGGAGATTATGAAAATTATTACAAACGAGGGTAATACCACTCCGCAAGTAGCCGCAACGCTTCCCAAAACGCCTCTTTTTTTATATCCCACATACGTTGCCATATTTATGGCAATAGGTCCGGGGGTAGACTCAGCGATAGCAATTATTTCGGTAAGCTCATCATCGGTAAGCCATCCCTCTTTTGCCACAATATACTCTTTAATCTGCACAATCATGGCATATCCGCCGCCAAACGTAAACAAACCTATCTTAAAAAAAGTCAAAAAAAGCTTAAAAATCATACTTTATATAACTCCGTTGACAAATATCTGTCCCCTGTATCAGGAAGTAATACAACTATTTTTTTATTGGCATTTTCAGGTCTTTTTGCCACTTCAATAGCTGCCCAAAGAGCCGCACCCGAAGATATTCCCACTAAAAAGCCTTCTTTTTTACCAATCAATCTTGCTGCCTCAAATGAAGCTTCGTCTGAAACTGTAATAATTTCATCATAAATTCCTGTATTTAACACTTTTGGTATAAATCCTGCTCCGATTCCCTGTATTTTATGAGCACCTGCCACACCTTTAGAAAGGAACGCAGAAGATTCAGGCTCTACAGCTATAATTTTAACTTCCGGCTTTTTTGACTTCAAATATTCTCCTACACCTGTAATAGTGCCGCCGGTACCCACTCCCGCAACAAAAACATCCACTTCGCCGGCAGTGTCTCTGTAAATTTCCGGCCCTGTGGTTTCAAAATGAGCTTTCGCATTTGCCGGGTTGTCAAACTGTCCGGGAATAAATGCATTCGGAATTTCTTTTGCCAATTCTTCCGCTTTTTCGATTGCTCCTTTCATGCCCTTTGCGCCCGGTGTAAGCACAAGTTCCGCACCGTACGCTTTCATCAAAGTGCACCTTTCCTCCGACATACTGTCAGGCATAACAATTATAACTCTGTAACCCTTAGCTCCTGCCACAGCCGCAAGGCCGATACCTGTATTTCCGCTTGTAGGCTCTATTATGACGGAATTTTCGTTTATAACTCCGCGTTCTTCTGCATCTTGTATCATTTTAAGTGCAACTCTGTCTTTTGCCGAACCTGCAGGATTAAAATATTCCGGCTTTGCATAAATTTCAGCACTTAAATTGTATTCTTTTTCAATTTTTGTAAGCTCGACCAAAGGAGTATTTCCTACAAGCTGTTCTATTGAAGTATAAATTTTACCGTTTTTTGTTTTTTCTTCTGCTCCGTATTTGACAACCATAGCCACAAATAAAATAACAACTCCCAAAAGTATTCCTATGTAATTGCTTTCTGTGAAAAACGACGGAAACTCTTTCCCGCAAAGAACGTAAATTATAGTAATAACAGAAGCTGTAATTATGGGATGTAACAAAGCGTGTACACCCAGCTCTTTAAGCTCTTTCGCACCTTCTTCTGTATACGGCGTGCCTTCGTGAATTTCATGGCTTAAATATTTCGAAACAAACAAAAGCAATATTCCGTTTGCCGCAAAATGTACCAAATGCTCCAGTGCGTGGGTAATAAGTTCCATATCAATGGCCTTAGAACCATGTGTAAACACCTCTTTACCCACAACAAACAGCTCGTATGCCGCACCTAAGAAAAACATACTTATTACAACTAAAACAACGACTTTTGCAACTTTAATAACCTTTTGTATTATATTCAGAAATTTCATATCCATGCTCCATAATTTTTTGATAAAATACGGTGCAATTATATTCTTTTTTAATACCGTTGTAAAGTTGTATAAACAGCAAGACAGCATCAAATCAGTCTTGGGGTTTCGAAAATCTACCACACACCTTTCTTATAGAAAAAAACAATCAGCGGCGCGGTGCCTTTTGTCTCGTTTTTCGTTTTGAGACAAAACCCCCAACCAGCGACGCGGTACTTTTTGTCTCGTTTTTCGTTTTGAGACAAAACCCTCAATCAGCGACGCGGTTTTTTTGTCTCGTTTTTCATTTTGAGACAAAACCCCCAACCAGCGGCGCGGTGCTTTTTGTCTCGTTTTTCATTTTGAGACAAAACCCCCAATCAGCGGCGCGGTGCTTTTTGTCTCGTTTTTCATTTTGAGACAAAACCCCCAATCAGCGACGCGGTTTTTTTGTCTCGTTTTTCATTTTGAGACAAAACCCCCAATCAGCGACGCGGTTTTTTTGTCTCGTTTTTCATTTTGAGACAAAACCCCGCTCCATCTACTGCTTTTTACAATTATTACTTTATCACTTTTAGGAGAGACGGGAGGGCTCCCGTCCTTATTTTAAAAATCCTAAGATTTATTTTACACTATCAAACAGCAAAACCCACGCCGCATTAAAGTAGTATGCCGTGGCGTGGGTTTCACTAATGAAAGAAGAGAGAAAAAGTATTATCTATAGGCTCTGAGAGCCTCTGCTTTTACTGAAGTACGCAATTTTTTCATTGCAAGTGTTTCTATTTGACGCACTCTTTCTCTTGTAATGCCCAAATCCTTGCCGATTTCCTCAAGAGTTTTCGCAGGCATTCCGTCAAGTCCAAAGCGCGCTTTTATAATGTATGATTCCCTTTCTTCAAGCCTTGCAAGAACATCATTTACAGTTTCGCAAAGCATTTTTTGATTCGTTTCTTCATACACAGGGTCAGCAGATTCGCCGAAAGGAATGAAATCCATAATTTCCGTATCACTGTCATCATTCACAACAGTATTTAACGAAACAACATTTCTGTCCAGCGATTTAAATACATCGTATTCTTTTTTCGAAATATTCACACGCTGCGCAACTTCCTCAAAAGAAGGTTCTCTGCCGTTTTCCTCGCAAAAAATTCTTATAGCCCTTGAAAGCGAAACAAAACGCTCACTCATATGAACCGGAACACGAATAGAACTTTCGTTATCGAAAATGTGGCGTATTATGCTTTGCTTGATCCACCAACTGGCATACGTGCTGAAAGCATAACCTTTGTCAACCTCGAATTTATCAACGGCTCTCATAAGACCGATATTCCCCGCTTGCACCAAATCCATAATCGGTTCTTCTGCCCTGTATGCTTTCTTTATACTTTTTGCATATTTAACAACAAGACGAAGATTATGTTCAACAACAACATCATGTGCGGCTTTATCACCTGATTCTATTCTCTTAAAAAGCGTTTTGATCTCATCGTCAGTAAGAAGCTCATATCTGCCGATTTCACGAAGATACTGTTTTAAAGAATCGGTATCTCCCATACTCTGCATGGCATCTGCCTCCGGAATATCACTGTTTGAGTAAGAATATTCATTCAACATATAAAATCCTCCTTTGTTAAAGTACACGACTATTATATTATGAACCTAATAAAAAAATCATATTCATGTCCTTAACTCTTTAATAAATAAATATAAAAAATTTATAAAAAAAAGCTGCCTTTTACTAAAGACAGCTTCAAATTATCAACATTTGTCCGATTTATTTTATTCTTGCACCGCAGTCACCGCAAACTCTTCACTTGGAGTTTCCTGCTCCGATGCCATTTCGTTTTCTCTGTTAATTTCTATCTGCGACACCGAAACCTCGTATGCCACTTTTTCTATTACCGTACCATCCTCAAATTTTTTCTCGTACTTACGGCTCTGCATCCTTCCCGTCACTCTCACATTTTCTCCGACGGAACGCTTGCCGCAAAATCTGGCATTTCGTCCCCATGATATGCACGGAATGTAATCTGATTTATTATATGAGCGGTTTACCGCCAACAAAAAGTCCGTTATTTCTCTGTTAAAAGGAGTCTTGCGATATACCGGCTTTTTGCAAATGAATCCGTCAAGTACCACAATATTTTTATCCGATTCAAGCGACTGTCCGTCTTCAAAGAATATTATATCTCGCGCAAAAACAGTAAGCATTAACTTTGTGGAGCCGTCAGGCTGCATTGCGTTATATGAACGAAATTGACCATCAACTTCTATGTATCTGCCGATTTCGTATTCAGAAAAATCAGCAAGTCTTTCTGATACCGTAACAGGAATAACATCATAACTGTTACTTAATCTATCGACTTTTATGTCAAAATAATAAAAAGCCTCGCCATATATTTCGTGCCCGAAAACGGGTTTATTTACGATGACACCCGACACAGTTGCCACATTGCTTTCGCCTCTGCCGTTTACCACAATCTACACCTCTTGCATTTCATAAGTATCTTGCGCACGATTTACTTTTTGTAAATACTGCGTTTACACTAAAGTATATGTGTGTTATATACCATATATAACCACCGTCCGCAAATTATATTATATAAAAACGATTATTGCAACAAAAAAGTTATTTTTTTCGCTGTACTCCGTTATTATCTATATAAAAATCATCTGTATAAATGAGTTCTGACACCTTTATAAATTTATAATCTTGCTTGAGCAGTGTTTCAATCACTTCCGGCAAAACCTTTGCTGTGTGTTTCGTATCGTTGTGAAAAAGCAGTATACTGCCGGATTCCGTTCTGCCGATAACACGATTTAAAATATTGTCGTAAGTCATTGTATCTTTCCAATCAATGGAATCTACCGACCATTTTATATTGTACATTCCGCGTTCCCGGGCAAGGTCAAGAACCGTTTCCGTAATATCGCCCGACGGTGCTCTGTAAAGCTGCGGCTTAACACCTATGACTTTTTCAACTGCATCATTACATTTATCTATTTCCTCTGCCAATTGCGTTTTAGAAGATTTCGAAGGCAATTTGTGTGAATACGAGTGATTTCCTATTTCGTGTCCTCGGTCGTAAATCATTTTAAGCTCTTTCGGGTTCTTTTCTGCCCACGTTCCGAGAACGAAAAAGCTTGCTTTTATTTTATAATAATCAAGCGTATCGAGAATTTCTTCTATATCATCTGCTCCCCACGCGCAATTTATGGTGAGCGCAATTTCCCTGTTTTCATTATCGGTACAATAAATCGGAAGCTTTGCCGACGATAAAGCCGCGGCATTTTGCGCTACGGAATCACTTATGTGCAAGAGTCCCATGACTACCGCAATCAAAATAAGAACTGCCAATATAAACAACTTACTCCTTGCATGGCGTATGTATGTAACTTTCATAGTATCACCTACTGCGTTTTTGTAATAAATATGTATATTGGCAGTAAATTATGTATGATTAATATTTCATATAAAGCCCCCTCGTAATGAAAATTTTCGCTATATATAGTTATTCCTTGTATATAGTTATTCCTTTTAAAAGAATTATCATATTATTAAACCCGTGTCAAATGTCAACATAAGCCGGACGGTGTCAAGTTATTCTTGGGATTTCGGAAATTTTTTTGCACGCCCTATTTTTACACGAGAACTCCCTTAGCAGCACTTTCTGTCCCGTTTTTAATTTCGAGACGAAAATCCGAAATGGCGAGTGACATTTTCTGTCCCGTTTTCATTTTTCAACTTAATTTACAATAACAAAATACAAAAAAGCAACACACATGTCGCAAAGTTGTCACATAATCCGTGTATAATGTTTAATGCAAAAACAAAAAACGAAAGAAGGTTTTTTTATGATAGATAATAATACAGAAATACAACAAACTTCTTTACAACAAGATAACCTTGAAAAAACATATCCTTCATATTATGAAAGTAAAAGTATAAACGAAGAAGTAAATATAACCAACAATATAAACGAAGATAAATCTAAAGACAAAAAACAATGGAGTACGGTTAAAATAATAGTACTTTGCTTAGTATGTTCTCTTTTAAGCGCTGCTGTCTCGGCAGGCGTTTTTGCAATTTCTCAAAACAAAAACAACAATAACGGCTTCGAATATTATCCTATAGGTAATACCGATGATAATACCGATGATGACAAAGAAAATAATTCTGCCAACGAAAGCAATACCGGAACATCACAAGATATTACAATTAATGTAGAAAACGTTTCCTCTCCGGCTACTGCTGTGGCAAAAAAAGTCAGTCCTTCAATTGTGGGAATACGTGTTACTACCATAACGAATTACGGCCCATACGGTAATTACGAATCAAGCGGAGAAGGTTCGGGAGTAATTTATACGAATGATGGTTATATCATAACAAATTACCATGTAATAGAAGAAATGGTTACTTCTTCCGGAGAAAACAATCCTAATTCAACACTTACGGTGTATCTCAATCAAGATACATCAAAAAGTTACGAAGCAAAAGTCATCGGTTACGAGCAAAGTGCCGACCTTGCCGTAATAAAAATCGAAGCTACAGGACTTACTGCAGTAGAAATAGGAGATTCAGACAGTATAAGTGTCGGTGATATTGCAATTGCCATAGGCAACCCGGGCGGACTTGATTTCATGGGTTCAATAAGCCAAGGAATAATAAGCGGTTTGGACAGAAGCCTTCAATCAGAAGACTCTTACGAGAATTTGGATTTAATACAAACGGATGCCGCAATAAATCCCGGAAATTCCGGCGGTGCACTTTGCGATAAAAACGGCAAATTAATAGGAATCAACAGCGTAAAACTTGTTGAAACAGGTTATGAAAGTATGGGTTTTGCAATACCGTCAAATGATGTAGTCAGAATTTGCAACGATGTTATACAAAACGGAAATTCAGCAAGCGTGTATTTGGGGTTGGAATTTAACGAAAACTTTACTGCCGAGAGCTTGGAAAGACAAGGTTATCCCGGCGGAATCGTTGTCAGCAGTGTTTCAAAAGACAGTCCTGCGTATGTTGCCGGATTCGAGACAGATGATATTCTCGTAAGTTTTAACGATCAAGAAATAAGAACCACAAGTGACTTGATTCTCGCTAAAAAGCAATGCAAACCGGGAGATACGGTTAATGCAAAAGTATACCGTTTAACATTGGAAAGATATGGTTTTAGCCAAAAATGGGTAGGAAACTATATTGATATCACCATCACTTTTGATTAAAAGTTTAATTTTATTTTGATTTGAAATTAAATTTTCATTGCTATAAACAACGCAGAGTGGTATACTCTCTCTACGGGAGTACCGTTTTATATAAGGAGAGATTATTTTGGAAAAAACAGTTCTCGTATGGATAACAAATCCTGCGGCGTGTGAACTTATAGTAAGAGCCGGAAAGAAGATTTCAGACGAGCTTGAAGCTGAGCTTATGGTTGCCAGTATTCAACGTAAAATCAGAGACGATTGGGAATCAACCGTAACAGATTTAGAAGCACTCAGTAATGCTTCACGAAAAGTAAACGCAGAGCTTACGGTTATATATTCCGACAATACATTTGAAGCCGCAGTGAAAACTGTCCGCGACGTTAAACCTATCGCAATGGTAACGGGTGTACCCGGTAATTTAAATAAAAACCTTTTCATAGAGCAACTGCAAAAATTTGACAACACAGTGCCTATTTACACTATTGATTCTCGCGGAAACGCGTTAAAATTATCCCAAAATACATAAGGTGGATTTATGATGAACAAACCGATTTACATTGCTTTCGAAGGAATTGACGGCAGCGGTAAGAGCGTACAATTCAATTTGTTAAAAGATTTATTATTAAAGAAGAACAAAGCCGTAGGTGTTCTCGATTTTCCCGACTACGACTCTTTTATCGGCAAAGAAATAGGCCGTTTACTCTCCGGCAAAGACAAAGTAACAGCGGCAGATTTGGACCCTCGTTCCATGTCTTTATGGTACGCAGTAGACAGATTGAATGCTTTTAAAAAATTTGACGAATCACAATATGAAATCGTCCTCATGAATCGCTCCACAATGGCAAATGCCGCATATCAAGGCACAAGAAGTGACGATGCAAAAGAATTGGCACAATGGGTTTACGACCTTGAATTTACAACTTTGGGAATTCCGAAACCCGATGTATTCTTTATATTTGACATACCCACTTCCCTCTCCCGTAAAAATGTGGCAAAAAAGGGTTTTCGCGGTTATGTTGGCGACGATGCCGATGTATACGAAAAAGACGTTGCATTCCTCGAAAATGTCCGTAAAGGTTATCTTACCTGCGCCGAATTTTACCCCGGCAGCGTAGTTCTCAATTGTGCCGATGAAAACGAAGAAATGCGACCCATAGCAGAAATTTCCGCCGATGTGGTTCGCATTTTAAAAGACCGATTCAATATAGAGTTTTAATAATTATAAATTTTATTTATCAAACGAATATTTAGCAGCCAACAACGTAGCCTCAATCATACTTATGTTTGAGGCTTTTCCTGTCCACGCAATGTCAAAAGCAGTACCGTGGTCAACGGAAGTTCTCAAATACGGCATAGAATGAGTAAGAGCTATCGTTCTTTCAAAATCAAGCGTTTTTGTAGCAATGTGGCCTTGGTCGTGGTACAAAGAAAGCACCGCACGGTATTTTCCCATATACGCTTGATAAAATACGGAATCCGCACTTATGGGGCCTGCTACGTCAAAACCCTCTTTTTTCATTTCTTCCACTGCAGGCGCAATAATTTCCGTTTCTTCATTTCCGAAAAGTCCGTGCTCGCCGCTGTGAGGATTTAAACCTGCAACAGCTAAAATGCCCTTAGGTGCATTTATTTTATCAAGTGCCTCACTGCATCTTATTATATAATCTTTGATTTTTTCTGCCGTAATTGCAGAAATAGCATTCGATAACGAAAGATGGCGCGTTAAAAAGAACACTCTCAATCCCCTTGTTTCAAACATAGTAAGAGGATCTTTTGTGCCGGTAAGTGCCGCATAAATCTCTGTATGACCTATAAAAGGTACTCCTGCCGCCTTTAATGCTTCTTTATTTATAGGAGCTGTAGCAACACTGTCGGCTTTTCCCTGCGTGCAAAGCTGATGAGAAACTTTTATGCAATCAAAAGCCGCCTGACCTGCAAAATCACAAACCTTGCCGGCCGTTTTCGGAGTAATTTTGCCGTTACAAGGCACATGATATATAAACTCCGCATATTTGCCCATAAAATGTTTAATCCCCATCTTAATCGCAGCCTGCTCCAAAATGTCTGCATCACCAATAAGAATCGGTCTGCATTTTGAGTGAACATTTCTGTCAGTGAGGGTTTTTACCGTTATCTCAGGGCCAATGCCGCAAGGGTCACCCATTGTCATTGCAATTACTTTTTTGTCGGAATTTTTCGCCATAACATTTCGCTCCATTTTTGATTCCTGAACATTGTAACAATCAAAATTAAAACAGTCAAGCAAACAAAAGAGCCGCTTAGTAATAAATGTAAAAAACTGTTATTTATAGGAAAATATTTTGTAAATTCAACCGCCGGAATACAAGCAAGTGCTATGACTGTCGGTTTTAAAATCCAATTACGTAAATTTACGGCAAGACCGGTAATTTTTATTATAAAACAAAGGTTCATTATAACTGTTACCGCCATGCTGATAATACTTCCCCAAATGTACGCATCTATTCCGTAAATCGGCACACCAAACCATATAAAACCGATTGTAATTATGTATCCGGCAACAGCCGTAACAAGCGAAAAAGTCTGTTTACCGAGTCCGTTTATAATTCCTATCATAATTTGCTCTACATACATAAAAATGCAGCAATATGACATTTTTTTGAGTATTATGCCTACCCCCTGGTTAGGATAAAGAAAATCTCCGCCTTGAACTCCCAACGTAAAATACAATCCAAAAAATACAAAACCTAACAAAAAGCCTATATTAAGGCATTTAGATATTCTGTGATTTGCCAATTTGTAATTTTTTACAGAAATGGCACCTGAAACGGCAGGCACAAGAGTCGTTGCAACAGATGAAGTAATAAGTGTGGGAAAAGCAATCAAAGGCATAGCCATTCCCGATATTCTTCCCAATGTTTCTATTCCTTGCGTATAATTTAAACCTCCTGCAATAAAACGCATAGGTAAAATTACTGTTTCTATCATTCCCAAAAAAGATATTGCCAAACGATTTACAGAAATGGGAAGAGAGCTTTTAACTATGTATTTAGCCGCATCTGATTTTGAAAGAGTGGGTTTTTCTTTTGATTTTTCACGCAAAAACGCAATACCAACCACTACCAGATTTGCCATTTCACCAAACGCTGCAGAAGTGGTTGCTATTGCACAGGCATAAGCAAGATTACTTCCGGCGATTCTGTTTGCAACAAAGAAAATCACACCTATTCTGACGATTTGTTCCGCAATTTGAGAAAAAGCAGTAGGAGTTACATTCGAAGAACCATAGAAATAGCCTTTTATTGCTGAAGCAGAAGCAACAATCGGTATACACGGTGCCAGCATTATAAGAGAATAATAAGCTCTTTCATCACCCAAAAGTTTTACTGAGATAACTTTTGCGAAAATCGACAAAAACACCGCACATATCGTGCCTGCAATCAAAAGTATTAAAAATGCAGTTTTAGCTGCAACAAGAGCGTTTTTATTACGTCCCCTTGCCTTTTCTTTAGCCGTAAGTCCGGAAACGCTGATAGATACGCCGGCTGTCAAAGTGAGTATTATAAGGCTGTATACAGGCGATGCGAGCTGAAAAAGTCCCATGCCCTCCGCGCCTAAAATGTTAGACATATATATTCTGTTTGCAAAACCTAAAATACGTACTATAAATGCGGCGGCCATAAGTTTAAATGCGCCGGCTTGATATGTTTCTTTTTTCAAAAAACAAAACCATCTTCCATAACTCGTTATATACAAGTTTATGCAGATTCTTGGTTGTTATTCTCTTCTTTTGTTTTTTGTATGAGTTCTGATATCCACGCCATTGCAAAGCCTACTATAAAGCCTCCGAAATGCGCCCAGTTGTTTATATCCGGCATTGTAAGGCCCACAAGCAGGTTATATCCTACTATAGCAATAATTGTTATACAGTTGGCAGTTCTGCGGAAAAATTTGGAATTTTTGCCAATGAACATTCTGTAGCAAAGTACACCGCCGATTCCCATTATTGCGCCGGAAGCACCTAACGACATAATGCTTATATCCATACATAAATATGTCAGCAAGCTGCCCACAAAACCGGTAACCAAATAAATCAAACAATAATGAAATTTCGAATAAAAACCGCGCAATATACGGCTTATTAAAACAAGCATAACCATATTTCCCGCCAAATGGCTGAAATCTGCATGAAGAAATGTTGAAATAATCATTCTCCACCATTCGCCCTGCGCTACAAGCTCGTTATATTGAGCCCCGAAATTTTCAATTGGTTTTATGTCCGCTATTAACCAAAACAGTAAATCAATTACAAATATGGTAACATTAATTGCCACAATTGCAATCATGGGCACAAGGAGTCCAAATCTTTCCTTTTTTGTTCTCAGGTCATTGAGATTGGTTTTAACAGAAGACCTCTTAATATTTGTCCATTCTTTGCGCTTGTCTTTGTCCATTTTTATGGCAACGGAAGTACTGTCGAGCAACTTTTTCAGACTCTTGTCCTGTACCTTTCCGCCGCCTACTTTAAAGTAAACACTTCTGTTGAAATCTACGATTATGAATTCCGTCAGAACTCTTGCACGCATATTTTCATCCAACTGCTCTTTGAGAAAAAGACCGAAATCGCTGTTTTGCGGGTCGGAAAAATCCACCACAAAAATGAATGTTTTTAACCCGCCGTGCATAACATTTGTACCTGCAGGTGCTTCACGGAGCCCATTCATCATAGCTGAAATCGTCTCTCTGTCGGAGCTCGGAATTACATACAAAAACTGAACGGCATTCATGTCGCGTTTATAGAGCCATCCTTGCGGATGAAGGGTATAAAACGCATCATGGGAAGCAGAAACCGCCAGCCATTCAGCATAACTTGAAATATTTTCTTTTATATTTTGAGCATTATTGGAATCAACCACGTCTAACGTATCCACCGCCGCGTTTATTTTCACTTTGTCTTTTAACGTCAATAAGGCGTTCTTCACTAAGTTTCATATATTTTGAAAGTCTGTCTTCAAAATTATCCGAAGAAGCTCCTTTGAGAGAATCGAATTCCGGAGGCGGTTGCATAAACAAATCTTGTTTTGAAGCTTTCGGTTCTTCAAATCTTTGAGCTTTGTGCTTTTTTGGTTTGTCGGAATTTTTTTCCTGCTGCTTTGTGTTTTCCTTTGAAGGAGTTTTAAGTACGTTGATATTTGTGTCTCCGTTTTCGAGCAATATCTCGTCTGCTTTCTTCATGGACAATCTTTTTTTGCCATCATGATCTGTTGCCAAAGCAACTACGCGAACTTGCTGTCCGACCGTTAAAAATTCATTGACATCTTTTACAAAATTTTTGGAAATCTCAGAAATATGTACAAGACCTGTTGAGCCATCCTCTAAAGAAACAAAAGCTCCGAAACTCATAATAGCGGAAACTGAGCCGCTTACAACTTCATTTACACCCGACATAAAAAAACGGATTCATCCTCTCTTACTAAATATGTGATTTATTTCATTCGTTTTTCACGAATACAGTTTCATCACTTTTTACATATCCAAGCCTCTCACGAGCTTTTTCCTCTATATACTCGTCTGTACCCATCATAGACTTTTCTTCTTCAAGCATAGCTATTTGTTGCTCAACTTGTTTTATGTCTTCTTTCAAGTCGGAATTTTTTTCTATGTTGCGGTCAAGCAAACTCTGTTGCGCCACTATCAAAGCAATAAGCGCTACAGCCAAGGCTGCAAATATTAAATTGTGTAAATTAAATATTTTCTTCACAGTATACACCACTTATCTTTTGTAATAAAAAACACAATAATTATATACGATTATTTGAATTTCGTAAATACTTTTTTGGGTATTTCTACAAATATTTTATAAAGAATTTTGAAAAAAATATGTAAAATTATGCCAATTACCCGCCCGGGGAGCAAAAAGTATATAAAAACGCCCGCAAGCGTTCCGAGAAAACAATAACTGCGCACTTCTCCGCCGGCGAATACGTATATTCCGACTGTAAAAATACAAAAAGCAGCAACGGCAAAAAGCACATCTGTTATTTGCGCCACGATAAAATCAAACCTATTGCCCGTATTTTTGAATGCAATTCTAAAGGCGCGAAACACGCTGAAAATAAAGCCGATGACAATTCCAACTGCCCCCATAAGTAAGAATACTTTGCCTTGTATCACCTGAATATTCTCCCAACAATTCCTTTTTTTGCCTTAACTGTATCTTCGTACTCACAACTGTAAATATAACCATTAACTACCAGTTCATGCTGTTCGAGGCTGAGGCGCGCTATTTTAAGTCCCTCTCCCCTTATTAGCATCTTCCCAAGCTCCGTATCAATGTCCACAAACGTCTCATCAAAACCGATTATGTCGTTTACTCCCGTCACTCTGATTTTTTCTCTGTTCTGAATATTTAAATCCTGCCCGTTAAGTTTTGCGGGAACTTTGCCTATTTCACCCATAAAATTGCTCCAAAAAAGCTTCGTTACAATATTTATATAGCTGTAAGGCTCGTTTTATGCTATACTTTATGGGCATTTGTTTTGCGGAGGATATTATGAAAAAAAATGACATTATTCATATTACAATAACAGATTTGGCAGAAGATGGCAGCGGTATCGGCAGGCACGAAAACATGGTGGTATTTTGCCGCGGAATGCTTATAGGCGAATCCGGCGAAGTGCGTATTATTAAAGTTACCAAGTCGTATTGCGTTGCGAAACTTTTGAAATTAACTTCTGCTTCTTCGCAAAGAATAGAGCCCCCCTGCTGTGAAAATTTCGCTAAAGGTTGCGGCGGTTGCACATTTTGTCATTTAAGTTATGCAGGACAGTTGATGTACAAAGAAAGGCGTGTTGTCGATTGCATCGAGAGAATCGGAGGTTTTGATAATGTTGCGGAAATTTTGAAGCCTATTATACCTGCAGAAAATACCCAACATTACAGAAATAAGTCAATTTATCCTTTTGCAATAAACGAAAAGAACAAAAAAGAAGTCATTTGCGGCTTCTATGCCCCCGCTTCTCACAGAGTTATTCCGATTCCGCCGGATTCCAAATGCGGTCTGGAAAATGATTTAAGCGCCGAAATTCGTCGTTTTACAACTAAATTCGCAAATCTGCATAAAATCAGTGTATACAATGAAGAAACCGGCAGCGGAATTTTGCGTGCTTTGATGGTTCGAACAAACCGCACAGCTACAGAAGCAATGACCATACTCGTTTTAAATTGCCAAAAAGCTCCCTATTGGGCTGATAAATACGCCGCCGAGCTTACTGAAATGTTGCCCGATGTGATTTCTGTTTATTTGTCTTTTAATACCAGAAATACCAATGTAGTTTTAAGTAATGATATGCAATTAGTATTGGGAAAAGAGACAATTTCTGACAAAATAGGAAATTTCGACGGTGCACCTGTTTTTGAAATTTCCCCCTTATCTTTTTACCAAGTAAATCCAAATCAAACAGAACGTTTATATAATGCGGTGTATAATGTTTTTCCTAAAGATATTTTGACAAGCAAGCCAAATCAAGGAAAATGTTTGATATACGATATTTACTGCGGCATAGGAACTATAGGCCTTTATTTAATGTCACGCATTAAAAACAAAAACACATTCCTCGTAGGAGTTGAATATGTAGATTCCGCCGTAAAAAATGCACGCAAAAATGCAAAATCAAACGGATTCGATTCAAACTCAGAATTCTTCTGCGGAGATGCCTCATTGGTAACTCCGGAAGTTCTTTCCAAATATGGAAAACCCTCCGTGATAATACTTGACCCTCCCCGAAAAGGCTGTGATTCATCTTTAATCGAAACTGTACTCTCTGCCGGTGCTGATTACATCATATACGTTTCTTGCAACCCTGCCACGCTCGCCCGTGATATGAAGTTGCTGTGCAGTGAAAAAGAAATTGAAAGCGAAAGCGAAAATGGCAACAACAAAAGCTGTTACGTATGTGAAAGTATTCAGCCGGTAGATATGTTTCCGCAAAGCAGCCATGTTGAGACGGTAGTCTGTTTAAGTCGGAAAGATGTCCACGAGCGAATTAAGTTCGATGTGAATGTTGAGGAATTGATGGAAAATTCGAATTGATAAACTGAATTCAACAGAGGAATGTTTTATGATAAGAAAAGTAAACGAACAAGAACTTTCTAACTGCGTAAACGTAATAAAAGAAAGCTTTATTACAGTTGCAAATGATTTTGGTTTTACTATTGAGAATGCACCAAGATTTACCGCATTTGCAACAACAGAAGATAGATTAAAGTGGCATTTTTTAGGAGAACACAGACCCATGTATGCATTTTTTGATAAGGACACTATCGTGGGGTACTATTCTTTGCTATTACAAGAAAACAACGAATGTGAGTTGAATAATTTATGTGTAATCCCTTCGCATAGACATCAAAAGATAGGGGCAGAGCTTTTGAAACATGCTTTTGATGTTGCAAAAGAATTGGGATGCAAAACAATGAATATTGGCATTGTGGAGGAAAATCAGGTATTGAGAAAGTGGTATGAGACATTTGGTTTTGTTCATACCGGAACCCAAAAATTTGATTTTTTCCCTTTCACGTGCGGATATATGAAAAAAAGTTTAGTATGACAAATTTAACATATCGAATTCTTGCGGTGGATATCTCATCTAAAGGCATTACAGACGAGACGGTTGTCAAGTTGGTTAGAAAAAAGCCGGACGCATATATCAATATTACTGTTGATATGGACGAACTGGATTTGACTGTTTCGTAGGCAAATGACATTTTACTATAGCCTTCGCGCCAGCAGTTACTATTATAGTGGGTCAGCTTATTTTTTGTATCGTGTAATTCTTGCCCAATTCTTCGGAAAGCCCATTTCTTTTAGCAACTGTTCTTCCGTAAGATGAGGGCATTTTTGAAGAACATCTTTTATTAGAGATAGTAGTAACTAATTTCTTCCAACATTTTTCGTGCGAAGTCGGAATCAGGAATATTCAATCCCTTATCGGCTTGCAGTTTATGTAGTTGTTGCTCGTATGTCATAAATTTCTGTGCCATTTAATGACCTCGCTTTCTTTGGTTATAGGGGTAAAAAAAAGGAGCCCACGCATGGACTCCTCCGGCTGTGGGCCCCTCGAGCATCCACAGCACAACCACTAAGGATAATATACATTATGGACTAATGAAAGTCAAATGAAATTTTTCAATAGTGGCAATGTTATTATATGCGTTGGAAGAGTGGGTTATACGAAAACAAATTCGCACATTCGTCTTAATTTCGATTCTGATTTATAGTGTAGTTATCAAAAATCAAGGAGGAAATAGTGATGACTACATTATTTGAACAACAAGGCGGACAATACGAAATGAAGGGAGATTACAAATTACCTTGTGTTACGCTTTTGCAAGATACAAACGATGATATCGGTGTATGGGGAGAGCGACACAGACGATACCTAAAAGCAAATCATAGGGTACGATATTACAATTTGCTTACTGCTGGAAAACTTAATCATTATCTTTCGGACATCAAGCAACAAGCCGAGAAGCAGAAGTGATTTATATGTGAGATAGAAATATAAAATGCTTAATTCTAGTCATTTTGTTTTATGACTATGAGCAAGCAGACGGAATAGAGATAGAACATTTTTCTTTTCTAGTTGGTAAAGATTACACTTTTATGTTATAATATCTAAAAATAAGTGTAGATGAAGCAAAGACAGATTAACGAGCCTATTTAGAAAGCATCAAGGAGCTCAAATTTTTCGCACTTGGAGACAATAATGACTAATTCTATTCACAACATGAATCTTAACCCTTCCCCTTTTGAAATGATTAAAAGCGGCAAAAAAACAATAGAGCTTCGTTTATTCGATGAAAAACGCCAGCAAATTAAAGTAAATGACACAATCGTTTTTACTGATACAAAAAGCAAAGAAAAGCTTACCGCCAAAGTTACAAATTTGTATAAATTTGACAATTTTGAAAAATTGTACAAAACATTGCCACTTTTAAAATGTGGTTATACACCTGACAATGTAGGCAAAGCGCACTTTTCCGATATGCAGGAATATTATTCTGTGGAAGAACAGGAAAAATATGGTGTAATTGGAATTGAACTTTGTTTGATATAAAACACGGAGGAAAACAAAGTGATAGAAATTACTTCATGGATTAATAATTTTTTACAAGCATTAACTAAAAACTTCGGAAAGCGCGTATATTTCGTCGGACTTCAAGGAAGTTACGCCAGAGGCGAAGCAACAGGAAAAAGCGATATTGATGTTGTAGTAATACTTGACGAATTGTCTTTTTCGGATATTCATGCATATAATTCTATGTTAGATACTCTGCCTCAAAGAGAGCTTATTTGCGGTTTCCTTGCTGGAAAGAAAGAGCTTTTGAATTGGGAACCATCAGATCTTTTCCAGTTTTATTACGATACAAAACCAATCAAAGGTAGTCTTGACGAATTGCTCACGCTCATCAAAGAGGATGATATTGAAAGAGCCATAAAAATCGGTGCGTGCAATATATTCCACGCTTGTGTCCACAATATGCTCTACGAAAAGAACGACGAAATTCTGAAAGGCTTGTATAAATCTGCTTCTTTTGTTATTCAGGCAATCTGTTTTACACAAACAGGAAAATATATCAGGCATCAAAAAGAATTGCGCGAACTTGTTTCGCAAGAAGAACAAGTTATTATAGACACTTTCTTAGCTTTAAAAAGCGGCGCAACGATTAAATTCGACGAAATGTCTGAGAGTTTGTTTAATTGGGTTAAGAATCAAATTTCATAACTATACAAAACAGCCTCCGATATCTCTTCGGAGGCTGTCATTTTTTATCAAATATTTACTTCAATCATCTGTTTCTTCTCGTCCGACAAGAACGCGGCTTCGATTACCTGCATTACGCGGCGAACCTCGGCGTGCGTTACAATCTGCTGTGCTTTGCCATCCATTGCAAGACAGAAATTTCTGTAAAAATCATGCGCATCGCTATTCGGAATTTCCAAATCATACTCATCCAATGTAAGCGAATCACGAGGAGCCATTGTTTTTGTAATACCGGCAGCGTTTTGCACGGGAGTAACATCTTTCTCTACCCACTTTGTGAGTTTTGCAACGTGGCATTTGTGCTTCCAATCAGAAATTATAGCCGAGCCGTTCTCTGCTTGTACATAAAAACGAGGCATTGCAATAAAGTTGTATGTTCCCAATTCTACGCGAGCCGTTGCACCATCTTCAAAAAATAAATCAAGTTTAAATCCGTCGTCAACTTCTTTGTTTGTAATATGAGAGCATATACAATTAAGGCGAATAATCTTTTGTTTATATATCTGAAGCATTTGGTCAATCAAGTGAACACCCCAGTCGAAAATCATTCCGCCGCCGTACGCTTTTTCACATCTCCAGTCACTGGGAATTCCGCGTGAACCATGCACACGTGATTCTATGGAGAACACTTTGCCAATTTCTCCGCTTTCTGCCAATTGCTTCACAGCAAGGAAATCAACGTCCCAACGTCTGTTTTGGTGAACAGTAAACAACTTTCCTGACTCATTTGCAGCCGCAATCATTCTGTCAAGAGAAGCCACAGACATTTCCACAGGTTTTTCGCATATAACGTTCTTACCTGCCTTCAAAGCCGCTATAACAAGTTCTTCGTGAGAATCATTCGGTGTTGCAATTACAACCGCATCTACTGTAGGGTCAGCAAAAATCGCTTCGTTTGAAGCATAAACATTTATGCCCTTCTCAGCTGCAGCTTTATTTCTGATATCTCTTATATCATACGTACCTTTAAGGTTACAAACATCACTTGTAAAAATACGGTCACAGTGCCAAGCACCCTGACCGCCGTAACCTATTACCGCAATATCTTTCATACTTGCTTGCTCCAATTTGTTACTTTTAATAATTATCTGTTATTGATCAATTTTGTAAGCTCAACAGGCTCAACAATTTTGCCGTCTTTGTAAACACGCATGTTGCCTGATGCAATTTCGTCAATAAGAATGACTTCTCCGTTATTGTAGCCAAACTCAAATTTAATATCCCACAAATCAAGACCGATTGTTTTAAGGTCGTCAGCAACGATTTTTGTAATTTTCAAAGTTTGCTCTTTCATGCTTGCAAACATATCCAAAGACATAACGCCCAAAGCTTCGAGGCCTTCTGCTGTTACCAGCGGATCGCCCTTTTCATCATTTTTAAATGTACACTCAACGTAACCGCCTTCTAAAACAGTTCCGTCAGCAATGTACTCACCGTATCTGCGAATGAAGCTTCCTGTTGCAACGAGACGGCATATAACTTCGAGTCCGTGTCCGAAAACTTTACCGGGAAGAACTTCCATTGTAGCTTCGTCAAGGTTAGCACCAACATAGTGAGTTTTGATGCCTGCTTTTTTAAGAAGCTCGAAATAATAAATTGATGTTTGCAAATTAGCTTTGCCGATACCTTCTATTGTAAGACCTACTGAATTTTCGCCGGGATCAAAAACGCCGTCTTTTCCTGTACAGTCGTCTTTGAATTTAAGCATTACATTGCCATTGTCCAACTCGTAAACGTCTTTTGTTTTACCTTCATAAACCTTTTTCATAATAAAAGCTCCTTTCAAGTTATACGCCTTTGCTGTATAAGTCAAATTCACCGTGATATTTTATCACTTATTTGTTTTTTTGTATATCCTTTTTTTTAATAAATTTATCTTTTTTTGGTTCGTCGATTTTCTTAAAATATTGATACAAACAACATTCCAAACGACCGTTATAAAGTTTCCTGCGTTTGTCTGCATATCTGCCGAAATACTTTTCAAAAAATTTATTCGAAGTTATCACAAAAAAAGACCAATCCTCAAAAGTTTTAAAATGTTTACCCATGCCTTTGTACAGCTCTATTGCGTAATTTTCATCTTCAAGACGCTCGCCGTACGGAGGATTCGTCACTATAAAACCTTGCTGATACCTTGAAGCCGTCTTTGAATAATCCAATTTCTGGAAATGTATACATCCGGCAACACCTGCTTTTTCGGCATTTTCCTTGGCTTGTTTTAAAGCAAAATAATCAATATCCGAAGCATAAATACGTAAACTCGCTTCTTCGTCGGAAAGCACAGCTTCTTCCGCTTCTTTACGCACCTTTTTCATTATTGCAGAATCAAAACACGGCCACTTTTCGAAATCAAACTCACGCTTCAATCCCGGCGCAATACGCTTTCCTATCATAGCAGCTTCTATCGCAATCGTGCCCGAACCGCAAAAAGGATCAAGTAAAGGTCTGTCAGACTTCCATCTGCTTAAATCAATCAAAGAGCACGCCAAAGTTTCTTTTATAGGCGCTTTAACAGCAAGCTCCCTATAACCTCTTTTGTGAAGTCCCGTACCGGAAGTATCAACCGTAAGAAGCGCAATATCATTCAGAAGCGAAATTTCTATTTTAAACAACGGGCCTGTTTCTTCAAACCATTCAACATTGTAAACGCTTTTAAGTCTTTCAACTATCGCTTTTTTTACAATTGCCTGACAATTGGGAACGCTGTGGAGCGTTGATTTTACAGATTTACCGGAAACCGGAAAACATGCATTCACAGGCAAAAGTTTTTCCCATTCAATAGATTTCGTTCCTTGGAAAAGTTCTTCAAAAGTTACTGCTTTAAACTCTCCCATATTTATAAACACGCGCTCTGCGCATCTTAAATGCATATTGGCTCTGGCAATCGTTTCAAAATCGCCCGTAAAATCAATTCTGCCGTTACGCACTTCAACATTCTCGGCACCTAATTTTTTTATCTCATAAGCAGCACAAGATTCAATTCCAAAGGCCGTAGAGGCGATCAAATTCATCATTTCCAAATCCTTTCAAATATTCCGCACACATTTCAGGCACTAAGCTTTCCCATTTACGCCACGTGTCGCTTACATTCTCCCCCTGCGGAATGCTTTTTAATATAACATTTTCAGGTTTTGTGGGATGTTTCACGGATATCACCGCCGACCACAATGCAGGATATGAAATTTCGCCGTTTGTGATGCGTTTTCCGCCATATTTTACATCATCTGCCAACGGATGCGAACTGAATGCAAACTGCGCTCTAATCTGATGTGTGCGCCCCGTAACGGGAATCGCGAAAACCAAAGTATATTTACCGATTGTGCCGACAACCTCGTACACCAGCACGGATTTTTTACCTCGCGTGCGATCATCGATTACTATATTTTTTCTTTCATCTTTATAAAGATAATTGCACAAAACTCCGTTTTTTTTATCGATAAACCCTTCCACCAAAGCAAAGTAACCTTTTCGGAACGTTCCGTTTCTCATCTCCGCCGATAGCCTTGATGCACCTTTAGATGTTTTTGCAAAAACCATTGTTCCGCCCACATTTCTGTCCAGTCTGTGAACAAGTCCCACAAACGCCTTACCCGGTTTTTCGTACTTTACACGCAAATACTCACCGATTATAGCGAGCATATCCTCGTCTCGAGCGCAATTTCCGTCTGATTGCGATAAAACGCCTGCAGGCTTTACAACACCTATTATGTGATTATCTTCATAAAGAATTTCCAAACTCATACCAAAATTTTACTTTTCTGCCTTCCACGCAGCATAAGAACCACATGGCAAAAATGTTCCTTTCATGGAAGATATGGGCAAAAGTATATCACCGTGGTCAATATGACCTTTCTCCTCACTTTGAATATGTTCAGGCAAATGCATTTTTATGAGATTTGCCGTTACTGTTGATGAAAATCCCGTGGTATAAGAATTAAGCAAGAAGAACAGCGGATTATCGCTTAAAAGCTGCATACATTCTCCCACAAAATCATGGAGATTGTCTTCCAATTTCCAAACTTCTCCACCCGGTCCTCTGCCGTAAGACGGAGGATCCATCAAAAGCGCATCATATTTGTTACCTCTGCGAATTTCACGGGCAACAAATTTAAACGCATCATCAACTATATATCTTATAACATTTCCGCCAAGACCTGAAAGCTCCGCATTTTCGCGCGCCCTTTGAACCATACCTTTAGATGCATCCACGTGACAAACTTCTGCGCCTGCAGAAGAAGCAGCAATCGTTGCACCGCCTGTATAACCGAAAAGATTTAAAACTTTTACTTTTTCTCCGCTTGCTGCTCTTTGAGAAATCATTTTTCTCATCCATTCCCAGTTTGCTGCCTGTTCAGGAAAAAGTCCAGTATGTTTAAAGCCTGTAGGCTCTATATAAAACTTTAGGTTGTCGTATTCAATTGTCCACTTAGATGGCATATTCTTACAGAAATTCCAAGCACCGCCGCCCGTTTTGCTTCTGTTATACTTCGCGTTTGCTTTATTCCACAGCTCCGGCTTAACAGGTTTCCATATAACCTGCGGATCAGGGCGCGAAAGAATAACATTTTTCCATCTTTCAAGCTTCATACCGTCGCCGGCATCCAATATTTCATAATCTTTCCAAAGGTCTGCAATAATGTTCATAATATACCTGCTTTTAATTTATTTACACATTCTGTTAGCAACTTCTTCCGCAACTTCCTCAAGCATTCCGTGGTCTTTTGTGAAGTTAAAAATCGTATATCTCGGTCTTATTTTGTATCCGTTTTTAAGACTGGCTCTGAAAACTTCCTCAGAAACGCCCAATTCCGCCGGTGTAAGCGCACTGCCCGCTTTAGCGTAAATTTCACGAAGGAAATCAGGCTTTGGCGCTTTTACATCCGCAACAACTTCGAAACGCTTACTCATTATGTCATACACTTCTGCAGAAGCAATCGAGGCAAGCCCTACGGAATTGCCGTGAAGCGGGTGCGGAATTCCTTTTTCCACTGCATCTAATTCCCAATAATGGGAAAGATGGTGCTCACTTCCCGAGGCAGGTCTTGTGTAACCTGTAATTCCCATAGAAATACCTGTGAGTATCAAAGCTTCGTTCATTCTCTCTATAGCGGATTCTTCCCTTTTAAAATAAGCTTCTGTATTATCTACGCAAATATTTACGGCGTTTTCAACAAGTTTTGCCGTAATTTCGCAGTAATGCTCGTCATTCATGGCTTTTGTGAGCCGCCAGTCGGAAAGTGCTGTGTATTTTCCAACAATATCACCGTATCCCGCTCTGAAAAGCTCATCGGGAGCTGTCTGCATGATTTTTGTGTCTGCTACAATGCAAGTATGATAATGTGCGTTGTATGTTATTTTGTGTCCGTCAATTACAAAAGCCGCATTCATTGAAGCGTAACCATCCATAGACGGAGCCGTGCCTACAACAATTGACTTTCTGCCTGTTTTATATGAAACCAATTTGGTAATATCGCTTATTACGCCGCTGCCCACGCCAATCATAAATCCTATTTCGTCTGTAAGATTTACAAGAACAGTACCAAGTGCGTGTTCATTAGGCACAAGCATGTGGTAATTTTTTGTTTCCAATTTTATGATTTTTGTTTTATATCCAGCATTTTCCAATACGGAAACTGTTTTCTCGCCGCCGACTTTCCATGTATTGTCATCACAAATCACAAGAATGGTTTTATTCTTATTCTCAGGATAATGTTCTAATATTTCAGGAAGTCTTTCAACTGCACCGCTGCCTGACAAAAGGTGTTTCATATCTACACTGTGATGTTTACCGCACACACAGTCAAAAGAATAACCGGGCATTTCCTCAATACCCATGTGCAATATTTTTTTTGCATTAGCACAAAATTCATCGGTTAATAAAGAAGGATCTACGGGAACGGATTTTTGCCATTCCAAAACAACTTTTTCTTCTTTTTGTTTTTCCATGTCATCACACCTCTTTTAAAAACTAAAAAAGGCTTTTTGCGCCGTATGCGACAAAAAGCCTTTTTGGTGGTCGGAGTGACCTGACTTGAACAGGCGACCTCTTGCACCCCAAGCAAGCACTCTAGCCAAACTGAGCTACACCCCGAAAACGCTTGCTATAATATCATACTTTTTATCATCCGTCAATCAGAAATTTTAAATTTTTTCAAATTAACACTGAACAACTTCAATTCCCTCAAAAGCCGCATTTTCCATTTCAAGGAAATCAGCTTTTGTTTCTTCTTCAAGCAACTCAGAAAGTGACGGTCTTGTTTTAGGATGTTTCGGTGTAAACACCGTACAGCAATCCTCATAGGGCAAAATACTTGTATCAAATGTTCCTATTTTGCGCGCAATGGCAACAACTTCCATTTTATCCATTCCTATGAGCGGTCTGAAAACAGGAATATCTGCTGCATTATCCGTGCAATAAATAGCTTGCATTGTCTGGCTTGCAACCTGACCTACACTTTCCCCTGTTATCAACGCAGAGCAACCGCTTTTTCTTGCAACTCTTTCAGCAATTCTCATCATTGATCTTCTCATAATTACCGTAGAAAGTTCTTCGCGGCACTTTTCGTCGATTGCCAACTGAATTTCCGTAAAAGGAACAATAAACACTTTCATTCCGCCGCAATATCTGCCGACGATTTTAGCAAGCTCAAGCACCTTATCTTTTGCTCTTTCGCTGGTATAAGGATAGCTGTAAAAATGCACAGCGCACAAACTAACGCCTCTTTTTGCAATCATATATCCTGCAACAGGGCTGTCTATTCCGCCGGAAATCAACAAACATCCTTTACCGTTAGAACCCGTAGGCATTCCGCCGGGTGCTTCTATAATATCTGTATAAATGTATGTGCTTTCGCGCACTTCGATATACAAAATAAAATCGGGATTATTTACATCAACTTTAAGTTTACCTCCGAAACTTTCCAACAAATCTCCGCCTATTTCAGCAGAAATTTGAGGCGACTTCATCGGGAAAGTTTTTAATCCTCTTTTTGTTTCGATTTTAAATGTGTACTTATCTTTTCCCGTTGCCATTGCTTTTGCCGCAACTTCTTTTGCCAAAGCAGAAATGGAGTCATATTCTGAATTGGTGACATACGCAGGGCTTATTGATACAAGGCCGAAAACTCCCGAAAGCATCTCCATTGCTTTTTCAAATTGAAAATCGTCGCTCTCAGGCTCCACAAAATATCTTGACTGGGACCATCTTACTTTGCACGCACCGCAATCAGAAAGGGCCGCTTTCATATTTCTTGCCAATCTCTGCTCAAATGTACATCTATTGAGTCCTTTTAATGCTATTTCGCCGATTCTTGCTAATATAATTCTTTCCATTTTACCTCGATCCTTTTCTTCGTCCGTAAAGCTTTTTAACTTCAGCGCAGATTACTTTTGCAGCAAATTCTGCTTGTTCTTTTGTGTTTTGGTACGTAAAACTTATTCTTATCGCACCGTCTATCACGTTATTGTTGTACCCCATTGCTGTCAGTGTGGGGCTTCTGTCTTTTTTATGAGATGAGCACGCCGAGCCAACGGAAATATACACGCCTTTTTGCTCCACGCTGTGTTGAATCACTTCTGCTCTAAGTCCCGGAAATGCCACATTTAATACATACGGGCAAGTGTCTTCGCTCGAAATTATAACACACGCTCTTATTTCTTCTTGAAGTGTTTGTCTGAAAATATTATTTAATTCTCTGACAGTATTTTCATTTTCTGCCAAATTGTGGCAAGCTTTTTCTGCTATCAACGCAAAACCTGCTATAGCCGGCAAATTTTCCGTACCTGAGCGCAAACCTTTTTCCTGACCGCCTCCGCAAAGCAGGGGCGCGATTCTGATTCCGCTCTTAATGTATAAGAAGCCTACACCTCTGGGACCGTGTATTTTGTGTGCGCTGGTGCTTATCATATCAACTCCCAGCTCTTTAATACGAACGGGGATTTTGCCGTAACTTTGCACGCAGTCGGAATGCACAATAACATTAGGATTTATTGTTCTCGCTATTGCCGAAATCTCTTTTAACGGCTGAATTGCGCCCGTTTCACTGTTTACGTGCATTACGGAAACTATTGCCGTATCAGCTGTTATTGCGCCTTTCAAAGCGTCTAAATCCACAATTCCCATATTATTTACAGGTAAGCGTTCAACCTGATAACCGCTTTTTTCAAGAAAAGCAGCCGTTTCGCCTACGGACGGATGCTCTGTAGATGATATTAAAATTTTCTTTCCTGCTCTAGGATTAGCTTCTAAATATCCCCTTAATGCCCAGTTATTGCTTTCTGTGGCACAAGCTGTAAAATAAATTTCTTTATCTGTTGCACCTATTGTTTCTGCAATTTTTTTACGAGCCTCTGTAAGTTTTCTCTCAGCTTCAAGTCCCATGTGATGAAGAGACGAAGGGTTGCCGTAAAGGAATTTTACAATATCGCACATTTCTTCCGTAACGCTGTCGTCTTGCCTTGTAGTTGCGCTGTTATCGAAATAATACGTTTGGCTCTTAATTTTTTCTTCTTGGTATATTTTATACAAATCGGGGCGCTTTTGCATAGTGCGTTTTTCTGCCGTCGCGACTTGCCATTTTTCTATTTCGTCGTGTTTGCCCGAAAGCAATATCTCGGGAATCTTTTTCCCCTCAATCTCTGCCGGGCGTGTATATTGCGGATATTCCAAAAGCAAACCGGTGTGGGATTCTTTTTCTGCTGAACCTTCTGCCAAAACGCCGGGAATAAGTCTTGCTATACAGTCTGCCACCGCCATAGCAGGTATTTCGCCGCCTGTCAGCACGAAATCTCCCAAAGATACTTCTTCATCCACAAATTCTTCCAATACTCTCTCGTCTACACCTTCATAATGTCCGCAGAGTATCATTATGTGTTCTTTTTGCACGAGTTGTTGTGCTTTTTTTTGATTAAAGGGTTTACCTTGCGGCGACATATATATTACGTATGGTTTTTCTGAATTGTCGCCTTGCGCAGATGCTTCTGCTGAAAGTGCACGAATACAATCTGCTATAGGTTGATATGCCATAACCAAGCCCGGGCCGCCGCTGTACGGATAATCGTCAACTTTACCCTGCTTGTTGGTCGTATACTTTCTGATTTGATGACAGTTAAGAGTTAAAAGTCCCTTTGAAACTGCTCTTGCTATTATGCTTTCTTGAAACGCAGCTCCCACCATATCGGGAAAAAGCGTCAAAATGTCAATTTTATTAGTCACGTTAATCTTCGCCTTCGATTTCTTGCGTGTTTGATTCGTAGATTTCTCTGAGTCCGGGTATTAAATTTACCGTAATCTCACCTTTTTCGATATCTACGTCTTTAATAACTTCACCGATTGCCGGCAACCACATTGATTTTTTTGAATCTGAATCTTTTGGCGTTACTTCGTATATATCATTAGCGCCTGTGAATTGAACTTCAGTTAATGTACCGAGAACTTCCCCGTCTTGTGTTTTTACCGTACAACCAACCAAATCACCTACAAAATATGAATCCTTAGGTAATTTAACTGCTTTTTCTCTCGGTATTTCTAAAAACATACCACGGAATTTCTCTGCTTTATCTCTGTCATCTACTCCGCAAAGCTTAAGCAATACTACATTTCCCGCCGGTGTTGCGGATAAAACTTTATAATTAGTGACCTCGGCTCCTTTACGCCCGCCCCTTTTAGGTACAACATCTACCTCTGTCAGAGAGCAAAAACGAATGGGATTATCGGTCAAAGGCAACACCTTAAGTGCGCCCTTGACTCCATGAACACTAACAATTTCACCGATTCTTATTCTTTCCAGCAAAATTCAATGCCCTCCCGAAAGTTGATTATACAATATCAACAAAAACCATTTTCGGCATATTGCGCGAAGCTGCCTTTGTTACTGTACGAAGTGATTTTGCAATCTTTCCTTCTCTTCCTATAACTTGGCCTTTATCTTCTTCTGCAACCGTAACCTTATACGTAATACTCTTTTCAGTTTCTTCTTCCTCGACAACTACTTGCTCGGGATGATCAACCAATTGACGTACTACAATTTCCAAGAAATCTTTCATTGTAATGCTCCATTCCTTTAATTTATGCGATTACCTTAAGCTTCTTGAGCTTTCTTTATCAAAGCTTTAACGGTATCTGTAGGCTGTGCGCCGTTTTTAATCCAGTAATTTGCACGCTCGATATCAATTTTAATTTCAGCGGGATCTACCAAGGGATTGTATGTTCCGATTTCTTCGATAAATCTGCCATCTCTTGCGTATTTAGATTCTGCAACTACTACTCTGTAAAAAGGTGCTTTCTTTGCGCCGATTCTTCTAAGTCTGATTTTTACCATTTTCCTTTCACCTCCGGTAATTTATCTATATTTACATAAAAATATTTGGCATCTTGCCGCCGAACATTTTTCTGCCAATACCTTTTCCGCCTTTGCCGCCAAGTTTTTTCATCATGACGCGCATATCAGCAAATTGCTTCATAAGTCTGTTTATATCTTGAACCGTTGTACCGCTGCCGGCAGCAATTCTTTTTCTTCTGCTGGCATCAAGTATATCGGGATTTCTGCGTTCTTTTTTTGTCATTGATCTGATGATAGCTTCAACTCTCACCATTTGTTTTTCGTCAATGTCGTCTTCGTTAATCTGGCCCACACCGGGAAGAAGCTTTAACAAGCCACCTATGCCGCCCATCTTTTTTATCTGTTGAAGCTGTTCAAGAAAATCATCCAGAGTAAATGTCTGTGTCATAATTTTCTTTTCCAAATCTTGGGCTTGCTTCTCGTCGTACATCTCAACGGCTTTATCTATAAGAGTAAGCACGTCGCCCATACCGAGAATTCTGTCTGCCATTCTTTTGGGATAAAATATCTCAAAATCGTTTATCTTTTCTCCGCTTGAAGCAAATTTTACAGGTTTTCCTGTTATTGCTCGTACGGAAAGTGCCGCACCGCCGCGAGTATCACTGTCTAATTTTGAAAGTATGATACCTGTTACATCAAGTCGGTCATTAAATGTTTGTGCAACATTTGCAGCTTCCTGACCTGTCATAGCATCTATTACAAGCATAATCTCTGCCGGATTAACTTCTGCTTTAATCTCGTCAAGCTCATCCATAAGATCATCGTCAATTTGAAGTCGACCTGCCGTATCGACGATAACCACGTCATGCATATTTCTTATTGCATATTTAATAGCATTTTTCGCAATTGTTGCTGCTTTTACTTGTGAGCCTTCCTCATAAACGGGAATATCAATCTGCTTTCCGAGAACTTGGAGCTGTGTGATAGCTGCCGGTCTGTATATATCGCAGGCTACCATCATAGGTTTTCTGCCTTGTTTTCTCAAATGTGCCGCAAGTTTAGCTGTTGCAGTCGTTTTACCTGTACCTTGAAGACCTACCATCATAACTACATTAGGCGGTGTCTTTGAAAGGTCGAGTTTATAGTCCTCCGCACCCAAAAGCTCTGTAAGCTCGTCATCAACGATTTTTACTATTTGCTGTCCGGGAGACAAACTCTCAAGAACTTCCTGACCTACTGCCTTTTCGGAAACTTTTGCAATAAAGTCTTTTACAACTTTATAGTTTACATCTGCTTCCAAAAGTGCCAAACGAATCTCGCGCATAAAGTCTTTAACGTCTTTTTCTGTAACGCGTGTTTGTCCTTTTAATTTTTTTATTGTAGCTTGCAGCTTTGCGGATAAGCTTTCAAATGCCATATTCTTAACCTCGATTAGATTTTTGTTATAACTTCTAACAGATTTTTATCAATCTGCTCCAACATGTAAAGATTTCCGTGTTTAAGCTCGCTTCTGTCTATGAGCTGCAAATCTTCTTGTATGTTTTTTAATCCTTTTTTTATTTCACAAAATCGAGACATAAGCCCCAATTTTTCTTCATATTCCGTAAGCACTGCGCGTCCTCTTTTTATAAAGTCGTGAACGCCTTGTCTGCTTATACCGATTTCATCTGCAATTTCTGACAAACTCAAATCTTGGTTGTAGTGCAAATCCATGCATTTATACTGACTATCAGTTAAAAGTTGTCCGTAAAAATCGAGCAACATACTAATTTCGTAAATATCTTCAGCCATGATTTTTCCCTTTCTCAAAAATTACCGGAACACCCGTTTTGATGTAAAGCAAATGTTCTTTACAGAGAATACAACAAACGGCCCTGCTTGTCAACATTTTTTTGTAAAATTTTATAAATTTTCTCATTTTTTAAAGCGACAAAGTTAATCTCTTTTTTATACAAAACGCCTACGTAGACTTCATATCCGCAAGTCGTAGTTTTGCAATAGACATTATATAAAGTTGAAAGGAGACACTTCCTTACGTAGTGTCTCCCTCTGGTCCCTTTTCATTGAATAAACTTAGCTCGGAAAGAATATACAAGATTCCTCCATCCATTTTGATCTACCATCAAACCTGCGATTCTTGCCAAAACAAATAACGAAAGGGTAATTACTTTTTCCGTTCTCGTCATTTTATTAGATTTAACAGTTTTTACAATAATTAATATATCTATTATAAAAATTGCCAATAAAAGTAAAATACCTAAAGGAATAAACATTATTCCATCGGGGTTATTTCCAACACCTTTTGTAACATTAAATGCAATCGCAATAAACACTGGTACGTAAACTCCGGAAAGCCACCCATACACTACACACAAAATAGTTCTAAGTATAATTTTAAGTTTCTGCATAACTACCCCCTGTTAATTACCGGTATTTTTTAAAAATTTTGTAATACTCTCTGCACCGTTTATGCCTAATACCTTAGCTTCGGTAAGGTCACGAATAAACAAACCGATTTTGCAATCCTTTAAATGCAAACAAAGTTACCTCCGCTCATATCATGTTTAAATTATACCACAAAAGATGCTACATTCTTACCTTCTGTAGATATGTAACCTCTTTCTTCTCTGGCGGTTTTTTCACAGTCCTTATTTAGATTTTATTATCTGCTTATTTCACTCAAACATTTTTTATAGCAAAATCTTTTTTTAATTCAGCCTCAACCATTTCTGCTGAATAAATTCTGCCGGCTTTTATATCGTCAATGCCTTTGTCTATAGCTTCATCAAATTGTTCTTTCGTAAGAGTTTTATACGCAACCAGCTCTGTTCCCGGCAATTTCATTTCAAACGGAATACCTCTTTGCAGCACAATCTGTTTACAATGTCAAATTATACCATTTTTTCCTGTTTAACTTTTTTGTCAATTACATGGCGAGATGCCAATTCAGTATGAATATCATCAAGTGAAATTCCCATTTCTACCATAAGTACCATTACATGATAAGCAAGGTCAGCAATTTCATAAATTGTCTCTTTTTTGTCATTTCCTTTACCTGCAACGATAACTTCCGTGCACTCCTCGCCTACTTTTTTCAAAATTTTATCAATGCCTTTTTCAAAAAGATATGTTGTATAAGAACCTTCTTTTTTATTAATTTTACGGCCAATAAGCATTTCCATAAGGCTGTTTAATGTAAACTCACTTATTTCGTCACTTTCGCAAACATCTTTATGGAAGCAAGAATCCTCTCCCGTATGGCAGGCAGGTCCTTCCTTTTTTACCACTACTTGTAAAGCGTCCATATCACAATCAGCTGTAATTCTTACTATATTTTGGAAATTTCCGGAAGTTTCGCCTTTACGCCAAAGCTCTTGTCTTGATCTTGACCAGAAACAAGTACGGCCTTCTTTTATGCTGATTTCAAGGCTTTCTCTGTTCATATAAGCCAATGTAAGCAATTTACCTGTATCAGACTCCGTTACAACTGCCGGAATAAGTCCTTTTTCGTCAAATTTTAAATTATCCAAATTAAAATCACAAATCATTTTTATTACCTCTCTATATAAAATTTTATTCTTTAAATTCTTCTTACATTTATTCCCTCTGCTGCCAATTTATCTTTCAAGTCAGCAATTTTTATCTCTCCGAAATGGAAAACAGAAGCAGCCAAACCTGCATCAACTTTAGGCAATTTTTTGAACAACTCAACAAAATCATCCATCGAGCCGGCTCCGCCGGATGCTATTACCGGCACCGATACAGTATTGCATACTTTTTCCAAAAGTTCCAAATCAAAACCTTCTTTTACGCCGTCAGTATCCATACTGTTTACAACAATTTCGCCTGCGCCTAAATCAACACATCTTTTTATCCAGTCAAGAGCTTCCATTCCTGTATTTTCTCTGCCGCCTTTGGCAAACACACGGAAAACTCCGTCAACTCTTTTCACATCTGCCGAAAGAACCACGCACTGGTCACCGTATCGTTTCGCCGCATCTTCTATAATCTGCGGATTTCTTATCGCTCCTGAATTCACAGAAACTTTGTCAGCACCGCATTTGAGAACTCTGTCAAAATCTTCCACCGAATTTATAGCGCCGCCAACAGTAAGCGGTATAAAAATCTTGCTTGCAACTTCACGAAGTATGTCTGTAAAAAGGCCTCTGCCCTCTGCCGAAGCGGTAATATCATAAAAAACAAGCTCATCAGCTCCGCAATTGCTGTAATATTCCGCAAGCTCAACGGGAGAATTAACATCTCTGAGCCCTGCAAAATTTACACCTTTTACCACTCGGCCGTTTTTAACATCAAGGCACGGAATGATTCTTTTTGTTATCATAATTTGCCTCCTTTGGCAGCTTCAAGAGCTTCTTTAAGGTCAATAGCTCCGGTGTAAATCGCTTTGCCCAAAATTGCCCCGTAAACATCCAGTTTTGCCAATGCTTTTACATCATCAATCGTCGAAACGCCGCCTGACGCTATTATGTTCATTTTAAATTCTTTTTGAAGCTGTGCATAAAGTTCTCTGTTAGTTCCTTGCATTGCACCATCACGGCTTATGTCTGTGCAAATAATTGTCTGCACTCCCAAATCTTCCATTTTTTTGCAAAAGTCTCTAAAATCTACGTCAGAAATTTCTGTCCAGCCGTTTACAGCAACTTTACCTGCGTTAATATCTATTCCGACTGCGATTTTCTCTCTGTAAGCAGATACAGCTTTTTCCAAAAATACCGGATCTTTGAGTGCCGCCGTTCCCAATATAACACGGCTGACACCTATATCAAGATACTTTTTAACAACTTCCATCGAGCGAATACCGCCGCCGAGTTCTGCTGTCAATCCTGTAGCTTTTACAATTTTTTCTACTGACGAAATGTTAACTGTTTCGCCTGTTTTTGCACCTTCCAAATCTACAAGGTGTATATATTCTGCACCGCAATCCGCAAAATACTTTGCCACTTTCTCCGGTGCATCGGAATACTCTGTCATTTGCGCGTAATCACCTTTAAAAAGTCTGACTGCACAACCGTGATGTAAATCTATTGCCGGTAAAATTACCATATTTTTCCTCCGAATAAATTATTAATCCTCTTTAAATCTATTAAAGCTCACAAAAAGCTTTTAAAATACTAAGTCCTGTTTTGCCGCTTTTTTCGGGATGGAACTGTGTTCCGTAAACATTTTCAAACTCCACCGAAGCCGTAATGTCAGCACCATATTCCGTATAAGCACTCACATATTCAGCACAATCCGCACCGTAATACGAATGTACAAAATATACGTGTTCGCCGGGTTCTACATACTTATAGAGCTTGCTTTTTTCCTTATTTTCCGGAAATTGTAAAGAATTCCAGCCGATATGAGGAACTTTCAAATCACTGCCAATAACGGGTGCAAGCGGTTTCACGTTACCCGGAATAAGATTAAGGCCGTCATGTTCGCCGTATTCGTAGCTCTTTGTCAAAAGCATCTGCATTCCGAGGCAAATTCCCAAAAGCGGCTTGCCTTTTTTTGCTTCTTCTATGACAACTTTGTACATTCCGGTTTCTTTAAGGGCCTTTGCCGCATCGGAAAAAGCGCCTACACCGGGCAAAATAAGTCTGTCCGCATCTGCGATTTTTTGTTTATCCGAAGTCACTGTAACGTCCTGACCGATAAATTTGAAAGATGATGTGAGCGAAAACAAGTTTCCTACTCCGTAGTCGATAATTACGGGCATTACAGCACCCCTTTCGTTGACGGAATTTCGTCCGGATTCTCGCTGTTGATTTTCAATGCTTCTTTTAATGTTCTTCCGAGAGCCTTGAACATTCCTTCCAAAATATGGTGACCGTTAGAGCCTGCAAGCTGTTTTATGTGAAGTGTAATCGGGAAATTTCTTACAAAAGCAAGCATAAACTCCTCTCCCAATTCTGTATCAAAACTGCCAACTTTTTCAGGCAAATTTTCAAGTTGGTAAGAAAGGTAACTTCTTCCTGAAATGTCAACTGCGGTCAAAATCAGAGCTTCGTCCATAGGGAGAATTATGTGTGCGTATCTGTTTATACCCTTAAAATCCCCTGCGGCATCTGCAAAAGCTTTGCCCAAGCAAATTCCTATATCCTCTACGCTGTGGTGATCGTCAACATTTATGTCACCGTCACATTTAACATAAAGATTAAATCTTCCATGTTTGGCAAAAAGTGTCAACATATGATCCATAAAACCGCAACCTGTATTTACATCTGCCTCTCCTTTGCCGTCTATGCAAAGCTTAAGCTCTATTTTGGTTTCTGCTGTATTTCTTTTAATTTCTGATGTGCGAGTTTCCATTTTCGCTTATCCTCCCATAAAATTCCTTTTCATTAAACTTTTGTAAAGTATCTTTGAAACTTTACCTGAATTTTTCTGAAAAGTCACCTGTTTTTTCTGAATTGTCTATAAAACACTTCTGATACTTGTGTGAAATACCTCTTATAATATTTCTCTGACAGCATCTAAAAGCTTATCCATTTGCTCCTTTGTCCCCACTGTTATTCTGACAAAATCTTTAATGCGTTCTTTTGAAAAGTGTCTGACAAGTATTCCTTTGTCTTTCAATTTTTTATAAAGAGTTTCACCATCGATTTTTCCATTTTTGGCAAATATAAAATTGCTCTTTGAATCCGTAAAATCAAAACCAAGCTTTTCAAGCTCCGACTTTGTATATTCTCTGACTTCAACTATCTTTTTGCAATTATCTGCGTAATAATCGTTATCTTTTATTGCGGCAATTCCTGCCAAATTTGTAAGTCTGTTTATGCTGTAAGGATTGGTTGAATATTTAATCTTGTTTAAATCCTCTATAATCGCTTCACTTGCAATTGCAAATCCCAATCTTGCACCTGCCATAGAGCGTGATTTTGAATACGTCATAACAGTTATCAAATTATCATATTTCTTCGTAAGATTTACACTGCTTTCGGCTCCGAAATCCACATACGCTTCATCTATAAGCACAATATTGTCCTTATTACTTTCGCAAATTTTGCTTATTTGTTCAAGCGACAGTGTAAGTCCCGTCGGTGCATTTGGATTTGCTATGAATACATTTTTGTTTATACCGATATAGTCTTCTGCATTTACAGAAAAGTCAGATTTTAACGGAATTTCCACATACGGAACGCCGTGAAGCTCTGCGTAAACTCTATAAAATCCATAGCTTATATCGGGAAAAGCCGCATTGGAATTTTTACCGCAAAATGCCATAAATGCAAATGAAAGTATATCATCAGAACCATTTCCTACAAATACATTTTTTGCCAAAACACCGTAATGCTTTGCTATAGTTTCTCTAAGCTCCTTACATTCCGGATCAGGGTATAAATTAAGCTGACTTACAGCATCTTGATTTACTGCTTCCAAAACACCTTTCGACGGCGGAAACGGAGACTCATTTGTATTCAGTTTTATATACTTTTTATCCTGCGGTTGCTCTCCCGGCGTATACGCCTCCAACCGGCAAAATTTTTCATTCAAAAATCTACTCATTTTTTTACTCTCTTACTTATTTTTCCTTAACTGGCATCTGTAACTTACCGAACGGCCGTGTGCATACAAGCCTTCTTCTTCGGCAATCGTAACCACCGATTCACACGCTCTGTCCAAAGCCTCGGCTGTATAATACGTATACGCCGATTTTTTCACAAAATCCTCTACCGAAAGCGGGCTGGAAAATCTCGCCGTACCGCTTGTAGGAAGCGTGTGATTCGGTCCTGCGTAATAATCTCCCAAAGCCTCCGGGCAATTTCGTCCCATAAACACCGAGCCGGCATTTCGTACCAAACTCAAATAATCAAACGGATTGTCTACACACAACTCTAAGTGTTCCGGCGCAATTTCGTTCGATGCCTCTATTGCTTTTTCGAGGCTCGATGTAATGATAATTTTACCATTATTGTCAATTGAAGCTCTTGCAATTTCCATTCTTGGCAATGTAGGAATAATTCTCTCAAGGCTGTCTGAAACCTTTTGCGCAAATTCTTCGCTGTCGGTTACAAGAACTGCAGTTGCCATTTTATCATGTTCTGCCTGTGAAAGTAAATCAAAAGCTGTCACGTTTGGATCATTTTTGCCATCTGCTACCACAAGAATTTCGCTCGGGCCTGCAATCATATCTGTATCAACAAGTCCTTGAACTTGTCTTTTCGCTTCTGCCACATACGCATTTCCCGGTCCTACAATTTTGTCAGCTTTTGGAATTGTCTGCGTACCGTACGCAAGCGCCGCTACTGCTTGTGCGCCGCCGGCTTTTACTATGCAAGTCGCGCCTGCAACATAAGCCGCTGCCAAAATCTGCGGCGGAACGTTGCCGTCTTTATCAGGAGGTGTTGTTATTATAATGTTCTCAACACCGGCAATCTTAGCGGGAATACAGTTCATAAGTACCGTTGACGGGTAGCGCGCTGTGCCTCCCGGCACGTAAATACCTACAGTTTTAAGCGGAATAACTCTCTGCCCTGTAATCACGCCATACTCGTCTTGTATCACAAAACCGTTTTGCTTTTGTTTCTCGTGAAACTTATAAATATTTGCCGCTGCTTTTTCAAGTGCCTGAATGAACTCGGGAGCCGCCGCTTTTGCACCTTCTTCAATCTGTGCCGGGTCTGCAAGCAAGCTATCCGATTCTGCTTTATCAAAAAGTTTTGTGTAATATTTTACAGCCTCGTCACCACGCTCTTTGACATCAGCAAGAATCTTTTTTACAGAATTGGAAATTTCTTCCTGCTCCGGCGGTGTCGGTAAAATATCTTCCCTTTTGAATGTATCCATCTTTAAAATCTGTATCATTTTCGTTGCCTCTTTTATTCCGCAAGCTCTTTGAGTTTCTCGCAAAGCTTACTGATTTCATCGTATTTAAATTTATATCCCGTTTTATTCGCTATAAGTCTTGCACTTATGGGAACTATCGTTTCTATCGGTTCCAAATCGTTTTCAAGCAAAGTTGTTCCCGTTTCAACAATATCCACAATTACATCAGACAAATTAAGAATCGGAGCAATTTCTATTGAGCCGTTAAGCTTGATAATATCTATTTCCCTACTCAACTTTGAATAGTAATTTCTGGCAATATTGGGAAATTTCGTAGCTACTCTCAAAACTCTCTCTGTATTGTCTTCAAAACCTTTTTTAGCAGCTACACACATTCTGCACTTGCCGATATCAAGGTCGCTGAGTTCATAGATATCCGGCTCGTATTCGAGCAAAATATCTTTTCCCGCAACTCCTATATCCGCTGCGCCTCTTTCAACATAAATTGCCACATCAGAAGGCTTTGCCCAAAAATACCTAACACCGTTTTCTTCGTTTTCAAAAATCAACTTTCTGCTGTTTTCTTCTATCGCGGGGCAACCGTAGCCGATTGCTTTTAGCTTATTATAAACCTTTTCGCCAAGTCTGCCTTTTGGTAACGCAATGTTTATCATAACTCTACAAGCCTCCCTCCGCTGATTTCGAATTTCTTTGCACATTTGAGTTGCTTCTTGCAACCGCTCTTGTATACTGTAACTGTACTTCCCATTTCTGTCAACTCTTTTACTTTTTTTGTAAGTACTGTCAAATCTGTATCTTCTGAATAATAAATTACCACATCAGCATCAGATGTTTTCGGAGTTGCAATATATTGCCATAAAATCCCCAAATATACAGCAAAACCTATGGCGCCGGATTTCATTCCGAATCTCTCGGTAAGCTTGTCGTATCTGCCTCCGGAGAGCACATTTACGGGAACACCTTCAATAAATCCGCGGAAAACTACACCATTATAGTAGCTCATGTCGTTCATCACAGAGAAGTCAATCTTCACGTAGTCGCTGCAACCATTGACTTTCAAAATTTCGTAAATCGCTTCCAATTCTTTAATTGCCGCCTCAGTCTCGTCGTTCACGTCAAGCTCTTTCAATGCGGGCAAAATTTCATCGAAACTTCCCCAGAGTGTTGCGGCTTTGCAAATTTTTTCTGTCATATCTTTGGAAATTCCTGCTTTATCGCAAACCTTGCTTATATCATGAGGATTTTTTTCTTTGATGTGCGTCATTATCTCAGTGCAAGCCGCAAAATCAGCGCCTGCAGCTTTGAGAATTCCGTTTATGAAACCCATGTGCGAGATGTCAATAACGTAATTTGAGCTGAGCACTGCCAAACTTTTGGTAGCCAACATGAGAACTTCCGCCGTTTCATATGTGCCAACGTCACCGATGCACTCAAGACCCATTTGAAGAATCTCGCGAACCTCTTTTGTATTTTTGAGGGCTCTGTAAACGTTTTCGTGATAGAAAAGCTTCTCTGTATGAGCAGAGCTCCTGACTTTTTTGATAATCGAAAGCGTAACGTCGGGCTTCAATGCCATCAGCTTACCGTTGAAGTCGCTGAATGTGATTATATCATCGCTGACAAGAAAATTTTTATTTTCTACATATAAATCATATTCTTCAAATTTGCTCATTTTATAGGGCAAATAGCCGTACATTCTATAGAGATTTTTAAGAGCAATTACTGCTTCATCTTCATTTTTTACATTTAAAATAGGATAATCCACAACTGTACCTCCTGCAGTATTTCGAGGTATTATACAACACTTTAGCGTATTAGTCAACTAAATTGATGAAGTATTTTTTGTAGTTTTTTTTGTATTTTGTAACATTTTGTAACGTTTTATAACATTTTCAACTGCGACGCCAACCACCTCACCGACTGCATTTCGCACAATTTCGCGTTGCTTTTGCACGAAAATAAAAAAACTGCATCAGATGAAAACCCACTCTATACTGAATTCGTAATACGAGGTTTCGTATAATTTTGACCTGCTTTTGCACGAAAACCGAAAAGAGAAGATAAATGAAAATTTTTCTTTTCATTCGTCAAATTTCGACTTTTTTTGTAAGGGTTATTTTATAGAATTTTGTCGGAGGCTTTTTCATGAACACAATTTTTAACGATAATACCTACTTTGAATATTTGCGCGACTTCAATTATGCGTTAAAACAAGCTGCAAAAGCAGATGCGATTTTAAAGCATCTGGACTTTCGCGGCGTTCCCGAAGGCAGCGTAATTTTCAGCAGCCCAAAAAAGCGATATAAAACGACAAGCGGTATAGAAAAAGAATACATCTATACAAATGCCTATTTATATATTGAAGGAAAAAAGTATTACATTAGCAAGAAAATTCCGTATCCTCAGCGCAACGACGGGCGTGATTTAAATAATATTGACGACCCTTCTACGCATCTCTTTCTTATGGCGAGACTTTGGATGCGGCGCATGGCAAAGTCTCTTTTAAAATTTTGCTTAAGTTATGCGAAAACCTTAGCTAATCTGTTAAATTCCATTAAATCCCGTGACCTATCAAGGATTAACTTCAATGACTATAAAAATGATTTTTTTGAGAACTTTTTCAAGTCAGAGGAGAACCAAAAACTGGCATATATTATTGATGATTTTTTTGATTTGCCACCGGAGAAACAACTGCTTAGCCTAGACTTTCGCCCCTCGGTAAACTCAAAAGATATTGAAAATTTTGCTGTTAAAATTGCTGATATCGAGAAAAAATACAAAAAACGCAAGATTAAAAATTTGCTTGCTGCAGATAAAAACTGTAACTTTCAAAAAAAGCGTAAACATTTTTGGTATAAGCTCCGCAAGGATAAACCAGAGCAAAATTCAAAATCAAATCGCGATGATGACTTTGAAAATCAACGCAAAAATTTAAAATATACCTTCGACAATTACATTATCAATGATTGTTGTGAACAAGTGCGTTCTAAAAACGAAGTCATCGCATTAAGGTGTGCGCACGATTGCGGACTTTGCTATGAGTTAGAGCCATATTACCCCGGCACATTTTCGCGTGCAGATTTGCTTCTCCATGCCGCAGGCAAAGATATATATGTCGAAATCGCCGGCAGCCGTAACGAATCTGAGTACGAGCAGAATCTGCAGAAAAAAATTGTTTTCGCACAGGAACAGGGTCTTTCACTTGTCATAATAGATATGACTGCTTATCCGGACAAAAACGGCAAAAGTGTTATGCGCATGAATTACCAAACACTCTGTCGGATTTTTATGTATATTCAATTAGGAATACTAAAAAGCGGTATTGTTTTACCTTATTGATTTTTTCACGCCTCATCCTGCTTATCTTGTCAAGTTTATTGCATAAAATCAGTAATATTCTCTCTGTTTTTTGTTTCGTTCAGATACTGTTAAACTCATAATAGCAAAAATTTTTTTATGATATCTTAAACAGCTTCAAAAATTCATCTTTGGAGCTGTTAATTTTTTTTCATCTTATGTATTTCGTGCAATAAAGCACGATTTTTGTACGAAAATCAGTTTTAAGTTTATACTTTTAACTATTAAAACAGAACGAAGATTTTATACTTTATATTTTTCGTGTAAAGAACCCCTTTTTTTGTTCGAAAAGAGTATGATTTGCCTTGAGGTTTAGGTTGTTTTATTGTATACTTCTCTATAGATTATTATTTAAAGGAGTTTTTATGTCCGTTATTAAGTCATTTTTTGGTAAAATTGGAGAAAAAGATGTTTATTTATATAAAATCGATTCCCCTGATGGTGCTTTTGTGGAAATTCTTGACTTTGGTTGCAGAGTGAAACAAATTGTTGTTCCCGACAGATATGGAAATTTGGCAAACACAGTTCTTGGTTGCGATACACCGCAAGGTTATTTTGAGTCAGGTAATGAATATTTTGGTGCTGTTGTTGGCAGATATGCAAACAGAATACGCAACGGTAGGTACACAGATGCCACCGGCACTCATCAATTGATTCAAAACGAAGGCCGCAATCATATCCACGGCGGAAAAGAAGGTTTCCATAATATGATGTGGAATTGTACGAAAACAACGGAAGATACGGTTACTTTTGAAGCGGTTCAACCTGATGGTTGTTCAGGTTTCCCCGGAAATCTTGATTTGGTATTAACTTACAGATTTTACAAAAATGAAAACAATTATTTGCTTGAAATGGTAATTACAGGTAAAAGTGACAAAGACACACTTTTCAGTCCTACAAACCATTCTTATTTTAATTTAAATACTGTTCAGGATGATGTTTCTGATCACAATTTGACAATTTTCGCAGACAAATATATGCCTTTGGATGACGAAACAATGCCTTTTGGCGAAATTAGTGCCGTAGACGGATATATGGATTTCCGCACGCCGAAGTCGATAATCGGTACAATCAAAACTGCCTACGCAGCTGAATTTACGGAAATTACAAGCAAAAACGGCTTCGACCACAACTATGTAATTAAAAACGAAGATAAAAATATGGCAAAAATAGCAATTCTTGAATCTTCTGAATCAGGTCGGAAAATGGAAGTATATTCCAATGCCCCGGGTGTACAACTTTACACAGGTAACCACTTGAAACCAATATATAAAGGAATTTGCCTTGAACCCCAATATTTTCCTGATTCGGTAAATTACACACACGATTCACGCTTTGCGCCGTATCCTTTTTTGAAAGCAGGAGAAGTCGGAATATTCAAAGTAACATACAAATTTTCTTTACAATAGTCTGAGTCAAATATGGAATTTTCCCAATCTATTTTTTGTATTTTGGGTTTAAAATGGGCATTGAACAAGGGTTAAAACAAGTGTAAAACGGACATTAAACAGGTGTAAAACAGACGTAAAATAGTTATAAAATTATATATTTTTCAGAAAAACAAAAAAACTAAAAAATTTCATTTTTAGTTACGTTTTCTGGTAATTTCAACAAGTCCAAGTTTGGTAATACCAACAATTTCCGGTTTATTTGGATCAACAAGAGCAAGCTCGCGCATAAATTCAACAAGAGCGAGCTTGTTTTTTTCGTCTTCGGGGCCGATAAAATCGCATATTACAATTCCACCAATATCACGAAGACGAAGTTGACGCATAATTTCAAAGGCCGCCTCAATGTTTACTTCGTGTGCAGGCAGCTTTGACTTCGATGAATTTACATCAATTACGGTTAACGCCTCTGTTTTTTCTACTACGATATCGGCTCCTGATTTTAAGAAAACTTTGCGGCCCATTAAAACATTTTTCAAATTATCAACAGATTTTGCCGCAAAAATCCGCTTGGGAACAAATTCCAATTTTGGTAAAAACTCAGGTATTTCTTCTTTTATCTTATCAAGCATTTCTGTTGTATCTACGCAGATTTTAGAGTATGAAGACAGAGGATATCTCAAAATCTCAGCAAAAACAGGATTTCTGCCATAAACCTCTCCCACGCGTGTATTTGATACAAAAGAGTTAAATTTTTCCAAAACAGATTCCCATAATTTACATAATTCGGAATATTCGCAAACTATTTCCTTTGCGGTTGCATTTTCACTGTCAGTACGTAATATAAAGGAATATTTTGGCAAATCTGTATCTTCTAATATAGATTCTCCAAGCATAAAAAGGCGTTCACGTGCACTAGCATCTCTAATTTTGCCGGAAATGTTTACTTTTTGTTGCTTTTCCGATGATTCACAGGGTAATAACACAACATAATTCCCGGTGAGGCGAATTTTTGTTGTTACTTGTGCGCCTTTTTTATCGCGAGGTGCAGAAGTTACTTGTACAAGGCAAAAATCGTTGGATTTGTTTTTACTATCAGAATTTTGTTTTTCATTTTCCGGCAAAAGTGCTCTTTTTTCTCCATCGCCTATATCTAGAAAATATGAATGTAATTGCGGCACATATTCTTTAATACGCGCCGCAAAAATATTAGAAGTCATGAATTTACTATTGTCGGAAACTTTATAAAGAATGGGTCTTCCATTCTCAGTAATTATTATTTCTGAAGTGCCACGAATTATACATTCCCTGTTGTAATTTCCAAAAACGTTTTTTCCAAAAGAGTCAAATTTTTCCATATTTACCAGCACCTCCAAATAATAAATTTACAATTAACATACTTTCAAAGATGCATTTAAGTCATTTACAAACTTTCACACAACTTAAGCACAAACGTACAAAAAAACAATCTCCAACTATAACAAATCGGAAGCTCCGACGAGTGTTTTGTCAAAGCTTCCGCACAAAACCATTTATAAAAATCGGTTAAATCCGATTTTGCCTATTACTTACCTTGAAGCTTCAAGAGCTTTTCATAAGCAGCTTCCCAAGCAGCTGTATCTTGAGGTAAATACTCGTTAATTTCGAAAGAATTACGAATTACTTCACGAGCCTCAGCAAGTGATTTAACGGCACCGAGAGAAATCAACTGTGTTGCAATATTTCCGATTGCAGTTGCCTCAACAGGACCTGCATAAACAGGACGATTGATTGCATTTGCAGTAAACTGATTAAGAAGTTTATTCTGACAACCACCACCAACGACATGCAACGCAGGAATTGTATAACCAACAATTTCCTCAAGTCCCTCAATCGCCTGGCGATACTTCAAAGCAAGGCTCTCATTTACGCAACGGATAATCTCGCCTTTAGTCTGCGGAACATACTGTCCCGTCTCAGCGCAGTACTCTTGAATCTTCTGCGGCATATTATACGGCTCGAAGAAACGCTGATCGTCAACATCGATTATGCACGCAAACGGCGCAGCCAAAGCAGCTTCATCTGTCAAACCGCCAAAAGTAACAGTTTCTCCCTGTTTTTCCCAATGACGCTTGCACTCCTGTGTAATCCACAAGCCCATGATATTTTTAAGCAAACGAACGTTATTATTTATACCGCCCTCGTTTGTGTAATTGAGCTCGCGCATTTTATCGTTGATTACCGGCTTGTCAAGCTCCAAGCCGAGAAGTGACCAAGTACCGCTACTGAGGTACGCACTCTTTGTATCATAGAAAGGTACGGAAACAACAGCGCTTCCCGTGTCGTGCTCTGCTACTGCAATTACAGGAACGGGTTTTACGCCCAATTCGTTGCAAATGTTCTCAGTAAGAGGGCCAACTTGTGTTCCGGCAGGAATTACCTCAGGCAAAATATCGGTATTTATACCGGGAATTACCTTTTTGATTAAATCCTTAGCCCATTCGCCCTTTACCGGATCATAGAGTTGTGAAGTACTTGTAATTGTATATTCGCAATACTTTTTGCCTGTCAAATAATAGTTAAAAAGGTCAGGTATAAAAAGCAAAGTATCTGCATTTTCGAGAAGCACACTGTTGCTCTCTTTCATTGCCAAAAGCTGGTAAAGCGTGTTAAATTTCTGGAAAGCAATACCTGTTACGTCAAATATTTCCTTTGCAGAAGATCTCTCGCAAGCAAGTTCAATCATACCATCAGTACGTGAATCGCGGTAATGAACAGGATTTCCGAGCAAATCGCCCTCTTTTGAAAGAAGACCAAAGTCAACACCCCAAGTATCAATACCGATAGATGCAATATCACCGTGACCCGCATTATAAGTATTAATGATTCCCTGCTTCAACTCAAAAAACAAACGCAAAAAGTCCCATGTAAATGTTTCATTCATCATTACCGGATCACTGCCAAAGCGATGAAGCTCTGTGAGAGTAATCTTTTTACCATCAAACTCTCCCAAAATAGCTCTTCCGCTGCTTGCACCGTAGTCAAAAGCCAATACTTTCATTTTTACCCGTCCTTTCGTAAAACGTCAGATTGCTTTTGCGTTAGCAAGAAGATATTTCTCAGCCTCAGCGTTCCACAACATATTGTGACGCTTGCAGATTTCAGCAAGATTCTTAAAGAGCTCGTCTGTCTCGCCCAATTTTTCGAAATCAGCAATAGCTGTCAAAGGAAGATCAATATTAGTATAAACGAGTTTCTTACCGCCGGGGATCTTAGGAAGATTCATAACTGTATCAACAACGCAATTAAGACCACCGATGTGTGTAATCATTGATGCAGTATTGAGGAGTCCTTTGTTCATCATTTCGATTGACTCGATCATATCTGCTGTGTTACCGCCACTTGTACCAACAACGTGTGTTGAACTATAATGTACGTTATAGAAGTTGAACTCAGCTTTGAATTCAGAATTTGCAGGGCCTGCGAAGAAGTTAAGACATCCGTCTTTACCGAGAAGTCTGTCACCCATTTCAACAACAGGTTTAACAGGAGCAAATACCATAACATCGTCAAATCCCTTGTTATCTGTAAGACCCATAATATAAGCCTCAGCGTCAGGAGTTGTAGCTGTGTTAACATAAACGAGTTTAACTCCATTCTTTGCAGCTTCTTCTACTGTATAAATTGTAGCTGCTCTTTGAAGTCTTGCTTCGTCGATATCTGTTACAACGAGAAGACCGGGCTTTCTGTCGCAGTGAATAGCGTAGTCGATAGCACCGATACCCATAGGACCAACGCCGGCAAGAATTGCCATATTTCCGCCCTCAACAATACCCATATCGTGAACATAAACACCGTTCTTTGTGTGATACATAGCGTGATATGTACCTACAATACAAGACATCGGCTCAGCCACGCTGCCGTAGAAGAACGCATCGTTGTTATAATCAAGAAGGCAGTTTGTCTCCATTACTTCGTTAGGGATTACAACATATGTTGCAGCGCCGCCGATGTACTGATATGAATATCCGGGCGCATAAAGTGAACCTTTGTAGTTCATTGCAGGCTGAATAGAAAATTTTTGTCCGGGTTTGAATTTATGTTGCCATTTAGCACCAACTTCAACAATCTCACCGCAGAACTCATGTCCTACAATTACAGGGTTCTTGTCTATATCCTCAGGAACTCTCTTGTGGTCAGAGCCCTGCTCCATTGCTTTGTATGTAGACATACAAACGCTGTCTGAAATAATATGTGCCAAAATTTGGTCATCCTGGATTGCGGGCAACTCAAACTCTTCAAGGCGCAAATCTTCTTTACCATATAATCTAACTGCTTTAGTTTTCATCAAAAAATGCCTCCTAAAAAATCATTGATATTAAATCTTTATAATTGTACCACATCTGCCGGCAAAATCAAAGCTTATTTTCATATAATTTGTAAATTTATAAAAATCCCCTTTCCCCGTCGGAATCCTCGCCGCCCGCCGTTGTTTCGTGCGTAAATCTTTTAAGATAATCATTTCTTTTCCTCTGCGCTTGCTACAAGACGGTCAAAATCACTCTGGTATAACCTATCTTGAATAACCCTATATTGTTCAAATTCGCTTTCAGCAAAAGCTTTTGCAATTTCCGCAGTAACTTTTCCTTTATCTTGCAAAATTTCAGCCTCATTGAATTGCAAGAACGCATCCAGCTTTGATGCCCAATCCTCCATAGTCATCGGAATATGACGTCTTGCCTGTCTGGTAGCATAATCAAGATACATTGTGACGATTTCATTCATTTCCTGTATTTCATTGACAGATAAGTAATTCTTCGCAACTGACACATCGGCCTTAACAATTTTCCCGTTAGGAGCATTGTTCCACGATGTCAAACCCATGTTCTTCTTATTGTGATCTGCCCGCGCCATAATAACCTCTGCTGCCGTATTACCATGAACAGCATAATGCATTTTATTTTGAACCGCAGCAAAGAAATTTCTGGTAATATGACTGTCAACAGAATAATCGACAGCAGTAGCATAAATATCTGTTATTTTTTGATAAAAGCGGCGCTCACTAGCTCTGATTTCTTGAATTTCCGATATTAAATGTTCGAAATAATCCTCGTCAAATATTTGGCCGTTAATCAATCTGTTCTTATCCAGAACATACCCCTGTTTAGTAAAAGTGGCTAATACTTTTGTAGCCCACTGTCTAAATTGCGTTGCTCTGCTTGAATTTATACGATACCCAACAGCGATGATAGCAGACAAAGAATAGAATTTATATTGATACGTCTTTCCATTATCCGCAACTTGTGCAAAATTTGCACAAGTTGATTTCTCAGCTAATTCGCCACGTTCAAATATGTTTTTCAAATGCTTCGTAACAACGCTTCTATCTACGTCGAAAAGCTGTCCGATTGCTTTCTGTGTCAACCACACATCATTATCCTGCACACGGACTTCGATACCATCCTCGTGAGCATCTTTTGTAAACACAAGAAAGTCAACTGTGCTGTTTCGGATTTGCAATTTGTTTTTGTTTTTTTCAACCATTTTCAACCATTCCTTTTCACTTTTCGCCCTTTTAACCCATTTTGTTTGCCGGAGCGATTATGTACTGCAATCCGAAGAAAAATCATATTTGTATTATACTATTTCTTTTTAACCGAATCAACCATTTACTGAACCAAAACTCTTTTTCCCCCGTCGGAATCCTCGCCGCTCGCCGTTGGTTTGTGTGTAAATTCTCTTTTGAAAAATTTCGTGCAAAAGCACATCAAAATTATACGAAAATCATAAACGCACACAATTGGCAAAGGCTTCCAATTTTCTCTCTTTGTTTTTTTCGTGCAAAAACACATCTGTTTTGTACGAAAATTTTAAGCTTAAAAATCTGCAACAGACCTCTACTTTTTCTTCTTCTTTTTTTCGTGCAAAAACAGGTGGTAATTATACGAAAATTACTTTTGGGCAAACTTTAAGATCACAAAAAAACCTGCTTTGCAGCAGGTTTTTCGTTTAAGAATATTAATTAAATTTTACTTTGCAAGTGCGCTTATAATCACGCTTGTTCCGGTTCGATTTCTCCCTTTTTGGATTTCTTTGTGCGGTTGATAAATGGCATTGCGCACATGTAAACTGTAGCTATACCAAACGGCACATAGTACATCAATACACTGTTCTCACCATCAAATCCCGTACTGGGAAGCTCGGCGTAGTTTGTGTTGTAGAAGTCAATCTCAACAACCTTATTATCCACAAGCACACCGCTTAAAACTGTATCTTCATCAGTCACATTACCATATCTGTCAACATTACCCTTTATGACTTCGTTGTCATTAATGGTATATGACGTGTAGAAACCATTACGCGTAGTTTGGGTTATCAAATACTGCGTACCCGCCGGCAAATTGTAGAACACAAGCTTATGACCATGCGGTATCTCAAAAGCAATTCCATCTTCGCCTTGATTTTCGAAAGGTTGTGTACCTGTTATATCGGTCTCAACTCCCGTTATGGATGTAAAACGCTTATAATCATAACTACCGGTCAATGCATTTCCGTTTTCATCAAATAACTTAATTAGATATGAAAAAGGTTGCGGTGCATCAATATTATTAACTGTGTTTGTGATTTCCAGTGTATTATTAATTTCTAAAACTGCCGGCGGTTCTTCCATTTCCACATTTGTATCCTCGGGATTCGGTAATGTAACGGAAGCCATCGGAACTGTCATTCTCATATATGCCGTAGATTGTGAACCGCCACGCTCTAAATAGAACATATAGAGTGAGAAGTTACCCTCTGCAGCCATTCCGTTTTGACCAATATAGTCTTTTAAATCAACATACTCACCTACCGGGTCGTGTACTCCGCCCAAGTCGCAAACAAGTTGTGTGTTTCCTGCTTCGTCTGCCAAGAACACCCAAACGTCATCATCGCCATAGAAGAAGAAATTCATAGGTCCGCAATAGTCGGAATCTACAGTAAAATCAAACTTGTGTTTGAAGCCGAAATAGGAGTTGTGGTCAGCAGAGTCCACCGAAACCGGTAAATTTCCACTAGTTGTAGAGTTAAAATATTTTCTGTAAGTTTGATATTGCAAACTACCAAACTTAATATCATGTCCGTCGCCACCAAAAGTTCCTGAATAATCCATCGGCCAAAAATCATTTGACAATATCGTACCATTTGAATAAGAGTTAAAATATTCGAGATTCGTAAGATTTCCAAGAGAAGAAGTTCCACCCATGGTATTATTTATCGCTGTTAAAGTATACGCATCACCAACACGATTGAAAACAATATCTCGACCGCCGATAACCTTTTTACCACCTGTATCTTGGTACAAACTAGAAGCTGAATTACTGTCAAAATTTGCTGACATAGTTCCTGCATATCTTGCATTTGTTTTTATTGAGCCACCAGCGATTCTTACGTTGTGAAGTCTTATAGATCTGTAATCAGTAGTATGTTTATACGTATCCGATGTGTTGTATGAACCTATAAAAAGACTATTGGCAATATTAATATCTGTAGTATATGCCGTATTTTTGTAAATTTCAGCACCGTTACAATATACTCTCAACTGATTATTATTATTAGTATTTGTAGATTTATTTAACACATACGTAATCGCTATCGTAGAATATGCCAAAAAATCATAGCCGTTGTTGCTCTTCGCATTGGTATTTATCTTATCTCCAGTTAAAGCAAATACATCCTGACCTTCTATATTTAAACATAATTTTCCGTTTTCTACATAAAGACAAAATTCATTAAGCGATTCATCTGAAAACAATACAGTTTTTGTGCCGGTATCCCTTATATCACCAAATTCAATTTCTAAAGCAAACTCATTGCTACTCAATGTTGTCCTAAAAATATCCGGCAAAGTTACTTTTCCGCCTGACATTCTGTAAGCGTCATCCGTAAAATAATTATTTGCATCTTGAGGGACAGTAAACGTACTCTGATTCCCCATTAAATCTTTCCACGTGGAAGATGCTTTGTTATGAATTTGTGTAAAAGTATAATTTTCTGTAGCAGTACTACTTATTGCTCCTGAATTGTTGCTACCATCATAATAGGCAATCAAAGAACCAAATTCGTTTTTTGTTGCAAGATTATTATATTTCTCTCTGTTATGGTCATTAATATTGTTAAATAACTCCGGCATAATAATATTAACATCAAACACAGGAATATAATCAGTATTATTATTCAGTCCTGAAACTATGCCAAAAGTCCCTTTTGCAGTATTGGAACTATTTAAATTTAGTCCGTTCCACATCTGCGATTCCAAACCTGTTCCTATTTTATTATCACCAAAAGCAAACATGATTGTTCCTGTCGAACTTACAACACTATTGATTCCTCTGTAAGTAGTACCAAAATTCGTTTTATTTTCTCCGGCAGCGCTCATATATGCAGCCGTAGTATTTGCTTGGCTAGTTATGTAATAAGAAGCCGCACCAGAGTTCACAGTTGCGGCAGTATGATATCTGCCGTCTGACACATCATAATCATACATCGTCAAATCCTGGCTTACCGAAGACAAATCTTTACTTTCTTCATAAACCAATCTGATTACATCGCCTTCTTCGATGAGAATTTTACTACTGTTTGCTGCAGAAGAATTGTTTGTAAAATACTCACTCAAATTTGCATCGACTCCATAAATCTCCCAATCTTCTTCATTTGTTGAATCGGCTTGGGCGTCAGGTTTAAGTCTCCAAATCTGTTTCAATTCGTAAGGCGCGCTTGAAGTTGAAATCCTATCAAGAAATGGGTAGTTCGAGGCACCGGCATAGTAAAGCCCTGCAACAGAATTATAAATCGGCACAAGATCTGTCTTTGTCTTAAACTGATATTTTCCGTTTGCGGCCGACTCTAAATAATAATGCATAATATTATCTTCATTGAATTCAGTACTATTCGTCGGAACGCCTTTTCCATCAGTATCAATTACCTCAATGCTGTGTGTATAGTCACCTGCTCCTGTATTATCTATAGTAGTTACATACGCATAATACTGCACAGTGTACGTCGGATTCAGCGTATTAGATGTAGCAAGTGCCAAAGTAGAACCTTTAACATCAACAGTTAACGTGGAAACTTCTTGAACATCTGTTGTGTAAACAGTAGGCGCATCAAATACATTTGTGCCGTTTCCCTGAATCGCAGTCAAAGCCATTGCCGGTTCTGATGTGTAACTCGGCGTAGCCATCGGGTGATCTTCCTCTGTGGTAGTATTTTGTGGAACATCGCCGATTTCATCCGTGAAAAAAGTTTCTTTTGCTTGAATTTGTGCAGTAATATCACAGCGTTTTGTATCTAACTCGTTTCCAAGGTAGGAAAATTTAAGTTCAAGAGGAAGTATCTGTGCTAAATCTTCAGAACCAATTCCGCTCTCAAGATGCTCTGCATACGCATCATAAATGACATTGCCCTCTTCGAGTTCAATTACTTCAAGCTCCACAAGCTCTGCTTGCGGATTATCTATTTCGATATGCTCATCTTTAAAAATCGCACGACCTGTTACAGTGAAAATAATACTCACATCTTCATTTTCGTAGTAAAAATCTCGCGCCATTTTTACGCCGACCGTTGGGTCTTCCTGTGTTAAGGCCGGTAATATCATGGCATACGTTGTACAAAAAACCGTGATAGCAGACAGTACACTGAGTATTCGATACCAAATACTTCTCCTAACATGACCTACTTGATATCCTTCAATTAGTTTTTGCTGTTGTTCTTTTAAAGTTCTTTTTGCCAAGAAAAACACGCCCTTTCACTTAACGCTTTTTAAAAGCAACTTTCGTTTTTGTAAATATAACCTTTGAACTTCTCATTCTCGTTACAAGAAGAATACTCATTGACAAAACAATTACGCTACCTGTTGCAATAAACATTCTTCTGCCTGCCGCGCCGGTAGACGGTAAGGTGAAACCGGCACGGTTTACAAAACCATAAGCCTGGAATGTTTCTCCGTTAACTGTATATGTATTATAATTATAAGTGCGCGTAACATCTGTTTCAGTATAAGTTGTGTTTATTGAGATTGGTTCCGGATCAGCCATCTTGGCATATCCACTCGGAGCCTCCGTTTCGACTACGTAATACGTGCCACTGTCAAGACCTTCAATAATATATCTGCCATAACTATCAGATTCGAGTTGCGTTGTTTTTTGGCTTTCATTATCAGCACTTGTTGCAAGACGATATTTACCTGCAGAACCTACGAACTCTAATTTATCGTCCCCGGCTGCATCTGTAGCAAGTGCAAATATTGCTCCGGTCAAAGGAGTCGGTACACCTACCACTTCTTCTGAATATTTAAACAAGTTCACAGACCAAAGGTATGTATTTACAATATTAGATTGGGTTTCAAGCTGTGTGACTTCATACTCTGCATCTTCTCTACCATATAACAAAGTTGCATATGTCTGAAACGGAACATTGCTTTGATCATCCAACACAGAGAGCTTTACCTTCGCTTCGTAAGTGACCACAATCACGCTGCCTGTAGGCACATCTTCCAACGAGCCTACAGAATTATCTTCGGCATCTGCACTTGCAAATTTAACAGTTAATACATTATTTGCAACACTAACTGTATAATCCGTATTTGGTTCATATACTCTTTCAGATATATTCGCCGAACTGTTATAATCATAACCCTGAGCAAATTGTTCAACATGAATTGTATCTTGAAGAAGTTCATAATGTTCGCCAAACGTATCATTTATTGTATATGCATACGCACCATCCTGCACCGCAACAACAAGCTTAAACTCAACAGTTTCACCAACTGCTTCATCGTTTACTTTCTTCCAACCTTTATATGTTTGATGGTCTTCATAAACATATTTGCTGATACTCGGAGGATCGTTTTTCTCATATACTGTCAAATTGAACGTACCGTCTTTGTTATCATACGTATCCGTGGTAATAAGGCTACCGAGAGTTGAGTTAACAAGATAATAACCGGGTCCGTCAATTGGCATAACAGCCTCATACTTGCCGGGTTCATCACTCTTAGGTACTGATTTCTTAATACCTACAGGCTGAATTCCCTTTTCAAGTGCATAATCAACTGCTACCTTTGCAAGTTGAACCATGTCCTCGTTGTCATGTTCTACCGGATTGCTGTCTCCGCCTCTGTCAAAAGTTAACAAAATTCTTCCGTCATCTAAAACAGTTGTCCTGAATAATCTAGAAATTAAATCCTCTGTTCCCTCAATAGGTTCAAAACGAATAAGCTCCAAGTTTTGTGAAAGATCCGGCGAAAGCGTTGAAGTATCACCAATTTTACTAAATAGCAAATGAATACAAACATTCTCTCCAAGCTGTTTTCTAATCGCTTCTACATCAGCAGTTTCAGTTGTCCATTTTCCGTTAATACCAGAAAGCGCACTTGTATTCACATCATAATATCCCAAAAAGTTTCCGTTAGGATCATAACAAAGAGGTATGTACTGATATCCTTCTGCTACCGTTATTTCTTCAATGTCAGTCGAAATATAAGTATTTGTTCTTAAACGATCGCGCCTAGTATTTGAAGTATTACCGTCCCCATCAAATGTTCCGATTTCCCACAAGTCGGATTTGTTAACATCAATTTTTTGGGTGAAGAACTTTCTAAGTTCAAAACAAATAAGCTCCAAGTTTTGTGAAAGATCCAGCGAAAGCGTTGAATTATCAAGTTTTCTAAATAGCAAACGAATACGAACATTCTCTCCAAGCTGTTTTCTAATCGCTTCTACATCAGCAGTTTCAGTTGTCCATTGTCCATCACTACCAGAAAGCGCACTTGTATTCACATTATAATATCCCATAAAGGTTTCGTCAGGATAATAACAAACAGGTATGTACTGATATCCTTCTGCTACCGTTATTTCTTCAATGTCAGTCGAAATATAATCCTCTGTTCTTAAACGATTGGGCCAATTAGGTACTTCCTCACCGTTCTCACCAAATGTTCCGCTTTCCCACCAGCCGGATTCGTTAACATCAATTTTTTGGGTGAAGAACTCAATCCAATCTTTATTGATGGTATAGGTATATGTTTTTGTTTCATCATCATAAACACAATCAGTCATATTCCAAGCTTTATATAATATGCCTGCAGCAATGTCATTGATAATAGTAAGCTTACTTACATCAAGATCTACGATTTCTAAGTTATCTATTTCCATTGACAACTTTGTAGGCCAAAGCTCTTCCGAAGTATTGGCAGCATTAGTATCAGCAGAAGAAAACGCAATTGCAGTTTGTTTAGTTACCAAAGAATTGTTAACTGTAAAGCTAGGAGTTGCGCTAACAACATCACCTGATACAGTATAAACGCTTATAGTATCATAATACGGATTAGTCACATTTGATTCACTTGCAAGAATACCATTTTCAAATGAGTAATCACCGCTTGCAGTACCGACTACTTGTGCAAAATGTATACCATCTACGTAAAAATCCATAGTTCCGACAGGTCTTTCAATTATGTCAATATGGATAAATTCTGTCAAATCGTCAACAATATTCGGGAATGAAATTTCTTGCCAGCCCGACTGACCTGCCACATGCATTTCAATTGTAGGTACATTGTTTAATGTTTTAAACTTCAAAAGAATACCATTTACAGAATCACTTCTGCCAGCAGAATTGATAGTATAAAACATACTATTGGAAATTCCGGCATACGCATCTCCTGAAGGCATTGCTCCATTGCTATACTTGTAGAAGAAAGAAGCTTCATCTCCCGTGTATGTTGTACGTATATCAAAAGAAACTCGATTTTTACAATACCATCTGACATCTGAATAGAACGAGGTTTGACCTCGCATTTCACCTGTAAGATGTTCAGTAGTCAACATTGAGTGATTAACCTTTTTCTTAGAAGCATCATATGTTGTCATTTTCTCCCTTAAAGATGTTACAGCTCTTAAAAAATCCATATCTGCAATATCAGAGATATAATCATAATCAAATCCAATTTCAAGAGACTTATCAACTGTATCCGGCAATGATACATGGTCGAAATCATAAAGCCAACCATCATCAAAGGCACCTACAGCACCATCAAAGGCCTTTACTACTTTATCGTAGGCACGTATCTCGGGAGTGAAATTTGCCTCGGTAAGACTAAATCCTTGAGTAACATCATCATCATCCGGCTTCAAATACCTGATAGCTAGAGCTAAATCTCCGGGATTTGTCACAGCTAACTGTGTAAAATCTAACATATTTGTACTATCCGTTGCTGTGCCAAAAAACGTAGAATCAAAATAGTTATTAGAAAAATCCCACTTTTCCCTTGTCGGATTTATTGTAGTCTCGCTTGATATGTCTTTTGTAGGCGCAACATTTAAATATATACTGTTAAAGTAATTATCATTATAGTTTGCCTCTAAAGGATTAATTATAGCATTCTTTGTAAAAGAAAAATTCAAATCTTCAACAGAAGAAAAACCATCTTTCAAATTGGAATTACTACGAATAAATCTCATTGCTCTGTGAGAATCCATAAACCTATTACCCTCTACTTCAAGGGTAACATTTTCCAAAACTTTGTTTGAATTTATTACACCCTCTTCGTAATAAAAGTCGATAGCATGTTTTATTGATGTTCCTCCTGCACCGCAACGAATAAAATCATTATTGTTATATGTTACATGTGCCGTATCATTTTCGCCTACACCAAACAAATAATTTGAAGTCGTACCACAATGTTCAAAACGATTTGAAAAGACAGTATAAGAAGTACTTGTCGTTTCTGGAGAATAGTTACCTGTCTGCCTTACATCTCGAATATAAAAAGTTATCTCATAACCAATAAAGAAATTTCGCTCAATGAGCAAATCTTCTGGGTGAGCTATATATATCGCTCTTGTATACTGAGAACTTTTTAAATCAATTTTCTTGCCTGTACTGTTTTTTTCCTCTGTCAAAGTATTATTTGTTATGCTTTTAAAATAATTATTTTTAATTATACCTGTAACCTTTGCATAAGAACCTGCATCTATAATATCTAATGCTCCGGTACCTGAATGTTCTCCCATAAAAATATTATTTTGAATATCTAAAACTTGTGTATGAGACAAGCACTCAACATAGCTTGAGTTTCCATCCACTACTCTTATGCAACCATCCGCAGATACACCGCAAAATTTAAATCCTTTAACCGCTACAGAAATATCACCGTTTTTTGTAAATCGGAAACCTCCATTTATAATACTTTCCGGTTTTCTTCCCGCCAAATACCATCTGTTTGACTGAGCATCAACAGGATTTACATCATAGTTACTGCCCAAGAGAACAACATCCTCTGTAAAAATCACATTTACAGACTCTTGGTTTACATCATAATCACCGCAACCAAAATATATTGTGGTACATTTGCCATCACCGTTAGCTGCATCTGCGGCAGCCGCAACACTATCAAATGCACGGCTTCTATCAACAAATATTACATTTTCACCATCAAAAAAGGCTACCTTGCCTGATACGCTGTCAGAAGGGAAATCATCATCAACATATAAAACGGATGAATCAAGATCTTGCGTATCTGTTTGTCTGTAAATATAAACCGGATACACATCGCCTGTGGTGTAACTTTTTACATATAAAACTGTTCTGCCTTGCTTAAGATCCAAAGTATAGTAAGTCATAAGCTCAGTAGCGTATGGGTTCCAATAGAAATCTCCGCCAGCAGAATTAAGTGTTATTACATGATTACCTGCAAGCAAATGATAAGCTCCATTTACAAAATAACTGTTAATGGTATTAGTTGCCGAAACAGTCGGTCTGGCAGAAGTAATTACAGAATCCGTACGAGTAATAGATATATTAACTACACTAAATACTTTGCCTACCCCATCTTTTAAACGCATAGTAAAATGCGTAATTTTTTTGTTGTCTAATGTCAAAGATAAAGACTGAGCTCCTGATAAACCGGTACGAATTACATCCCCATTATCGTTATAAATATCAACCGTTGTATTAGCTCCTACAGTAAAATTAAGACTATATGTACTTGCATTTGATACATCTGAAAAATCCGACTTGTCTGAATTCAATTTTCCGGTGTCACTCGTAAAACTCAAATCACCTCTGAAATTACAATGAAGTACCAAAAGCTGTCTTGTCGACAGTCTTCGACCTTCTCCACCTTCATAAATTTCAAATAACTCTCTAGCATCAATATATTTATTATTATAGAATATATGGTCAATATTTTGTTCAGGATCTGCCATTCTGGTATAATACGCATAACGTCCAGCATCATCAATATTAGCAACTTCTTCTATCCATCTTGCATTTTTATAATTACCCATTTGCGAATCATCACCATATATATTAAAGTCAGCAATAAAATCGCCGGCCACAAACAATGGGTAATTAGTTTTAGATGATATTTCTGTAGCAAGCTCTTGAAGCATTTGATCAAGATACCATGCTTCAGCCGCATTTGTAATTTGAGTATTTGGCTTTGAATAAGCATGTATATTATATACATAAAACTCTCTGGAAGAGCCGGGACTTCTGTTATCCTTTAACTTTACATATTGCCAATAACGATTACGTGCGTTTGGTGAAGAATCCCCTTCCCCTGTGTAATCTCCCGTGTACTCGTTGCGTCCAAGCTCCAACGGAGTAAATCGGTCCGATTTCCAGAAAATTATTAAACCATTACCAATCTGCATTTGCTGATCTCTAAAAGCATCGCCTTGTACTGTTAATCCCGTGGTTGCAGAATCTAATCCATTATAAGACGCATCTCTCACACGGAAAAAATCATATCCGGCACCGGTAAGCTCTTCTACCAAATGTAACTGCCAGTCGAAACCTGAATTAGCATCAGTAGCTTCTTGAATACAAACTACATCAGGCATATAAGACAAAATCAATCTCACTGTAAGTGGCCACCTTTTTTCAGGTGATAAATAAGTCTGATTTCCTTGGTTTTTCGACATTATATTATATGTCATAATAGAAATGTCCGTATCCTCTGTCGGAGCATAAGAAGCATCTACAGGCATATCCGACGAAACAGGATTAGACACACTGTAATATTCACTGTTTGCCTCTCTAATATATTCAATATCAGTCAAACTGTTTTCGGCTTTCCATCCCATAATTTCTTCAATAGTTTTGATAAGCTCCTTTGAACGCAACTCATGAGCCGCCTTTGTAGGTGTATAATAATTTGTGCTTAATTGGTAACCTGCCTCTGCGTCTGTACAAGCTGACAAAGGAAGATAGAAGATGTCATCATACCCATTTTCATTCAATTCGCTAACTACCTCTTTAACTGTAGCTGCAAGAGAATTAGAGGTATTATCCATAAATCCGTAAGTATAGAGAATTTTAGCATCGGGATACGACGTCTTAACCTGCAAGATAAAGTCCTTGCAAGCAGGCTTAAATGTCGCAGCTGATACAGAAGAAGCTGCATCATGTAAACCAAGACTGATAACAACTACGTCCGGGTTGTATTTTGTATGGTCATACTGCACTGAGCGCTTATTGAAATTCTCAAAAAAGTCGAGGTACTCAAAAAAATCCTTTGCAAGATGAGTAGTTGTTGAACTTGCATTTTTAACAATACCTCTATTTCGAAGGGCAATAGTCATATTTTCTGCGCCAAAAGAATCTGCTGCAAGCGCTGCAAAAGATAATGTACTGTCTTCGTGCGCTTGTGTCGAATACGGAGTAGTGTTCGAGATTTGTGATTCTGCTAAAGTACCATAGCCCGACACCAAAGTATCTCCGATAATCAACATTTGGCGGTCATAGTATTTCTGTGTGGCTAAAATCTCGCCTTTGATATCATCTACATCAAGCAACTGAATTTTGCTCAAAGAAACGCCATTATGGTAACCGTCAGTACATTTTACCACTTTTATTGTATAGTTTCCTTTTTTTAAATTTGAAACAGTAATTATATTATCTTGATCCGGTTGAATCTTAATTCTTCCTTGATCAAGGGTTACGCCACTGATATTATTCGATGTAGCAAGTTCACCATTTATGTAAACTTTTACATACGGATCTTGCACTGTTGAATTCGAGTCATACTTATAACCTTGCAACGTAATTGTTGCTCCCTTTCCCTTAAACGAGAACTGAAAACCGG
>SVJD01000040.1 GCA_015069165.1 Oscillospiraceae bacterium
CGTGACGGTCGTGACGGTGTTATTGGCGGTAGCAAAAACATCGTCACCATCGTCACAGACCGACACGGATGAAGTTTCGCAGAGTGTGCAGAGAGTGCCTTTTCAAAGGCGACTCTTTGCCCTTCGGAGAACGCAAAACCTGCTTTCAGGTTGCATTTTTGTTGGCTCGCTGACAAAAGTGCTTTTGCGTTACTTTTGACAAAAGTAACAAAACCATACTCCTCGCTATCGCTACTTTAAAAATGAGAAAAGAGAGGTGAAATCATTGAAAAGAACAATATCTTTTATGACCGGTGCAGGGTCAACAAAACATAATGAAAGAGCATTCATTGCAGAGAATGTTGACAAGGACAGAGTTCAATACAACATAGAATACTGCAATGAAAAAATTCAGGACGTCTATCAGAAATTGTCTGGTGAAGCGCTTGAAAAATACAACGCTAAACAAACAAGAAGCGACAGACGGATTGAAAATTATTATGAGAAAATCCGTACCGGGAAACAAGAGAATCCATTTGAAGAGGTTATAGTTCAGGTCGGGGATAAAGATACGATGGGAGCTATGACAGAAAACGGACAGCTTGCAAAGCAAATACTCGATGAATATATGAAAAGCTTTGCAGAAAGGAATCCATATTTGTATGTGTTCTCTGCACATTTACATATGGATGAAGCAACACCGCATCTTCATATAGATTTCGTACCGTTCATAACGGAAAGCAAGCGAGGTCTTGAAACAAGGGTGTCGTTCAAAGGAGCATTGGAGAAGCAAGGCTTCAAAGGCGGAACACGAAACTGTACCGAGCGGAATGAATGGTATGAATCGGAAAAAGAAGCACTTTCAAAAATAATGCTTGAGCATGGAATCGAATGGGAGAAAAAAGGAACTCATGAAAAGCACAAATCCGTTAGTAAGTTTAAGCGAGATAAGCTGATTGAGGAAGTAGAAACACTCGAAGAAGAAAAGTCGGCTCTTGAAGATAAAATCTCAACTTATAAAAGCGCCGAAGAATATGCTATGGTAACTGCTCAGAAAGCTGTCGGAAACGAAAACTTCGAAATACCAAGTCCTACCCTCACAATGTCTGCAAAAGCTTACAAAACAAAGCTTGTAGAACCGTTTGTAAAAAGACTGATTGAATTTATTCAGGACCTTGCCAGAAGATGCTATCGGGCAGAAAAAAGGGAAGAAGAAGCGGCAGAAAAGATTACGACCCTTCAAAAAGAAAAAGAAGACCTTAAAACTAAGGTCTGGGATTTAAAAATGGAAAACACTCATTTAAAGAAAGAACTTAAGGATTTTGAGAAAATAAAGGCTTATCTAGGTATAAATAAGATAAAGGAGCTTCTTCAAACTATTACCGATAAAACGAAAAAACAGAAGGAACGATAAAATTTCAAGGAGGATTTTACAATGACATCAATATTTGAAAAGAACGGCGGAACTTACAGAAATGAGAATGGTATTCTGATACCGAACCTCAAAGCACCTGAAACTACAAAGGAGATAGGGAAGTATGGTAACTTGCACAAGAAATTTATAAAGCAAAACTACAGGGCATTTTACTCTACACTGCTAATTAAAGGAACCTTGTTTGACTACCTTGAAAAAGTTGATTTAAAGGCAAAAAATGAACTCAACAGACTTATAAAAGATATGGCTGTTAGGCAAGGCATTACCGAAGAACTTAAAGCAAAAGACCAAATAGCCTGGGTTGGTGCTATGAATAACATTCGCCATTCAGCAGAAGCGTTATACTGTAAAGGGTGATGTTCATATCACACTTAATACAGTATATGGCTGCGGCTCATTTGTGACGAATTGAAATGTAGTTGTATACAGGGAAAAGGCGGTGATAACCGACTAAATTAAGCTGTAACTACAAAACAAATTTTATCACAAATGGAGGTCGAAAACAAGATGAAAGAGAAATTTATCGAAAATGGCATTGAGTATGTGAGAAGCGGAGATTACTACATACCAAATTTAACCGTACCCGATGAAGAAATATATGACATCGGCAAGTACGGAAACCTACGCAAAAGATTTTTGAAAGAACCAAGGCATTATATACTGTAATGTTTATGGATGGCTCATTGTTTAAGCACCTTGCGGAGATAGACAAAATCTGTCATAGCTGCTTAAAAGATATGATGTCAAAAATGGCAAAGCAAGAAGGTGTTACGGAACAACTAAAGGCAACAGACCAAATATTATGGGTACAGAAGATGAATTCAATTCGCCACCGAGCTGAAGAATTTATAATGCACGAATATGTTTTTGCGATGGAGGGAACGGAATGAATTTTATTGAAGAATTGTATTACGGAAATATAAATCCCAATGAAAAACGCTATAAAAAGGCTACACCCTACGACAAGGCATTAAGCATTTTTACTGCAAACGAAGATAAACTGACAAACGCACTCTCCGGAGAACACTTAAAACTATTTAATGAGCTTGTAAATGCAAGTGATGAAATAAGTGCTGCAAGCGGTGTTGAGAATTTCAATATCGGCTTTAGACTTGGTGTAAAGATGATGTGTGATAGCTTGTTATTTGAGGAAAATAATGTATCAAAGATGTTTTGAAAAGCTGAATTTAATGCAAGAGTAAAAATATATCAATCCGTAAATCCTGCATTTAACCCCGATGAAGAATTTGCAAAATACCCCTTGCAGATTTTGATGCCTGCAAGGGGTATTTAAGTCATAAACAATAAATTTTATGTATCAGCCGTAAATATTGGAAAATATCTTGAAAATTATCAAATTATAGTGTATAATGTATTTTGTCGGAGCAATCCGATAAGGCAAGATTTCTTAACGGTGGTTTTCACCGGCGGTTATGCCCAACCTTTATACATACAGGTACTTGTGCCGAGTCTGTGAAAGGAGGGGATGCTTATGAAAAGTAAGCATTGTATTTGTGGCGAAAAAATTGCTTATAGCATTTTTAATAGTTATCGCATTTGTGATACTGTTTCCCATAAAAGTACAATAGCCGCCCTCTGCTACAGGTCGGCTATTGCAAAATAGTTAACTTCGTGGCATAACCGTTTGAGGTCTTGCCTTTTTTCTATAATCATTATATACTCTAATTCTGATTTTGTCAACAGAAATAGCGAAAGTTTTAAGATTTGCACAAAACTATTTGATTTCAGATAGCTTTGTACATTTTTTAATTCTTATTTTTCTTCCTCGTCTTATATACATTATATCGGTTTTTGCATTGGGTGCTGCAAAATACAGCATTGGGACGGCTTGCGATATATACCTCTTGACAATGTTTGCAAAGACGAAGCGGATTTTTCTCATCTGTTAAAGATGTGCTGAACATAAGGCGAAGAACATTTGAAAGCGAGTAAAAATCCCATACAAGAACAGGCTTATCTTCTTTAAGTGCTATATGATATGTTGGTGCAATTCCGTCATATATTAAAATGCTGCGCTGATATAACTGCTTTTGTTCATCTGTAAGTGTTGCCTTATCATCATAAAATATTGTACTTGTTATAAATGTGAATGCCCAATCCTTAAACTGCATTTTTATCCAATCCAAAGGCTCGGCATAGAGCTTTTGAAGACACAAGGCAAATGCCATGGGCTCATTGCTTAATGTAAGGGCAAGTGCCATAGAACCGACATCGCCGCCGACATCCCATCTGCTTTCTTTGCCGTTTTTGGAAAGCTCCGGTTTTTCAAACGGAAAGAAATATCCCAAATAGCTGAATGTGTTCATACTTTCATCTTCGATAAACGGATTTTTTGTTAAATATACAGCATCATAATCCATAAAAGACGGTGTTGTGGGAATTGCAGTCATAATTCCGAGTAAACCGAAATCCTTGACAAATTTCATTATAGCTTTATCTATCTTTTTTTCATCTTCTCTTGCAATAAGCATTTTTCCGATGTTTATAGCTCCTATAACAAGCTGCTCGGAAACATCAAAAGGTTTATACATAATCGGTGTTGCGTTGCTTGTGGGTGTAATATAAACAACACCGTTGTCTGCTTTCTTTAATTCATAGTCAGAGTATTTTACCCAGATTGATTTTGTGTGTTCAAATATATTCTTCATAATCAGCCTCCTGTATGTTTCGACTAAATATATAAACGGAACCGGTATTTGCCCTTGCTTTGAGGGCAAATACCATTTCTTTTTAAATTGCAAGGAAATATATTATACATAGCTTTTACCTCGTGATTTTGTATAATCGACTAATATTAGTTTTTATCGTAAATTGAGCACGCTTAATAGACTTGCTCATATAATTTTCTTTTTCATTTTTGGCATTATTTTCTTTCTTCATTTTCGATATTCAATTTTTCTTTAAGCTTTTCTTCGTATCGTTTCAAAAATGCCCGTTCTGTAATCGTGAAATCGTGATGCTGCTTTGCTTCATCGGAGGAAAGATATTCATATATCTGCTCCTGTATTTCGCTAATCATCTTAGCCCATTTTTTACGGATATTTCTGCTTGTGCAACCTTCGAGCTTTGCAAATTCAGTGTTGCTGTAGCCTTCTATTGCTCTGTGATATAAAAGCTCTTTGTAATCAGGCTTTAAATTTCGTAATATTTCAAACAGATATTTTTCAGTAATATGCTCTTGAATTTCGTACGGAGAGTTGTATATTATCTCCAAGAAATTCCCCTTGAACGCTTGCCGTAGCATATGTATGTTCGTAGCAAAGTTAGTGCCTATTGCCGCACCGAGTTCAAGCGGGAAATCCTCATCATTGCGGTAAACCTCGTGATAGCGTTCCTTGCGTTCACGGTTTCTGTCAAGTCTGTCCCATTGCCGTATGACTTCTTTGAAATCTTTTTCTGTGACAGCACTTTCTTCAAGTCTTTTGAGAGCTTCCGCTTCAATATCCCGTTTGAGCATTTTATGGAGTGGGCTTTCGATTGCAACATCGGTTTCAGATTGTGAAACAGCGGCATTTTCAAAATCAGCCTGTGTTTGTGGCTGTTCCTGCATTTTAATATTCTTGTTGTCCATAGAATACACCGCTTAATCACCTACTGTCAGTTAAAATGTTAAATTTTCAAAGTACAATTTAAAAAGGTTCCGTTTTTACCCCTGAATTTCTCCAATATATAGAGGAGAGTAATATATTTAGATTTGAAATATATTACTGATGGTATTGTACACCATTCTCTCTAATTTGTCAATAGTATTGGAGGAATTGAAATTATGAGTAATATAATTTTAACAAAAAGGATAGGAAATACAAGCTTTAAGGTAAGGGTGCGTTTCAGCGAAAATGCAACGGAAACAATGGAAGAAAAATTTATGAGGGTAATTTCTAATTACCCATTGGCAAACGGCGAAGCTTGTGATATAATTAATGTGTCACAAATGAGCCGTTCAGCCTGAAAGGAGTTTTATTAAATGACAAACAGGCAGACGGATAATGAAAAAATTACCGCATTATACGAAAGACTTTCTAAAGATGATGAGGCTTTCGGAGAAAGCAACAGCATTTTAACACAAAAGGCAATGCTTGAAAACTACGCAAGACAAAACGGCTTTACAAATATTGTTCATTATACCGACGACGGTTATAGTGGAGGAAACTTTGAACGCCCTGCTTGGAAACAAATGATTGATGATATTCAATCAGGCAAGGTCGGTTGTGTAATCACAAAGGATATGAGCCGTATCGGTAGAGAATATTTGCAGACAGGCTTTTATACCGAGGTTTTATTCAGACAGCAAGGAGTTAGATTTATTGCTGTATCAAACGGAGTGGATTCAAAGGATGCTAATTCAAGTGAGTTCGCCCCGTTCCTTAATATTATGAATGAATGGTATTTGAGAGATTGCAGCAGAAAACAGATTGCCGCTTTTAAATTAAGGGGCAATGCAGGAAAGCCTACAACCTGTGATGCGATTTACGGATATAAAAAAGATCCTGAAGATAAGCACCACTGGCTGATTGATGATGAAGCAGCCGCAGTTGTTAAAAGAATTTTTCAGTTAAGTATTGAAGGTTATGGAATTTCCCAAATAGCAAAAATCTTGCGTGAGGATAAAATTCCAACTCCTGCCGTACATTTTGTGAGGCAAGGCAGAGGCGGACGGGGTAAAAGACCCAATATGGAAGAACCCTATGAGTGGAGTTTAAACACTGTCGGAAAAATTCTTCAAAAGCCTGAATATATGGGACACACAGTAAATTTTCGTACTTACAAGGGGCATTACAAGGATAAGAAACGGGTAATGAAATCACCTGATGAATGGCTTATCTTTGAAAACACTCATGAATCTATCGTTGATAAAGACACTTGGGAGCTTGCTCAAAAGGTACGAAGGGTTGTACGCAGAACAGATACAACGGGCGTTGCAAATCCGTTGACGGGATTAGTTTACTGTGCAGACTGCGGTGAGAAAATGTATAACCACAGAGGTATTCATAAAACCAAAAAGTGTAATATGGAAATAAATCCCGGCTATGTTGAATATCCATATGATTTTTATGATTGCTCAACCTACACAAGAACTGTTAGCCGTGCTAATAAGAAATGCGTAAGCCACCATATCAGTTCAAAATCCTTGGAAATGCTGATTTTAGAAACTATAAAAACAGTTAGCGAATATGCCATAGAAAATAAAGCGGATTTTACCGAAAAGGTTTTAGGAGTGGCAAAAGAAAAACAAAATCAGGCTATTAAGGAATTAAAGAAAAAGACCAAACAGAACGAAAAACGGTATGCTGAACTTGATAATCTTATAAAAAAACTTTATGAATCCTATGCAAACGAAATAATTAGCAAAAAACGATTTGAATCACTATCTGCCGAATACGAAGCAGAACAGGAACAGCTTGAAGCAGAAATTACGGCACAGCAAAAAGAAATTGAAAGCTATGAGATTGATGGTGATAAAGTAAGTCAGTTTATGGAGCTTGCAAAGAAATACACCGATTTTTCTGTACTTACCGTACCGATGATAAATGAATTTATTGATAAGATTGTGGTATATGCTCCAGATAAGTCAAGTGGAGAGCGTGTGCAGGAAGTAGAAATCTATCTTAATTTTATCGGTAACTTTGAAATGCCTATGCCGGAGCCAACTCCAGAAGAATTGGAAGAAATGGAAAAGGCAAGGATAAAACGGGAGAAGATACGGGAAGCAACTAAGCGCTATCAAGCAAAAATGAAAGAAAAGCGGAAACTTGCGGCCCAACAGGAAAAAGAACAGGAAGAACAAAAAAAGGCTGGTGAAAAGTCAGCATAATATTGATAAGCTACGGCGGTTTGTGTGAAAAATCACAAGCCGCTATTTTAATGCCAAAACACATTAAAACTGACAGTACAATTTTTATTTTACTGCCAAAAACAGTTGATTTTAGCATCACTTTTTAATGAGGTTTATGACCTTTTAGAAAGTGGTGCTATTTTCATATCATTTTACTGTCACTTTTTAACAAGTGGCATCAAAAACACTATATTTTAACAGAAAGGCGGATTTGCATTATGACAGATACCGAAAAGAGGTTATTACAGGCAAAGCACAGACTTGAAGAAGCACAGGCACGAAACCATGAGAAAGAACGAAAGGCACGAACACGAAGGCTTATCCAAGAGGGTGCAATATTAGAGAAAGCATTTCCAAAGGCTTGTGATATGGAGCTTGAAGATTTGAGCCTATATCTTACGGAAAAGCTAAAGTAAAAAGCAAATGGAGCGTTCTGAGAAATCGGAGCGTTCCTCTTTTTTTATCCCGAAGGGCGCACTTACTCACCACTTGCCGTAGGCAAGTGGTGGTACTTCCTTGCGGAAGTCGTGCGCTCCTTTAGCGGAGAGCAAGCAGACAATACTAAAACCGCATTGTCTGCATAGGTCGGCACATCTGCAAATTGCAGATAAATTGAAATAATAACCCTATTCCAATTTGGTGCAAGGTTGTACCGCCGACCAAAGATAAAAACTGTTACACAGCTTTTATCTCAAATGTGCGTTATCTGCTTTGCATCTTCCACCCACTTTCTTTCTTAGAAAAAGAAACAAAAAACGTCTGCACGATGCGGACAGAAAGGAGTAAATCACTATGGCAATTTACCATTTAGAAGCAAAGGTCATATCGAGAGGTGTCGGCAGAAGTGCCGTTGCCGCTTCTGCATATATGAGCTGTTCCTGTATATATAACGACTATGACGGAATACAGCACGACTATACAAGAAAACAAGGGCTTGTCTATGAGCAAGTGTTACTACCGCCACAAGCACCGCCGGAATGGACGGATAGGAGCGTACTATGGAACGCAGTTGAAGAAACGGAAAAGACAAAGGACAGTAGACTTGCAAGGGAATTTGTTGTTGCCTTGCCTGCGGAACTATCAACAGAAGAAAATATATCCTTGCTTACGGAGTATGTGCAGGATAACTTTGTTAATGAGGGGATGTGTGCTGATTTCTGTATTCACGATACAGACGGACATAACCCCCACGCACATATTATGCTTACGGTCAGACCGCTTGACGAAAACGGTAAATGGCAGAGCAAGACCGAGAAAGAATATTTATGTATAAAGGACGGCGAGAAACGGGGTTTTACATCAAGCGAGTTTAAGACCGCACAGGCTAACAGTTGGGAGAAACAATATCAGTACATAGTCGGCAAAAAGAAAATATATATGCCACCATCACAGGCAGAAGCACAAGGGTATGAAAGAGCTTCAAAATATCCTAAAAGCACACGCTACGGAAGACAAAACCCAATCGCTGAAAGGTGGAACAGCGAGGAACAGCTTTTGATATGGCGAAAGAATTGGGCAGATATAAATAATCTGTATTTAGAGCGTAAAAACATTGATGAACGCATAGACCATCGAAGCCACAAGGAACGAGGACTTGACGAGCAGCCTACCATACACGAAGGTGTCACCGCAAGGATAATTGAGAAAAAAGGAGGCACTTCCGAGCGCTGCGAAATAAACAGACAGATTAAGGCAGATAATAAGCTGCTCCGTGAACTTAAAGAAGTAGTCAAGAATCTCGCAAAAGCGGTTATTGACACAATACCTAAAATTGCAGATGCGCTTGAAACTATGCGAAAAAATGTTATGCAGTTTGCGTATCATTTGCGTGATGCTCATTACAGGAAAAATGCTGCTACTGAAAAAGTAAAGACCACCAAAGACAATATACAAAAATATGATGAAATCTTATCACAGCTTAAATCAAAGGTTGAGGATAAAAAGGCAACAACAGAGAAAAAGAAAACTACACCCGTTATCAATATGCCTAAACATATGGAACTTGCAAAAATCATAACTACACAGACCGAAGAAATTGAGGAAATCAAGACAACATTAGGTATGCAGTTAAAGAAAATGAATTGTGAAACGGGCAAAGATGTCGGAAAGCTCGAAAAGAGTATTCCCGATATGGAAACGGCAGTACAAAAGTATGAGAGGCAAGAGGAAAAATATAAAACCGAGCTTGAAAAGGCGCTTATAGAGTTCAGAACTATACGGGATAATACACAAGGCTTTGACAAATTAGAGGTTATAGAGGAACGCTTGCGTATAAGACCGCAAAAAGAGAAAGAGTTTTCGGAATATGTTTATAATTGCGGTAAGACCATAAATTCAAAGGTACTCACCGAAACTGTCAGCAGAGTTGATGATGAACTGTTGCACGAAAACCTAATAAAAGAAAAATTGTCTATCCGTGAAAGACTGCGTATTCTTAAATATCAGCAACAAGAAGAAAAACGGGCAAAACGCAAGCCAAAACAGTATAGCCACGATGACGAAGAGTGGGAAAGATAAAAAAGTTATCGGCAAAATGACAAAAGTTTACAATTTAATAATAAATATGTCAAATTTCTTCGGTATCATACACTTTTTGCTTTGTTTAATTATCCTCAAAAAAATGAAAAAGCGATTTTTGAACATGGTTATTCCGCTAAAGGTGGAATAAATAAATCAAAAAAACGCTTAACTGCTTACCATTTTTACGAGATAAGTATATACTATTTAGAAAAGCATTGCAATGGGTGAAGCTGTTTTTTCTGCAAGTTTTTTGAATTTTTTATTCTAACTATAAAAAACATAGCAATTACACATAAACAAAAAGAAATTCCCACGGGGGAATTTCTTTTTGAATACGTCAGTATTTGGCTTTGTATAGCGGTTTATATAACTATTATTCTTGTAAATACGTCGGTTTTTTATAAGCTTATGGACATCGTGTCCAGACGTGAAATCTTTGAACAGTTAATATTTACTTGTGCATTATCTTTTTTTCACTCTAGGATAAGTGTATGCTCTATTCAAAGTGACTTGCCAGAATTCTACATTTTAAGTTGGCGCTTGTAGAATTTCAGTTTAACATTAATAAAAAGAAATATTGGAATATTCTTTTTGCAGAAATTTTTAAAAACTTTAAAATATAGATGATTTTAACTGTAAATAGTAGATATAGACTATTTCTTTTGTTTGACAACGATTTTATGTAAGTTTATTATAAAATTAATGGAGGGGAGCTTAATATGAAACTTGATGGTAAAAAAATAATTTTTATCGGTGACAGTATAACTGAGGGATATGGTACAACTGACTCTCAAAAGGTGTTTCATCAAAGAATAAAAGAAATGTATAATTTGGAATATGCGTATAATTATGGTATCAGCGGTACCCGAATTGCACGTCAAAGTCTGGTAACAAGAGAAAATACAAGCTGGGATTTGTATTTTGAACTTCGTGTAGAGATGATGGAACGCAATGTTGACGCTGTAATTGTTTTTGGGGGAACAAACGATTATGGCCATGGAAATGCTCCTTTTGGAGAGCTTGACAGCAAGGATTGTTATACCTTTTGTGGAAGTGTTAATTCATTAATAACCAAGCTTAAACGGGAGTTTCCGAAGTCGGAGATAATATTCATGACTCCAATACGCAGAGTAGATGGAGAAAATCCTGTTCAGCCTGATAATAAAAAACTGAGTGATTATGCTGAAGCTATTTTAACAATTTGCAAAAAAAGAGACGTAAAAACCATAGATTTGCACAGTATTAATCCTCTTGATCCAACAGATAAAAAGTTTCTCCCGGATGGACTTCATCCAAACGATGCAGGGCATGCTGTTCTTGCACAAGTTATAGGAGAAGAATTAATTAAGCTTTAAATTAAAATTACGGAGGTTGCGTAGTGATTAAATTAGCAATAATTGGTGCAGAAAGTAGCCATGCGTGGCAATTTGCCTCTGTTTTAAACGGAAAAAACAAAGAAAAGCTTTTCAGTGATGTTGAGCTTTTGGGTGTGTACGCTGACGCCTCTTCAGAAGAGGGGAAAATCGGTATTAAAAAAATAGAAGAATGCAGCAAATGTACTCCGTATGCAAATCCCAATCTTTGTGCAGATTTTGTCGGAGTAAGAGCTTCTCATACAAAAGCACATTTTACAAGAGCTGTGCTTGAAGGTGTAGCAATGAGTATTTATATGGATTATTTTGAAACAGGTGCGGATACATTTTCACTTGATGCATCCTTAAAAGGCAAAGAGTTTGTGCTTGTTGAAAAAACAGATAATGTCACCTATTCGGTCGGCGCGGATGCAATTTCCATCAATGTGACGCAGCGAGAAGCAGGGAACGGCTATCTTGTTTTGAAGGCACAAAAGCCTACACTCTCGCTTTCATCTACCGATGTTACACTTGAAAACATCGACAAGACCCTGTGCCTTTTGGTGACTGCAGTCAATGAAAATGGCAAGCTTCTTGATATCGTTGTTAAAAATATCACCGAAAACGGTACACTTTCCTTCTCGGAATTGGGCATCTCGACCGATGGTGCGGAATATGTGCGCGCCTATCTTTGGGATCTTTTGGATGGTATGACGCCGGTTACAACCGTAAAATCTGTGGAATTGAATTGAGATTTCGCGTTCCTGCCTGATTTGCTGTGAGCTTGAAAGCGAATTATTGAGTTTTTCTTTTAGAAAGTTGAACATATAAACTATACTGAATTTGGCAAATTAAGTTGTTCTATATTGCAAAATAGAGTATTTAAATTTCATGTTTCCAAGTGGATCGTTTGCAATAAGCTCATGGATTTATTAGTGTTTTCCCCTTGAGCTTTTGCATAAACCAACTGCTGCATAAATGACCTCGTTTTTAAACGTAAACTTGCCAAGGTTTTATGTAGCAGTTGGTTGAAATAAAAAAGATGGAAATAAGTTGTTTTAATTGAATGATTTTCGCAACTTCATAGAGTGGTTTGAGCCGAATTTGTTAAAAATTGTTTTAACAAATTCGGCTTTTTTGCTTCTTGTGCGAAATTTGACACATTAAGAGTAAATAGAATTAATCTATGAAATATTAAATCTGTAAAACCTGTAAAACTTATTGACAATATCACGGTTAACCGATATAATATAATAGAAAGTTGGTGTTAATCATGACTGTTCAAAAATATATGGAAAAGAAAAAAATAACCCGTTATCGCTTGTCTAAAACAAGTGGAATTCCTTATACAACAATAACGGATATTTGTAGTGGGAAAGCAAAACTTGAAAAATGTTCAGCGGAAACTATATATAAGCTTGCAAAGAGTTTTGATGTATCAATGGAAGAACTACTTGAACCCTGCTTTGAACAAAGAAGCAGTTTTGAATTATACAAAAGCAATGTCTGTCACGAACTCAAAGAAAAGGGCGATATTCCTTTTATAATTGACGTTCTCGAAAATAATAAAATAAGAACGCTTTATGATAAAGGATGGTATGCTGAAAGCTTGTATCTACTTGCTATGCTTGATTATGTCAGCAGACTGAATAATGTTTCTCTTTGCACTGAATATGATGATTTGAGAAGGTTGAAATTGAAAGAAACAGTCTATCCTAAAAGCATACTTGCTGTTTATGCTGTTTCAAGCAATGAAGAGATAAAAGAAAAGGCTTATAACGAGTCGATTCCGGAGTTTGTACGATTCAATATTGTAGAAAATGAGGTGCGAAATGTCCTCTAAAAACAAAAATTTTTTCACAAAAGAAAATCTTGACACTTATTTAAAAGAGCTTGCAAAGGAGTTTAGAAAGATAATTTAGAAAGATAAACGGAAAATCTATTCCCGCAGAAATTATTTTGATTGGCGGAGCAGCGATATTAGCTAATTATGGGTTCAGGGATATGACCACCGATGTAGATGCTATTATACACGCTGCATCATCTATGAAGGATGCCATCAATCGTGTTGGTGATAAATATGACTTGCCAAATGGATGGTTAAATACAGATTTTATGCGTACAGGTTCGTATTCGCCTAAATTGGTTGAGTTTTCTGTGCATTACAGAACGTATTCTAATGTGCTTGAAATTCGTACAATATCATCGGAATATCTCATTGCGATGAAACTTCGTTCAGGAAGAAAATATAAAAATGATTTGTCTGATATAATCGGAATACTTGCGGAACACGAAAAGAGGAATCAGCCCATAACTTTAGAAATGATAAATAAGGCAGTTAATGACCTTTATGGAGGATGGACAGAATTCCCCGAGGATTCAAAATCCTTTATCGAGGATGCAATAAGGAAAGGCAATTATGAACAAGTATATCTTTCTACCAACGAGGAAGAGAAACTTTCTAAAGATATGCTTGTCGGATTTGAACAAGATTATCCTGGTGTAGCTAAAGCCTCAAATATAGATGAGATTTTGAAAAATCTAAAAAAGAAAAGTAAATAAGTAAAAAGAAAAAATACCGACGGAGACATTTTAAAAACAATGTAGGTTTGTCAATGATGTGTTACAAAATTGGTTTAAAAATTTCACCGTTATCAAGAAAAGCTTTTAAATAGTCGGCAGGAGCTTTCCAATGAAGCGGTCGCATAGGAAACTTATTGTATTTGT
>SVJD01000041.1 GCA_015069165.1 Oscillospiraceae bacterium
CCGCCTTCTGTTTCGATTTCACCTTTATCTCCTGCTTGTCCGCCGCTTTCTGCATAGAAAGTAGATTTATCAGTTACGATTATTACGGAATCGCCCTCTGTTGCTTCTTGTGCTGTATTGCCGTCAGGAAGCAATATATAAAGTATTTCCGCTTCTGTTTCAAGCTTGTCGTAACCTTCAAAAACAGTTGCGGGACACTCTGCAGGTACGGAAATTTCGCTGTTTGCCCATGAACTTTCTCTGTTTTTGATAGCGTCACGAGCCATTGTTTTTTGCGCATTCATTTCTTTGCGGAATCCGTCTTCGTCTACAGTGTAGCCGTAATCTTTTAAGATGTCTTTGGTAAGGTCTATCGGGAAGCCGTAAGTGTCGTGAAGCTTAAATGCGATTGCACCTTCAAGAACTCCGTCTTTAGCTCCTGTTTTTTCTTGCATTTGTTTGATATGCTCTGAAAGCATAGACAAACCTTGCTCTATTGTTGCCGCAAATCTTTCTTCTTCAATGCGAATAACTTTTTTGATGTAATCTTGTTTTTCAACAAGGTTAGGATACGCACCGCCGGAAAGCTCAATTACTACATCTGCAAGACCTGTAAGGAAATTACCTTTGATTCCGAGCATTCTGCCGTGACGAGCAGCACCTCTTAAAAGTCTTCTGAGTACATAGCCTCTTGCTTCATTTGAGGGAACAACACCATCACTTATCATCATAACCGTACTTCTGATATGGTCTGTGATAACACGTATAGATACGTCTGTTTTCCAATCTGCACCATAAGTTTTGCTCGAAAGGTCGCAAACTGTGTCGAGAACTTTACGAACTGTATCTACTTCAAAAAGGTTGTCCACATCTTGCATTACGCAAGCAAGTCTTTCAAGACCCATTCCCGTATCGATATTTGGATGTGCCAATCTTTCATAAGTACCGTCTTCTTGGCGATCAAACTGTGTGAATACAAGGTTCCACACTTCTATAAATCTGTCGCAGTCACAGCCAACTCGGCAGTCCGGCTTACCGCAACCGTATTTTTCTCCTCTGTCATAGTGAATCTCAGAACAAGGGCCGCAAGGACCTGTACCATGCTCCCAGAAGTTGTCCTCTTTACCCATTCTGATAACGTGGTCAGCAGGAACGCCGATTTCTTTTATCCAAATCTCCTCAGCTTCATCGTCTTCAAGGTAAACTGTAACATAAAGTCTTTCTGCCGGGATTTCCATTACCTGCGTAAAGAATTCCCAAGCCCATGAAATAGCTTCTCTTTTGAAATAATCACCAAAAGAAAAGTTACCGAGCATTTCGAAGAACGTACCGTGTCTTGCCGTTTTACCTACATTATCTATATCCGGGGTTCTGATACATTTTTGACATGTCGTAACCCTTTTTCTCGGAGGAACTTCCGCTCCTGTAAAATAAGGCTTTAACGGCGCCATACCGCTGTTTATTAAAAGCAAGCTTGCATCGTTATTGGGCACAAGCGAAAAGCTGGACATTCTGAGGTGTCCTTTGCTTTCGAAAAATGCTAAATATTTTTCTCTGATTGTATTTAAGCTTAATTTTTCCATAAAAACAAACTCCTTAAAAAATACATTTTTATACTAGGGTAGTATAACACCTGAAGAAATAATTGTCACTCATTATTTTGCTTCAGTTGTTACCGTTAAATATCAAAAACAATAGACCTTGCCCATTTTTCAAAACGCGGTCTGTATTCACTTATTAAAGATTCTTCACATGTAAATGTAAAATACCAAAAAGCATCGGCTGTTTTATGCACTGTAACAAAATAGCAATACTGCACACTTTCCGGTGTTTTTGAATATTCAAAATATGTTAAACCGTCTTCTGTTTTAATTTCTGCCGTAATTGATATTGATTTCAGAAGAAAATCCGCATATTCTTCCAAATCCATATCGATTTCTTCACCCTTTTCTTCAAGCACAGAGAATTCTTCTTTTGCTACATAAACTTGCACATCTTCAGAATCGTAATATGTCATACCATAATATTCCGACACTTCAAACCCTTCATCCATTGTAATTGTCATACCGTCGGCACTGTATGCAATCTCGGATTTTCCGCAAGCAACAAGCAAAAACAATATCTGTAATATCAATAAAACGCATAAAGCTTTTTTGTACAAGCGCATTTTCAAACCTCTTTTTTTACAGTTTTTTGCCATATAAATTTAACGATGTAATACGAAATTACTGCGCAAAGTGTTCCGAGCAACATTCCTGCGAGAACATCTGTCGGAAAATGCACATACAGATACAACCTTGTGAAAGCAATAATCGCAGCAAGAACTACAGCCCATATACCCCATTTTTTATTACAAGCAAAAATAGCAACTGCTGCTGCAAAAGAAGCCGAAGTATGTCCTGACGGGAAAGAAAAATCAGATGGTTTACCGATAATTAAATCTATTCCCTCTTTAATATCGTACGGTCTGATTCTGGCAACAATCGGCTTAAGTGTGATATTACATAAAAGCAAACTGAATATAAGCGCACCCAGCACTGTTGCGCCCATTTTTCGTGTCTTTTTGAAAAACAAAAAGGCAACTCCCAAAGCAATCCAAAGCCAACCTGCCTCACCTAAAAATGTAATTGCTTTCATAATTACATCCATAGGTTTGCAAGAAAAGGTTTCGCTTATAAAATCAAGTACGGCAAATTCCCAATCCATAATTTACCTCAATTGGCACCTTTACTGTTTGTTTTGCTCATGAACTTTTCTACATCAATTACAAAACGCTCATGAATACCTTCGCCTATCAATCCGCATTCATCAAAAGCTTGTACTTTAAAAACAAGTCTTCTTCTGTCGATTTCAATAAGCTCGCTCTCACAAGAAACTTCCATTCCTACAGGAGTTGCCGCCAAATGTTTTACATTTACGATTGTTCCTACTGTAGATTGACCTTCTTCAAGGTGCGGCGCTACGCTTTTTGAGCAAGTAAATTCCATAAGACCTATCATTGCAGGTGTTGCAAATACCGGTAAATCTCCGCTGCCGTAAACTTCTGCGGTATTGGTACCGTCTACCGTTGTTTTTTGATTTCCTTTTATGCCTGTTTCCAACATACAAATCACTCCTGTTTTATTATTTAAAATTAAATTTTTAACAAATCCCTTATTACCGCCGATGCCATTACAAGTCCTGCCGCCGACGGAACAAATGAAATGCTGCCTATTATCGGTTTTCCGTCTGCTTGAGTATCGTTAAATTTTAAAAACGGCGGCTCTTCCGAAAATACAACTTTCAGCTTTGTTATATTTCGTTTTCTTAACTCTCGGCGCATAACTCTTGCTAAAGGACAATTTGCTGTTTCGAAAATATCTTTTACCTCGAAACCTGAAGGGTTTAATTTATTGCCTGCTCCCATAGCGCAAATAACCGGCACTGCTGCCTTTTCCGCCTTTTCTATAATTATAAGCTTTGAAGAAACCATATCTATGGCGTCAACAATGTAATCAAAAGAAGAAAAATCTACACAGTCCGCATTTTCTGCTGTATAAAACTCGTTAACCACGTCAACCTTTGCTTCGGGGTTTATATCAAGAATTCTTTCTTTTGCAGCTTGGCATTTAGGTTTACCGCAAGTGCTGTGAAGTGCTATCAACTGTCTGTTTATGTTCGATTGACTTACCACATCTCCGTCGAAAAGTGTAAAACTGCCTATTCCGGCTCTCGCAAGTGCTTCCACACAATACGAGCCTACTCCCCCTACACCAAAAACAAGCACAGAGGAATCTTCGAGTTTTTTTACATTTTCACTACCTATGAGAATTTCTGTTCTCTGAGTAAAATCAAACATAATTTTCTCTCCAAACCAGATTTATGTTTATAGTAAAATTGGTATCCCGGACGGGAATCGAACCCATATCAACAGAGTCGGAGTCTATTATCGTATCCATTAGACCACCGGGACATATACAGCAAAGTCAATATAACAACTTTGCTTTTTCTTGTCAAATCAAAGCACAAGTTTTAAAAGATATGCTATTAAAGGAAGTGTAATGATTGAAAACAGCGTAGAAACAAAAACATTATCCGCCGCCATTTCGTAGTCGGAGTCATATTCTGCCGCAATGGAAACAGTCAGTGTGCCGATAGGCATAGCGAGCTGCATTACGGCAATCATCATTATTACATCGGAAATCAAACCTTGTTTTACAGCTGCAAACATTATAAGCCCTGCCAAAACAGGTACAACCAATTGTTTTTGAAGCGTGAGTACAAGCGACAACATTTTTTTGCCGAAATTTTTGAATACTCCTTTTGCTCCGGCCATAACGAGTCCGACAAAAATCATAGAAAGAGGGCTCGTTGCTTTACCTATCATATCGGTGGTTTGATATATTACTCCGCCGTTTATTTTATCATTCCATCCTGTAATAACAAAAACCAAGCCTATTATAAAGGCTATCATATTTATATTAAAAATATGTTTTATTGCATTGCCGAATCCGCCGCCTTTATGTTTTCCGGCAAGATATACTCCCAATGTCCAAAGCAAAATATCATTTCCGATATTGAAAAACAAAGCGTAAAGTACACCGATATCGCCGAAAAGTGCCTGAAATAAAGGGAAAGCAAAAAATATTACATTGCCGAAAAGCGCCTGCATACAGTAAACATTCCGTGATTTATCAGGTATTTTCATTAATTTTGTAAAAGGTCTTGTTGCCGCAAACACTAAAAGAAGTGTAACTGCTGCAATCGCCGCAAGTTTAAAACCATCAAAATAAGTATCTGCTGAAAAATCAGCAGATACCATTTTACTGAATATTAAAGCCGGCATCGTAATTCTCATTACGAGTTTTGAAACAAATTGACCTGATTTTTCAGGCAGATATCCGGTTTTACCGCTTACAAATCCAATCGCTGCCAAAATGAACAGTATGAGTATTTGGGTAAAAATTGTTCCGGTATCTAAATTTTCTATCGGCATACGCTTACCTCTTTTTTATAAACTCAAGCAAAAAAGTTAATATTTGAAACTTTTAACACTGCATCAATTTCAAGTAACTCTTGAATTGTTTTTTCATCAACAGGTTGATCAATACTTACAAAAGCCTCTGCTTTTGAACCGATTTCTTTACGGCTCCATTGAACAGCTGCAATGTTTATACCATTTTCGCCCAAAACAGTACCGATTCTGCCGATTACTCCGGGAACATCTCTGTTTTGAATTGCAAGAACGTTTGCAGAAGGCTCAAAGTCAAGTTTGTAACCGTAAAACTCAACAATTCTCAACTCGCTCTTTGCAAATACAGTACCGGCAACAGAAAGTGTTTTTTCTTCATTAGTGAAGCGTACTATAATAAGGTTTGTGTATTTTTCAAGGTATGTTGATTTGCTTTCAACAAGCGCAATTCCCATTGTCTCAAGCATATTTTTTGCATTTACATAATTCACTCTTGTAGGAACTATAACGCTGAGCAATCCTTTTGCAACTGAAAGTGTATACAAACCTGTTGCAACATCTTCTTTCGCCAAGTCTCCGCTGTATATAACCTCAATTTTCTTCAAGGGTTTTTTCTCTGTTTGGAAATAAATTCTTCCGAGAGCTTCTGCCAAATCGAGATAAGGTTTAATTTCTTCTATGTTGCCGCCGCTTATTTGAGGCATATTTACAGCAGGCACCATTTTGCCCTCTAAAGCTTCGCCTACCAATTTTGTTACAGCCGTACCAACGTTCAAGTTGGCTTCGTCTGTAGATGCTCCCAAATGAGGCGTTACAATACAATTTTCAAGTGTAAGCAACGGGTTCTCATAATCCTGCTCTTCAGGCTTTTTGTTGTAGTTAGGCTCGGGATCAAGTACGTCAAGCGCAGCTGCAGTTACTTTTCCCGAAACAAGTGCATCATAAAGTGCTTTTTCATTTACAAGTCCGCCTCTTGCAGCATTTACTATACGAACTCCGTCTTTACAAAGAGCGAGCTCTTTTTCACCTATCATTCCGTAAGTTTCAGGAGTTTTAGGTGTGTGGAGCGTAATAAGGTCTGATTGTTTAAGAAGTTCCTCTAAAGTTCCGCAACGAGTAACGCCTAACTGGTTGAATTTTTCATCTCCGATATACGGGTCGTATGCAATTACATTCATGTTGGATCCCATCAATTTTCTTGCAACAATAGAACCGATTCTTCCCAAACCTATAATACCTGCTGTTTTGCCGTCAAGCTCATTTCCGATAAATTTACCGCGGCGGAAATCTTTATTTCTGCCTGCTGTTACAGCTTGGATAAGGTTTCTGAATATTGCATAAGCGTGTGTTACTGCAAGCTCTGCTGCTGCCATAATGTTACTCTCAGGTGTATTAACAACGATAATACCTCTTGCAGTTGCTGCTTTAAGGTCAATATTATCAACACCGTTACCTGCTCTGCCCACTACTTTAAGATTGGGGGCATTAGCTAAAAGTTCCTCGTTTACTTTTGTTACACTGCGTACAATCAAAGCATCGTACTGCTCTATTATTTCCAAAAGGTCATCTCTGCTGATACCGAATTTAACATCAACATCAAAACCTTTGCTTTTTAAATGTTCAATACCCTCAAGGGCGATACTTTCTGTTACTATAATTTTCATATAATCATCTTCCTCTCAATATCTTCAAAAATATCTTTTCTATTATATAGTTTATTTAATAAAAAGTAAAACGCAAATCACAAATCTAATTCGATTTTTTTATCAGTAGGTATGTACATTCTATACTCCACTCCTGCGGCTTCCATCATTCTTTTTGAAGCTTTTACAGAATCCGTATCTGCGTATTTGTCGCTCATATAAATAACTTCTTTTATGCCTTTTTGAATTATGGATTTTGTACATTCGTTACAAGGGAAAAGTGTCGTATAAATTCTTGCCCCTGCCAAAGGTCCGCCGTTATAATTTAATATCGCATTAAGCTCTGCGTGGCAAACATATATATATTTTGTATCTAAAGGAGCGCCTTCTCTTTCCCAAGGGAAAACATCATCAGAGCAACCAATGGGCATTCCGTTATATCCCAAAGAAAGAATTCTGTTGTCCTTTCCCACTATACATGCACCCACGCCTGTATTAGGGTCCTTACTTCTCATAGAAGAAAGCATTGCAATACCCATAAAATATTCGTCCCATTTTAAATAATCTTCTCTCTTCATTATAATATCCCTTCCTTATATATTATCGTCTTCTGTTTCCTCTTGTTATCAATATCAATCTCAGCAAACTTGCAAGAGATGCAGCCAATGCCGCAACATAAGTCATTGCCGCTGCTGTTAGAACTTTTTTTGTTCCTTGAATTTCTTCATCACTTAGATGATTGCTGTCTCTTAATGCTCTTATAGCTCTTCTTGAAGCATTAAATTCTACCGGCAAAGTTATAAACTGAAAAATTGCGGCAGTTGAAAAAAGTATTATGCCCAAATTTATCATAAGCTCCGAACCCATAAAGAGACCTATCAGTAAAACAAACCATGATATTCCGGAGCAAACATTAACAACAGGAACAAAGGAGTTTCTGGCAACAAGCGGGAAATAACTCTCTGCGTGCTGAATTGCGTGGCCTGCTTCGTGACATGCTACACCCAAGGCAGAAACAGACTTTCCGTTGTAAACTTCTCTTGAAAGTTTTATAACCCTGCTTCGAGGGTCGTAGTGATCAGAGAGTTCTCCGTCAATAGCCGAAACGGAAACATCATATACTCCGTTTTCGTTAAGAACTCTTCGCGCCATTTCCGCACCTGTAATCCCCGTACCAACGTATACATTAGAGTATTTTTTGTACGTAGACCTCATTATTCCTTGTATGATAAGGGATGCTATCATAACGGGAAGTACAAGCACTATATACCAATAATCAATAAAAAAAAGCGGCATGAAAATTACACCTCAAAAATGTATTTTCGTTATTGTACCACAAAAGCACAGTTTTAATCAAACAGTTTTAAAATCTGACAGTGTCAAATTATTCTCGGGATTTCGAAAACCTACCACACACCTTGCTCTTAGAAAAAACAATTAGCGGCGCGGTGCTTTTTGTCTCGTTTTTTGTTTTGAGACAACCCCCCCTATCAGCGGTGCGGCGCTTTTTGTCTCGTTTTTCGTTTTGAGACAAAACCCCCTATCAGCGGTGCGGCGCTTTTTGTCTCGTTTTTCGTTTTGAGACAAAACTCCGCTCCATCTACTGCTTTTTACAATTATTACTTTATCACTTTGTGGAGAGACGGGAGGACTCCCGTCCTTATTTTGAAAAATCTCAAGATTTATTTTACACTATCTAAAATTTATTACAAATAAGAGTAAATAATATTTTTCTGAAAGAAAAGATTGTACCAATTAGTCTTAACTGCAAAAAAGCAAATCCACAGTTCTACTGTGGATTTGCTCTAAAATTTCTCAGAAAAGGTATTAAAAAAACTCTCTATAAGGAACTCCCAACGTTCCTTACGCTATGAGTTTACCATTCTTTTTTGTCTATGTCAAAGGTATTTTCCCTAAAAACTCGAAACGTTTAACAAAAGACACATAATTTTCAATTTGTTCATAATTTCAATGTATTTCGACAAAATAAAACCATATTATTTCCCGGGAAATGTCTTTTTTTGTTCGTCAATGATATACTGATTTGACGGAGGTATCGTTATATGCGTTCAAATATTACATTTATCATCCTTGATGTTATATACATCATATTGCTTGCGACTATATCTTATACTGATATTAAATATAGAATAATCCCCAACAAAATAAATATTCTGATACTGGTTCTTGCATTAACAAAAAACATTTTTAAATTCAATATTAACTTTTTATATTCTTCTGCTGCAGGGTTTATTCTCGCTTTAATCTTTGTCGGAATTCCCTATCTCATTCACGAAAACATGGGAGCCGGCGATTTAAAACTATCTGCCTTTTCAGGAATTTATTGGGGTTTCTACCACACTTTAACTTTACTTGCTCTTTCATATATAAGTTGTGCTATATTTGCTGTTATAATAAATATCTGTAAAAAAATAACAAAAAAGCCGAAAATCACAACGCTTCCTTTTGCTCCGTTTGTGCTTTTCGGCTCATTATACTTATTTGCGATAAATTATATTTTAAAATAACACTTCGCGTACTTTTTTGATATCATCCATAAGAGATTTAAAAGCATCGGGCTTTATAGATTGCGGACCGTCACACAAAGCGTGTTCGGGGTCATTGTGTACTTCCACCATAATACCGTCTGCGCCTGCCGCAACTGCCGCCAAAGCAAGAGGTCTTACAAGCTCCGAAATACCGGAAGCGTGGCTGGGGTCAACTATAACAGGCAAATGCGACATTTTTTTAAGAAGCGGAATTGCAGAAACATCAAATGTATTTCGCGTTTGCGTCTCGAATGTTCTGATACCGCGCTCACATAAAATGACTTTTTCGTTACCGCTTGCCATAATATATTCTGCACTCATCAAAAATTCTTTTAACGTATTTGCAAGTCCTCTTTTAAGCAATATGACTTTATCCGTTCTGCCGATTTCTTTTAAAAGTTCGAAATTCTGCATATTTCGCGCTCCGATTTGTATTACATCTACATGCTCGAAAGCAGCGATATTTCCTATATCCATTATTTCTGAAACAATGGGCATTCCCGTAATTTGTTTTGCGTGGAGCAAAAGTTCTATTCCTTTTTTGCGAAGTCCTTGGAAAGAGTACGGTGATGTTCTCGGTTTAAATGCACCGCCGCGAAGCATATTCGCGCCTGCTTCCTTTACTGCTTTTGCTATATCACAAATTTGTTCTATTGATTCTACGGAACACGGTCCTGCTATTGCGGCAAAATGTCCGCCACCTAATTTCGCATTGCCTATCTCTAATACTGTATCGTCCGGATGAAATGTACGGTTGGAGCTTTTATACGGTTCTTTTACTTGAACAACTTTCCTTACAAAATCAAGCCCTTGTATCATCTCAACATCTACCTTGTGAGTATCTCCCAAAAGTCCCAATATTGTACCGTTCTTGCCGGCAAGGCTATGGACTTCCACGCCAATATCGTCAAGCCACTCTTTTAAAGTTTCAAGTTGTTTCGGATCCGCTTTCTCCTCAACGTATATTATCATTTCCTGCCAATATCCTTTCTATAAAAAGAATCTGTCCATGATATCTTTTCTACTCCTGCGTATGCCTTAGAAATAGCATCACAGAGATTATTGCCCAAAGCTGTTATTCCCAAAACTCTGCCGCCTGCATTGTAGAATTTGCCGTTTTCTTTTTTAGTTCCTGCGTGATACACTGTTACACCTGTCTTTGCAGCTTCATCAAGTCCGCTCATTTCATAACCGGACTGATATTTTACAGGATATCCACCGGAAGCAATTACTACACAGCAAGCCGCTTCTTTTTTCCATTTAATATCGATTTCTTCAAGTCTTTCATCGATTACGGCATCAAATATGTCTATCAAATCCGTATCAAGTCTGGGAAGAACGCACTGTGTTTCCGGATCACCGAAACGAGAGTTATATTCTACAACTTTAGGACCTTGAGGGGTAAGCATAAGACCAAAGTATATAACTCCTTTATATTTGATTCCCTCCGACTTTAAAGCATCAACAGTAGGCTTGAAAATAGTCTTCATACAAACATCAGCAATCTCATCAGTATAATTCATACTGGGAGAGAACGCCCCCATTCCGCCTGTGTTGGGGCCTTTGTCGCCGTCAAATGCGCGTTTGTGGTCCTGTGAGGAAACCATCGGTTTAACCGTCTTGCCGTCAGTAAAAGCAAGAACAGTTACCTCAGGACCTGTCATAAATTCTTCTATAACAACGCGGCTGCCGGATTTACCGAACATTCCGCCGTCAAGCATACCCTTTACTGCCTCGCAAGCTTCCTCAAAATCTTGTGCAATAATAACGCCTTTTCCTAACGCAAGTCCGTCTGCCTTTACCACTGCGGGATAAGTTTGTTCAGGTCTTTTAAGGTACTTAATAGCTTCATCGCTGCTTTCGAAAACTTCGTATTGAGCAGTAGGTATGTTGTATTTTTTCATGAGAGCTTTTGAAAATACTTTACTCGCCTCAATTTGTGCGGCTTTTGCAACAGGACCGAACGCTCTCACTCCTGCATCTTCCAAATCGTCTACCATTCCCAAACTGAGCGGGTCATCGGGTGCAACCATTACCATATCGATTTTATTTTCAAGAGCAAATTTAACTGCAGCTTCTTTATCTGTTGCCTTAAAAGGCACGCAGATTGCTTCTTCCGAAATGCCGCCGTTACCGGGCATACAGTAAAGCTCCGGTTTTTTATCACTTTCTGCTAATTTTTTTATAATTGCATGCTCACGGCCGCCGCCGCCGATTACGAGTATTTTCATAATTAAGGATTCTCCTTTTTCTTTCAATTTGTTTTGGCTTGGCTAAGTAGCTTTACTGCCTCGGGAAGTATTATGTGTTCTGCTTCTTTCATTACGCGGGCTTGAAGCACCTCAGGCGTGTCATCCTCTTGTACGTAAACTGCTTTTTGAAGTATTATTTTGCCTCCGTCTACTTCGCCGTTTACAAAATGCACTGTAGCACCTGTCACTTTTACTCCGTATTTTAAAGCTTCTTCATGGGGAATTAAACCGTAGAAACCTTTGCCGCAAAATGACGGAATCAATGACGGATGTACATTTATGATTTTGTTTTCAAATTCTTTTATAAAATTTTCGCTTAATACAGTAAGGAATCCGGCAAGAACAATCAAATCCACATTTTGTGATTTAAAATGCTCTGCAAGAGCATTGCTATATGCGTCTGTATCTGCAAAAGATTTCCTTGCCATACACAATGCCGGAATACCGTGTTTTTTTGCACGTTCCAAAGCAAAAACGCCTTCTTTGCTGGACACAACAGATACAATCTCACAATCTTTAAGATAACCGTCTTCGATTCTGTCGATTATTGCCTGAAGATTTGTGCCGCCGCCGGAAACAAGAACTCCTATACGAAACATATCAGTTCCTCCGTTAATGCCTTATTTTACTGTAAGTGTGCCTCTTGTCATGCCGTCTTCGGGCAAGCTGTCAGAAACAACACCGATTTTATAAGCTGCTTCGCCTTTTTCTGCGAGGTAACTGATGATTGCATCAGCATCTTTTTCATTAACTGCCATAACCATACCGATACCCATATTGAATGTGTTGTACATATCGATTTCTTCAACGTGTCCCAACTGCATAAGTGTATTGAATATAGGCAATACAGGCCAGCTTCCTCTGTCGATGATATAACGAAGATTTTCATTACCCATTCTGGGGATATTTTCAAAGAATCCACCGCCTGTGATGTGCGCTATACCTTTGATTTTAAATTTTTCAATAAGGTCGAGTGCTGTCTTAACATATATTCTTGTAGGTTTAAGAAGCTCTTCTCCCATAGTGCAGCCGAGGCTCTGAACGAACTCGCCCAAACGTTCTTTTGAAGGATTGATAATCTTTCTTACCAATGAGTATCCGTTACTGTGAACTCCTGATGAAGGAAGACCGATAAGTACGTCGCCTTTTTTGATTTCACTGCCGTTGATGATTTTATTCTTTGAAACAGCTCCTACAGCAAAACCTGCGATGTCGAATTCATCAACGCTGTAGAAACCGGGCATTTCAGCAGTTTCACCGCCTACCAATGAGCAGCCTGCCTGCAAACATCCGTCTGCAACGCCTTTAACTATTGTAGCCACTCTTTCGGGGATATTCTTGCCTACTGCTATGTAGTCGAGGAAGAATAAAGGCTCTGCACCGCTGCAAACGATATCGTTTACGCACATTGCAACGCAGTCAATACCAACTGTATCATATTTGTCTGTAAGGAAAGAAATCTTAAGCTTTGTTCCTACTCCGTCAGTTCCTGAAATCAATACAGGTTGTTCGAACTTGCTGAGGTCGAGTTCAAAAAGTGAACCGAAACCACCGAGTCCTGTCAAAACTTCTTTTCTGAAAGTTTTGTTTACGTGTTCTTTCATAAGGCGTACCGCCTCGTAACCTGCCTCTACATCTACACCTGCGTCTTTATAATTAGCCATTTTTTATTACCTCCTGAAGCTGTGCGTTTTTCTTTTCTACTTTTTCTTCAAGCTCAAGCTTGTACTCTTTTAATTTTATCTGTAATGCTTTGCTCTTAACTGCCATTATCTGTGCCGCCAAAACTGCCGCATTTACGCTACCGTTTATTGCTACAGTAGCAACCGGAATTCCGGGAGGCATTTGAGCAATTGCAAGAAGTGCGTCCATTCCGTCGAGAGCGTCGCTCTTAATCGGTACTCCGATAACAGGAAGTGTAGTATATGCCGCAATTACGCCGGGAAGGTGTGCTGCCTTGCCTGCTGCTGCAATAATACACGAAAAGCCTTTTTTCTGAGCTGATTTTGCAAGCTC
>SVJD01000042.1 GCA_015069165.1 Oscillospiraceae bacterium
AATTCCGAAGAAGTAAAAAATTTTGACAAACTTTTAGAATATACTGATTTAGTTATGTTGGATATCAAGCAAATTAACCCCGACAAGCATAAAAGCCTTACAGGAAAAAGCAACGAAAAGGTTTTAGTCTTTGCAAAATATCTTGACGCAAAAAATGTGCCGGTTTGGATTCGTCACGTAATTGTTCCAAGCATTACAGACAACGAGGAAGATTTACTTGAACTTGGTAAATTCATCGGAAAATTGCATAATGTAAAGGCATTGGATGTTATTCCCTATCACACATTAGGAGTCCATAAATACAAAGACCTTGGCATACCGTACCGCTTGGAAAACGTACCGCCTGCAAACAAAGAAATGGCAGCGGAAGCAAAAAGCACTATTATAAAAGGACTTAAACAATCAAGAATTTAAGCTAAACAAAAAGCCGCCTTTGTTATTAAGAATCAAACGAAGCATTTGTTGCAAAATCTTTATTCGTTTTAAATATCTCTCTGATTTCATCCACGGAGCCGGTTGCCATCAAATAACTGTACTCAAGAGGCTCAAAAGATACCAATTTAAGTGTATTTATCGGTGCCACATAATTGCACGCACCGTCAAAAGAATCTTTCGAAGCATTATACGCATTTCTTCCTGCTAAAAACAACTCCACATTAGGAACGTACAATCCTATTCCGTAATCATCTTTACTGTTTGTCCACGAACACCATGTTTCTGTGTTGTCTTCTTTTAAGGCAAAGCTGCAATCATCGGAATATTGAGGGTCACCCCAAAATCTCAAATTATTTCTAGATGATAACGCATCATTTTCCCAAGGCTTTTCGCCTTCATACCATGTAAATTTGTCTAAATAACTTACTGTATAAAATGCAGGCAATTCTTGATGTGCATCTCTGTGCTGCCAACCGGAAAAGTCAACAAATCTATTGTCCACTCTTATATAATCAGCAAAAATCGTATAACAATTTTCCATATAGCTGGGTGTTAAAGAATTATTAAGGGACCAATCCTGCGGTTGTGCCTTTATGTATACGGAATAATCTTCTACAACAATATCAACAATTCTACTGTGGTTTCCGTTTTTATCTCCGCCTTGTACGGGATTATATGACCATTGGGCATTATTGTAAAATCCCGGTTTATATTCGTGATTGCCTTGTGTGCCGTAATACGATTGCTGAACGAGTCTCCCTTCGTCTGCTTGGTTGATTAAATTATCAAGGTCTTTTATGGGATTCTTCTTGTCAGAAATATAATTGATTCCCCCACCCCAGAGAAGGCGTATTCCGACTTTAAATCTGTCATTATTTATATAGTACGTGTTGTCTGCGTATACTTTATACTCCTCACAAGTTAAATCGCAAAGTACAAAATCTGCGCTTCTGTTACTTAAAGACTCAAAAGTAAGTGACTTAATATTTATACCTTTCCCGCCGGATAAATAATTTTCAATGAGACAGCTGAAAGTATCCTTTCCTGCTTCCAGGAAAAAGTATTCTGTTTTGAGTTTACCGTTTTCTTCGTAAGAAACAGTTCCCTTAAGCGGTCTTGATGACTCATAACAAATGGTGTATCTGTTAAAAGGATCTGCAAACATTCCGTCTTCAAAAGTAATAGTAAAATCATTTTTGACAGCAAATTTACCATCTTTTAACGACTTATAACCTTCTGCCGTATATTCAAGTCCGGTTGATGTTTTAACGGTTGTATAATTTTCTTTTTCCGTTGTCTGAATGTCGGTTGTAAAATCTTTTAATTGTCTTTTTGCCATAATAACCTCTTTCTTTGTGTTTTGTGAATTATTATTACGATCAACATTTACACAACCCGAAAGCAGAAGAATTGCAGATGTAAGAATAATAAGTATAATTTTTATAAATTTTGTATTCATAACATTTCTCTCCTTTATTAGCGCTATTTTAACATTTTGAAGCATATTTGTAAAAATATATTTTTATCAAAAAACAGTTGACTAAAACTATCTGTAGTGGTAGAATACGGAGCTGTGACAACCGCGGGATGTGGCTCAGTTTGGTAGAGCGCTGCGTTCGGGACGCAGAGGCCGCAAGTTCAAATCTTGTCATCCCGACCATCTCCCTATGGAATCTTTGATACAATGTTTCCATAGGGATTTTTTCTTTATTACAGAAATTATTTTCAGCGTTTGATGTGTGGTTTACTATTGCATTAGTGACGGTTTCCGGTGTTATACTTTCTTTTAAAAAAACGAAAATTTTTCTGTTCTCAGTTAAAGTTTTTTATTGAATTACAGCCATGAATATGATAAAATTTCATCAGTATTTTTTTAGGAGTGATATATATGTCTAACAGATGTAAACGCTTGTTTACTGCTCTGTGTGCTATTATAGTTTTTCTCGGCACATATGCAAATTATTTTATTCCGATTCAAGTGAACGCTGTAACAAATACAACAGCACCTACTCTCGATTTGGAAAATGATGTTAAGTTTTTTGGCAGAACTTTTGCCGAAAACGGCACCCACTATTTTTCCTGGAGTAATTCCGGTTTTCAATTTACTTTCTACGGAACGGGTGCAACAGCGACATTGAAATCTACGTTGCACACTGCCGGAAGTACCACACAAACAGCATACATCAAAATATATGTTGACGGTGTACTTTCAAAAGATATTGCCGTTCCCGAAACAGAAACGAGTATTACTCTCGCCTCCGGTCTTGAAAAAGGAACTCATACTATTAAAGTTATTAAACGAACAAGCAGTTATTACTCCATTATCGGCCTTAGTAAGATACAGCTTGACGCAGGTAGCGAAATTAAAGAAACGCAAAAATATTTCGAAAGAAAAATGCTTTTCATTGGTGATAATCTTACCGCCGGTTACGGCTCTTTACAAGAGACATTTACAACAGCAGACCCCGGAACAGCCAAAGAAGACAGTACTCTTTCTTATACTGCTTTGACAGCAGATTATTTTGGTGCGGAAAATATGACTGTAGCTTTGACACATGGTGGCGGCCGAGGTATTGTAAGTAACGGTAACAAAACCACATCTCATATAGCACCTGCATTCTTTGAATATCTTGATTATCGTCAAAAACAATCTGTAAATTATGACCATACACAATACAATCCCGACATAATTGTAATTAACCTGGGCAGCTATGATAAAGCTTCAGCTAACGTAACTGATGCAGATTTTAAAACAGGTTGCAAGAATTTTATTTTACAAGTTCGTGCAGCATATCCCGAGGCAACAATTCTTTACACATACGGTCTTAATGATACTACTTATCAATCCATCATCAGCACAGTTGTAAAGGAACTTAACAATGCCGGTCACAAAGATATTTATTATAAACCGTTAACTACCATGTCAACCGGCGACAGAGGTTATAACTGGCACCCTTTGAAATCGGTACATGCATCTCGTTCCAAAGAGCTTATCGCCGCAGTTGAAGACATCATGGGTTGGACAGGCGCCGATACACCCGGAAATCCGGTATCAAGCGATGTTCCTGTAGATACTTTGTATCAGCCGCTTGAGCAAACAGACATTTCTGTAATGAGTTATAATGTATTGGCTCATAATGGCTCTACACAAAATTATGAAGCTTACGGCGATCGTATGGCGAAAGTTGCTACAATGATAAAAGCGTACGACCCCGATCTCATCGGACTTCAAGAAGTATCAGTACCATACGATACTTTTACACATAATTGGCCGAGTTATTTAAGTTCTAATCTTACCGAATATTCTTCTGTTCGTTTGGATACACAAGCAAACAACTCCAATTTAATGAGAATTGGTAACGGTCTTATGATTATGTATAAAAAAGACAGATTTGAGCTTGTAACAAGCGGTTATCAACAATACAAGACTTACACGGACACCTCTGCTTACGGCGGAAAGACATATACAGTTACAGATACTTCACGTTGGTTCCATTGGGTACAATTAAGAGATAAAACTACAGGTCAAGTTTTTTATCTCTATAACACACATTTAACTGTAAACGGCAGTACACCTGCAGCAGACCGTGTCAGCCAGTGCCGAATTTTAGCACAACATATTGTAAAAACAAACGCAGCATCTACTTGTCCTTTCTTTATTACGGGCGACTTCAATACAAGTTTTAGTGACGGAGAAGGAGCTTTAGAAAAACTTACTGCTTATAAAAAGGATGATAGTGCATCAGCTGTAGCTTTATTTAACGACGGCGCATCTGTTGCCGATTATACAAGATTTGCTGACCGTACAGGCTCTCTCGATCATATTTTTGTTGCAAACAGATATGTAGATGTTAAAGAGTTCCATGTGGCTGTAGAGGGTGTAGACGGTCGTAGAACATCTGACCACTCCCCTCATATAGCATATTGTAATTTTAAACCCCATACAACAGCCGGTTTGACAACAGGATTGGATGAAAGTGGTAAAGTATTTAATGCATCCACTTCTGCAAGCACTTATACTTTTAACTTTACTTTAGGAACCAGTGTTACTTATGATGTGTATGATGGAGGAACTTTGATAGGTACAGGAAGTAGTTCTGCTTCTGTGACCGTTACTTTAGACCAGTCAAAAAACTGCTTTGGTATTTACTTCAAAGACGGAAAAGGAAACCATGTTTGCACAATACAAGCTGTTATAACAAATACTTCTATTGCCCAGCCTACTGTTACAGCGACAGGCTCGGTAGTTAATCAATATTTTGCTAACGGGGCATACCAAATATTAGTAAACGGGGATACTTTAAGCTTAACAACTTCTGCCGGCAACTTCTATACAAATCCGTATGCTTCACGTGGAGAAACGGCAACATTGGCGCTTGCGAGCATAAGTGGAGGCAGAACGGTATATTATTTAAAAACTACAGCAGGCGATGTTTATCCTGTTTATATTTACAAACAAACAGCTACAGCCAATACTGACAGCTCGGTGCTCTATGTTGATGATGATATAGGCAGTGCATCTACAGGAACAGTTGCTTTTTACGATGGTAAAGATGTACTTTTCGTGTCGAAAGGAACTAAAGGTTATGCTACTGTTTCAGAAGTTGCTGCAAAGGCAAATACAATCGATAAATGCACAGTGTATTTTGCACCGGGAAATTATTCTTCAAATGAAGTTGTATTCAATAAGAATGTAACATTACTTGGAAATAACTATGATGTATCGGCAGTTGATATCAAAACGCCAAACTGGTCTTTAGCAGGAAGAAAAGCCGAAACAGTAATTGACGGCGGCTTTGTTTTTGAAAATGCAAGCAATATTTCCGTTACAGTAAAAGGATTTACTATTGAAGGTACTTCCGCAAATGGTCCGATATATATTAATGATACTTCTGCTGTTGCCACACGTGCAACACACGAACAGACACTTGATATTCAGAACAATATCATAACAGGCGGCGGAGATGGTACATCAAGTACTTATGCATCTGTGGTTCATGCCTATTCAGGTGCACAAGTTAAAGGATTAGTTAAAAACAATTATTTGCGTTCTACGATTAACCAAGATGCAAATGGAGATAAAGGCAAAACAAGAGCTATTGCTGCCAAAAATGCAAACGGTCTTGTTATTGATAGTAACTATATCATCGGATATTCAATTGTTTTTGACTTTACTGATGAAGTATCAAGCAGTGTTGCAGGAAATGCGGTTTATTCTGTTATCGGAAACAGATTTGAGCATTGCGGCACAGCAAGAAACTATGTAAAGGGAATTACATCCGGTACCGCTGCAAATATTTCTTACCTTAACAATGATTTTGTTCGTTGCGGTAATGAACACTCTGTTTATGCAATATATTTTAATTTCGACCAAAACAGCCTTGGCAATGATTGTTCGAGGATTAATATTTCTGTAATCGGAAACAGATTTGCAGACTGTTATCGTTCATTGCAGTTTACTCGTTCCAGTGCTGCCGCTCAAACAGGTAACTTAGCAGAGGCTACCGTGCGTGTAAACAAAAACAGTTTTATAAATCCTGTAGAAGGAAAGTGGAAGAAATATTTCCGCAGTATAGACATTTCTTTCTGCGTGGTTGGTGCTACAGCTAACGGAACAATCAGTCCTCAAAAATGGAATTTTGCAGATAATCATTTTGAATCAACTTTCTTGGTTGCAGAATACAATAATTTACAAGAAAACTATGATAACAGTATATATGAGCTTAATTATATGCGTTATTATTCTACTCAAAGTGCCGGATCTGACAGTAAATCATTCGTTATCTCAGCTGATCATTTTAAACCGGTATCATCAACTGCCGCTTCTGCGTCAGGTGCTTTCAGTGGCGCTACAGGAGTTACATCGGACAGTTATGCATATGATTTTGATAACGACATTAAAAATATGCAACTCATAAAAGGTGTTTCACCTTTCAGAGAAAAATTCACACATACAGTCGGTAACAGTTCAAGTCATATATATATAACAAACGACTTGACCGCAAGAATGGAAGGCTTTGCGCAATTCTATTCCGACAACAGATGGACAGGAGAAAACCAAATTACCCTCGACCTCAAAATGGACTCCGATGCAAATAATTTCGCAGGATTCTATATTAAATATGGTAAAGAAAATGTTTCCGCCAGAGCAAATAACATTGTATTCTTTGAAAACGACGGAGTTCGAGGCGACAGTGCAAACAGTACAACCGGAACGACAGGTATAGGATTCTCATTCAGAACGATAAACAATACTCCATGTATTGAAATATTTGTAAAATACCTCAACAGCAGCGGACAGCTTGCTGTAAGCGGTCAATATTTCTATAATGTAGTTGACAATCTCAATGATTTCAACACATATAGAGTAACTGATGATGGTGCAGGAACAATTAATTTCTATGCAAACGACAAACTTTTCGCTACGCTTGTTTGCTCCAATGCCAAAGTTCCTACTCTCAATACTTCATACACAGAGAATTATTACAGCAATGTATTGATTCAAGACGGAAATGGTTCTACCCTTTCAACTGTATCAAACGCTCTCGTTTCTACAGAGTCTGCCCTCGCCTTTGGTACGAGAAATGAAAAAATTGAAATTGATAATATCGAAATTTCAAATACAATTCCGGGCGAGTTAACAATAGACGGAGGTATGTTGCATCTTGCAAATGCAATAGATGCGGTGTTACTCGTAAAAAAAGATTCTTTTGAAGCGGGCGGATTTACAAATCCGATAATCAAAGCAGAATTTGACAATGAAACATACGAATTGTTGCCTAATGTTTCTGTTGTTGACGGCGTTGATTGCTATGCATTTACATTTAAAAATGTGCCTATACAAAGAATGAATGATAGTATTTCAGCAATTTTATATGCCGAAAAGGACGGAGAAGTATGTGCGAGTGAAAGTTATGAATTCAGCGTGGCAGGTTATGCGTATGAGCAATTAAGAACTACAACTGATCCGAAATTAAAAACATTGCTTGTAGATTTGATTAATTACGGTTCTTATGCACAGCTTTATACTAAGTATAACAGCCAAAATCTTGTTAATGCAGCTTTGACAACAGAGCAAGCTGCTTGGGGAACACAGACATTGAGGGAATTGGTTAATTCCGAATCTAAACCGAGTTCTGTCGGCGATGCAGTGTGGACACGAATCGGCTTGATTATAGAAAGTAAAGTTGACATTATGGGATATTTCAGCATACCTACATCAATGACAGGCGTAACTGTAAGAGCGACTGACTCAGATGGCAACTTGATTAGTGTAATCAGAGATTTCGAAGAAACTCAAGGAGCTAACGGTGTGAAAAACATGAGTTTTGTTTTCGATAAATTGACGGCGAAAAACATGAGTGATGTTGTAGGATTTACTGTTTATAATTCACAAGGAGTAAATATAAGCGGACAATATTTATTCAGTATAGAATCTGCTGCACAGAAAAACCAAAATTCTACGAATGCGGAGCTTGCTGATTTCTTAAAAGCAATGATGATATACGGTGATTCTGCTCGCGCTTATGAGGGATAATATGTAGTTTATCTAAAATGCGAAATACCCTCTTTACCGGATATCCGGTAAAGAGGGTATTTTTATGCGTTACAGTTTTGTTTTTCTCTTATTCGGCGCCAATTAATAAAACCGTATATATCATTCACAAGGAATATTGAAAAACATATTATCATAGGAAAATATCCTATATTTACAATTGTTGCCAAAATCCAAAGAACAATAAGAACAATATCATTTGCTGCATAAAACAATGCATAGTAAGGACTTCGCAAAATTGTAAGCATTGAAGCCGCAAAGCTTGTTGTCACAGATATTATACTGACAATAAGGTTTGGAGTATTGAAAACTGCTAAAATCACACCCATAACAACCGTAACTAAAATAGTTCCGATAGATAAATACATCCATTTGCGAGCTGTCATTTTTGCAACCTTAACTTCCCTTTCGGAATACGGATTCCGAAGCCACGAAATCAGTGCCCACAAGGCCGATGGTGCCGACATTCCCAAATAAGTAATCATTTCTCCGTAATATCTGAATTTAAAGGAAACAGCTGCATAACAGAGCGAAAAAAATATACATAAAAGCTGCCCGATCGGATCACCTTTTGCCACAAAAATCAGAGCTGTAGCTCCAACAAGAGATGTTGCAATCGACAACCAATCATTATCGGGCAAAGCCATTGATGATATAAAAATTATAATCAAAGAAGAAATCCAGATTACTTTTTCTGTCAGTGTTAAATTTTTGATAGATTTAATAAAATTCATTTTAAACTTCTTAAAGGTTAATCAATCTTGTAAATTATCGTTCTTTCTTTTTTCTTCTTCTGTTCTCTTCTTATTTTTTTTACGTTTATTGATCCAAATGATTAACAACACCACTGCGGGAACCACTGCAATCAATAATACATAAGGAATTGACACTATTACGAAAACGAAAAACTCTACAAGGAAATTTCCAACAGACTTCAGGCTCTTTTTTAAACCGTTTCCTATTCTCTCCCAAACAGATTTAGGCTCGCTAACATCGGTATATTCCTTTACTTCCTCAATATTTAAACAAATTGTTGCATAATCTATTTGATTGTCAAATACTCTCAAAGCCGAAGTTACCTGTTCCAATTCCGTACGCACCTCGGTTAAACGCTTCTCAATGGTCAATAAGTCGTCCATTGTTTCTGCACCGGACATCAATTCCAACAATCGTGTTTCCTCTGCCTGCAAAGCTTTCATGCGGCTTTCTGTTGCTACATAATTTAAAGTAACATCTTCTACTTTCTTTTCTGAAGAAACAATATTTGTAACCTCACCTATTTTATCTATGAAAGAATCCAAATCTTTCGCCGGAATACGCACGGTTACATTTGCACTGCGGTATCTTGCTCCGCTGTAAGCACTTCCGTTTTGTATATCGGATTTTTCCGTGTAGCCGCCCAATTCTGCAATGCGACTGTCAATCTGATTAAGAACAGTATCTAAATTTTCTGTTTCCACCCACATATTGACGGTCTGAATAAGTTTGCGATTTTCAGGTAATTTGGATAAGCTTTCTGCATCGGAAATGATTTCTTCTGAAAGATAAGCTTCATTCGACTTGATTTTATTGTCATATGCTCCCTCACTGCAACCTACGGCTCCTAACAAAATAAATACACATACAACAAACGCAACTATTCTGCGAATATTCATACATATTCCTCCTTGGTATTTTATTTTTTCATTGAGTTCAATATAACATATACACAGGTGTTATGCAATCGGTTATACACCACTGAAAACAAAGTTTAAACTAAGTTAATAAAATTCATATTATTGAAACAAGCAAATTAAACGTCCGATATTAGTTCCATGACGGAAACAGGAAGTGCTTTAGCAAGTGGTTCATCGGATTGGATAATCACATTATGTTCTATTTGAAAATTCTCGTTTTGAATATACTCGGCATATTTGTCAACAGTAAAAATATCTGCGTTTTTAGGAGCGGTTAAAATAAAATAGAGCGAGAAGAATACAGCCAGAAAAACAAAAATTATTGAACCCAAAATAATGATTGTTTTTTTCATATTCATCGCCTTTCACTTTTATTATAACAATTTTCAAAAGCATAAAAAGTACATGTATTAAAGATTAATTTCTTCATTTATTACCACAAGTTTTTTGTTTATGTTAATTTTCTTATATACAATGCTCATACCACAAGTCACATAAGCAAGTGCCTGCCCCCAATCGGAAGGAATTGAACAAAAATCAGCAATATTTGTGACCACAGAATCAGCAGCAAGGTATTGGCTCATATTTCCCAGTAATTCGTTATACGACATCCATGTAATTTGGTTTATTGAAGGTAAAATAATTACCAAACACCCAATCACAATCAATTCCAGCCAAATTTCACCTTTCGTATTTCCACAGCAAATAATCAACAGAGCTATACAAGCAGTACGCAAAAAACAGCCCAAAAAGGAAACAAGCGGAAATCTAGGCAATAATTCTACAAATTCTTCGGGACATCCATAAACTACGCGGGCAATCATACTCTGAAAAGGAATGGAAGCAATAATAAGTATTAGAGATAACCCCGCAAGTACAACAGCTATAATTGCCATTATTCGAATTGTTTTTTTCATAATAAAACTCCCTCTCTGTTTGTTATGCAAATACCTGTATATTATTGCTGTTATTGTATCATTTTTTGTATTCTCTTGCAATTGTTTTCGGGCAATACCTTTTATCACCTTTTATCACGAAAAAGGCAAAGCCGTTTATCATTTCGGAAAAAGTTGTGAAAATAGAGATTTTATCAAGTTTTCCGACAAAACTACAAAAAATACCAATTTTTCGGGGTTATTATCCCTGAAATCCCTATTTCAATGCCATTTTGCAAGGTTTTGAGCGTAAAAAAAGACCCTGCAAAATTTCTTTTGCAAGGTCAATTTTATATTTTGTTTTGCCTATTGTGTTATAAGGCGGTTTGCCTTTTCACAGGATTTTTCCGATTACTTCATTTCCTTTATTGCAGCCTGTGGTGCTATCTGCAAAAGAGGGAAACTTTATTACAATATCGTCACGCTACATAGCGGTTTAATAGTATTTTTTATACAGCTCTATTTTATACAAACAGTTATCTTCCATATTTGCAAGAAAATGTAGAATATCCATCTCTTGAATATGAACTGTTTCTTGTTTGCTATTAGTTTCTTTCCACCAGTTCTTACTTATTAAAACATATTTTATTCCACGAACATTTTGTAAATTCAATAGTAAATCTTTTAGTTCTTCCAGCCCTTTTTTGTTGGTATGTTTTTGACCTATGGCAGTATCGCAATCGCAATGATTAAGAGTGATTCTATAACTGCTGTCGCAGCTTTCAACGCATTTATTTACGGATTCAATATTACCAAAACTGAAGTGGTATTCAGTATCTTTTATTGTTTTCTCATAATCATCAGTATTTATTCCATCGTTGATTGCACCATAAAGGAAATAGCACATAAAAATCACCTCTTAATTTAATTATACCGATTTGCGAACAATTTTCAATAAATATATAAAAATCCCTCTGCCGATTACTCAGCAGAGGGATAAGTTTTGCTTTATCTATTACCTTATCGGCATCCGCTATGTATTCGCTGAAAATACGAACTGCCATCATATTCAACTTCCACTCAGGTATCATAGGTGAATCGAACTTTCCGTAGATATTCCGTGATTTTTCTGCTGTTGTATCGTACCGTGATTGGTTGAACTGTAACAGAGGTATGCGGGATTAGAAACTCCGTTTTGACGATTCCATACCCGTCTGTTGAACTTTTTGCCACAATGACAAATAAGTAATCGTCCCCAAGCGGTTTTCATTGGTGCGTGTCCTCGTGGCTTTTTGTCATTGATACTTATACAGAATCGAAAACGAGGAAAAGAAGCCCGGCTTTGATTTTCTTTACAAACTGATCCGAGAACTGTCAATATCTCCGGATTTGATTTTCTACCCCGAGAAGCCGTCCAAAGATTCCGAAGTAGAAAATCTCCTCCGTATGCTCTCGGATTGCGATGAACGCTCATTAGAGGTCGTCAAAGCAACCGTAAAAGCCTTAATTGATACTGCTCCCGAAAAGTAGCCGCAAGGCTACTTTTTTCTTTATCAATATTTTACACTATAAAAGGGAATTATTAGGGAATATATCGGGAAGAAACAGGGATTTTTTTATTATTTTCAAAATGGAAACGGCAGCCAACTCCTCAAACATTCTTTATGTACTCCATACGCAATCATATCTTCATCTTCATTGATAATATGAATACTTTTTGCCATATCTACACACTTTCTTTTCTAAGAATCCGCGCTTATACTTTTATTGATCCGTATAAACAGCTGTTCCTTCCCTTTTATGTTCGCTTGTCCTGTGCATGCGCTCAACGATTATCTTCTTCTCCTCAGGAATATCGCCGCCGGAAAGATAACTGTCAAGCTCGGCATACGTTACGCCCATTTCCGTTTCATCGGTCTGTCCGTCAAAGAGTGCCGCAGATGGAGCTTTTTCTATAACGCACTTCGGAGCATCAAGATAACGCAAAAATTCATATATCTCGGTAACGGTCAAATCTGCAATAGGATTAAAGTCGTGTGCACCGTCGCCCCACTTGGTAAAGTAACCTACGT
>SVJD01000004.1 GCA_015069165.1 Oscillospiraceae bacterium
CGGTTTTCGGTTTGGCATTTATGACATTATTTTCCGCGACAATTATTGCAAAGGACAGAGGAAGCTCGTTATTACAACGCTTGTACACTACACCACTTACACCTGTAGATTTCATTCTCGGTTACACTCTCCCGATTATACCGATTGCAGTAGCGCAGTGCGTTATTTGCTATATCGCGGCAATTATACTCGGACTGAATGTTACGATTAACATTTTGTATGCAGTTATATTTATAATTCCCGTTTCGATATTATACATTGCATTGGGGTTGCTTTTCGGTAGTATTCTTAATGATAAACAAGTCGGTGGAATCTGTGGTGCGCTGCTTACAAATCTTTCTGCGTGGCTTTCGGGTGTTTGGTTTGACCTTAACCTGGTGGGAGGAGTGTTTAAAAAGATTGCTTATGCACTTCCGTTTGTTCACGCTGTAGAAATGGAACGTGCCGTGCTTGCCGGAGATTTTGGAGGAATTTTTCCACACATTTTTTGGGTTCTCGGATATTCCGTAGGTTTATTGGTGCTGGCGGTGCTGATGTTTTTAAGACAGATGAAGAAGCAATAAGAAAAAATGCTTAGAAGCCAAATGTTTTATTATACTTATATAACAGCCGGGCAGTTATGTAAGTATAATAGTATAACTACCTGCAAAGGATGAAAAATCAAAGGTCACAAATGCTTTTTTGATAACTAAACAATTACATGATTTTGGTATAACAAAACATGAAACAGAAGTACCGATTTTTAGGATACCTGCTATAGCATTTTTATACTTGTTGGGAAAGTCAGAAGCAGACGGACAAAACGGAAAAATGTAATTTCTCACTTTGCGAGACTAATTTTCGGTATGTGGGCTGTTATTTTTGATGTCAATTTTGTAGAATGAGTTCGAAAATAGCTTTCATCAGGAGGGTTTATATGTCAAAAAATACTATAGGACAATTTATAGCTGCACTAAGAAAAACAAAAGGTATGACGCAGCAAGAAGTTGCAAATCGATTAAATGTATCTAACAAAGCAGTTAGTCGTTGGGAGCGTGATGAGTGTGCCCCGGATTTATCACTTATTCCTGCTATAGCCGAAATGTTCGGCGTCACTTGTGACGAGCTTTTGAAAGGTGAGCGTATCTTGGAAAAAACATCAGCAGAAAAGAAAGAACCAAGAGTAGAAAAACAGATTAAGAATCTTCTAACCAAAACACTTTCCGATTTTAAAAAACTAATATGGATTTCGTTGGCGAATGCAGTTGTAGGGCTTGTTTGTATGTTCGGAATTTCTTACGGTTTTTATAGGCCTATTATTGGTTTTGCAGTAATGCTTTTGTTTGAAGTATGTGCGTTTGTTATTACAATTCTCGCAGTAAGTCAGACGAAAGACATAAAAAATGATAATGAACTATTTGAATCAGCAGAAGAAAAATTGATAATAAAATTTAATAATCAATTAGGGAATCTTTCTTTTGCTTCATTTTTCGTAATTATTGCTGTTGTGCTTTTTTCCCTTCCGCTAATATTGATTACCTCGGATTATATAGAAAGTGTCGTAACAGTGGATAGTTATTTTACAAATTTCTTCGGCGGAATTGTTTTAATTCTTGTTCTTGTTTATTTTTTATGTAAAAAACCATATATTGCGTGGATTACCAACAGCAAAATTATCAAAGAACCAAGTACACCTATTGATAAAACACGAGAAAAATTAACATTAATACAGGTTTCTTTAACAGTTATTGCAGGAGTTTTATTTATAATTGCACCATATTTTGACTGTAATCCAAATGAAATCTCTATTCTATGTCCGATAATTTTACTTCTTGGAGTTGCATGTCTTTTAGCAAATATAATAAGTTTTTTTGTTTTCTTTATTAAGAAAAAAGAGGAGAGAAATAATTTAATTATTCCCGGACTCAGAAATATGTTCCTTATTCCTGCTGCATTGATTGTTTCGAAAATGCACATAACTATTTGGCGTAGTGAATATTCTGGAAGCGATGAGGCTGTTGATTTGTGGACCAAAGAACATTGTTGGTATACAAAATATCTTTGGTATGCACTTGCAGTGGTGGTCGTTGTTTTGATAGGGTTTTCGTTATTTGAAACGCTGACAAAGAAAAATACGCGCAAAACAGACCATTGTAATTAAATCAGTTATTTTTATAAAAAATTTCTATGGCATTGCAAATGAATTGTGCAGTGCCTTCTGCGTTTTTATCAATGTTTCTTTTAAAACGCTCATCAAGGACATACATCTGTCCAAGACCGGCAAGAATTTCATTTGTGCAAGTGTAATAATTCTCCGAAATATGATTTTGAAGCTTTTTCACGAGAGCTTGAGCTTCTTCTGAATCAGCCGCAGCTCCGTTTTTCATACAATCGGCAAACTCTGCCATAATGTCATTCATGCTGACATTTGTTTTTTCTTGTTCTTCTGCTTCGAGCGTTTCATTTATATCTAAAGACATACGCACGTGCGGAATACCGTCTTCCATATATTCGCCGGAACATTGCGCAAAACCTACTTTTTCGTACACAGGTATTGCGTACTTTTGCGAGCTGATTACCAAAGTTTTTGCGCCGAATTTTTCTTTTGCAACTAAGATTGCTTCTTTCAAAAGCCATGTTGCAAGTCCGCATCTGCGTTTTACGGAAATAACTCTGCCAATAGAAACTTCCTCATAACGCGCACCTTTCGGCAAAACTCGAAGGTACGCTTGGATTCCGTCGGCATCTTTTAAATATAAGTGATATGCCGATTTATCAGCTTCGTCGATGTCTTGATAAACGCAGTTTTGCTCAACTACAAACACCGCCGAGCGCAGTTTATATATTTCAAAAAGTTCTTCTGTCGTTAATTCGCTGAAATGTTTTATGATAACTTGCATTGTAGAGTCTCCTTACATTTGCGTATTTTCTTTTTCTATTATATATGACGGTTTGTCTTGACACAAGAATGTTTTTTTGTTATATGCTATAGGTGTAATATGTCATTGAGTTAGAGGGAAATAGTATGAAAAGAAAAATATATGAGTTTATATTGATTGTTTCGATGTTTTTTATTCTTGTAGGGTGTGCAGAAAAACAAAACCATTATGCATCTCAAAAAGAAACATATAAACCTTCTGCGTATACATATGCAGAAACACCGGAGAGTACTGTAATTCCGACAGACGAGTTGATTACGCCGACAAAAGAAACAGCAGAAAGACCAACGACAACTACGATGCTGACACCGACTCCGTTGCATACACAGAAACCCACTGTAATTCCAACCGAAACGCAAGGGACAGTGTCTACTCATAAACTAACACCACTACCGACGCCGACACTACCGACGCCGACACCATTGACAGCACCGACAAAAGCACCGACAACAAAGCCGGCTGAGAACCCGACACAAAAATTAACTGCTATGCCAACCCAAACACCTACTGTAACCCCCACACAAGCTCCGTTTGTGGTAGATTATACACAAGAATCGACAGTTTCCGGTGTAGAAAATTATAAATACGGATTAAAAAAGACGACAATAACTATTACTTATTATTCAATATATTCAGATGGATCAAAAAAAGCGTATAGCAGCTACAGTTATGAAGAATTCGATACATCGGGATATTCAGCGACAGATGCAGAACTTATGGACGAAAGCAAGTCTGTGGCAGCAGATAATATGGAATATTATTTGGAAGTACTTAATTTAGTTAATGAAATACGCAAACAAGCAGGAGTGGCACCTGTTGTTTTAGATGAACAGTTGTGCAATGCGGCAACAATGAGAGCTTTGGAAATGAATTATTCTCAAAATTTCAGTCATACAAGACCAAACGGCACAAGCTGTTTTACTGTTTTTGATATTTTTGGAATTCCCGGTTTTTCTTTTGGAGAGAACATCGCTGCGGGATATGGTTCACCGGCTTCTGTTGTCGAGGGTTGGAAAAATTCCCCGGGGCATTATGCTAATATGATTAATGCAAGTTTTACAAAAATTGGTATAGGAATGAGCGATGTTAATATTGGTTACGGAATTTATTGGGCACAAATATTTGTTGGCTGAATGTAATATGTGCGATTTATACCGGAGATAATTTAGGAGGACCAGCAATGAAACTTTTACTTAAAGCAATCGCAAAATTTATATTTGGGCTTTTAATTGTCGGAATGCTTTTATTCCTCCCGGCAGGCACTTTTGCATATACAAACGCATGGCTTTTTATAGCACTGCTCTTTGTTCCTATACTTATTCTCGGAATAGTTTTATTTATAAAATCGCCTGAGCTTCTTGAAAAAAGACTCAATGCAAAAGAAGACGAATCTACGCAAAAGGGCGTTGTGGCAATTTCGGGAGTTTTGTTTTTGGCAGGTTTTATTGTTGCGGGACTTGATTTTCGTTTTTGTTGGTCGCACATTCCGAATTGGGTAGTAGCCATAGCTTCTGTTGTACTCCTTGTCTCGTACGCTTTATATGCTGAAGTTATGAGAGAAAACGTATATCTTTCAAGAGCCATAGAAATCCAAGAAAACCAAAAAGTGGTAGACACAGGTTTATACGGAATTGTTCGTCACCCGATGTACGCTGCAACTTTGTGGCTCTTTTTAGCAATTCCGATAGTACTCGGTTCGTGGTGGTCATTTCTTTGCTTTTTACCATACATTCCGGTAATTGCGGTCAGAATAATCAACGAAGAAAAAGTGCTTTCAGAAGGGCTTGAAGGATATACAGACTATAAAAAACGAGTTAAACACAGAATAATTCCGTTTGTTTGGTAAACAATTGAAGAATATACAGAAAATTTTAAAAATATGATATAATATGGCAGATAACAAATAGTATTTAAAGAAAGAGAACTAATTATGTTTAAAGATATATTTTCAGATATTAAACAACTCAGATGGCAAAATTTTATTTTTTTGCTCATTGCCGGCTGCATAAATGCTTTTGGAGTTACATTGTTTTTGGCACCGGTAAACCTTTACGACAGCGGAATTTCGGGAACATCGATTCTGCTTTCGCAGTTTACTCCGGAGTATATGTCGTTATCTCTCTTTTTGGTAATCTTAAATGTGCCGCTTTTTTTATTCGGATTAAAAAAACAAGGGGCAACATTTACAATATATTCCATATTTGCCGTTTCGGTATATTCAACAGCCGCATGGCTTATAACAGATGTTTTGCCTGTAGATGTAAGCATTGCATCTCCGCTTGCAGGCGAAGATTTGCTTTTGTGCGCACTCTTTGGCGGATTGATTTCCGGTGTCGGCAGCGGTATGACAATACGTTATGGCGGAGCAATAGACGGTGTTGAAGTTATGGCAGTTATTTTTGCCAAGAAATTAAATATTACCGTCGGAACGTTTGTTATGATATACAATGTGCTTTTGTATATTGTGTGTGGATTTGCGATTGAAAGTTGGATTTTGCCTCTTTATTCTATTGTAACATATGCCGCAGGGCTTAAAACCGTTGATTTTGTTGTAGAAGGTTTTGATCGCTCAAAAGAAGTTATGATTATAACAGATCATCCCAATGAAATCAGTGTGGCTCTTATGGAAGCATTTAAATGCGGCACAACAAAAATTGCGGCGACCGGTGGTTACTCCAATACGGAGAAGACAATTATATATTTTGTTGTAAACCGCTTCCAAATATCTCGTATGAGAACAATTATTCATACTATTGACCCGAGAGCTTTTGTAACTATCAGTGAAGTAGCTGACGTTTTTAAAGCAAACGATTAATCAATTGCGTCTAATTTACCACGGCAAAACACGAAAAATGTGTTGATTCTGATATTAAAAAATTGAAAAAATGTGTTAAAACACCGTTATAAAAATTGAAAAAATGTGTTATACTATCATCGCGATAGTTTTGCGAGGTGAGTTTGATGAGAAGAAATGCATTAGAAGAACTTATAAAATGGAAAAGGGACGAAGAACGCAAACCGATGATCTTGCGTGGTGCACGTCAGGTTGGCAAGACCTGGCTAATGAAAGAATTCGGTAGGACGAATTATAAAAGCTATGTTTATTTTAACTTTGATGAAGAAGATGAATTGAAATCGATTTTTGAGTCAAACAAGAATCCAACCCGTATTATCGAATTGCTGTCTATGGTGGCGGGAGAGAAAATTTTACCTAAGGATACTTTAATAATTTTCGATGAAGTTCAGGAATGCCCTGCCGCTTTAAATGCTCTGAAGTATTTCAAGGAAAAGGCAAATGAATATCACGTCATTGCTGCGGGTAGTCTACTTGGAACATTACTTGCTCAACCTAAGTCATATCCTGTCGGCATGGTTAATCTTTTGGATATTGCACCGCTTACTTTTGACGAATTTCTTAAAGCAACTGATGAATCGCTATTTGAATTTTATCAAAGCATTACCAAAGAACAGCAAATTGAAGATATTTTCCACAATCGTTTAATGGAAGCGTATAATAATTACTTGATTATTGGCGGTATGCCTGAATGTGTTTCATCTTGGGTGAAAAACAAGGATCCAAATAAGATTTCACAGATTCAAAAAGAATTGATTCAAATATATGAGAATGACTTTTCAAAGCATAATGGAAAAGTGAACAGTGGAAGGATTCTTATGGTTTTTCGCAGTATCGTTACACAGCTTGCGAAGTCGAATGAAAAGTTTATGTATGGAGCTGTACGTGAAGGCGCAAGAGCACGCGATTTTGAAGAAGCTATCGAATGGCTTGTTTCTGCGGGCATGCTAAATCGAGTTTATAACGTTTCTAAGTTGGAGCATCCTTTATCCGCATTTGAAAAATTAGATCAGTTCAAGCTCTTTGTATTTGATACCGGTTTGTTAAAACATATGGCCGGTATTGATAATAGCGCAATTTTGTTAAAGGCAGATTATCAGTTTAAAGGCCCTTTAACTGAAAACTATGTACTGCAGCAACTTTGTGGACAGTATGACGTTGCTCCTCGTTATTACTCAGAGCGAAGCGGTGAAATTGATTTCGTAGTCCAGTACGGAACAACCATCATCCCTATTGAAGCAAAAGGCGGAGAAGATAAGTCTGCGCCGACATTCAAGAGATATGTCTCAGAGCATCAACCTGAATACGTTGTGCGTTTCTCCAAACGTGGCTATCGCAAGGATGGCTATATTACCAATATGCCGTTGTATCTTGCTCGCAAAATGAAGGAATTGCTTTGAAGTTATTAAGGGTTGATTTTCAAGTGATTTGTGATACGACATTGATACTAAAATTCGTAGAGGCTACACGACACTGCTATTGAAAAAAGAAAGATATTGTAATATAATGCTATAACATCTTAACAGATGACGACAGTTCGTTTGTACCATCCTGTCGTAAAACAAAACCAGGACTGCTTTTTGAAATTATAAAATAAAAGCGGCTTTGCGTTTTGCAAGGCCTTTTTTATTTCCTTTTTGGAGGAAAAAATGAAACTTATAAATTGTATAAAACGCGAAAAAGAAGAAACTTCAATTTTGCTTCGCAGCATTCCGTCAACAGTAGTTACACTTTTTGTTGTAAGTGTAATCTGTATGAATCTGCTTGCAAATAAAACGCTCGTTCAGAACACTTGGATTGCGCTTGATGGCGGAATTTTAATATCGTGGCTGTCTTTTATGTGCATGGATATTATTACGAAATACTTTGGACCGAAAGCTTCCAATAAAATTGCAATTTTGGCGTCTGCTATAAATTTACTTACATGCCTTATTTTTTATGTAGCAAGCATAATTCCTTCAAATGCAGACGATTATACGGCGCTGAATGAAATTCTCGGCGGAACATGGTTTATTCTTTTGGGCAGTACCATTGCGTTTATTTCTTCCGCAATAATAAATAATTTTTTAAATTGGATAATTGGAAGAGCATTTATAAATAATCCTGACGGAAAGTTGGCTTTTGCTACGAGAACATATGTTTCCACTTTTATAGGACAGTTTTTGGATAATTTTATTTTTTCAATAATTGTATTTGTGGGCTTTGCACCGATTTTTTGGGACGGATTTCATTGGACAGTATTGCAATGTGCAATGTGCGCTTTGACGGGAGCTGTTGCAGAACTTATTATGGAAGTGTTGTTTTCTCCCATTGGATACAAAATATTACAAAAATGGAAAAAGAATTCTATAGGGAAAGATTATCTTTGTTATATCAATAAGGATGGTGAATAAAATGAAAATTTTAATTACAGGTACATCACAAGGAATAGGAAAAGCAATAGCCAAAAAGTTTTTGGCAGAAAAACACGAAGTTATAGGCATTGATAGATGCGAAAGCACTATTGAAAGTGCGGATTACACACATTTCTTGCTTGATGTAAGGGATTATAACAATTATCCGCAGATCAAAGATGTCAATGTTTTGATAAATAATGCCGGAACGCAAAACGAAGACGATATTGAAATAAATTTAAAAGCCCTTATTAAAATAACGGAAAAATACGGTGTGCAAAAAAACATTAAATCTATTTTAAATATTGGTTCTGCCAGCGCACACACCGGTTCGGAATTTCCGGAATACTGCGCAAGTAAAGGCGGAGTGTTGGCATACACGAAAAATGTTGCAATGAGAGTTGCGGAATTTGGCGCAACTTGTAACAGTCTTGACCCGGGAGGCGTTTTGACACCGCTCAATGACTGCGTAATACAAGATAAAGACCTATGGTCGCAGATTATGGATGAAACGCCGCTAAAAAAATGGGCAACACCTGAAGAAATTGCACAGTGGGCGTTCTTTTTGACGGTAACAAATACTTTTTGTACAGGTCAAAGCATTGTTGTTGACGGCGGGGAATCTATTAAGCATAATTTCGTTTGGAAAGAATAATAAAAGATATATAAAAAGCAAGCAGATTTTAAATTCTGCCTGCTCTTTTTTCATTTGTGACAAAATTAGGGAGTTTAATTATCTCTCGTTTTTGTAAATTTCTTTAAAGTATTTATATGTGTCAACTTTCAACTCACCGCAAGCAGCCTCGTCGCAAGCAATGATTCCGTCCGGGTGAAGTTGTAAAGCGCTGATTGTCCAAGCGTGATCAACGCCGCCTTCAACACAGTGACGTAATGCACGAGCTTTGTTGTGACCGTTGATTACGAGCAATACTTGTTTTGAATCGCAAACAGTACCAACACCAACAGAAAGAGCTGTGTGAGGAACTTTCTCGGGATCGTTATCGAAGAAACGAGAGTTTGCAATCAAAGTATCCTCTGTCAAAGCGCGTACTCCCGTGCGAGAAGTAAGAGAAGTAAAAGGCTCGTTAAATGCAATGTGTCCATCAACGCCGCTGCCTCCGAGGAACAAATCAATGCCGCCGTAAGAAGCGATTTTATCTTCATAGCGTTGGCACTCTGCTTCCAAATCGTCAGCCATACCATTAAGGATGTTGATGTTTTCTGCGGGAATATCAATGTGGTTAAAGAAATTATCGTGCATAAAATACCAATAGCTTTGGTCATGCTCTCTGGGAAGGCCAACATATTCATCCATGTTGAAAGTAACTACATTTTTAAAAGTTACTGCTCCGGCCTTATTCATTTCAATGAGTTTTTTGTAAACGCCGAGCGGAGAAGAACCAGTGGGAAGTCCGAGAACAAAAGGACGACCTTCTTTGTGATTGTTGATAGCGTCGGCGATATGCTGAGCTGCCCATGCGCTCATGTCTTCATAGTTGTTTTTAATGATAAGTTTCATTGTCAATCACACTCCATTTTAAGAATTTGGAATTTTCCAACGGAAATATTATACTGCTATTTTTTGTATTGTAAAGAAAAATTTATACGCAAAATATTAAGTTTTCTAATCATTTTTTGCCATTTATTTTAAAAATTTTATGAAGTTTTTTTAAAACACCAAAGTTCTGTTGCTGTTAGGGAAAAGCCGGCGGGACAGCACTGTTGAAAAACCAAGGGCGTGATGATAAAATAGGCGGGCGAGGAGAAAGAAGATATGATAGAAAAAGTTATAGAAATCAATAAAATATTAAATGACTTTATTTGGGGAGTTCCGGGTCTTGTGTTACTTATAGGAACAGGTATATTGATGACGTGTTGCACTAAATTTTTCCAAATTACCCATATCGGTCATTGGTTTAAAGAAACTATAGGTTCTCTTTTTAGAAAAAACAGTGAATCTACCAAAAAGACAGACAAAAAGTCTATTTCTCAATTTCAGGCACTTTGTACGGCTTTGGCTGCGACCGTAGGTACGGGAAATATCGCAGGTGTGGCGGCGGCAATAGTTGTGGGTGGCCCCGGTGCGGTCTTTTGGATGTGGATTGCGGCATTCTTTGGCATGATGACAAACTATTCTGAAAATGTACTCGGAATTTATTATCGCCGGAAAAATACAAACGGTGAGTGGTCCGGTGGCGCCATGTACTATCTCAAAGATGGTCTTGGAATTAAAAAAGGTTTTAAAACAATTGCTTCCGTTTTGGCAATACTTTTTGCTTGTTTTACAATTCTTGCCTCTTTTGGAATCGGTAACATGGGACAAGTTAACAAAATAACACTTAATATAGAATCTGCATTTCTTTCTGAAGTTGAACTGGGCACAATTGGAGGAATACCTGTTTTAGGATTAATTATAGGTACTCTCCTTGTTATTTTCGGAGGACTAATTATACTTGGAGGATTGCAGCGAATAGCATCTTTTGCCGAAAAAGTTATTCCTTTTATGGCCGGTGCTTATGTTATCGGTGCTTTGATTATTCTATTTATGAATATCGAGAACCTGGACTCAATGTTTGCGGCTGTTTTTAAGTTTGCTTTTACTGAAAGGGCAGCATACGGCGGAGTTGCCGGTACCATTTTTTTGTCAATGACACAAGGCTTTAAACGTGGAGTATTTTCCAATGAAGCCGGTCTTGGTTCTTCTGTTATAGTGCACAGTGCTTCAAATGTAAGAGAGCCGGTCCGTCAAGGAATGTGGGGCATTTTTGAAGTGTTTTTTGATACTATTATAATTTGTACCATGACGGCAATCGTTGTTCTTTCGTCAGGGTACATTGATCTTAACACAGGAAATCCTACGGTTGCAAATTTGGATGATTCTACTTTGGTTTCACGTGTTTTCGGAGACACTTTTGGTATTGCGGGAGAGATGTTTATTGCTGTTGCGCTTTTTCTTTTTGCGTTTACTACAATACTTGGCTGGTCCCAATACGGCTCAAAAGCTGTTGAATATCTTTTTGGCATAAAAGCAGTAAAAGTATATAAAATAGTATTTGTATTGATGATTGTGACCGGTGCAATTATGACTTCATCTTTGGCTTGGGATATTTCAGATACTTTTAACGGATTTATGATGGTACCTAACCTTATTGCTGTGGTGGCATTGTTCCCGCTGGTTACAAAAATTACTAAGAATTATATAAATCGCAGAATTAAACATAAAGACGAAAAACCTATGCTTTCTTATAACGAAGAAATTCAGAAAGAATCAGAAGAATTTGTAAAATAAGCGAAGGTGTGTTACAATTTTTGGTGTATAATGCGTATTTACGTGAAAAACTAATTTCAGTAGGTGAATTTTATGGATAGACTTCTTACGGGACTTCAGCCCAGCGGTTGCTTAACTATAGGAAACTATAGCGGCGGTATAAAACAAGTTATTAACTATCAGGATAATTACGAAACATTTTTGTTTGTTCCTGATATGCACGCCACAACAGTTACACAAGATCCCGAGGCTTTAAGAAAAAATATTAAAAGCGCAGTAGGCTTGTATCTTGCATGCGGAGTAGATGTGACACTTCCCAATATGCATTTATATATTCAATCGGAGAATTTGTATCACGCAAATCTTTCGTGGATTTTAGAGTGCCATTCATATTACGGCGAAATGGCAAGAATGCACCAATTTAAAGAGAAGTCAAAACAACACGAGAATTTTACTTGCGGACTTTTTACATATCCCGTTTTGATGGCTTCCGATATTTTGCTTTATGATGCAAAATATGTGCCGACAGGTATCGACCAGAAACAACATGTAGAGCTTGCCCGTAATTTGGCAATTCGCTTTAATAATCGTTATCAAGGAGAATATTTTGTTGTTCCGGAGCCGGTTGTGCCTACAATAGGAGCTAAAATCCGTGATTTGCAAGAGCCTACAAAGAAGATGAGCAAATCTACAGCAAATCCGAAGTCGGCAATTTTCCTTTTGGACAATGAAAAAGATATTCGCAAAAAAATTATGAGTGCGCAGACTGACAGCGAGGCACGTATTGCATTCGATGAGGAAAATAAACCGGGCGTATCCAATTTGTTGTCTATATTCTCTGTTTTCAGCGGACTTTCTGTTGAAGAACTTGTTGAAAAATTCAGCGGCGGAGGTTACGGAGATCTCAAAAAGGCACTTGCCGAGGTGCTCGTAGAAAAACTCACAGCAATTCAGGACAATTATACTAAAATAATGCAATCAGGCATTATTGATGAAGCACTTGATAAAGGCAGAGAGTACACAACAGCAATTGCTGCCGAGAAATACGAACTTATACGCAAAGCGGTAGGTTACGGACGTTAATTTAATATGAAAATTTTCATGTTCTTGTTTAACAGCATATTACTTGGTGTAGGCCTTGCGATGGATGCTTTCTCTGTTTCTTTGGCTAATGGTCTTAATGAGCCTTGTATGAAACGCCGTAAAATGTGCGGCGTGGCAGGCGTATTTTCTTTTTTTCAATTTGCCATGCCGATGCTGGGTTGGATTTGTGTTCATACCATTTCCAAAACATTCAACGCTTTTGAAAAATATATTCCGTGGATAGCTTTTTCTCTTTTGCTTTTTATAGGAGGAAAAATGCTTGTTGAAGGCTTTCGCACAAAAGCTTCGGCTTGTACGGAAAGTGCAGTAGGCTTCGGGGCACTTTTGGTGCAGGGAGTTGCAACTTCCATTGATGCACTTTCGGTAGGTTTTACAATTTCGGAACATACCGCATCAGAAGCATTTAGTTGTTGCTTACTGATTGCTTTTGTTACATTTTTTATTTGCATGACGGGCATTCTTTTAGGTAAAAAATTCGGAACAAAAATGGCAGGAAAGGCATCGGTTTTAGGCGGTGCGATACTGATTGCAATCGGCGTTGAAATACTTATTACAGGGGTATTTTTGTAAAATCAAATGGAAAATTTTCTGCTTGATATAGGGTTAAGCAGTATGGTAGAATTAAAAAGTGTGGATAAGTTTTTATAATTGTTTTGAAAGGATTTTTGGTTTTAATTATGAAAAAGACAAAATTATTTTTATTTACATTATGTTTAATAAGTGTTTTGATTTTGCTTGTTTCCTGTAATGAGGAAAACTACAATGAAGGGTTCAGCGTTAAAACGCCGTCAAGGGCAACTGCAACTACTGAGGCTTCGGCAACAAGTGCCGGTATTTCGGATTCGACGGAAAGCGGAGCTACTTTGGCACCTACTGCAACACCCACAATGAATGAAAATGAGTTTGGCGAAGAAGTTCTTTTGCCTACTCCGCCTGCAGATGAAGATACGGATACAGATGCAACTGCAAATGTAACTGGGGATAGTTCTGATGTGACGACAACAGGGACTCCTTCTGCGGAGACTGCAACGCCGACACAGCAACCGGTAACACAAGTTACCCCGGCAGAAAAAACAGGAATAAATCTTCCGCCTATTTGGTTTAAAAAATAATATTTTGTGAAAATGAGCAGATATAATAAGATGTATTTGTTTGCGGAGATTCCTGTTCTCGCAAGATATAATTATGATTATTTGGAAAAACAATGTGTTGACTATGTTACGGATAAAGAGCCTCAAATGGTAATAGAGGTAACAGAGGAAGATGTTGCAAAAGAAAGAGCGGCTGCCGACGACGGGATAAAATATCCCGCCGGTTATTTGGAGTCCTTAGCTTTTTACCGTAAGTTTTGTGAGGCAGTTGCATTGCAAAATGTTCTTTTGTTCCACAGTGCGGCAGTAGAAGTTGATGGCAAAGCGTATTTGTTTACTGCGCCTTCAGGTACGGGGAAAACTACGCATATAGCTCTTTGGAAGAAGATTCACGGAGAAAAAATGACGATAGTAAACGGAGATAAACCGCTTTTGAAGGTTAATTCCGATGAAATAATTGTTTACGGCACTCCGTGGGATGGTAAAGAAAGGCAAAGCACTAATGCTTCGGCAAAAGTGGCGGGAATTTGCATACTTACAAGAGGAAAAGAGAATAAAATAACAAGAATTGCTTCAAGTGAAGCTCTTGCAACATTGATGTCACAGACATTCAGACCTGCAGGTGCGGAAAGCTTAAAAAAAGTGGTTGAGGGAGTGATAACTCTTTCAAGCAGAGTGCCGGTGTGGAAACTTGAGTGTAACATTTCCGAAGAAGCTGCAAGAGTGTCATACGAAGCTATGAGTAAGGGGTAAAAAATGAAACTTAAAGATGTAATTATAAGTGAAGCAAACGGACAAAAAATTGCAGTAAGTGTGGGAGGCAGTTTTAACGGAATGTTAAAACTTAATGATACTGCGGCTTTTATAGCGGATTTGTTACAGCAAGAAACTACCATAGAAGAAGTTGCACAGAAGCTTTGCGAAGCTTATGAAACAGATATGGAAACAGCAATAAAAAGTGTAGAATCTGTAGCAGAACAATTCCGTAAAGTCGGACTTATTGAAGAATGAAAGAGTCAATAGCAGTAAAAGAATTTCTTGATAAAGAGGGCTATATAATTCACCGAATAAAAGGTGTCAGTATGCTTCCTATGCTTGAAGAGGGAAGCGATTTAGTCAAACTTGAGGCCGTAAAAGAAAAAGATAAACTTAAACAATTTGACCTTATACTCTTTGAAAGAGAGGGCGATGGGGCGTTGGTGTTGCATCGCATTATAAAGGTCAAAAAGAAATACTATATTACTTACGGGGATAACTGTGTAAATTACGAAGTCGTTCCGTTTGATTCTGTTTTGGCTTTGGCTGTGGGCTTCTATAAAAAAGAGAAGTATGTTTCCTGTGATAATCCGCAGTATTTGGAATATGTAGAAAAAAGATGCAGCTGCATCAAAAACAGAGAAATTTATAAAAAACAACGCCTTGAAGATGAACAAAGAGCACAGCATATAAAAGAACGTTCCTTTATAAGAAAAATTTTTCCGTCAAAAAGGTTTATGAAACAGGCATTTCCTTTATTGACAATATATCCTGTTTTGTTGCCTTATTTTTGGTTTGTCAGATTGATAAGAGGGATAAAACGTCAAATTACAAAAAAATAGCAAATAAAAAGCGCCGGCTTGACCGGCGCTGATTTTTTATTTCCAATATTGTGTGGGATCAAGAGGGATGTCATTTTCTGTCAATTCAAAGTGAATGTGAGCACCTTGTGCTTTCTCACAGAAAATGTCGTCACCAACAACACCGATTACACTTCCGGCTTTTACTTCACTGCCGGCAATGATGCCTTCGGCTGTATTTGCCAAACCGCAATATACTGTTGAAAAAGTTCTGCCGTTTGTTTCGTGATTTATTACAATGCTGAGACCGTATCTGGGGTCAGATTTTATTGCAGAAACGATACCGTTTGCCGCTGCTTTTACCTGAGTGCCTGCAGCTGCTTCGATGTCGATACCGCTATGTGTGCGCCACTCTTGTAAAGTTGTATTGTATACGAGCTTTTTCGCCGCAAATTCTGCTTGGATTTCTCCTTCAACAGGCTTCATTATAACAATTTCGCCTGAATTGTCGGTATTATTTCCCGATTGCTCGCCCGATTGAGAATCATCTACAGGCTTTGAAGCCTGCGCAGATTGCGTGGGTGTGGGCTCTTTGGGCGGATTTGTTGGGGAAATCGGGTTTGAAACAGGCGTATTGTAGGAAATTATAGGCTCATCTACTGTGGCGTTTCCGGAATAAATTACGGAAATTCCAACCACTACTACAACAGCAAGACAAATAAGAGCTAAAAGAATATAGCCCTTGTTTTTAATAAAATCAACAATCGTATCTTTCATGTATAAAGCTTCCTTTCAAAAGTAAATTGGATTTGTGGATATTATTGCCTTTAAACTGAAAGAATATACAACTTTTTCTTGCAATAATTGCAGTAAAAATGTATGATATACCTTGTATGCGTGTATAAAGGAGGACTTATTACTATGAAAAATAAATTGGAAGCAATTCAGAAGGAGTTTGACGAGAGACTTTCACTTGCCGTATCACTTGACAAGTTAGAAGAACTCAAAGTGGCATATTTGGGTAAAAAAGGCGAACTTACTTCGATATTAAAAGGAATGGGACAACTCAGCCCCGAAGAGCGCCCTGTTGTAGGACAAATGGTTAATACCGTAAGAGCTGCAATGGAGCAAAAAATCACAGAGAAAACAGAACAGCTTAAAGCAGAAGAAACAGCTAAAAAGCTTGAAGCTGAAAAAGTGGATGTAACGATGCCCGGTAAAACAAAAAAATCCGGTTCACTTCACCCTATAAATCAAATAAGCGATGAAATGAAAGATCTTTTCATCGGTATGGGTTACGAGATTGCAGACGGTCCCGAGGTAGAGTTTGATTACTATAACTTCGAAGCACTCAACTTACCTGAGGGTCACCCTGCTCGTGATACACAAGATACATTTTATATTACAGAACAGATGCTTTTAAGAACACAAACTTCATCTGTTCAGATTCGTGTAATGGAAAACAAAAAGCCTCCTATTAAAATTATTTGCCCCGGTAAAGTATACAGAGCAGATAATGTTGATGCTACACACTCCCCTATTTTCCACCAAATTGAAGGTCTTGTTGTTGACAAAGGCGTAACAATGGGCGACCTTAAAGGCACATTGGAAGTTTACGCAAAACATATGTTCGGACCCGAGACAAAAATCCGTCTTCGCCCGCATCACTTCCCGTTCACAGAGCCCAGCGCAGAAGTAGACGTATCTTGCTGGACTTGCGGCGGAAAAGGCTGCAGAATGTGTAAGGGAGAGGGTTGGATTGAGGTTCTCGGTTGCGGAATGGTACACCCTGATGTGTTGCGCCGCTGCGGAATAGACCCTGAAGTTTACAGCGGTTTTGCTTTCGGAATAGGTGTTGAAAGAACAGCTATGGCACGTTTCGGAGTAACGGATATGCGCCAATTCTTCGAAGGCGATACACGTTTCTTGTCGCAGTTTTAATTAGGGTTAAGCACTTTAGAAAGGAGCAATAAAAATGATAGCACCGTTAAAATGGCTTTTGAGTTATACAGATATAAATATAAATTCCAAAGAGGAACTTCACGATTTCACAGAAGAAATGACACTTACAGGAACAAAAGTTGAAGGTGTCACAGCAAAAGGCGCAGATATAAGCCGTGTAGTAGTTGCTAAATGTTTGCAAGTGGAAAAGCACGAGAATTCCGACCACCTTTTTGTTTGCCAATTGGACATAGGCGCAGGAGAGCCTATCCAAATCGTAACAGGCGCACAAAATATGAGAGTGGGAGCGTACGTTCCGGCAGCACTTGACAACTCAACTATTTCAGAAGGCCGCACAATTAAAGCAGGCAAACTCAGAGGAGTTCCGTCAAACGGAATGATGTGTTCTTTCGAGGAAATAGGCCTTGATTGCAACGATTACGAGAACGGCAACAACGACGGAATTATGATTCTTCAAGATTTGGGTGAGTTCAAAGATTGTACAGAAGAATATTTCGAAAGCATAGTAGGTAAAGACATTATCCCCGTTTTGGGAGCAGATGAAACAGTTATAGATTTTGAGCTTACATCAAACAGAGCAGATTGTTTCAGCATTTTGGGTCTTGCAAGAGAAGCCGCCATCACAATGCATGGCAAATTTATTAAACCGCAAATTTCCGTTAAAGAAGAATGTAACGAAAACGCTGCCGATTTGATTTCAGTAGAAGTGCAAGCACCCGACCTTTGCCCCAGATATGCAGCAAGAGTTGTAAAAGACGTTAAAATCGGACCTTCACCCAAATGGATGAAAGAGCGTTTGCAAGCAGCAGGTGTACGTTCTATAAATAATATTGTAGATATTACAAACTACGTAATGTTAGAGTACGGTCAGCCTATGCACGCTTTCGACAAGAGAACAATAAGAGGCAATAAAATCATAGTTCGCAGAGCGGCAGACGGAGAAAAAATCACAACTCTCGATGAACAAGAACGCACACTCGACAGTTCGATGCTCGTTATTGCCGATGCACAAGGAAGTACGGCGATTGCCGGAGTAATGGGTGGACTTAATTCCGAAATAGAGCCCGATACTACGGAAATTGTATTTGAATCAGCTATTTTTGATGCGGTAACAGTTCGCAGAGGAGCTAAAAAAGTAGGTCTCAGAACAGAAGCGTCACTTCGTTTTGAGAAAGGACTTGATACGGTTCTTTGCCTTGAAGCTTTGGACAGAGCGGCTCAGTTGGTTGAAGAACTTGGTGCAGGTAAAGTTTGCCAAGGTGTTATAGATTGCAGCACCGGCGAGAAAGTAATGCCTAAGATTAAATGCAGTGTTGAAGGAATAAACACATTTATAGGAATTTCCGCAACACAGGAAGAAATGGAAAAAATTCTCATTGACCTTGAGTGCACACCTTGCTTTGATAAAGGATATGTAATTCCGCCCAGCTTCAGAGGAGACTTGATTTGCGATGCTGATATTGCAGAGGAAATCGCGAGATTTTATGGATATAACAAAATCGAATCACGTTTGCTTAACGGATGTGCAACTACTTTGGGTAGCAGAAATCGCACACAAAAAATACAGGACCGTATGAGAAAACAGATGACAGGTATGGGCTACAACGAAATGCTTACATTCTCATTTATCAGCCCTTCTGTATTCGATAAGCTTAATTTGCCTGCAGAGTGCACACTTCGCGACGCAGTTACGATTCAAAATCCCCTCGGAGAAGATTACAGCATTATGAGAACAACAATGATGCCTTCTTTCTTGGAGTCGATTGCAAACAACTACGCACACAGAGTAGAAGAAGCAGCGTTGTTTGAAATATCTTATGTTTATATTAAAACGGATAAATATCCCGAAGAGCTTCCCGAACATCGCGAAATGCTTACTTTCGGTAAGTATGCAGCTAACGGAAATGCTGATTTCTTCGAATTTAAAGGCGATGTAGAAGCTTTGTTGGAATCACTTAAAATTACTAAATATGAGTTTGAGCCTGAGAAAGAAATTGCATTTATGCATCCCGGACGTACAGCAAGACTTTTCGTAAATGGTAAAGATGCCGGAATATTCGGACAGATTCACCCGACCGTTGCTAAAAAATGGGGCTGTCCTGCGAATACTTTTGCGGCAATGTTCAGAACAGATGTGCTTATGGCAAATGTTACTGACATTCCGAAGAACAAAGAACTTCCGAAATTCCCGGCAGTAACTCGTGACATTGCAGTTGTGCTTGATGCGGACGTTCCTGCAGGCCACGTAGAAAAACTCATTAAACAGCGCGGCGGAAAGGCATTGGAATCTTGTACTTTGTTTGACTGCTATATCGGAGCGCAAGTACCCGAGGGCAAAAAGAGCTTGGCGTACGCATTGTCATTCCGTGATGCAACAAAGACACTTACTGATGAAGATGTAAGTAAATTTATGAAAAAGATTCTCAACGGACTTGAAATGCAATTCGGCGCAAGCTTGAGATAATAAGATTTTAGGAGAAAGCCTATGAGTATTTATGAGTATTTGCAGGGAAAAACGTTGGCGGAAATAGCCGAAGCCGGTTACAGACTTCCGGATTTGGATATAGAAAAAGGCGAAATGTGGGTGCCCGGTGCTTATGAGGGTATAATGCTTCGTTCAAATGTGTTTTTTAAAGTGCATACAGGCATAAATTTCTTCACGGCTTTATCCGTTAGAAAGCAAGCACTTAAACCTTCCGAAAAGAACAAATCAAAAATGCTGAAAAAATTGCTGAAATATCCTGCAATTTATACGGTTGACCCGATTTGTTCTTTTTGCGTAGCTTTTAAAATGATAAAAAAAGAAGAGCAAAAAGAAGCTTTGAGAGCTTTGGCGATTGATTTGGCAAAAAATTCCGAGAAGCGCGAGCTTGTAAAAATCGGTATTGCACTTTTGGGTATTTGCGGAAATAAAGAAGATTTGAATATATTGGAAGTGCTTGGTGCTCACGATGAGTTTACTTTGTATTGCGCAGGCTCTGCAGAAAGGCTTTTAAAGGACAAAGAATTAAACGGCTTTTTGATAAATCTCGGAGAAAAAGCAGACGGTTGGGGAAAACTCTCTGTTTTGTATGCGCTTGATTATTCAGACGAAAAAGCTAAATTGTGGGCGGTAAAAAAAGGCTGTAAAAATACCGTTGGTCTTTCTTATGCGGCAAATGTATGCGCAACAAAAGGTTGTATGGCAGATATTCTTCGTAAAATTGAAAATGGGGAATATGAGCAAACAGAAGCTGCTGAAATATTCCGAGGAGTATGCGATATATTCAGCGGACTTTTGTGGCCGGAGGAAAATCAGGACGGCATAAAAGAATACGGCGAAGCGCTAAGAGCAGCAGCTTCGTTTAAAAATATTTATCAAAATATGCCGGAATTGGCAGCTAATTATGATAACGCGGCAAAAATTGCAGAGAAATTAGCCGACTGTTAACTATTTATTAAAAATAATGCCTTAACTTTGTACAGGCACTATACTATACTTGAAACAGAAATGTATTTCGGAGGTCAGTTTTTATGATTGAAATAAAAAATCTCACAAAGCGGTATGGACAGATACCGGCTGTAAACGACATATCGCTTACAATAAAAAAAGGCGAGATTTTAGGATTCCTCGGACCGAACGGTGCCGGTAAATCTACAACAATGAATATTCTCACAGGATATTTGGCTGCGACTTCGGGAACGGTTTCCATTGATGGATTTGATATTATGGATTCTCCCCAAGAGGCAAAAAAGCGCATTGGTTATTTACCTGAGTTGCCGCCGCTTTACCAAGATATGACAGTAAACGAATATCTTAAATTTATTTCAGAGCTTAAAAGTGTCCCTCTCAAACAGCGTAAACGCCAACTTGATGAAATTTTATATCTCGTAAAGCTTGGCGATATGCAAAATCGTCTTATAAAAAATCTTTCAAAAGGTTATAAACAAAGAGTTGGTGTGGCTCAGGCTTTGGTAGGAAATCCGCAAGTCCTTGTACTGGACGAGCCTACCGTAGGACTTGACCCCAAACAGATAATCGAAATAAGAAAATTGATAGGTGCTTTAAGACACGAACATACAATTATATTAAGTACACACATTTTGCAGGAAGTTAATGCAGTTTGCAGCAATGTTGCAGTAATAAATAAAGGAAAACTCGTGGCATCCGGATCGGTTTCCGACTTTACTGCATCGGAAGGTACGGTAAATAAGTTTGTTATAAGTGTGGTAGGTACACCGTCAAGAACAGAAGCGCAAAATGTACTTAAAGAAGTAGACGGTATTCGCCGTGTTGATTTTATAAGAGTTGACAAAGATGCGTATATATTCAACATTGAATCTGAACGCAACAGTGACGTAAGACGAGGTGTGTTTAACGCTCTCGCTCACAACAATATGGCGATAATCGAACTCAGACCTGTGGGCAGAACTCTCGAAGAAATCTTTATTGATATTGTAAGCAACGAGCAAGGCTCGGAGCAAGAGCAGTAAGCGGAGGTGTTTTTATGTTAACTATTTATAAAAGAGAAATGGGTTCATATTTCCGTTCGCCTGTTGCGTATTGCATTATAGGCTTCTTTATGGCGATAGTGGGTTTGATGTTTTGGGTGAATTCTATATTGCAAGCTTCTGCACAGTTTTCTACAACATTGAGCTCGATTGGCGTGTATTTGACATTTATTATACCGATTATAACAATGAGACTTTTGGCAGATGAAAAGAAAAACGGAACGGAAGTTTTATTAAGAACTTGCCCTGTTCCCATGTGGAAAATTGTACTTGGCAAATATCTTTCGGCGGTAACATTGTTCCTTGTTATGGTAGTTTTGTCGTGTATTTACCCTATTTTAATTGCTTTTCTCGTTGAAGAAGGTGCAGTGGTGGGCTCTGCACAAGATTTTGGCAGTTATATAGGTTTCTTTATGTTGGGAATGGCATATTTGGCAGTGAGCCTTTTCGTATCTTCGTTTACGGAAAGTCAGTCGGTAGCCGCAGTTTCCGGCATAGTAGTATTGCTTATTTTATTTTTCCTGCAATCAATCGGAGCTTCTTTGGGAACAAGCTTCGGAGCAGTTTTGCAATGGTTTGCGCCGCTTACAAGGTACAGTGACTTTATGGTAGGCGCATTTAACATAGCATCTCTTATTTTCTATTTTACTTTTTCTGCTATGTTTGTATTTTTGACATATGTAAACCTTGAAAGGAAAAGAGTAATATGAGTAAAAATAAAGATAAATCAGGTACATTTAAAAAGCGTATTAATTACAGCGTAGGTTATGTTCTGCTCGTTGTAGCCATAGTTGTTGTTTTCATATTGGTAAACATCATAGTTGAACAACTTCCCATGACACTTGACTTTACGACAAATGAGCAATTTTCAATAACAGAAGAAACAGAAACGCTTTTAGACGGTCTTAAAGAAGACGTAGAAATTATAGCTCTTTATGACAGAGTAAAAGGCGAAGCTGATACAAAACAAGCGGAAGTAATCAGAATTCTTGACATTTATGACAATTATGACCATATAGATGTTTCTTATGTGTCTTTGAATGATAATCCTAACATAGTAAATGATTCTGTAGGTGCTGTTGCCGGAGCATCGTATGCAGAGGGCGACTATATAGTAAAAAGTGCCAAGAGAAACAGAAGGATTGCTGCAGACGAAATGTTCGAGACGGAAATCGGTTATGTTGCAGACATTTTGCCGATGTCGTACACAACAGGCAACAAAACAGAACAAAGAGTAAGTACAGCAATCAAATATGTAACATTGGATATTATCCCGAATCTTTATGTTTCTACCGGACTTCAAGAAAATTCAAAAGAAAATTACGGCGTGATTTTCGAAGATATTGATAAAATGAATATTAATGTTAAAGAAACTGACCTTTCAAAACTTACTAAGATGCCTGAAGATGCCGGAATGCTTGTATTCCTCAGTCCTAAAAGAGATCTTTCTCAGACAGAATACGATATGCTTCATCAGTGGTTATCATACGACGGCGGAATGATTTTTATAGCCTTTGATTCGGATATGACAGGAACACCGATGACACGTTTCAATAAGTTACTTTCTGAACTTTACGGAATGGAAATCAGAAATGACATTGTTTCTGATGATGAAAATTACCAGATTACTGCAGCGGCGAAACCTACAGTAATAACGGCATCGGCGATGAAATACGGACCTTTTGAGGCAAATCCGCTTACAAAAACATTTATTTCTTATGATTCAAGAAGTATTAACTTATTAAATACTACTGATTACTTTGAAACACATCCTTTGATTCAGACATCAAAAACAGGTAAAAGTACAGCGTATGTCACAGGTGAGGAGATTACGGGAATAACGACACTTGCGGCTTGCGGAGAGTTTTATCCTAATACAAAGCACTCAAAGGCAGTTGTGCTTGGTTCCGGTCTTGGTTTAACTGATGAATACATCCAAAAATATGCAGATTCATCTTCTGAGTTAACATTCCTTTATTGTGTGGATTGGATGATGGGCGAGAATGCGATGGAATCTTTGAAAATTGAAGCCAAAACATACAACACAACAACTGTAACAGTGGATAAAACACAAAGCAAATGGATATTTGCATTTTCCGTAATTATTTATCCTCTTTCAATTATTGGTATTGGTGTGTTTGTCTGGGTTAGAAGACGCCATTTGTGATTTTTGAAAGGGTGCATTTATGAAACAGTATAAAACCACAATCATTTCATTAGTTGTAATCGTTGTTGTGTTGGTTGGCTTTTTTGTGGCATCGTCATTAATTGATAAAAACAAAACAGAACCTGAGGCAACACCTACAGAAACAATAGAAACTGAGAGCGTTTTCGGTTTTTATTCAATCAACGAAATACAGTCCTATGAGTGCAACATTGTAGATGATATAAAATTACAAAGAGATAGCAGCGGTGGTTGGTTGTGCACGACGCACGAGGACATTGATTTGTATACAGCAGGCATAAATACAGCGTTAAACTCTGTAAAGTCTTGTAAAGCGGCATCTGTTTATGAAGGTGAAATAACAGATGAAGTCATCAAAAATTACGAAATATCAAGAACGGAGCAAATCAAAATAACACTCAAAGACGGTAAAACATATACACTTCGTTTCGGAATGCAAAAGCCGGGAGAGTCGATGTATTTTGCGGCGGTAATGGAAAAAGAAAAAGTTTACCTTATAAACAGCACTTATAAAAATTCCGCTACGCTTACTTTGGAAAATCTTTTATATACGCAAATATTTAATTTTAATGATCCGGGCAAGATAAAAACTGTTGAGATTTATAAAAAAGGCGACTTGTTTATGACACTTAACAGCGAATTCACAGAAGATAGCAGAACTTGGAAAATGAAATATCCTCTTGAACGTCCCGGCGACGATTCTTATATAGAGGAACTTTTATCTGCTGCAACATCGTTGTTTACTTCCGAATATATAGAGGGAAATTGTGAAGATTTAGCGAAATACGGTCTTGATAAACCTGCTTATGAGTTAGTGCTTACAGACAATAAAGGTACGCAAACACTTTCTGTTGGAAACAGAGTGCCTCAAGGAGGAGAGTTCTATTGTATTTTCGGCGGAGAAAAAAATGTATTTACAATATCAATGGAAGCCATAGCGTTTACCGATGACTCCGTTTTGAAATATATGAATCCCAATATATTTAACAGAATGTATACAACTCTTGAATCTATAAAAGTAGAAATTACTTGCGGTGATATAAACGAAACATTCACCATGGGTTATGATATTTGGGAAGACGGAGAGCAACTTTACTTTAACGAAAAACCGTTGCCGGACGATTACGACACGATAAGAGCATTCAGAAGAATGAATACAGCAGTATATTCACTGGATCTTGTGGGCTTGGAGCCTGAGCCGGAAGAAAAAGGCAAGCTCCTGATAAGAATAACCTACACAATGTTAGAAACAGGCGAGGTTGTTGTCGTTGAAGGATACCAAAGAGACGAAACTATAATGAGCCTTTATGAAAACGGTGTATATTGCGGTGGTTATGATTATATAAGACAGATAACCGGTGACAATAACAGCTACGGAATTATGGGCACAATGGAGAATTTCAAAACTATTTCAGGCATGAAATAAAGCAAACACACATAAAATTTACGGAATGGCATTGAAAAGGGCTGTTTCCCATAAAGAAATCGTTTATAATCGGCGCCGTTTATCTTTCTGCGATTCTCGGCGCCGGTTTTGCTACAGGAAGGGAGATTATGACATATTTTGCCTGTTTTGGATATGCGGGCTTGATAGGTCTTTTTTTCTCTTGTGCGTTAATTGCATTTTGCGGTGCAAAAGCACTGCTGATTGTAAAAGAAAACAATATAGAAGGACCGCATGCTTTAAACAAGAAAATCGGCGGTAAAATCGGAGGAAGACTTTTAACTTTGTGTTGCGGGTTCTTTTCGTTTTTTGCATACGTGGTTGTGCTTTCCGGCATGAAACAAATATGCAATGAAAGTCTGATTCCTGTAATAATAGCTACCGTTTGCGCGTATATCGTTTTGTATCGCGGCTTTACGACAATGGCTAATATTTGCGGAGTATTTGCGCCCTTGCTTGCCGGAATAATTGCGGTTATAACTCTGGCGGGAGCTTTTTCCGGTTTTGGGGACAATGTTACAAAGACGGAAAATTATGCTTCTTTTGACTTTATGCCTGTAAAAATTTTTCTGTATGCGGGATATAATGTTCTCACGTCACTTTGCGTATTAGGCCGCGCCAAAGATTTGCTTACAAGAAAAAGAAATGCAGTATTGGGTGGGATTTCTTGCGGAATAATGCTTTTTGTTTCCGGTGCGGCAATACTTTGCGGAATGGTTTACAGTAAAATTTCGCCGTATGCATACGAAATGCCTGTGTTGGCACTTTTTGGAAGTAAAAGCATAATAATTGAAATTATTGTTTTTACAACAATGTTTTTATCTGCAGTAACGGGTCTTACGGGAACGTGTGTTTTTTTTGAGGAATATTTGCCGCAAAGACAATTTGGCGTTTTTGTGGCTTTGGCAGCGGTGCCGCTTACATATATATCATTCGGACAGTTGCTTGATTTCATTTATCCTGTTTTTGGATTCGTGGGAATTTTTTTGATGATTATACTTGCGCTTTTGGGAAGTAAAAAGGTATAATGTAGAAAAGTTATTTTAGAGAGGTTGGAGAGAAACTTGCCTAATACAAAAGATGTCAACGAAGAAACAAAAGTTATAAATAATACAGAAATTGATAAACGCCGTGAAAATAAAAAGAACACAAAGATGCGAATAACAATCGTTTGCGTTGCTGCAGCGGTTTTTGTTTTTCTCGTTATCTTCTTCGCAATGGGCGGATATGAGAAAATATTGGACTTTGTGGGAATAGAAAGCGATGTTTCCGTAACACCTACCGTTATTTCTATAGAAGCTCAAATAAAAGGTAATGTTATACTTGCGGGGAATCAAGGAACTACAATTGTATACGATGAACAAGGTGTGACAGGATATGGCACAGACGGCAAATGGAAATGGAACGAAAAATGTTCCGTAAGTAATCCCGCTGTTTTCGACTGCGGAGATTTTGTTGTTGTGGCCGATGTGGGAGGTACGGCTGCGTATGCTTTTAACAAAGAAGGGCAAGTTTGGAAATACGGCAGTCAAGAAAAAATTAAATCCGTATTCGGCAAAGGCAAATATGTTTGCATAATTCACGAAGAAAAGGAGTATTCGTCGGCAGCTACCGTATATGAGTACGATTCAAAAACATCATCACTTAAAGAAAAATTTACACGAAAATTTGGCTCGTATTATATGCTCACGGGAGCAATAAGTAACGACGGTAAACAAATGGTACTTTCCGGAGTTTATTCGGAAAGCGGTGTTGCGAGCGGAATTATTTCTTTCTTAAGAATGTCAGACGGAGAAATTTTTTCCAACAGTAATACAGAACAAAATGCTTATGTAAAAGTATTTTATACAGCAGATAACAAAGTTTTTGCTGTAAACAGTGATTCGGTAAAAGTGATTTATAAAACCCTCAGCGTTTCTACCGGCGATGATTACGAAAAAACGCTTTGGAGCAGAGACGGCAAACAAGAAAAGATAATTGATGCAGATATAGTTGACGGGAAGTATTGCGTAGCAGCAATAGGAAGCGAAAATTCAGTAAAAGCCGTATTGAAAGGTTTTGATTCAGATGGTGAAGAGAGTTTAAATATTGAAATAGATGGAAATATTACAGGTGTTGACTCTGTGGGAGAAACATTTATGGTTTATACACAGAAACTTGCTCACTTATACAATTCGAGAGGATTTTTGATAGGTACGGCAGAAGCGGGGTTTGCGATTTCAAAAGCGGTTTGTGCCGATAACAGACATATCGGGATTTGCGGTGAAGACAAGTTATCTGCGGCATCTTTTGAATAGGGGGTTTTCTGAATGTTAGTGGATATTATTATAATTGCGCTTTTGGCATTATTTGTTTTTATAGGATGGAAAAGAGGACTTGTAATGTCTGTTTTCTTGTTGGCATCTACGATTCTTGCGATTTTTTTAGCAAGTATTTTTGCCCCTGTTGTATCTTCCGGATTGGAAAAACTGGGAGTTGCTGACAAATTGGCACCGAAGTTTTCTGCACAAGTGGAAGAAGCCATCACAGAAGAAATAGGAGAAAATGCCGTTGTAAAAGTAGAAATTGCGGCAGATAAATTACCGCTTCCTTCTTTTGTTAAAGACGAAGTTGTACAAAAAATCGACGAAGTTGCCGATAAAGAGATTTCGGAAATTGCAGACGCGATAGGACTTGAAGCCGCTAAGATAGTTTGCGCTTTAATTGCATTCGTAATTGTATTTGTTTTGGTACTGATTCTTATGCAAGTTGTTAAAGGTGTATTGAAAATTGCTGTCAGTTTGCCGCTTGTGAAACAGGCAGATAAGATAGGCGGAATAGCAATCGGCTTTGTTCAGGGAGCTTTGTTTATACTTGTTGCGTTGCTTCTTATATCGATATTCTCGTCATATTCTTGTATGCAAACGATTGTAAAGGAAATAGAAAAATCCACAATAACCAATTTTATATATGAAAGTAATTTAATAGGGGAATTTATTTCAAAATTATTATAAATAAAGAAAAAAAGTGTTGACAAACCAATGCCGTATATGTTACATTAGTCAATGCGCTTTAGGCGATGGAGGTGTTAAGTAACATGAGAGTAAAAGTAACTATGGCTTGTACTGAGTGTAAACAAAGAAATTACACAACAATGAAGAATAAAAAAAATAACCCTGACAGAATAGAAATGAGCAAATATTGCAAATTCTGTAAGAAACATACAGCACACAGAGAAACAAAGTAAGATTTTTCTGATTAGGTGTTAATGAAACGGTAGCTTTTATAAAACAATCGGCTGCCGGTGGTTATAAATTAAGGATGTGTTCATAATGGCTAATGACAAAAAAGAAAAGAAACCTAATTTCTTTAAAAGAGCAGGCAAAGCAATTGCAGGTTTCTTTAAAGGAATTGTTTCTGAAATTAAAAAAGTAACATGGCCTACAAAGAAGCAGGTTGTATCCAATACGCTTTCAGTTTTGGCTTTTTGTTTGGTTGTGGGAGTTATTATTTGGCTCTCAGACTTTGGTCTTGATGCATTGATGAGCTTGATTTCAAGATTAAGCTGATAGAGTATCATTTCCGTAGACAAGCAAAAACAGTTAATTCAAGTAAAGCAAGGAGAGGAGGACAATCATGTTTTTGGAGGATGTTTCGAGCGAGCCCATGTGGTATGTAGTGCATACTTATTCAGGCTACGAAGATAAAGTTAAAAAAAGTCTTGAAACAGTTATAAAAAACAGAGGAATGCAGGATTATTTCTTTGATATTATCATTCCTATGTTAGAAGAAGTTGAAATTAAAGATGGACGTGAGAAGTCTGCTCTTAAGAAGATATTCCCGGGATATGTCCTCGTTAAGATGATTCTTACCGATGACACATGGTACATTGTGCGTAACATCAGAGGTGTTACGAGTTTCGTTGGATTCGGAAACAAACCTCAGAGTTTGACAGACGAAGAAGTATGTGCATTGGGTGTAGATCAGACAAAAACAGTCGATTACGAGATTGGAGATACAGTACGTATCATTTCCGGTCCGTTGGAAAATTTCACAGGTGTGGTTGAAAGCATTAATGTTGAAAAATCACAAGTTAAAGTTCTCGTTTCAATGTTCGGACGAGAGATTTCTGCGGAATTGGAATATTCTCAAATTCAGAGAATATTTTAATTATAAATTTTTTGTTTCTTAAATTTTTTGGGAGGTGGAAACATGGCTAAAAAAGTAGTAGCATTGGTAAAGTTGCAGATTCCGGCAGGAAAGGCTGCACCGACACCACCGGTTGGACCAGCATTGGGTCAGCATGGCCTTAACATCATGGGTTTCTGTAAGGAATTCAACGACAGAACTAAGAACGATGCAGGATTGATTATTCCTGTTGTTATCACAGTTTATGCCGATAAGACGTTTTCATTCATTACAAAAACTCCTCCTGCAGCAGTTCTTTTAAAGAAAGCTTGCAAGATTGAGACCGGCTCAGGTAAACCTAACCGTGACAAAGTTGCAAAGATCTCTAAAGCAGATCTTTTAAAGATTGCAGAGCAGAAAATGCCCGATATGAACGCAGGTTCAGTTGAAGCAGCTGCAAGCATGCTGGCAGGTACAGCAAGAAGTATGGGTATAGTTGTAGAAGGCTAATCCCCCGGAATTTTTGTAAAGGAGTGTGAACAACGTGTTCAGAGGTAAAAAATATCAAGATAGTGCTAAACTCATAGATAGCGCAAAACTTTATGATCCTTCCGAGGCTCTTGGTTTGGTAGTTCAGACTGCAAAAGCTAAATTTGATGAAACTGTAGAAGTTCATATCAGACTTGGCGTTGACTCAAGACATGCGGATCAGCAAGTTAGAGGTGCCGTAGTTCTTCCTAACGGTACAGGTAAAACAACTAAAGTTCTTGTTTTTGCTAAAGGAGATAAAGCTGCTGAGGCAGAAGCTGCAGGTGCGGATTTTGTCGGCGCAGAGGATCTCGTAGCAAAGATTCAAGGTGAAAATTGGTTTGGTTTTGATGTAGTTGTTGCTACACCTGATATGATGGGTCTTGTAGGCCGTCTCGGTAAAGTACTCGGACCTAAAGGCTTAATGCCTAACCCTAAAGCAGGTACAGTTACAATGGATGTTAAAAAAGCCATTGAAGAATTGAAAGCCGGTAAGATTGAATATCGTTTGGATAAAACGAACATTATTCATTGCCCCTTGGGAAAAGCTTCTTTCGGTGCAGACAAGTTGATGGAAAACTATACTACTCTTTATGATGCAGTATTGAAAGCTAAACCTTCAGCTGCAAAAGGTCAGTACATGAAGAGCATTGTTATTTCAACAACAATGGGCCCCGGAATAAAAATTAACCCTGCAAAGGCTTAATAATTTCGGTATGTTGCAATAAAAACAGAATACATTTTGCCGAAGACAGCGGGCATCGCTATTGCGAGTAAGGCCGGCCGAGGTTAATTGATTTACAGATCTTTACCCTTTTGTGTCTTTGGCGCAAAAGGGTTTTCTGATTTTATAGATGATGGGACAATTTGATAAGGAGGTGTTTGTAAGGATGCCAAGCAATAAAATTTTGAAAGAAAAAGAAGCAGTTGTAGCTTCTATTGTTGAAGATATTAAAAATGCCAGCACTGTAATCTTTGTCGATGCAAGAGGTTTGACAGTTGAGAAAGATACAGAGCTCAGAGCAGCTTTGCGTAAAGCAGACGTTAGTTATAAGGTTCGTAAGAATACTTTAACAACAAAAGCTGTTGCTCAATTGGGACTTGAAGGAGTTGAAGAATTCCTCAAAGGACCTACAGCAGTTGCAGCTTGCCCCACTTTGACAGATGCAGCTAAAATCATAAATGAATTTGCTAAAGAAAATAAAGCAGTTGAGATTAAAGGCGGTATCATGGAGGGCAAAGCGATTTCAGCAGACACTGTAAAAGAGCTCGCAAGTTTGCCTTCAAAAGAAGTTCTTATCGCAAGACTCTTGGGCAGCTTGAACGGACCTATTACAGGACTTACTATTGCGCTTAATGAATATGCAAAAAAACTTGAAGCCTAAGTTTAATAATAAAAAATAGGCTAACAAACAAAAATTTTAATTGGAGGAAATTTAAAATGGCTAGTGAAAAAATACAAAAATTTATTGACGATGTTAAAGCTTTGACAGTAATCGAACTTAACGAGCTCGTTAAAGCTATGGAAGAAGAGTTTGGTGTATCTGCAGCTGCATCTGTAGCAGTTGTTGCAGGACCCGCAGCAGCAGGAGATGCTCCGGCAGCTGCTGAGCAGACAGAATTCGATGTAATTCTTAAGAGTGCAGGCCCCAACAAAATGAACGTTATCAAGGTTGTTAAAGAGCTTACAGGCGCTTCTCTTATGGAAGCTAAAAAGATCGTTGACGAAGCTCCCAAGCCGCTCAAAGAGAAAGTTAGCAAAGATGATGCAGCAGCTATCGAAGCTAAACTTAAAGAAGCAGGAGCAGAAGTTGAGATTAAGTAATTTATTTACTTAAATTGTACCATCAAATAACAAAAACGGATTTGCGCAGATTGCGTAAATCCGTTTTTTTTTATTCCATTACATCAGGAATCATTGATTCTAACGGGCTTTCTGTGTTGCTCGCAGAAGGAGCTATTGTCGCAGAAGGTGATGTTGTCGCAGATGGCGAATTTGTTGCAGTCGGTGAGTGAGTTGCGGAATGATCCGGATTATCTCCTACCTCACCGTCACGTTTTGTACAACTGCAAAGGAAAAGAGTCATACAAATCATGACAACAGTCAAAATACTGAGTATTAATTTTTTTAAATTCATATTAACCTCCGAAAGTTTGTGATTTTTGTATTGAGAAAAATTTCTCGTGTATAATGTTTGCAAAAACAAATTTTTTATACAAAATCTTTATTAAAATACTTGCTTATTTTTACAAAATATATGATAATATATATGATTATTATTTATGGAGGTTGTTCTAATGGATTTTAAGAAAATTTTAGACACGAAAGATACTACTTCAGAGTATACTCAAGAAGAAATCAATAAAGATAAAGTTGTTTGCGGTTTGGCATATATTCCGATTCTTTTTTGGCTTCCTTTGGTTGCAGGCACAAAGAATTCAAAATACTGCAAATTCCACGCTAATAACGGTTTGATTTTGTTGATTCTTGAAGTAATCATAAGCATCGTAAGCACAATTTTGAGCATTATTCCTTTTGTTGGTACTATAACAGGTTCACTTCTTGGTTTGGTTTCACTTGCTTTTATAATTTTCGGCATGGTATTTACATTCCAGGGCAAAGTTAAAGAGCTTCCCATTATCGGCGGCATCAAAATTCTTTCTTAATTTTGCTTATAAAGAAACATAGTTTAGGCGGAGCTGGTCGGCAATTAGTGCGATCAGCTCTTTTGCATTTAAAGTGTAATTTGAAGTATTTACGCTGTAACCTAAAATGGTGTTAAAGATGTACTCCTTTGTGCATACGGAATTTATATGGTTTACCGCTTTGCAAATTGCTCTTTCCACATGGCGAGGCGTTGTTTCAAACTCCTCGGCAATTTTAGCGTATAATTTGCAAGAAACATCAGGTAGTTTTGTTTCTCTCGTCGCAGTGCGAATAAGTGCGCTTCTGAGGTAATAGTATGCGGAATAATGTACAGGAAGCTTTAGGCTGTGAAGTATTTCATCGGTTTTTAGATATAAATTATGCTTTAAGACTTCTGAATCCGGCAACTCTTTTGTGTGACGGCTTATAATTTTTAAAGTACTTCTTAAAATGTCAGGATTATCCAGATTTTCCATAAAGATATCTGCCCCGTTTTGAATAGAATCAGAGATATAAGCTTCGCCTTCCTTTGAATAAGCTGTTGCGATCACTTGAAAAGGCGGATGTTGCTGATTTTTACAAATTTTTTTAATTGCAGTGCTCATTTTACCGTTTTCGCCCGACACATCGCATATTAAAACATCAGGCGAAAGCGCGGTGCAAAGATCAATAATATCTGTAGAACTTCTTGTGTATGCAAGTATAGAAGTGTTATTCATGCGTGAAATGTTCTCCACGACTTTTTTAAGATAATCAGTATTTTCTATGGCAGTAATTATTTTTATGTTTTCTTGTCGCAAAATAAGCCTCCTAAATGAGTATGTTGGTTATAATATCATAATATACGAAAAAAGTCAAACATATTTATGAATTTGGAAGAAGATGGATAGTTATTACGGAATTGAATATTTCCCGGGAAATACTGATATTTTTGACAAAATGAAAAGGTATGTGATAAAATCCAACCTAATCGGTAATACAAAGAAAAATCGCAGCACGCCGGTAATATACAAAAGAAATTAATTACAAATGAGAAAGGTGATTGCTGTGAGAAAAGATTCTTATTCAGTATTGATTGTAGATGCAGATCACGAATTTGCAGATACATTGGGAATGCACATTATTGCGCGAAACAATATAACTTTGTGCGGTAAAGTATATAGCGGGGATGCCGTTTTGTCCGTTGTAAAGGAAAAGCGCCCTGACGTTATTGTAATGGATTTGACTTTACCTGCCCTTGACGGTATAAGTGTTATTCGTATGCTTCAAAAAGATTTACCCTATAAACCTATAATCGTAATTACATCAGCGTATTCAAACGATATGCAGAGGTATCTTATAAACGATATTCCGAATGCATATTTTGTAAGAAAACCTGTTTCTTGTGAGCATCTTCTGGACAGAACAGGAGAACTTTATAGGGCGGCTTCCGGTTTTTATGCAAGAGCTGCGGGAGAAAATATAGAAGCAGAAAGAGCTTTTTACAGAATTATGAAGTATAACAACGAAGATTCAGCCTTTAAGAGGGTAACAAACTTGTTGCATGACCTTGGTGTTCCGGCACATCTTATAGGTTACGGATATTTAAGGGATGCGGTTTGTATGCTTATAGAAAATCCGATGCTTGTAAATTGCATGACAAAGGAAGTGTATCCGGCTTTGGCGGCAAAAAGCGGAAAAAGTGTAGCAAGCGTTGAAAAGGCAATTAGAACGGCCGTAGAAGTATCTTGGAACAGAGGAAAATTGGAAATACTTGAAGAAGTTTTCGGGTTTACCGTAAATTTACAAAAAGGAAAACCTACAAATACGGAATATATAGCTATGCTTGCTGACCGTTATAATGTTTGGATGAAATGAGTCTTTATTGCCTGTTAAAAGACATTAAAAAGCCATATAAAGCTTGTATTATATAAAATAAACATATTCAGTTTAACAAATAGTTGTTTAACTGTTATAATAAAGATGTTAATAACTTTAATGGAGTGGTTTTGTGGCTAAATTATTGATTGCAGACGATAATAAGCAGATTACCTCTGTCCTTAGTGAATATGCAAAAAAGGAAGGACATACGGTAGAAATAGCAACAGATGGCGTCGAAACAATAGATAAATTTAAGAAATTTGAGCCGGATTTAATATTGCTTGATGTTATGATGCCCAGAATGGACGGTTTTGAAGTTTGCCGCAATATTCGCAGGGATTCAAATGTGCCTATTATAATGATTACGGCAAGAGGAGAGGACTTCGAAAAAATTATGGGACTCGATATAGGTGCGGACGATTATATAGTAAAGCCGTTTTCTTGCGGAGAAGTCATGGCGCGTGTCAGAGCGATTTTACGCAGACTTAATATAAGCACAGAAAACAGTAAAATTTTCACTTGCGGAAATCTTACGATTAATCTTGAAAATTATATGGTGGAAATCAGCAATAAACCTGTTCGGCTCACTAAAAAGGAAATTGAAATATTGTGGACTTTAGCCTCGGCTGCAAATAAAGTTTTTTCAAGGGATTTGCTTTTGGATAAACTTTGGGGTTTTGATTTTTACGGGGACAGCCGAACAGTTGATTCGCATATAAAAAGACTCCGTGCGAAATTGGAAGAGTACAGCCATGAGGGTTGGGAAATAGAAACTATTTGGGGCGTAGGCTACAAATTTGCAATTAAATAGCGCCTATACAATGTAATTATGAAGCAAAAAACAAAGAAATTCAGATTTAAAATAGCGGAAAAACTGACGGTATGTTTTACAGTGTCGATTTTATTGTTTGCAATAGTAATCGGCACCGTATTTGCCGTGCTTTTTCGTGAGCATACGCAGGATCTCTATAAAGAAAATATGAAACAAACCGCAAGGTCGATTTCGGCGGTTATGGCAAATATTATCCGTGAAGAAGGAACAAACTCCTTGTGGGAAGCCCATTCTTTTTTAAAAGACAGCAGAAAACAGACCGGACCTGTGTATCTGGACGGACCGCGCCTTATAAAATACATAAATGAAATTACCGATGCGGATGTTTGGCTTACAGATTCTAAATATACGATTTTATCAACTTCGCAGGATTCCGGAACACAATACAGCTCAAAATATATTTTTGAGGAACTTCCGGAGGAAACAAAACGATTTATACTTAAAATTTATCAGGATAAAGGTTATGAGGTCTTTGGTGAGAGCTTTTCCGGTGTGCTTGGCGAAGAAACTATGACGGTTGGTATTCCCATATATACTCAAAAAGGCGAAGTAACGGGGGCTGTTATTCTGCACACGCCTAAAAGCCAAATGACAGAGGCAATAGGCAGCGGTTTATTCATTTTGTTGATAAGTTTGTTGATGGCTTTGGGAATAGGTATTATTATAGCAATTGTGATTTCAAGAACAATTGCAAAACCTCTTAAAAAAATAAACAGTGCGGCATTGCGGCTTTCCGAAGGCGATTATTACGTAAAAACATATGTGCAGGGTACAGATGAAATAGGGGAATTAGCGCATACAATCGATGAAATGGGCGAAAAATTGCGCAGCGCAGAAGCTGAAAGTGAAAAGTTGCAAAAAATGAGGCAGGATTTTGTTGCCAATATTTCCCACGAGCTCAGGACTCCTGTTACTGTTATAAGAGGTTCTATGGAAGCCTTATGTGACGGGGTGGTTTCAGAACCGGAAAAGGTTGAAGAATATCACGACCAGATTTTGGGTGAAAGTATATATATGCAAAGGCTCGTAAATGATTTGCTCGACCTTTCCAGATTGCAAAATCCGGATTTCAGCATCAATATTACTGAGTTTTCTTTGGGTGATTGTGTAAGTGATGCCGTAAGAAGCGGCAAAAGAATAGCGGTTGAAAAAGGAATAAATATTGATTTTATGCAAAATCAGCAAGTTTTTGTTGTTAAAGGCGATTATGACCGCATAAGGCAGATGCTTTTGATAATTATTGATAATGCTATAAAATTCACGGACAATTCTGAAAACAGTGTTGTGGTTAAATTAGAAGAAAATAAAATAAGCGTGACTAATATCGGAGTGGGAATAAAAGCAGATGAATTACCTATGATTTTTGAGAGATTCCATAAATCACGTTCCGAGAAAAATAAAAACGGAACGGGACTCGGACTTGCCATAGCAAAACAAATAGCAACCAGACATAATGCCGATATCACTGTAAGCAGTGTTGAAGGCGGCGAGACAACATTTACAATTGTATTTCCGATAAAAATATGATATTGTAAGTATCAATATATTTCGATTCGGAGAATTGGTACTTCATGTTTGACAGACAATGGGTTTTTGACATAAAACATCATAATGAGTATATAAATTTTTGTGAAGAAAAAGGCTTAAAAGGTTCTTTTGTTGACGAAATTATGTATAAACGCGGTTTTGACGGCAAAACAGGCGGTGTTGAAAGTTTATCTGACCCGTACATTTTGCCGGATATGGCAAAAGCTGTGGATAGGATTTTAACTGCTGTTGAAGATGGAGAAAAAATAGCAATTTTCGGAGATTACGATGCTGACGGAGTGACGGCAACTGCTGTTTTATACCACTTTTTGCAAAATATAGCAGAAGCGGATGTTGTTGCCTACATTCCGAATCGTCTTACAGAGGGTTACGGAATGTCCGCAAATGCTATTGATACACTTTGCGAAGAAGGCGTAACGCTGATTGTTACGGTGGATAACGGAATTTTGGCTTTTGAACAAATTGCACATGCTAAGGACATGGGCATAGATGTTGTCGTTACTGACCATCATAAATGCGGCGAAGTGCTTCCGGAGTGTTGTGCGGTTGTAAATCCTTGTATTTTAAAAGAAGATACGCCTTTAAATTGCTTATGCGGTGCAGGAGTATCATTTACACTTGTAAGGGCTCTGGCAGACGAAATCGGAGTTTATGAAGAAATTAACAGATATATACCGATTGTTATGATAGGAACTTTGGGCGATGTAGTGCCTTTGTCCGGAGATAACAGAATTATTGTAAAATACGGCATGGAAAATTTGAGGAATTTTGATTGGATTGGCATTGAAACTTTAGTTGCTAAAATTACAGAGGGAAAAAACAATCCTAAAATTTCATCCATGTTTGTGTCCTTTCAACTTGTGCCCAAAATTAACGCGGCAGGCAGAATCGGTAATGCGATGCGTGCATTTGAGCTTATTGTTTGTGAAGACGAAAGTGTAGCTGAAAAGCTTGCGGCAGATTTAATTTCCGACAATGCGCAAAGGCAAATTACAGAAGCCGAAATTGCAGAAAAAGCCTTGCAAGAAGAAAATTTAAAAACAAAAGACACAGACTTGGTAGTTGTGGCTTTGGGAGACGATTGGCACCACGGTGTAATAGGCATCGTGGCTTCAAGGCTTACCGAAAAACACAAAAAACCATCATTCGTTCTTTCTGTGGAGAGGAATGAAGACGGAAAATTAGTGGCAAGAGGTTCGGCACGTTCCGTAAAAGGATTCAATTTACATAGTGCATTGACGGAATGTGCGCACTTGCTTGAAAGATTCGGCGGTCACGAAATGGCGGCAGGTTTGACTATTCGAGTGGATAACATTCCGAAATTTATAGACTCTTTGAATGAATACGGAAAGAAAATAATGCAACAACAAGAGCCTGCCAATGCGGAAATAGATGCAGTTGTTTTGCCCCATGAGATTACGGTAGAGGCGGTTGAAAGACTTGCAGATTTAGAGCCTTTCGGACAAGGAAACGAACAACCTGTTTTGTGCATAAGGAACTTAAAACCGATTTCCTGTACAAAAGTCGGAGAAAGCGGCAAACATTTGAAGTTTTCGTTTTGTGCGGAAAATCCGGACGGTAAACCTTTCACATTAGAGGGAATTGCGTTTTCTCAGGCTGCGTATGAAAATATGATAAAAAGCATCGGAAATACATGCAGTATTTTGTGCAGGGCAGAAATTAACAATTGGCAAGGCAGAAAAAGTGTTTCTTTAATTATTTCAGATATACATGATGACGATTATAATATTGATAACATATTAAGATGTGTGTATAATAGCGATTACATTACCGGGCGAGGTTTTGTGATAGACCGGAAAATGCTGGTAATTATGTATAAGCTCATATTGCAGTATGGAGAAGGTTTTAAATTTAACGATTTATTCCGTATAAGGGAAAATATGAGACAACACGGTGTGCCGTGTACATGGTACGAAATACGAAGCGGACTTGATATTTTTACGGAGCTTGGATTGGTTACAAGAAAAGACAAACAGACTTTTTCAGTAGCAAAAAATTCAGAAAAAGTAGATTTAACAAAGTCTTTAATATATAAAATGGTACAGGTGGAGGTGTAGCTCGTGGAATACGTAGAGCAATTTGAAGCCCTAAGAGAAAATTTAAAGAAAAAGAACCCGAATATAGACCTTTCTGTTCTTGAAAAAGCATTTAATATTGCTGACAGTATGCACAAGGATCAGAAAAGAAAATCCGGAGAGCCCTTTGTTATTCACCCTGTTGCGGTAGCTACAATGCTCGCTGATATGGATATGGATATGCCGTCTATTGTAGCCGGTATGCTTCATGATGTCATAGAAGATACACCCGTTACCACAGACGAAATGAGAGAAATGTTTGGAGATGAAATAACATACCTCGTTGACGGTGTAACGAAATTGAAAAGAATTCCGTATTCCACAAAAGAAGAACTCCAAGCAGAAAATTTGCGTAAAATGTTCTTGTCAATGGCTTCCGATATCCGAGTAATTGTCATTAAATTGGTAGACAGACTCCATAATATGCGAACGCTTCAGTATATGAATACAGATTCGCAAATTACAAAAGCAAGAGAAACATTGGAAATTTATACACCTCTTGCACATCGTCTCGGTATGACGAAAATTAAGTGGGAGCTTGAGGATTTGTGCTTTAAATATTTGGAGCCTGAATATTATAATAATCTTGTTACGCAAATTACTCAAAGACGAGACCAACAAGAAGCTTATATAAAAAAAGTTCTTGAAGCAATACGAGGAAAACTTGACGAGGCAAATATTACTGCTTTCTTGGACGGCAGACCGAAACATTTTTACAGTATTCATAAAAAAATGATAGCGCAAAACAAGGCGCTTAATCAGATTTACGATTTGCTTGCAATTCGTGTTATCGTTGACACGGTGCAGGAATGTTATACGGTTTTGGGAATTATTCACGAAATGTATACGCCTATGCCCGGCCGATTTAAAGATTATATTGCCATGCCAAAGCCTAATATGTATCAATCTTTGCATACTACATTGATTGGTCCCGACGGACAACCTTTTGAGGCACAGATTCGCACATGGGAAATGCATAAGACTGCAGAAATCGGTATTGCGGCGCATTGGAAATACAAGGAAAAGGGTAGCAAAGGCGGTTCCGGCAAGACGTCGGAATATGACGGCAAGCTGGAGTGGGTACGTAATCTTCTTGACAACCAAAAAGAAATCGAGGACCCCGATGAATTTGCGCAGACATTTAAAATGGACCTTTTCACCGACGAAGTTTTCGTATTTACACCAAAAGGCGATGTGAAATGTTTGCCGAAAGGCTCAACACCTATTGATTTTGCTTATGCGATTCATACTGCAGTTGGTAACAAAATGGTTGGCGCCAGAGTTAACGGCGAGATAAAACCGCTTAACCATAAGCTCAGAACGGGAGACTTTGTTGAAATTATTACTTCGCAATCACAAAACAACGGGCCCAGCCGAGATTGGCTTAATATAGTAAAAAGTTCTGAGGCGAAGAGTAAAATTCGTCAATGGTTTAAAAAAGAGTGCCGAGATGAAAATATTGAGCGCGGCAGAGAGATTATAGAAAGAGAAATCAAAAAACAAGGCTATAAATACGATCAACTCATAAAAAATGAGTGGATTGAGCCGATTTTAAAGAAATATAAGTTCTTGTCGTATGATGATTTGCTGAATGTTATAGGTTTTGGCGATATAAGTGCCCAAAAGATTGTAAACATTCTCAGAGAAGAATATGTAAAATCAATAAGCGGCAGCAAGGAAGAAGAGCTTCTTGCTAAAATGGAAAGCAATAAGAACAAAAAGGAAAAACCAAAACAGACATCTGACCACGGTATTATTGTTAAAGGCGTAGAAAATTGCCTTGTAAGACTTTCCAGATGTTGTAATCCTGTACCGGGTGATTCCATTGTGGGATATGTTACAAGAGGGCGCGGTGTTTCCGTACACAGAACAGACTGTCCGAATGTTGTTTCAATGAGCGAGACAGAAAACCGTATGATTGATGTGCGCTGGGCGGAGAAAAGCAAAAGCACATATATTGTGGATATTTGTATTCAGGCAATCGACAACAGCACGCTGCTTTTGCAGATTGCAAAGCTTATTGCAGAGTCGAAATTGCCAATGAAGGCAATAAATGCCAGAACTACACGCGATAATTATGAGCTTATTGACCTTACGATAGAAATTACGGACAGAAGCGAACTTGATAAGCTTGTAAAGAAAATAAGCGGACTTGAAAATGTTTTGGATGTAAGCAGAACCGTAAAATAATGGCTTTTGCTTAAAATAAGGAGTTTTTATGGTAAAATTCAAACGATTTACACAAGGTTTGTTAGGCTCTAACACATATATTGTATGGGATGAAGCTTCTTTGGAAGCTGCCGTTATAGATACGGGAAATCCCGTGGAATTGGTAAAAAATGTAACAGATGCCGAAAAGTTACAACTTAAATATATAATTCTCACGCACGCACATTACGACCACATACACTTTTTGCCTGAATATAAAGAAACTTTTCCTATGGCAAAAGTTGTAATACATTTGCTGGACAACGGAATGCTGGGAAATCCCAGACTGAATGCATCGGTGCTTTTTGGGCCTGCGCACATTTACGATAAAGCAGATGTTACCGTAGAAGACGGCGATGTATTGAAACTTGGAGAAAGTGAATTGGAAATAATATCCACACCCGGACATACTCCCGGCGGAATATGCATACTCACGGGGAAAATGATGTTTTCGGGAGATACGCTTTTTTATTCCGGATTTGGCAGAACGGATTTAGGCGCGGGGGATGTTACATTAATGGCAGCATCAATAGATAAACTTTACTCTATGGAAAGGGATATTCAAGTTTATCCCGGACATGGCACAAAAACCACAATTGGCAGAGAAAAAGACGAGAGTCCTTATTTATATTTTTGATAAAAATGCAAGCAGAGATTGATAACAACAAAATATATATGGGTTTTCCGGAAGATTTGCCGCCTCACTATGCTTATGAGGCAGTGCAGATATTTAACGATTGCGGTGGATTTCCGGAATTTATTCCCAATAGTGGATTGGCAGATGCTTACAAAAGTGGCATTTGGCTAAAAAAAGGCTCCGAAAAATACGATATTCCTTGTTTTGGGGAGACAGACGAAAAGTTAGAGCACAAACTTCAAAAACGCGAAATATATAAAATAATGAGTAAATTTACCGGCTATAGTTCTCCTTGGGGCTGTATGACAGGTGTGCGCCCTGCAAAAATCGTAAACGGTCTTTTTAATTCCGGGGCAACGTATCAAGAAGCGTTGGAAGAACTGGAAAATTTTTACATGGCAAGAAGCGAAAAGGCAGAACTGGCTGTAAAAACTGCTTGCAATCAAGATTCTTTCTTGAAAGAACAAGCAGAAAATCCTAAAAATATTGCCATATATGTGGGAATTCCTTTTTGTCCCACAAGATGTCTGTATTGTTCTTTTACATCACACCCGATAGGAAAATATATTAAAATCGTAGATAAATATTTGGAGCTTTTGGAAGCCGAAATGCGCGCCGTTGTGCCTGTTTTGGCAGAAAAAGGGTATAACATAGAGTCGCTTTATATAGGAGGAGGTACACCCACCTCTTTGTCGGAAAAGTCTTTTGCGAAGTTTATGGAATTTGTTACAGATATTGTAAACCCGACCAATTTAAAAGAGTTTTCTTTAGAAGCAGGCAGACCTGACAGCATTACGGCAGAAAAATTGCATGTTGCGAAGAATTCAAGAGTTACAAGGATAAGTGTAAATCCGCAGACGATGAACAATTCTACTTTGGATTTAATCGGCCGCCGCCATAGTGCAGAGGAAGTTATAAAAGCTTTTGAGTTGGCAAGAATGGCAGGATTTACTAATATAAACATGGATATTATAGCAGGACTTCCCGGGGAAGAATTATCACATTTCGAATATACATTAGAAAAAATTTCAGAGCTCAATCCCGATGGCCTTACCGTACACACTTTAAGCGTAAAACGTGCCGCTGACCTTAAAAGAGATGCCAAAGCAGAGCTTTTACGTCATGATATTACAGGAAAAATGCTTATTGAAGCGCAAAAAACTGCCGCAAACATGGGATTGAATCCTTTTTATATGTACAGGCAAAAAAATATGCTGGGAAATCACGAGAATGTTTCTTATTGCCGCCCGGGTTGCGAAAGTCCTTACAATATCCATATTATGGAAGAGGACCAGACTATTTTTGCATTCGGTGCAGGCGGAGTAACCAAAATATGTCAATATAATTCTGCCAAAAATGCAGGCGAAAAGGAAATAATACGTTCCTTCAATGTAAAAAGTGTGGAAGATTACATGTTGCGCAGCAAAGAAATGGCGCAAAGAAAACTAAGTCTTATTTAAAAATTTCATTTATTAAACTACAAGCTTCTTCAAGTGTGCGAGCTTTGAAAATGCGGTCGCGTACTGCAGCTGCACCCTTAACACCTTTTGTATACCAAGCTAAATGTTTGCGCATTTCGGTAATTCCGTGATTTTCGCCTTTGAAGCAAACTGCGTGTTCTATGTGAGCGTTAATTGTTGATATTATGTCTTCTTTTGAAGGAATGTAAGGATTTTCCGCAGGTGTTAAAAGTTCCCTAAAAAGCCAAGGTTTGCCAAGAGCCGCACGGCCTATCATAATGCCGCTGCAACCGGTAGTTTCAAACATATTAAGTGCAGTTTCCGCACAAACAATATCACCGTTTCCTATAACGGGAATTTTTAGCACATTTACCACTTTTTTTATGGCTTCTGTATTGCATTTGCCCGAATAATATTCGTCGCGGAATCTTCCGTGCACAGTAACCGCAGCAGCACCGCCGGATTCCGCCGCAAGAGCAGCTTCCACGCAAAGCTCATTGTCAATCTCATAACCTCTGCGAATTTTTACAGTAACAGGCAAACCGCAAGCCGATACGCTGTTTACGATTTTTTCAATTAAAAGGGGATTTTTGAGAAGTGCACTGCCTTCTCCGTTAGAAGTTACTTTTTGCATGGGGCAGCCCATGTTTATATCGATGGCAACTACGCCTCTGCCTTTGAAAACAGCGGCACATTCTGCCATGATTTCCGGCTCACTTCCAAAAATTTGCACGGAAAGAGGTGCTTCTTTAGGGTCGGAATCTGCCAGCGCAATACTGTTGTTTCCTTTATAGTGAACGCCTTTAGCGCTTATCATTTCAGAAAAAACAAGACCGGGGGAATATGGTGAATTTTTACAAACGAGGCGAAAGGGCAAATCTGTAACGCCGGCAAGCGGTGCAAGCCACACATTGTTTTCTACGCATAAATCGGTTTCTTTGCCGTGAAGCGTGATGGGGTTAATGTATTGCTGTAATTTGCTCAAAGCCTCAGTGTTTTGTGAAGCTGTATTTTGTTTTATTTCGCCGCTGCGTTCAAAATTCATAAAGTTACCTCGCAATTGAAAACTGTAGACAAGTTTAAACGAAGAAAAGAGATGTGTCAATTGTTTGTGGGGAGGAAATTGTGGTACAATCCGTCAAAAAATTTTTCAGACAAAATATCTAAATAAATTAAGGAAGCTTCATAGGTTTTGCATACATTATTTCGCTCGAAATGAGTCGGAAACGGTCGAATACGGACGAACGAAACTTCTTGCTTTACAATACAAAAACGGCTATATTAAGCATACAAAAACCAAGGAGGTGGTTTCATAGATGACAGATATTTAGTCGAAATAGTTGAGAGAAATTTAGCAATGCGTATGGATATGTCAAGAGAATACAGCGATATTGAGTTGAAAAGACTTATTGATGATTGCATTGAAGACGTTTTAAGAAAAATACCGGCTATGCAGATAGATACGAAACATTTGTCGGCAGAGGTTTTTAACGGCAGACGGCGTATGGGAATTATTCAGCCGTTCTTTGAAGATTCTGCGGTAAATGAAATAATGATAAACGGTACGGATGGTATTTTTTTGGAGAAAGATGGCGCTCTTGTGGATTCGGGAGTGCGATATGACAGCAAAGAAGAACTTTTTCACAATATTCAAACAATGCTCACTCAGAGCAACAGAACAGTCAATGAAAGCAGTCCGATAGTAGATGCGAGGATGCCAAACGGTGCAAGGATAAATGTGGTTTTAAATCCTTTGGCAATTAACGGACCTATAGTAACAATCAGAAAATTTACGAAGCAACAATACACAATTGAAGATTTTATAAAAAACGAAACGCTGACAGAAAAAATGGCAGAGTACTTGAAGCACGCAGTTTTTTCGGGGAAAAGCTTGGTGATTTCAGGAAGTACTTCTTCGGGGAAAACTACATTTTTAAATATGCTTGCAACGTTTATTCCGCCTGAGGAGAGGATTATAACGATAGAAGACTCTGCAGAGCTTAAAATTAAGCATAGCAACATAGTAAAAATGGAAACGAGAAATGCAAATACAGAAGGGTGCGGCGAAATTAAAATGCGTGCGCTTATAAAAGCGGCACTTCGTATGAGACCGGACAGGCTCATTATCGGAGAAGTGCGTGACGAAAGTGCATTGGAATTGCTTACTGCAATGTGTACAGGGCACAGCGGCTCGATGTCTACAATACACGCAAATTCGGCAGAAGATACGCTTGTAAGGCTTGAAACGATGGCTTTGTGGGAAGGACACGTTCATTCAGAGGCAATAAAAAGAATGATAATTTCGGGAGTAGATGTAATTGTTTATCTTGAAAGAAGCAAAAACAAAAGGCGTGTAAAGGAAATTGCGGAGGTAAATAAGAATGAAAAAGAAAGGATTTCATTGGAATACGTGTTTTAATTATGTGCTTGTGTATGTTTTTGCGGCAATTTGTGTTTTTCAAGCGATGTTTGCCAGATGGGATATAAGTTTTTTGCTGATGCTTTGCACTTTGCCGGTGTTTTTAAAGAAAATAAAAATTTATATCCGTAAAAAAAGACAAGAAAAGATTGAAAAGGAATTCTATAAGCTTTTAAGTCATATTTCTGTGACAATGTCCTCCGGCAGTTCTTTGGAAAGTGCAATAAAAGAAGCCGCTTTGCTTGGGAAAAAGGAGTATAAAGTGCTTTGGAAAGAGCTTGAAAGTTCATACAGAATGCTCCAAAACAATTATTCGCCGGAATATGTGTTTTTGTCGCTTGCTAAAAAAACAGATAATCACGAAATTAAAACGTTTTCCGAGATACTTTCTGTTGGTATACCGGCCGGTATAAATCTTACCGGATTGATCAGATGGTTGTCTTCTGCATACAGAATGCGTTTTGATACAGAGAGTGAAATAGCGAGGATTTTAAATGCACCTAAATACAACAATAGAATCATGATGATAATGCCTGTTGTTTGTATAGTGCTTTTTAAACAAATAGCTCCTTCGTATATGCAACCTCTATATTCAGGGGCAGGCAGAATTGTAATGATAGCAGTGTTTGTGCTTGTTTTATTTGCGTGGTTAATAGGAGATAAATTGGGAGATATAGAGTATTAAATATTAAAAAGGGGGAGAGTGATTGAAATTAAATAACAAAATTGTTTGTGTTTTCTGCGGAGTTGTTTTTTTGATTTTGTCCTTAATTATGGGAGAAAGCATACCTTTTTGCATCGGAATGGGTATAGGGTGCGGAGTGTTAAGCTTTATTATCATAAGAGTAACAGAACAGAAAAAAATACGAATGCGAAACAGAAGCTACGAAATGGAGTTACCTGACTTTATGACATATATTGCTATGTTCACACAGGCAGGTATGGGAATACAGGAAGCTTTGGAAAGAGCTGCAAACATAGGAGATAAAAACAAACAGCTTTATGAAGACTTAAATCAAGTTTTTATAAAAGTTCGCAAAGGTGCTACAAAAGATTTTATTACAGGATTGGAAGAATTGGCAGATTACAGAAAATCGGCGGCACTAAGCAACTTTTGCATAACAATTGTACAGAATATGAGAAAAGGAAGTGCGGAGATAAGTGAGTTGTTTACGATGCAGGCACAGCTTTACAGAAATGAAAGACGGCGTATTGCAGGTAAATTAGCAGACGAAGCGGCTACTTTGTTGTTAATTCCGTCTACACTTGTTTTGGTTGCGCTGATAGTAATGCTTTTGGCACCGGCATTGATGGAAATATTTAACGGACTTCAGTGAAAGATAAAAGAAAGGAATTTTATAGATGGGCGTTATGCTATATATAAAGGTCAAATCGTTCTGGGACAGATTGGTAAAAGGAGAATCGGGAATGGGAACAATAGAGATAATAATCATTATTGCCGTTTTGGTGGCATTAGCTCTCATTTTCAGAAATTTTATTATGGAGCTTGCGGACATGGTTTTTGAGAAAATAAAGTCAAAAACAGAATCGACAATCAATTCTCTTTGATGGGATTGTTGCGTAAACAGGAGGCTGACATGAAATTAAATAAAGAGAGAACCGGTAGAGGTTTAATAGTTAAATCTCGGTATCAACCGAGTGAGTTAAAAGAAAAAATGAATATGGTAGCTGAAAATATAAAAGGCGTTTTTGTACCTTCTGATGTGAGTTGGGAGGGTATGAACTATTCTTTTTATATCAGTCACAGGCAATCTTTAAAAGATTTTATAAGTGAAAACAGTATATCAAAAGATGATTTTTTGCTCTTTGTAAAGAGTGTTTCGGAGTTATTTGATAAAGCAGAACAATGCGGTATTGATGCACATGAATTTGTCTTTGATTACGAATGTGTTTTTGTCGGAGAATCATTGGCATCTTTAGAGTTTATTTATGCGCCGGATGCCGAAACGTATAAGGATGGGTTTGTTGCATATAATAGATACAGCGATATGGCATCTCTTGTTTCTTTGTATATTGAATATAACTCTTTGGAAAAAAGAGGCAATCACGAAAACGAAGTTGCCGAGATATTGAGAATTCTTTCAGAAAGAGAGAAACTTCCTGTTTCTGCCGGTGTTTCTTTTCCGAAAGAGGAAATATTACCTTTTGTTGTAAAAGATAGTATGCAACTCCGTATAAGCAATTACTTAAAAAATAAACTTCATGAGGCTATGGATTATTTCGTCGTAAAAGGCAATACCATAAAAGGAGCAGCAAAAATGAAATTAAATGGAGAAATGCTTTTAAAAGGGGTAAAATATACGAGCAACGAGAATTCGATGCAAACAGTTAATATCGGTCGTGACTATAATTGGGCGGATATAAAAGTTGATACTGTTTATGTCAGCAGAAAACACGCTATGATATATAAAGATAACGAAAAGTGGTATATAAGAGATTTAAATTCTAAAAACGGTACTTTTGTAAACGGCACAAGAATTGCATCAGAAAGACCGTTTTCTCTAAACGACGGATATGAAATAAGCTTTGGTTTGCCGGAATCAAAACTCATTTTCTGCTTGCCCTAAAAAACAGCTTATGGTAATATTTAACGCAGAAAAATCAAAAGAAATTCGGGGGGCTTTGAGATGGGCTTTTTTAAACAAAATATAGCTATAGATTTGGGCACGGCAACCGTACTTGTCAGCGTGGGCGGTAAAGGAGTTGTCATAAAAGAACCATCGATTGTGGCAGTTAAAGACGGAACTAACGAAGTTATTGCCATAGGAGAAGAAGCTCGTCTTATGATGGGAAGAACACCTTTTGACATAAAAACTGTCAGACCTGTGCAAAACGGTGTTATATCAAGCTATACAATAACAAGAAAAATGATTGCTTATTACTTAAGTAAAGCAATTACAAATCCCATTGCAAGAAAATTTAAACCCGATGTTCTTGTCTGCATACCGAGTAATACCACAAATGTTGAAAAAAGAGCTGTTTATCAAGCTGCAATGAGTGCCGGTGCAGGAAGAGTTTTCCTTGTAGAAGAGCCTTTGGCTGCTGCCGTTGGAGCAGGTCTTGATATATCGCGTCCTACGGGAAATATGATTATTGATATTGGCGGCGGAACGACAGATATAGCTGTTATTTCGTACGAAGGTATTGTAAACAGTAAAAGTGTACGTGTTGCAGGCGATGCCTTCGATGATACGATAAAAAGTTATTTAAAAAAGAAACATAATCTTATGATAGGAGACAGCACCGCAGAAGAAATAAAAATTGAGGTAGGTTGTCTTTATCACGGAGCAAAAAAGAGTTCTATTGAAATCAGAGGAAGCGACCTTATAACCGGACTTCCCAGTGAAAGAGTTATTACATCAGAAGAAATTCTTGAACCTCTTATTGATACAGCAGTTCCGATTTTAGACGGAATTCATGCTGTTTTGGAAGAAACACCGCCGGAGCTTGCTGCAGATATATTCTGTAAAGGCATTGTTATGACAGGCGGCGGAGCACAAATTGCCGGATTTGATGAACTTATAAGAAAAAGCACAGGTGTGGATGTTATGCTTGCTGAGAATCCGCAATATTGCGTAGTTCAAGGATGTATCAATATATTAAACGATATGGATAATGACAAAAAACGTCATTATGCTATTACAAGATAATTTCGGGGATAACTTTATTTATATCTCCTGCACCCAAAGTTATTACTATATCGCCCTCTTTTACTTCGGAACGTATTGTTTTGGCTATTTCGCTGAAATTTGATATATACGTTGCGTTTAAACCCTTGTTGGCGAAATCTTTTGCCATTGATAATCCTGAAACAGTTCCCGGGTCTTTTTCTCTTGCAGCGAAAATATCGGAAACTATTACAGTATCGGCAAGTTTTAAGGCATCGGCAAAATCATCTGCAAAAGCGAGTGCACGCGAATATGTGTGTGCTTGGAATATCGCATATATTTTGTTGTTCCCTGCTACTTCTTTGGCAGCAGAAAGTGTTGCATGTATTTCTGTGGGATGGTGAGCATAGTCATCTATAACCAAAGCTCCGTTATAATGACCTTTTTTTTCGAAACGTCTGCCGGTGCCGCCAAACGCCTCAAGGCCCGCTTTTATACTTTCCGGAGAGCAACCGAGCTGTATTGCAGCTGCAGCCGCAGCGACGGAGTTCGAAATGTTGTGCATTCCCGGAACATTTAGTGTTATATCCGTTACGGGATTGTTTTTATGATAAAGAGTATATGTACAACAAGCATTGTTGTGTGAAATGTTTTTTGCAACAAAGTCAGCGTTATCGCTTTTTGTACTGTATGTTATGATATTTGTTTTTGCTTTTTCACAAACAGCTAAAGCATTTTTGTCATCTGCACATACTACAATAAACCCTTCGGGAGGACAGTATGTTGTAAATTCGGAGAAACACTCCATTATGTGCTCGAGATCTCTGTAAAAATCAAGATGCTCGGCTTCAATATTTAATATTATTTCGCCAAAGGGACGAAGATTAAGAAAATTGGCATGATATTCACAAGCTTCTGTTACAAAGTAATCGCTGTTTGTTGCCAATACATTACTATTGATACGCGGGAAAAAACCGCCTATGTGTATACTGGGATTAACATCTGCAGAAAGCAGAATGGAACTTAGCATAGAAGTTGTTGAAGTTTTGCCGTGAGTGCCTGCAACTGCTATGGGATATTTATAATGAGAACAAATCTTACCTAAATAAACGCCGCGTTCCATTATGGGAATGTTTCTCTTTGCTGCCTCTGCAAGCTCCGGATTATCGGAAGGAACTGCAATCGTATATATGACGAGATCGACATCGTTCGCAATGTTTTGGGCTGAATGAAAAGGATAAACAGTTATTCCTTTCTCTTGAAGATTTTTTAGTTTGTCGGTGGATGTTTGGTCGGAGCCGCTTACTTTATAGCCTTGCTTTAAAGCAAGCTCTGCAATGCCGCTCATACTTGAGCCGCCGATTCCTACAAAATGTATATGTCCTTTATGCGAATTGTTCATGTCAAAATCTCCTATCAAAAAGAATATGCTGTGACGATAATAGAGTATAACATACGGCAGATGTAATTTCTATACATCTGCACAAAAACATTATATAGAATGAGATTGTATTTTATGATATAATCAAAAAGTATGCTGAAAAAGCAAACGGCGAGATTTGAAGCTTTAATTTACAGAGTAATTGCGTGATTTAATTTACAATGGTATAATCTATCACGAAATAAATTCGTATTGGGAGAAATTAACATGAGTTCAATGCATGAATTTTTCAAAAGAATAAAAACAAGACCTTTTGTATACCTCGGAATGTTATTGATTTCCGTTGTATTCAGTGCTTTGGAAGCATATAATCCGATAATAAAAAATTATGGTTCGCTCAGCTATATATTGAAACATAATTATATAAAAACACTTTCTGGTTGGACTGCAAAGGTCGGAGAATTTTTTTCGCAAGGTAATTCGTTGACGGTAAGTTTATTGACTGTTCTTGCGGTGTTAGCTTTAGCGGCAATTATTTCCGTGTTCCTGTCGGGATACATGAATGTATTGATTTCCTCCGTCGAAGATAAACCAAAAGTAAAAGGTGAGTTTGTATCGGGAATAAAAAGAAATTATTTAAAAACATTTATATGTTTGTTCTTGACAATAGTTTTGTCTGCAGCGTTGTTTTTCTTCGTTTTATATTCGGCAATTCCTACAGTGTTCTTGCTTAAATTGTTTTTAGACGGAGATACCGGAGTAATATTCACGATGCTTATAGTGGCACTCCTTACAATAATAGTAATGCTGTTTTGTGTGCTTTTCTATGGAATGTATATTTCATACATATTGCCGTCGATTGCGGGACTTAGAAAGAAAAGTATTCGTTCGGGTATAAAAATGACAAATATGTATGCTTGGTATTTACTTCCTAAAACAACATTATTTTTACTTATAGCAGCAATATTGAGATTTTTGTTGTTTGTTATTGATTACGGTTCTCGCACAATAGTTTTCAGTGTGGTTGTTTTGCTGATTACGGCAGTGTTACGTTCTGTATTGTATTATATATATTTTTATTTCGTATTTAACACTTTTGTTGCCATGAGAGAAGATCTCTTCCCTAATTATCAAGAAGAAGTTCCCGCACCGACAAAGCATATGGCACGTGTTCCGCAACAGAGAAAAGTACAGGAACAGGAACAAGCACAAGAAAAAGTACAAGAAACAGAGAGCAAAGAAACAATCGAAGATGAGTATGATGACTCTTTCGATATGTAAGTGATCGTATACAAAAGAAAAGGAATGGTGTTTTTATGAATGCTGAAAACAAAGTACGCCATAATATAATAGTTTTGTGTTGTTGTATTGTTTGCGTTATTGCGGCTGCTGTATGTTTGGCAGTTTCTTTCTCAGCGAATAAGAAAAAAACGCAAGAAGCTGTAGGCAACAAGGTTGTTGCACAAGTAGGAGATTTAAAAGTAACAGAAAATCAATTTAAATTTTTTGCAGGATTGATTTTGAATCAGGAAGAAGAAACGGTGCGAACATTGTATACTTCTTCTAATCTTTCGGACAAAGACGAAATTAAACAATATACTTCTAATTTTGCACATGAATACCTTGTCAGAGTAGCAGAAGCCAAAGAACAAGGCGTTACTTTGACAGAAGATGAATTGTCTGACTTGGAAAAACAATTTAAAACAGATTATGAAAACAACAAAAATGTTGATGGAGAAGTTCTTGATGAAGAGGATTTTTATTTATACTACTACGGAATAACAAGCAGTGAGTATAAAGAATTCTGGAAGAATTGGTATATTATAGACAAACATACAAACATATTGGAAAATTCTGCTGATGTAAGTGAAAATGCACAACAACTTGCATTTGAAGAGTATTATGACTATCTTTATTCATATACAATTTCTGTAATTGAGCTTAAAGTAAATACCGAGAATACAAAGGCGGATTTGCTTACGAAAGCAGAGGCAATAAAGACTCAGTTGGAATCCGGTGCGGATTTCGTTTCTCTTTTAAAAGAAAACTGTACAGATGAAACTTTGTTGAAAAACAACGGAGTTAAAGAGTTTTATCCTATTCATAAAACAGAAGCAAGTGAAATATATGATTTTGTAAGAACAAGCGCAATCGGGGAGATAGGGATTGTATCTACGGAATATGAAGTTTATATTTTAAGACTTGACGCAATAAAAGATTTTGAAAAGTTGAAGAATACCGAAACCCTCTTGAAATGGACAAGAACTTTTCATGTTAACAAGACTGTTGCTGATTTGGTTTCTTCTGATAAATATGACTATGAATTACAAAAAGATGTTTATGATTCAATAGATTTAAGCGGTGTGCTTCAAGAAGCTTATACTTATTGGGAATCTGTATGGGAGGAAAACAAGTGAACGTAAAAGATTTTTATTATGATTTGCCTGAAGAATTAATAGCGCAAACTCCCCTTGCAGACAGAGCTTCTTCTCGTCTTTTGGTATTAGACAAAGAAACGGGAGATATAGAACACGGAAGCTTCAGAGATATTAAAAAGTATTTAAAACCGGGCGACTGCCTTATTTTAAACGATACGAGAGTAATTCCTGCCAGACTTTTCGGAGTAAAAGAAGAAACGGGAGGTCCTATTGAATTTGTTCTTTTAAAAAACAAAACCGAAGAAGAAGTAAAAAAAGAAATACAGGAAATTCCGGAAAAAAGTGAAAAATGCCCGGGAAAAGCGTGCTCATATTGGGAAGTTTTGGTGCGGCCCGGAAAAAGAGCTAAACCCGGAGCAGTTTTTTCATTTGGAGAAGGAATTTTAAAAGCCGAAGTGCTTTGTGTGGTTGAAGGCGGAAACCGTTATGTGCGTTTCACTTTTGACGGAGTTTTTGAAGAAATTCTCGACAAAATAGGTATAATGCCGTTGCCTCCGTATATTAAGGAAAAATTGGAAGATCCCGAAAGATATCAAACGGTATATTCAAGAGAAAAAGGCTCTGCGGCAGCGCCTACGGCAGGACTTCATTTTACAAAAGAACTTCTTGAAGAAATAAAATCAATGGGTGTAAAAGTGGCTTTTGTTACACTTCACGTAGGTCTGGGAACATTCAGACCGGTAAAAGAAGAAAAAGTCGAAGATCACATTATGCATCAAGAGTATTACACCATAACAAAAGAAACTTGTGATGTTATAAACAGCACAAAGCAAAGCGGAGGCCGAGTTTTTGCAGTAGGCACAACATCTTGCAGAGTGCTCGAATCTGTGGGAAACGAAGATGGTACCATTAGTGAAAAATCAGGATGGACTGGCATTTTTATATATCCCGGATACAAATTTAAAATTGTTGATTCGTTGATAACAAATTTCCATTTGCCTGAATCCACTTTGCTTATGCTTGTAAGCAGTTTGGCCGGCAGAGAGAATATTTTAAAAGCATACGAAGAAGCTGTAAAAGAAAAATACAGATTTTTCTCCTTCGGAGATGCTATGCTTATAAAACAACCGTAAAAGAGGAGGGCGCTTGTGGCAGCCGTAAGATATGAACTGATAAAAACTTGTAAGCAATCGGGTGCGAGACTCGGAAGACTCCACACTCCGCACGGAATAATCGAAACACCTACATTTATGCCGGTAGGAACACAGGCAAGCGTAAAAGGAATTTCGCCCGATGAACTCAGAGCGATGGATGCGGGAATAATTTTGTCAAACACGTACCATTTGTATTTAAGACCGGGACATGAGCTTGTAAGAGAAGCCGGCGGACTTCATAAATTTATGAATTGGGACAGAGCGATACTTACCGACAGTGGCGGATTTCAAGTGTTTTCGCTTAGTAAATTCAGAAAAATAACAGAAGAAGGTGTGCATTTTCGTTCGCATATAGACGGTTCAAAACATTTTATTTCGCCGGAAATAGCAATGGAAATTGAAAATGCTTTAGGTGCTGACATAATTATGGCATTTGACGAATGTGCACCGTATCCTGCGGATTATAACTACACAAAAAAATCAATGTACATGACTACAAGATGGGCAGAAAGATGCTTGAAAGCACATACCGACACAGAAAGACAATCACTTTTCGGAATAGTACAAGGCGGAATGTACGGCGATTTAAGAAAAATTTCAGCCAGAGATTTGGTTTCGATGGATTTCCCCGGTTACGCAATAGGCGGGCTCAGCGTAGGAGAGCCTGCGGAGCTTATGTGTGAAATGCTGGATGAAACGGTTCCTGAATTGCCCGAAAACAAAGCACGATACCTTATGGGAGTAGGTTCTCCCGATTATCTCATAGAAGGAGCAATTCGCGGAATTGATATGTTCGACTGCGTTTTGCCGACGAGAATCGGCAGAAACGGTACGGTAATGACATCAAAAGGCAGAGTTATAGTACGCGATGCAAAATACAGCAGAGATTTCACACCGATGGACGACGAGTGCGAGTGTCCTGCGTGCAAAGACCATACAAAAGCATATATAAGACACTTGCTTAAAGTTGGTGAAATGTACGGAATGAGGCTTACAACATTGCATAATCTTTATTTCCTTATTAACTTGATGAAATCGATTCGCTGTGCTATACTTGAGGATAGACTTCTTGACTTCAGGAAGGAATTTTATGAAAAATATTATAAAAACGGAGGAACTAAATGAAAAACGGTGTTAAAAAAATATTTTCATTTGTAATGATAATTGCGATGCTTATGCTTTCGCTCTCTATGGTGGTTTTTGCATCAGAAGCTACTGCAACAACTGCTCCGGCAGCCGAAGCAACAGCAGCACCTACAAACGCACCTAAAGGAAATTCTCCAGGTGGTGCTTGGCTTATGATAGTAATATACATTCTCTTCTTCGTTGTGGTTGGTTACTTCCTTATCTACCGCCCCAACAAAAAGCGTAAGAAACAAGAAGAAGAATTAAGAGGAAGCATTATTCTCGGAGATGAAGTAACAACAATCGGCGGTATTGTTGGTAAAGTTGTTAATATCAAAGACGATAATATCACAATTGAAACTTCTATCGACAGAACTCTTATGGAGTTTAAAAATTGGGCAATTCGCGATGTTAAAAAACTTATAACAGACGACGAGCCAGAATCAAAATAATATCAAAAAAGATACATTATGCCGTCCGCCGTACCCGAAGCAATATCGGGTATTGGCGGACTGTTTGGGTTTTAGAGAGAAGGAAAAATATGGCAGAGAATTTCAGAGAAAACATCAGAAATATAGCAATTATAGCTCACGTTGACCACGGTAAAACAACTCTTGTAGACGGGCTTTTAAGACAGAGCGGTACTTTCAGAGATAATGAAGCGGTGCAAGAACGAGTTATGGACTCCAATGACTTGGAAAGAGAACGCGGAATTACCATTTTGTCAAAAAACACGGCACTTAATTACAACGGGTATACAATTAACGTCGTAGATACACCCGGACACGCAGATTTCGGCGGAGAAGTAGAAAGAGTTCTGGGAATGGTTGATGGCGTGCTTTTGCTTGTAGATGCTTTTGAAGGAGCAATGCCGCAAACACGTTTTGTGCTTTCAAAGGCACTTTCTATGAATTTAAAACCGGTTGTTGTAATAAATAAAATAGACCGTGACGGAGCGCGTCCCATGGAAGTGCTTGATGAGGTTTTGGAACTTTTCATGGATTTGGGAGCAGATGATAATCAGCTCAATTTTCCTGTGGTTTACGCATCTTCTCGTGATGGCTACGCATCTTTGGAGCCTGACGGAGGCGACAGAAAAAACTTACAACCTCTTTTTGAAACAATTATAAAAGAAATTCCCGCGCCTAAAGCTGACATAGAAGCCCCGTTCCGTACATTGGTTTCAAATGTAACAACTGACGAATATGTAGGACGTATTGCGGTGGCGCGTGTAGACAGAGGACGTGTTACAATAGGTCAACCGGTGGTGGTTTGTAACAGCAAAGACGGCAGTAAAAAAAGTGCAAGAGTAACATATCTTTATAAATTCCAAGGTTTAAAAAGAGTAGAAACACAAGAAGCATTGGGCGGAGATATTATAGTACTTGCAGGAATTCCGGAGATAAATATCGGAGATACCATATGCAGCCATGATGCAATAGAGCCCATTGAGTTTGTAAATATTGATGAACCGACAATTTCTATGAATTTCTCTGTAAACAACAGTCCGTTTGCAGGTCAAGAGGGTACTTTTGTTACATCAAGACATATCAGAGAAAGATTGATGAAAGAGCTTGAAACGAATGTAAGTATGAGAGTAGAGGAAACAGATGCTCCCGATACATTAAAAGTTTCGGGAAGAGGAGAGCTTCACCTTTCGATTCTTATTGAAACAATGAGAAGGCAAGGTTATGAGTTCCAAGTTTCCAGACCGAGAGTAATTTACAAAGAGGTTGACGGTGTTCTTCACGAGCCTATGGAAAGACTCACAATTGATACTCCGGAAGAAACAGTCGGCGTTGTAATCGAAAAAATAGGCAGAAGAAAAGGCGAAATGATAAATATGCAGCCTACTTTGGAAAATTATGTAAGGCTTGACTTTAGAATTCCGTCAAGAGGACTTATCGGTTATAGGTCGGAATTTTTGACGGATACAAGAGGAAATGGTATAATGAACCATATATTTGACGGGTTTGAGCCTTATAAAGGTGACATAGATGCAAGACAGCATGGCTCTTTGGTAGCTTGGGAGCAGGGAGAAACAGTAACATACGGTTTGTTCAATGCACAAGAAAGAGGAAAGCTCTTTATAGGCCCCGGAGAAAAAGTTTATGAGGGAATGATTGTCGGCGAATGTGCACGAAACGAAGATCTTGTAATAAATGTTTGCAAGAGAAAGCATATTACTAATATACGTGCATCGGGTTCGGATGAAGCTTTGAAATTGACACCGCCCGTTTTGTTGAGTCTTGAACAAGCTTTAGAATTTATTTCCGATGACGAGCTCGTTGAAATTACGCCAAAGACAATAAGATTGAGAAAAAAGATTCTCAACACAGAGCAAAGAGCGAAGGTAAGAGCAAAGGGGTGATTCCTTGGGAAGCGGCATAAGAAAGCCGGGCGAAATGCAAAGAAACAGAAATTCTGCACCTACACCGACTCCGAGACGTGAATCTCAAATGGTGCGGAGGCCTGCTTCTGTGAAAAGCAAAGAAACGCCTGTCGAGAATAAAGCAAAAGAAAGAACAAAAAGAATGAAAAAGAAGAGGTACAAAGTACCCCTCATAATGTTCTTTGTGCTTTTTTTGATTTGCGTAGTATTTTTCAGCTCGTATTTATCCTATACTTATCTTGTTGATAAATACGAAAATCCCGTTACCGTCGAGTCTATTTACCTTGATGAAACAACATCTGTGAAATTCAGAATCGATAAAGGAATGACCACGAAAGACATTGCGGACAATCTTTTTGACATGGGTTTGATAGAAAACAAAAATATGTACAGATTCTTGTCGAAATTTAATGGTTTTGACGGACAGTACAAAGTTGGAACATATACACTTTGCGAAGGTCTTACCTATGATGAGGTTATGACTTTGCTCGCAGGAGAACCTGAAACAGTTAAAGTCACATTTCCCGAAGGCTTTACAACTGAGCAAATTGCAGCAAGATTGGAAGCAAATAACGTAATTACTGCAGAAGCATTTTTAAACGCATTGGAAACGATAGATATTTCGTCGTATACATTCTTGGACGGAGTATCGGTAAAGGACAGAGACCACAGGCTTGACGGATATCTTTTCCCGGATACGTACGAGTTTGATATTAAGGCAAATGCCGAGGATGTTATTTATAAAATGCTTAACAGATTCAATGAGCTTTATCTGCCGGCTTATTATGAAATGGCAGAGGAAATGGGGCTTAGTGTTGATGATGTTATAGTGCTTGCATCTATTGTTGAACGTGAAGCTAAGTTAAAATCAGACAGACCTAAAATTGCAGGAGTATTTATAAATCGTCTTAACAGCTCAGACAAAAATCTTAAAAAGCTTCAATCATGTGCAACGATAAGATATGTTCATAAAAAGCTGTATAACGAGGATTTAATAAACATATTGGAAGAACATGAGAAAGAGGACGATCCGTACAATACGTATATGTATGACGGATTGACTCCGGGACCTATTTGCAGCCCGGGCATTGAGTCGATAAAATCCGTGCTTAAATACGAAAAGAGCGATTATTACTTCTTTGTTCTCAATGCTAAAGACGGAGTAGGCTCGCATATTTTCTCAAGAACATATCAAGAGCATTTGCAAGCGAAGAATCAATATGGATGATAATACTAAAATATTTATAGAAAGTCTGCTTCCGGCAGAATCTGAAATTGAACAAGAATTAAGAGAGTATGCACAAAGATACCGCGTTCCCATATTAAGGAGCGACGCAGCTGCTTTTGTGCGTACCCTTGTAAGCATAAAAAAACCTGCACGCATACTTGAAGTAGGCACTGCAATAGGATATTCGGCAATTTTGATGAGCGAAATCGTGCCGGAGGCGCATATCGATACTATAGAGATTGATCCGGATAGTGTAATCGAAGCAAGAAAAAACATAAAAAAAGCAGGTGCGGAAGATAAAATTCGCGTTATAGCAGGTGATGGCAACGAAGTTTTACCGGCATTGAGACAAACATACGATATGATTTTTATGGATGCGGCAAAAGGACAATACATTCATCTTTATGAAGATGCAATGAGGCTCTTGAATAAAGATGGTTTGCTGTTGTGCGATAATTGCATATTTTACGGAAAAGTGCTTTCTAAACCGGAAGAGGCACCCCACAAACATAGAACAATAGTGGCCAATTTAAGAGCTTTTTTGGAGAAAGTTATGTCAGAGGAGAGCTTGGAGGCATCTCTTCTTGATGTTGGAGACGGAATGCTTGTTGCTTGCAAGAAGTTTTAAAGTATAAAACAGGAGAGTAGAAATGATTGAACTTTTAGCGCCCGGCGGTAATAAAGTGAAAATGAAGACAGCCTTTGAATACGGTGCAGATGCCGTATACATAGGCGGCGATGTTTTCGGTTTGAGAGCAAATGCGGACAATTTTACTTTGGACGAAATTGCTCAAGCGGCTGATTTTGCTGACAGTATAAACAAAAAAATATACGTAACAATGAATATAATTGCCAGAAATCAGGATTTGCCTGATATGGCAAAATATGCCAAAGAGTTATCGCAAGCAGGTGTTCACGGTGTGATAATTTCAGATCCCGGAGCATTTATGACAGTTAAAGAAGCAGCGCCGGAGCTCCCTATCCATGTAAGCACGCAAGCGAATAATTTGAATTGGCGTACTTGCGAATTTTGGCAAAAAATGGGAGCAGTTCGCGTGAATTTGGCAAGAGAGCTCACTTTACCCGAAATTGCCGAAATACACCGTAATTTAGAAGGAAGAGATTGCAAGCTTGAATTGGAAGCTTTTGTACACGGAGCAATGTGTATGTCCTTTTCCGGCAGATGTATGCTCAGTGACTATTTCGTAAATCGTTCATCAAACAGAGGCGATTGCGCACAACCTTGCAGATGGAATTATAAAATAATAGAAACAACACGCCCCGACGACATTCTTGATATTGAAGAAAACGACAGAGGTACATTTTTGTTCAATTCAAAGGATTTATGTATGCTTAAACACCTTAAAGAATTTAAAGATGCCGGTGTTTCATCCTTTAAAATCGAAGGACGAATGAAAAGCGAGTTTTATGTAGCAGTTACGGTAAGAGCATACCGCCTTGCAATAGATATGTTAGAGCGCGGCGAAGAAATGAATGAAGAAACATTAAACAATCTTCTTTCTGAAGTATGCAGCGTAAGCCATAGGGATTATTGCAGCGGATTTTATTTAGGCGAAAAAGGCAGCCAAATTTATGAAACTTCCTCATATAAAAGAGAAACGGACTTCATCGGTACGGTTGATTCTTGCGAAAAGCTCAGGGAAGGCATATTTAAACTTACATTGACAGAAAGAGGCGCGTTCTCTGTAGGAGATGAATTGGAATTTGTTCCCGCAACAGGAAAAATTATAAACCACATTGTAACAGAAATGGAAAATTCCGACGGAGAAAAAATAGAAAGAGCGCCTCACGCAATGATGAAAGTAACAATGGAAGTTCCGTTTGAAGTTGCAAGCGGCACGGTAATAAGACGCAGAAAATGACGGAGGACAGACGATGTTTGAGTATATAAAAGGAGTTTTGCAATATAAAGGCACTGATTATTGTGTAATAGATGTAAATGGCGTGGGATTTAAAATTTTTACATCTCATATTACGGCAGCCGGCGTAGGCGAGAGCGGACAGACGGTTACTCTTTACACATATATGAATGTAAAAGAAGACGAAATTTCGCTTTTCGGCTTTGCTTCAAGAGAAGAACTTTCCGTTTTTAATATGCTGATAAGTGTAAGCGGTGTAGGACCTAAAATGGGACTTGCTGTGCTTGTGGCTATGTCACCGTCGGAATTTAGTTTGGCTGTTGCTACCGGAGATTTCAAAGCAATCAGTAAAAGTAAAGGCGTAGGTCCTAAACTTGCACAAAGAATTGTTTTGGAGTTAAAAGATAAAATAAGCAAAGATATAAAAGTGCAAGAGCAAACGGCAGAAGAAACATTCGAGCCGGTACCTACAGGTTACATAAGTAACGATGCGATTTCGGCACTTATGGTGCTGGGTTATACATCAAAAGAGGCGGCAAAATTAGTCGCAAAAGTGTATGAGGACGGTATGACATTGGAAGAAACCGTACGCAAAGCATTAAAGCAAGCATTTTGACAGAAGAAAAAATAAGGTGATGTTATGAGTTTTGACGAAAATCGTCTTGTTACGGGAGCAGTATCATTTGAAGATACAGAAGAAACAAGCTTAAGACCAAAAAAATTCGAAGAATATATAGGACAGGAAAAAGTTCGCAGTAACCTTTCTGTTTTTATAGAAGCAGCCAAGAAAAGAAATGAGCCTTTGGATCACGTACTTTTGTACGGCCCTCCCGGATTGGGAAAAACAACACTTGCCGGCATTATAGCTGCGGAAATGGGTGTTAATTTAAGAATTACAACAGGACCTGCGATAGAAAAAGCGGCAGATTTGGCAGGATTGCTTACTAATTTAAATGATAACGATGTCTTGTTTATTGACGAGATACATAGATTAAACAGAGCCGTTGAAGAAATTCTTTATCCGGCAATGGAAGATTTTGCCTTTGATATAATAATGGGAAAAGGCCCTGCGGCAAGGTCGTTAAGACTTGATTTGCCAAAATTTACATTAGTTGGAGCAACTACCAGAGCAGGACTTTTGACAGCGCCGCTTCGCGACAGATTCGGAGTAATCAGCAGACTTGAAATGTATACACCTGAAGAATTATCAAAAATCGTAAAGCGTTCCGCCAACATTTTGCAAGTGGAAATAGACGAAAAAGGCGCGCATGAAATAGCACTTCGCTCAAGAGGAACACCGAGAATTGCAAACAGACTTTTAAAAAGAGTGCGCGATTTTGCCGAGGTTAAAGGCGACGGCATAATTACAGGAAATATATCAAAAATAGCCTTGGATGCTTTGGAAGTAGACAAGTTGGGACTCGACAATATTGACAGAAATTTGCTGACAACCATAATTGTGAAGTTTTCGGGCGGTCCTGTTGGTCTTGACACTTTAGCAGCCGCAACGGGAGAGGAACATACCACAATAGAAGATGTGTACGAGCCGTATTTGATTCAGTTGGGATTTATAAGCAAAACGCCCAGAGGAAGAATCGCTATGCCGCTTGCATACGAACATTTAGGACTTTCTCATTTGCTGAATTGTTGCAACAATAACCCGACACTTTTCGACATTGAAGAATAAAATTCGGCGGTGAAATATGATTATTATGGGTGTGGACCCCGGCTTTGCGATAACGGGATACAGTATAGTTGAATATCAAAACAATAAGCTTAAATTGCTTGATGTGGGCGCAGTAAGCACAAAAGCAGGGGAGCTTTTTACATGGCGGCTTTTGCAGATTGACGAGAAACTTAATGAAATCATGCAAAAATATAAACCTGATGCCTTTGCGATAGAGGAACTTTTCTTTAACAATAATGCCAAAACTGCCATTGCGGCAGCACAAGGCAGGGGAGTTGCAGTTATGGCGGCAGTAAAAAACGGAATTCCCGTGTACGAATATACTCCGCTTCAAGTAAAGCAAGCTGTGGCAGGATATGGCAGAGCTGACAAAAACCAGGTACAGCAAATGGTTAAGACCATTTTTCACATGGATAAAATCATAAAGCCCGACGATGCGGCAGATGCCGCGGCAATTGCAGTTTGCCACGCATTTTCCCACAGATTTGCAGAAAGGATTTAGCTTATGGCAAGTGGAGTTTTGTTGCATATTTGTTGCGGTCCGTGCAGCCTTTATTGCATTGATGAGTTGAATACGGAATTTCGCGGGGAAATTACAGGTTATTACGCAAATCCGAATATACATCCGTACGATGAATTTATGAGGCGTAAAGGTTCTACGGCGGAAGCGTGCAGAGCGAAAGATATTCCGCTTATAACGGAAGATATCTACGACATACAAAGATGGAAAGCCTTTAAAAGTTCGTGTGCAGAAAGATGTGAAATGTGCTATACTGTGAGAGCAGAACTTTCTGCTAAAAAAGCGGCAGAACTCGGTTTTGAATATTATACAAGTACATTGTTTGTCAGTCCGTATCAGAACCACTTTTTGATGAAGGAAATATTTGACAGAGAAGGCAAAAAGTACGGAGTAAAGTTTTTGTACAAAGATTTCAGAGATGGTTTTCGCACAGGGCAAATGCAAGCGAAAGAATTGGGGCTTTACAGACAAAAATACTGTGGTTGCATAAAATCTTTATATGGGGAATGATTTAGATGAGTGATATTTTAGAAAACAAAGACGAAAATTTGCAGGAGATTTCCGAGGAAGTAACACAAGAAGTTGCACCGGAAATTGCAAACGAAACGGTTGAAGCAACGGCCGAAGAAACAACCGAAGAAAATTTAGAAGTGTTTTCAGAAGAAGTAACTGAATTTTTGGAAGAAGAAACAAAAGCGGAACAGCAAGTTGCTCATGAGAAAAAACACTTAATAAAAAACAAGATTGTGAGAGAAATTGTGAGTTGGATAGGAACGATTTTACTGGCAGTTATTATCGCGATAGTGATAAACACTTATTTCTTTAGAATAAGCAGAGTTTCTGGCGACTCTATGTTGCAGACATATAAAAGCGGCGAAACCGTATTTGTTACTAAACTTCCGTACATTTTCGGGGATGTAGAGAAAAACGAAGTGGTAATTTTAGATTCTACGCTTGAAAAAAGAACTTTCTTTACAGATATTTATGAATCTTTGAAATATAATGCTATTTCTTATAAAATTTTCGGTGTTGAGCAACCGAAAAAATATTTTATTAAAAGAGTAATAGCTGTTGCCGGTGATACACTTCAAATAAAAGAAGACGGCGTTTACGTAAACGGCAAGCTTCTCGATGAGCCGTATGTAAACAATGAAAGTAAGCCTAATTACAGCAAGGTTTCTCAAGAATTGAAAAACGGCGTAACTGTGCCGGATGGTCACATTTTTGTAATGGGTGATAACAGAAATCACAGCAGAGACAGCAGGGATAGCAGTATTGGCTTTGTGCCGGTTAATGATGTTCTTGGTAAAGTAATAGGAACGTAATTATTTCGGAGATAAGGTATGGGAAAACTTTTAATTATTGCAGCAACCAACAACAAACATAAATTAGTTGAGTTTAAAGAGATTTTTTCTCAAACGGCAGATGCCGATACTCAAGTTATGGCACTGCGCGATGCAATTGACTTGTTTGCAGGCGAAAAAGCGAATTACGATGATCCGGAAGAAACGGGAGAAACTTTTGCGGCAAATGCTTTTATAAAAGCTTCGTCTTTGTACAATTTTTTGGGTGATGCTATAAAGAATAACATATCAAATGATATTTTGATTGTGGCAGACGATTCCGGTTTGTGCGTGTCCGCGTTAGACGGTGCGCCCGGGGTTTTCTCGGCGAGATATGCTTCTGAAAATGGTGAAAATGCCACAGACAGCCAAAATGTTGAAAAATTACTTCGTGAAATGGAGAAAGTGCCTAATGGAGAGAGACAAGCAGCTTTTGTTTGCTCGGTGGCAGGCATTTTAATAAAACCCGATTTGAAAGACTTTGTTTTGCTTACGGCACAAGGTCAAATGCCGGGAATAATAGCACATGAAAGACATGGCCAAAACGGATTCGGATATGATCCTGTTTTGTTTTTGCCTGAATACGGCAAGTGTGTTGCGGAACTTTCCGCCGAAGAGAAGAATGCAATCAGTCACAGAGGACAAGCTTTAAGAAGATTGGCAGACAGATATTATGGTTTGCGTTAAAAAATGTGAAACATACGAAAAAGAAACAATCTTAAAATGTATTCGCGAAATATTTGAGCAAAATAAAGTGCTCGAAGGTATTTCGGGACTTACTGTTGCCGTAAAACCCAACCTTGTTTGCAAAAAAACGCCTGAACACGCGGCAACCACCCACCCCGTAGTTGTATGGGCAGTTTGCAAACTGTTAAAAGATTCAGGTGCAAACGTAATTATTGCAGAAAGCCCCAGCGGTTTTTATGAAGCGGGACTTTTGAAATCTCTATATAAAATTACGGGAATTGAAAAAGCAGCACTCGAATCAGGAGCGGAATTAAATTTCGACACATCGGTAACGGAAGTAGAAAATCCTGACGGAAAATATTTAAAAAAGCTGAAAATTTTAACTCCTTTGGCAAAAGCTGACAGGATTATAAATATTGCAAAATTAAAAACACACAGTATGATGGTTTATACGGGAGCAGTAAAAAATCTTTTTGGCTCTATTGCAGGATTGGAAAAAACACAGTACCATTTCCAATTGTCTGATTATGATGATTTTGCCGATTGTATAATAGATATTTTCTTGGCAAATTCCCCGGTATTTAACATTATAGATGCAGTTACGGCAATGCATAAAGTAGGGCCTACCGCAGGTGAGCCGTATCAACTTAATAAAATTTTTGCAGGAAATGATGCTTTTGAAGTTGACGTTGTTGCAACAAGGGCAGTAAACATAGATTGTATGAGAGTTCCTGTTTTAAAGCGCGCCGCAGAAAGAGGGCTTGTTTCATCAGAAGCAGATAAAATAATTCTTGCCGGAGATGTAAAAACGGGGCAACTTGTACCTGCAGCGGATTTTGTTGTAAAATATAACGATTCCTTGTCAAGACTTCATTTTTCTGATGGTATTTTGGGTAAGATTATGGCATATTCCATGCGCCCGCGTCCGGTGTTCAACAAAAATAAATGCAAGGCTTGTGACGAGTGCGTAAAATGTTGCCCGGCAAAAGTTATCCATATAGAAATTCGCGGCAAAAACAAATACGCAAAGGTGAATTTAGATGGTTGCATTCGTTGTTATTGCTGTCAGGAAGTTTGTATGTTTAAAGCAATTGATATTAAAAAACCGCTGCTTAACAAAATTGTAGTGAGAAATAAAAGCAGTAAATAGGAAGGTAATAAAATGACAGACAAAGAAATAAAAGGCATAAATATAGTTTTGGTAGAGCCGGAAATTCCGCAAAACACAGGAAATATTGTGCGTACTTGCGGCGGAATAGGTGCACATCTTCATTTGGTTAAACCGCTTGGCTTTGAAGTTACCGACAAACATTTAAAACGCGCCGGACTTGATTATTGGCACATGGTAGATATTACTTATTATGACAATTTTAAGCAATTGTTAGAAAAATACGGGGCTGACTGCAATTTTTATTACTGTACAACAAAAGGAGCACGCCGTCATACACAAGTAGAATTTAAAGACGGTGATTTTCTCGTTTTCGGAAAGGAAAGCCGCGGACTTCCGGAAAATCTTTTGGCAGAACATTACGATGAATGTATTCGCATACCTATGCGCCCTGATTTTCGCTCGTTGAATCTCAGTAATGCTGTTGCTGTAGTGGCATTTGAAGCTATGAGACAATTGGATTTTGCCGGAATGGAAGAAGTCGGCGCACTTACAGGCCGCCCTGAGTTTGCTGATTGACTTCTTCATACATATCGTAAACTTTGTTTTTGGGCAAATTAAAATAAGCAGCGACATCTTTTATGATGTCGTTTTTTTTGCGGCGAATACCGGAAGCTTTATCGCTTTCTGCAATTTCGTTAAACTTATTAAAAATATCTTCAGCAGTAGTCGGAACGGTTTCTTCGTTTAGAGTTTTTTTGTCCGCTCCCTCTATAACCAAAACAAACTCGCCTCTCGGCTCATTTTCACTGAAATGAGCAATATGCGAAGCAACAGTTCCGCGAAGAATTTCTTCGTGGGATTTTGTAAGCTCGCGGCAAACAGCAACTTTTCTTTCTCCGATGTAATTTGCTAAAAATTCCAAAGTTTTTACAAGTCTGTGGGGAGCTTCGTAGATTATAACAGTACGCGTTTCAGATACAATCATATCTGCAAATTCCTGCTTTTTCTTATTGTCAGTGCCGATAAAACCCTCGAAAACAAACTTGTCTGTGGGAAGTCCCGAAAGTACAAGCGCAGTAATTCCGGCAACAGGCCCGGGAATCATAGAAACTTCCAATCCGGCATCAGTAGCCGCTTTTATTAAGTCGGCACCCGGATCGGATATTCCCGGTGTACCTGCATCAGAAACAAGAGCAATATTTTCGCCGTTTACAAGTTTTTCTATAAGAACAGGACCTCTTACTGTTTTATTGTGTTCATAATAAGAAATAAGAGGCTTTTTAATGCCGAAATGCATAAGAAGCTTTTGAGTGTGGCGTGTATCCTCTGCGGCAATAACATCACAATTTTTCAAAACTTCCAATGCTCTTTGGGAAATATCTCCTAAATTACCAATTGGTGTAGCAACTACGTAAAGCATTTATTTAACCTCAATTCCTTTTTCGATTACAAGATTTTTACCGCCGAAAAGAACTCCGCGAATTAAAAACAATACCGGCTTTTCAACAATGTTTGAATAAACAAATTTAAGTTCTTTTGGCTCGATTTTGTTTTTTCGCATTTCTTCTATGGCATCAGCAAGTCTTTCTGTGTGATTTATCATTAAAAATTCTCCGCTTGGTTTAAGTAAATAAGCAGCCTTTTCAATAATATCGCCTAAAGTGCAGGAAAGTTCATGTCTTGCAATATTAAGTTTATCGCTGTCGTTTAAAATACCTGCTCCTCGCCTTTTGTATGGAGGATTTGTTACGATTGCATCTAAAGAACGTCTGTCAAAAAGCTCTGCGGAATTATTTATATCCCCGCATTTTATTGTAATTCTGTTTTTTTCGAGCGCCCCGGAATCCTCGTTCATTTTTACTGAACGTGCGGCAAGTTCTGCCATTTCTTCCTGTATCTCAAGACCAATGAGTTTTTTTGCATTTGTCTTTGCACTGAGCAAAATCGGCAAAATACCGGTTCCGGTACCGATATCCAGCACAGTAGAATCCTTTTTAATATATTTCGCCGCAAAATCAGATAAGACAACAGCATCTGTGCCGTAACGGAAACAGCCTTTTTTTTGTATAATCTTTAAATCTTTTAAAAAGAGGTTGTCCACCTGCTCATTGTCATTGAGAAAAAGCTCACACATAGATAAATCTCTCCAAAATAAAAAAAGTTTGCTTGCCGCAAACTTCTTTTGTTAATTATAAATTTGCAGAAAAATTATTCTGCTTGGGGAGCGTTAACAGGACAAGCGTCTGCGCAAGCTCCGCACTCAATGCAAGTATCTGCATCGATAATGTATTTACCGTCTCCTTCGCTGATAGCTTCAACAGGACAAGCGCCAACGCAAGCACCGCATCCGAGACATTCATCGTTAATTACATATGCCATCTAAAAGCACCTCCATTCCAAATGTACATCCGCATTTTACATCAAATGAAACTTACTGTCAATTTTTTTAATAACCATATTTGGTTATTGCATACTGTTTGCCCTGTGCCTCGTATCCGGGTTCGACAAGGATGGGACAAGTCTCTGTTGCTTTGTATGCACGAATGTATTCTTTCATCCATCTGTAATACAAATCTCCGTGACCGCCCTTCATAGGTTCAATGTCGCGGCTGTATTCTTGATTGTAATTATCGGTAAATTGGTATGAACCGTCGCCTGTACGAAGTCTCTGTGCCGCCCACTCATTCCACCAAGTGATAGCAACGACTTTGGGTCTGTGTTTGAATGCGTTATACCATTGTGAATACATAAATATTCCATGCTCTCTTCCTTTGGCTGTAGGTAATGACATATATGTTTGTTGAGCCGCGGTACATACACACATTTGCTCTGTATATCCGTCTGAATCTTTGACGGGCTCGTTGGTACGTTGCAAAAAGCTCCAATGTTCCGGCAAAAGATTATACTCAAGACCCCACAGCTCGCGAACGGTGAGCTTTATCTTTTTACTTAATGTGGTACTTGGCATTCTCGTTACAAGTTGGAAAATATTTCCTTCCCAGTAAACGAAACAGTCTTTCCATTTTTCGACTTTGTAGAAATCTCTGTACATTCTCTGAACAACAGCCCAACCTGTTTCACTGCCTGAACCGCTCCAAAATACAACATACGGAGTTTTTAAACCTTCTTCACGCATTTCTACGATTGTATCAAGAAGTACAGAACAAGGATTACCTACATACACATCCCACTCGGATTCTATTGTAGTTCTTGTTGCGTTCATGAACGTATGGTCAATAATGATGAAATCCACACCGGCATCGGCAAGCTGTGTCATATGAGTGCGTATGACGTTTTTATCATCGCTTCTGTAAAATCCTATTGCAGGTTCTGCCCAATAATGGAATTCGTTTTCAGCGCCCCAATTGTACACGCCCGTTTTCTTTCCTTCTTCTAAAATTTTAGTAATATTGGGAGGATTTTTTCTGTTTCCCAAAACAAGATTAAACCATGTTGAATAGAAAATAGAAACAAGGTCTGTTTTCTTTGTTATATCTAATCCGTAAGGAACTTCCTCGTAATCAGCATATTTTTCGTCCAAATGATTGATGTACTCTTGCTTGATTTGTGCTCCTTTGGCATCTTTTGCAGGAGAGCTACTGCCGGAATTTGACGGTGTTTTTGTAGGTGTCGGTGTTTTTGTGGGAGCCGGAGTTTTCGTCGGTAATACCGTAGAAGTATTTGCAGGCTCTAAAGTAGGTTCCGCAACGGATGTACTTGTTGCAGATTCCGTACGCTCTGCAGTTGAGTCCGCTGTATGTGCACCTGCAGTTTCCGTAACTGCTGAAGTAGGTTCTGATGTAATAATGTTTTCATCAGATGTGGGTTTGGTTGTGTTCATAATACCACCTGTACTTTCAATAATTATTGTAGTTTTTGCAGAAGGAGCAACATCTGCGGAATGGTTTGAATTGCCGCAACTTGTAAAAGTTGTGAACATCAATACAAAAACCAATGCCAAAGCAAGCAATCTTATTATTGTTTTTCTATTCTTCAAAATGTTTGCTCCTCTTTTTTTGTAATTGATAAACAAATTATATATGAAAGAACTTTTTTTGTAAATAATAAAGATGTTCGCGACAGTGTCAAGTTATTCTTGGGGTTTCGAAAATCTACCACACACCTTGTTTTTAGAAAAAACAATCAGCGGTGCGGTGCTTTTTGTCTCGTTTTTCTTTTTGAGACAAAATCCCCAATCAGCGGTGCGGTGCTTTTTGTCTCGTTTTTCTTTTTGAGACAAAATCCCCAATCAGCGGCGCGGCGCTTTTTGTCTCGTTTTTCATTTTGAGACAAAATCCCCAATCAGCGGTGGGTGCTTTTTGTCTCGTTTTTCATTTTGAGACAAAATCCCCAATCAGCGGCGTGGCGCTTTTTGTCTCGTTTTTCGTTCTGAGACAAAACCCCGCTCCATCTACTGCTTTTTACAATTATTACTTTATCACTTCGGAGAGAGACGGGAGGGCTCCCGTCCTTATTTTGAAAAATCCCAAGATTTATTTTACACTATCGATGTTCGCTGGCCACTCCGAATTTTTGTCTCAAAAAGAAAAACGGGACAAAAAGCAAGGAAGAACAGACATATAAGATGTTTATTGTATTTGCTTTTTTAGGAAAAAGCATATATAATGCGAAAGTAAATTACATTCTGAAACGGAGAAATTTAAGTGAAAGTATATTGCTTTATTCCGGCCGAGGAGGCAGAGGAAGTAATAGAATGCGGACTGAAACTCAGTAGCAGTTTTACAAAAACCATAGAAATAAACGGACAGCAAGTACAGTGTTTAGAAGCATATATGCATCCGAATGATGCAAAGGAAATAAATCCGGGGGATGTTCCCGTGAAGATTACGTTGCAATCAGGTCGAGCGTATATTGCGGATAATTCGCTTTTGGGAGAGCTTGGGGATTTATACAATAAAAGCATAATTCCTGCTGATAAGTATAAATTGGGCACATACAGAAAGCCCGGTTGTTTGATTGCGTGTACCGTGCTTCCCGATATGATTGAAAGGTATAATCCGGATATGGATGAGCCTATTTTATATCAGTCTTCGGAGCAATTATACAGAGACAGTCTTTTTTACAGAACAGATGATCTTGTTCAAAGCTTTAAAGATGTGGCTTTGAATGCATATTACAATATGAAGGCAGCTTCGGGAGAGTATTCCGTACAGTTTAATGACGAATACGCGGCGTTTTTAGACAAGGAAAGTTCGGAAGTAATAGCAATTGTAAAAACAAAATTCAACAACGAAAAAATTTAATTCATATTTTGGAAAGGAGTTCGTTTTATGGAACAAAAAAACGGCGTGACTCAGCAAAACCATAATAACGGCAGTAATCAAAATAACGGAAATCATAATGGCGGCAATAACAGACATCGCTATAATAAACGTTACGGGTATAATAAAAATCGCGGTAATCACGAAAATCGCGAAAATAAAGAAGATAAACAAAAAGAGGCAGTTGTGAATTCTCAACAGGAGAAAAAGGTTGAGAAAGCGGAGCGTTTTGATAAGCAAGAACATCAAAACAATTTCCGCAATAACAGACGCGAAAAACTTCGCAATGTAAAACTTGAAGAAACGGTTGAAGATATACATCAAGACATGAAACGAATAGAAAAGGAAATTGAGCTTGAGATAAAAAGCATTTCGGCACTTAAATTAGGACTTTGATTGATGGGATGCAACTATGAATACGCAAAAGATAAAAGGCACACATATAGTAGCTTCTCCTTTGGTTTTAGGAACAGATTATTACGGTAAAACCATTTCTGAAGACACCGCTTATGAATTAATGGAAACTTTTTGTGAAAACGGCGGTAATATAATCGACACGGCTCACGTTTATTCTGATTATTTGCCGGGCGAAAAACACATGAGTGAAAAAGTTATCGGCAGATGGCTTTTGAAAAGCGGAAAACAAAAGGATTTGGGAAAAGACCTTTTTATTGCAACCAAGGGAGGTTTCCCTGTGGTTGGAGATATGCACGCGTCAAGAATTTCGTATAAAGAAATAAAAAGCGATTTGGAAGAAAGTTTGGAATGTTTACAGCTTGACAGCGTGGATTTGTATTGGCTTCACAGAGATAATACAAATATTCCGGCAAAAGAAATAGTTGCGTGGATGGATGAATTTGTAAAATCAGGCAAAATAAAAAGTTACGGTTTTTCAAATTGGAGTGCTTCTCGCATGAAAGAAGCTTTGGAGGCTTCTCATAAAAACTCATATATTGCGCCGGCGGCTTCTCAAATCAGATGGAGCTTGGCTTCTACAGAGAAAGAAAAAAGAGAAGATGATACTCTTGTGGAGATGGATCCCGAAGAATATGCTTTTTACAACGAAAATGATCTTTCTGTTTTTGCGTTTTCATCACAGGCAAAAGGCTTTTTTGCAAAAATAAAAAAAGACGGTCAAGATTATTTAAAACCGGAAGGTAAAGCAGGTTCGAGGTATTTTAACCAAAAAAATATCACAATTTACGAAAGGCTTTTGACACTTTGTTCAAAATACGGAGTAAGTAAAATGCAGGCTTCTTTAGCTTGGCTTACATACGCGAAATTTCCTGTTTTCCCGATAATCGGTTGTAAATCATCGGAACAATTGAAAGACAGTATGAAAGCTTTGCGTTTGTGCAAAACGGGAGATATTAAAATTGAAGAATTTGCCAATCAAAACGACTTTACGGAGGGGATATGACTTTTCGTGATTTGATAGGTCAGGAGCAAGTGAAACAACTTCTGATTGAAAGTATACAAACTGAAAGAATAGGACACGCATATATGTTTTGCGGCCCGGAGGGAATAGGCCGCAGAACAATGGCCGAGTGCTTTGCCGAGGCAATTTCATGCTCCTCGCAATCAGCAGAGCCTTGCGGAATATGCAGTGCGTGTACTTTAAATAAAAGCGGCACCAATCCTGATATAATTCATATACGAAGACAGGACGGCAAAGCTTCTGTGGGTGTGGAAGACATCCGCCTTGTGCAAGACGAAATATCCACAGCACCTCAATTCGGCAAATATAAAGTGATTATATTTGAAAACGCCGAAAAAATGACGGTTCAGGCACAAAATGCACTTCTTAAAACTTTGGAAGAACCGCCTTCATATATTGTGATGATTTTGATTTCGTCAAATAACTCGCAAATGTTGGATACGGTGAAATCAAGAGCAGTAAAAGTGGATTTTAAAAGATATTCCGACAGTGAAATAACAGAGGCATACACAAAGCAAAATTCGGAAGGAATTGACAGCAGGTTGCTATGTGAGTACGCAGATGGTATTATAGGGAGAGCACTATCTGTAACAAGTTTCAGCGAGTACGAGGAAATTTGCAACAAAATTGCCAATGCTCTCATTGCTCTTTCGAAAGGCGGCGGCAGAGAATTGTGCTGCTTTGAAAATTTACTTGCGGAATATGCAGAGAAAAAAGAGTTTTTCTTTTTTACACTGTACTCAATTTTAAGAGATATTTCCGTTTTCGCAAGCTACGGCAGAAAAGTTGCTTTACAAAATGTACAAATTGCAAGTAAAATATATTCACTCAGTGAATCTATAGGATATCATAAAGCGGTGAAATGTCTTGATTTGGTTAATAAATCATGGCGTATGGTCGGACAGAATGTTAATTATAAACTGATGGCGGAGGCATTGGCAATTCGCATACAGGAGGTTTTTCATGGTTAAAGTGGTAGGAGTTCGTTTTAAGAACGCAGGAAAAATGTATTATTTCAATCCTAACGGATATGACATAAAAAACGGTATGAATGTAATCGTAGAAACATCTCGCGGAATAGAATTCGCAGAAGTCGTTACCGATATCAGAGAAATTGAAGAAGAAGCTGTGTTGCCGCCTCTTAAAGATGTTATCAGAATTGCTACGGACGAAGATGTTGAAATTCACAACAGTAACATCGAAAAAGAAAAGGTTGCATTCGGCATTTGTAACGAAAAAATTGCAAAACACGAGCTTCAGATGAAGTTAATTGATGTTGAATATACGTTCGACGGAAATAAAGTTCTTTTTTACTTTGTTGCCGATACGAGAATAGATTTCAGAGAGCTTGTAAAAGACCTTGCATCTGTATTCAAAACGAGAATAGAACTTCGCCAAGTAGGTGTAAGAGACCAAGCGAAAGCAGTTGGCGGTCTCGGAATTTGCGGCAGGGTAATTTGTTGCGCTTCTGCAACGGGAGAGTTTCAGCCGGTTTCCATAAAAATGGCAAAGGAGCAGGGCTTGTCTTTAAGTCCTACCAAAATTTCCGGTACATGCGGAAGACTTATGTGCTGTCTTAAATATGAGCAAGAAGCATACGAAGATGCAATTCACAGATTGCCCGGTGTAGGCTCGATTGTAGAAATACCCGAAGGACAAGGAGTTGTTACGGAAGTAAATCTTTTAAGAGAAACAGTCAAAGTTAAACTTGACAGAGAAACAGAAACAGACCTTTTGGTTTATCCTGTAGAAGAAATCAAAGTATTGCATAAAAAACGTTTTTCTCCGTCAGCAAGACATGACGATGCAGAAACGTACGAAGATGGCGACGTATGATAGTTTTGGCTTTTGGAGAAATTCTTTGGGATTTATATCCCGATAATAAGTTTTTGGGTGGTGCCTCACTTAATTTTGGGGCACATCTTGCAAAACACGGCGAGGATGTTTTCCTTTTATCGGCTGTGGGACAGGATGATTTGGGAAAAGAAGCTATAGAACAAGTGA
>SVJD01000043.1 GCA_015069165.1 Oscillospiraceae bacterium
ATTGCGAATGTCCCGATATTTTTATGCTTAAAAATGAGTGCGGTGAAAGAAAATGGGTTATTATGGGAGCCAGAGATAAATATGTTGTGGGGCATTTTGACTCAGAAAAGTTTGTTGAAGAACAAGCGGTGCAATCGCTTCATTACGGTGTTTCCGGTTATGCGGGACAAACTTTCAGTAACTTACCGGATGACAGAGTGATAAGAATGGTTTGGGACAGATGGAGAATCAGTACGGTTGAATTCAGAGGACAAATGGGAATTCCCATGGAAATGTCTCTTGAAAAACACAACGATGTGTACTACCTGCAGGCAAATCCGATAAAAGAAATTGAGAAGATTTATAAAGATACAAATAAATACAGCAATGTTGCAATTACTCCAACAGAAAAATTCAAAGTACCTTTGGAGAAGCGTGCATATTCATTTAAGTTGAAGTCTGAATATTTTGACAGCGGTAAAATGATTTTGCGTGTTTTTGCAGTGGTAATGGAATTTGACTTTGCTGCAAATGAACTTAAAATCGGTGATTGCACATCGCCTGTTTCAGTAACGAAAAACGGGTTTGATGTTACGATTATTGTAGATCGTTGCAGCGTTGAAATGTTTGTTGACGGCGGAAAAATATTTGTTTCACGTTTGGACGGATATACGGTTAATGATTACAATTTGCTGTATTTGTCCATTGAAACTACCGAAAATATTTCTTTGGATACGTTGGAAATCAATTCGATGAAATCGATATGGGATATAAATTAAATTCAGCTTGAATTTTAGACAGATGTATAGTATAGTATAAGCATAAATTAAACGGAGGCGATAAATATGATAAAAGTATTTTATGGCAGAAAAGGCATGGGTAAGACTAAGCAGATGTTGGAAAATGCCAACAACATCGTAAATGGCAGCAATGGTAATGTTGTTTATATCGATGACAGCGATGAGTTGACCGTTAAATTGTCTCATAAGATTCGTTTTGTTAATGTAAAAGATTATCCTGTTTACGGAGCAGAGCCTTTCTTAGCATTCATTTGCGGCGTAGCATCTCAGAATTATGACATTGAAACTATCTTTATAGACGGTTTGACATATATTATTCACCAGACACCCGATTCTTTGAAGGAATTCTTCGAAGGGCTTGAAAAGATTTCAGAGAAAAATAATGTTCGTTTCTACATCAGTATTAACGGCGATGAGAACGCAATTCCTGATTTCATTCAAAAGTACGTATAATTAGAAATACATGAAGCAAGTCGGAGTCCATTTATTACAAAGCAATGCGACATTTGACATCGAATACACCTACCTCGTTGATGACACCCTTGTTGAAAGCGGTGAGATTATACGAGGTAGTTTTGTCGATGTGCCTTTTGGTGTAAGAAAACAGCTTCAAACGGCTGTTGTATGGACAATAGATAAAAAAATCGAAGACACCGACAAAAAAATAAAATTCAAAAAAATCGAAAATATCAGCAACATTCGTGCGCCTCTTACAGAAAGTGAGATGTTGCTGGCTGAGAAAATGAGTTCTCTTTATTTTTGCCCGATAAGTGCGTGCATCAGATGTATGGTACCACCTGAGGCACCTAAAGGCAGACAAGTAAATTATGCGACTTTGAATATTACTCTTGAAGAAGTAGAAACGCTTTGCGATTCGGGGCAATTAAAAAACATTGTACACATACGCATTTTAGAAAATCTAAAAGCCGGCAGACGACGAGTTTCTGACCTTGCAAAAGAAATCGGATGTACTGCGGCAGTTATCAATACTTTAGCAAAACGCGGTTATGTAAAAATCGAAAAGGATTATTGTGAGCAAGAAGACTTTGTGCGCGACAATAAAAACGGGGCTTCATTGCCGACTTATAACAGGCATACGCTTAATGCCGAGCAACAAACTGCGTATGATTTTTTGTGGAAACTCATAGAAAAACAAGAGTTTGCGGAATGTTTGCTGCATGGTGTTACAGGTAGCGGCAAAACAGAAATTTATATGCAACTTATTTCTGAAACTATCAAAGATAATGGTTCTGCACTTCTTTTGGTGCCGGAAATTTCGCTTACACCGCAAATGACGGCGCATTTCAAAAACAGATTTGGAGATAATGTGGCGATTCTCCACAGCAGACTCAGTGATAAAGAACGAAATCGTCATTGGAACAGAATTAAAAATTCAGAAGTGTCAATAGCAATCGGTGCACGCTCGGCAATCTTCGCACCGTTCGATAATTTAAGGCTCATTATATTAGATGAAGAGCATGAGGCCTCTTATCGTTCTGAGGATTCCGCACCGCGCTATCACGCAGCAGAAATAGCAGAAGAAATTGCAAAAATTAAAGGTGCTACGGTAATTTACGGCTCTGCAACACCGAGAATAGAAACGTATTACAGAGCCTTAACAGGTGAAATACACCATATTTCTTTAAAAAACAGAGCAAATAGAACTCCGCTTCCTCAGGTTGAAGTTATAGATATGAGAGAAGAAAGAGTTGTGGGAAATATGGACCGCCTCGGAATATTCAGTAGTCAGCTAAAGGAAGAATTGGAAAAAAATTACAAAAATGGCAAACAGACAATGTTATTTGTACACAGGAGAGGTTATGCAAAACAAATCCTTTGTCAAAGCTGCGGCAAAACTATAAAATGTGTAAGATGTAATATGCCGATGACATATCACGAAAAAGGTAACAGGCTGATTTGTCACCATTGCGGCAGAACGTTTTTGTCTCCCGAAGTTTGTCCCTTGTGTGGTAGTGCAGCTTTTGAAAAACGCGGCCTGGGAACACAAAAAGTAGTCGAAGAATTAGCGAAAATTTTCCCCGAAGCCACTATACTCAGAATGGATACAGATACTACTTCGGTAAGAGACGGACATGAAAAATTACTTGCAGAGTTTGCTTCGGGAAAGGCGCAATTCCTTGTGGGAACGCAAATGATAGCGAAAGGACATGATTTCCCGCAGGTGACATTGGTGGGGATCCTTTCTGCCGACAGTCTCATAAATATGCCGGACTACAAAGCCCAGGAAAGAGCTTTCCAATTATTTACACAAATGGCAGGCAGAGCGGGCAGAGGAAATTCAATAGGAAAAGTGATAATGCAAGCATACAGCGTAGATGACTATGCGATAACGGCGGCGAGTAGCCACGATTATGAAGAATTTTACAGAAATGAAATAGTTGTGCGTGAAGCTTTGCGTTATCCTCCGTTTTCGTCAATGTGTATAATACGCTTTGCCGGAGAGGATGACAGAGAAACATATAGCATTGCAAATGCATTTTGTGGTAAAATGAAAGAGCTCTGTGAGCAAACCGTAGAAATATTGGGACCCGCCAGAGCTGACATTCCGAAAGTTAACAACAAATACAGATGGGTTATAACAATAAAAGGTGACGGCAGAGAGATTTTGACGGAATTTTTGCGAAAGTTCACCGAAAACGGCAGAAAATTTCAGAATTGCGGTAAAGTTGCAGTTTCGATAAATTTTCACGGCCGATAAGATTTGTTTAGGAGGCATAAAAATGGCTGTAAGAAATATCAGAAAAGAGGGCGACGAGGTTTTACGTGTTAAGTGTAAGCCCGTTAAGGAAATTACAGATGGGGTACTTCGTCTGATTGACGACATGTTTGAAACTATGTACGAAGCTGACGGAGTAGGTCTTGCTGCGCCGCAGATCGGAATTGTAAAGCAGATAGTTGTAATTGACGATAGAGATGGCGGCGAATTTGCCCTTATAAATCCTAAAATAATAAAAGCAGAAGGAGAACAAGAAAGCTGTGAAGGCTGCCTTAGCTTGCCCGGATACAGAGGAAACGTAATCAGACCTGAAAAAGTAACTGTAGAGGCAACTTTTCCCGACGGCAATGAATACACAATAGAAGCAGAAGGCTTTTTGGCAGTTATTATGTGTCATGAAATCGATCATTTATCAGGTGTACTTTACAAAGATAAAGCTACAGTATATGAAAGAATACCTGCAACCGAAGAAGGAGAATAAAGAATGCGTATAATTTTTATGGGCACTCCGGACTTCGCAGTGCCGTGTCTTAAAGAGCTTTTGGCAAATAAAGAAAAATATGAAGTGGTTTGTGTAGTAACTAAGCCTGATATGCCAAAAGGCAGAAAGATGCAACTTACACCCCCTCCTGTAAAAGAAGTGGCAGTAGAAGCAGGTATACCGGTTCTTCAACCGCAAACGGTAAAAACAAAAGATTTTTACGATACACTTAAAGAATATAATCCTGATTTATTTATTACTGTTGCATACGGAAAGATTCTCACAGAAGAAGTACTTTCCATTCCGCCCCTTGGTTGTATAAATGTTCACGCAAGTCTTTTGCCGAAATACAGAGGTGCGGCACCTTTGTGGCATGCAGTGATAAACGGAGAGAAAGAATCCGGTATTACCACAATGATGACAGATGTGGGAATGGATACGGGGGATATTTTACTTGCCGATAAATGTAAAATTGATGAAAATATGACTATGGGCGAGCTGCACGATAAACTTTCCGAAATGGGAACGCAAACGTTGCTCAGAACTTTAGAACAATTGGAAAACGGCACTTTAAAAAGAATTCCGCAAAACCATAATGAAGCAACATATTCACCGATGGTTAGCAGAGAAACAGGAAAAATTGATTGGAACCGTTCGTCTTTGGAAATACACAACCTTGTAAGAGGTACAAATCCGTTCCCGGTAAGTTACGCTTTTGACGAAAATGGTGAAAAAGTTAAAATATGGAGCACACTTCTTACAGACATGAAAAAACCGAGCAATAAAGAAGTGGGAGAAGTTATAGAAGCTTCTGCACAAGGAATTTTTGTAACAACAGGTGACGGAGTTATAAAAATAACAGAGCTTCAAGGTGCGTCGGGCAAAAAAATGAAAGCCGGAGATTATGTCAATGGACACAAAATTACAAAACTTACTTGATTTTAATAAAGAAGAACTTGACGATATCGTGAAGGCGATGGGACAACCGAAATTCCGCAGCGGGCAGTTGTGGGAATGGTTGTATAAAGGTGCGGATTTTAACGAAATGACAAACCTTCCTGAGAATTTCAGAAAAGCACTTGCAGAAAAGTACCTTTCCGGCAAGCAAGAAATACGTGCAAAACTGTGTTCTGCACTTGACGATACGGTAAAATACCTTTTTAATCTGGGAGATGGCAACATTGTGGAAAGCGTATTGATGAAATACAAATACGGATATTCCGCATGCGTATCGACCCAAGTAGGTTGCAAAATGGGATGTACTTTTTGTGCTTCTACAAAGGCGGGTTTTGTACGAAATTTGACCTCGGGAGAAATTCTGGGACAGATTATTTCCATGAATGCTGATATGAAGATACGAATCGGACATGTTGTGCTTATGGGCATAGGAGAACCTTTGGATAATTACAAAAACGTATTGGAGTTTTTGCGAAAAGCGCAAAATGAAAAGGGACTCGGAATAAGCTACAGAAATATTTCACTTTCGACTTGCGGACTTGCGGAAAAAGTGATTGAACTTTCAAAAGAGAAGCTTCCCATTACACTTTCTGTGTCTTTGCATTCGCCTTTTGACGAGCAAAGGTCAGAGATGATGCCTGTGAACAGGAAATATCCGCTTGACAAATTACTTGATGCGTGTAATATTTATACACTGAGTACAGGTAGGCGTATAACCTATGAGTATGCTCTTATTGAAGGAGTAAACGACACAAAGGAGCACGCCGAGAGGCTCATATCTTTATTAAAAGGGAAGCTTTGCCACATAAATTTGATTCCCGTAAACAAAGTGGAGGGAACAGGATATAAAAAAGCTTCTGCGCAAAATATAGCGGCATTTCGTCAAATTTTGGAAAAAGGCGGAGTAAATGCTACCGTAAGACGTACGCTCGGACAAGATATTGAAGCGGCTTGCGGACAGCTGAGAAGGGCTGCGGTAGAGCAGAAAGAATAAGAGCTTTGCGATAAATTCCGGAGGCAATGGAAATGAAATTTTATGCCATAAGTGACATAGGAAAAACGAGAAGGGTCAACCAAGACAGCTGTGGTCATCACACGGCCGGAGATGGACTTGGCTTTTTTATAGTTGCAGACGGAATGGGCGGTCACAATGCAGGCGAAGTTGCCAGTTTAGCTACTGTAAATACATTTTTGGATAAGGCAAAGCTTTTGCACAAAATAAAATCCGACGAACAAGCGGTAAATTTTATAAAAGGTGCATTTCGCAGAGCAAATGACATAATATTATATAAAGCTGCGGCTGATGCTTCCATGGCAGGTATGGGAACAACAGCTGTTGCGGCGATTGTTACAGAAAATAATTTTATTATAGGAAATATCGGCGACAGCAGAGCGTACATTATTTCAGACGAAAAAATACAGCAAATAACAGAAGATCATTCTTATGTGGCGCAACTTGTAAAAGCAGGCACTATTAAAGAAGAAGAGGCAAAGGTTCATCCGAAAAGGAATGAAATTACCAGAGCTGTCGGAGTGGAGCTTTACCGTGAGCCTGATATTTTTAATTGCGAATACAAAAAGGGCGATGTTTTATTACTTTGCTCTGACGGTTTGGATAAAATGGTTGACGATGATGTGATTTTGAACATCGTTTTAGGGGAAAACGAGCCGGAACAAATGTGCCGAAAACTCGTTGATGAGGCGAATGCCCAAGGCGGTTTGGATAATGTTACCGTGCTTGCGGTGGTTCTTTAAAAAATCATATAAAAGGACGTTATAAAATGGAAGAGTTAACACAAGGTTATAAACTTAACGGCAGATATGAGATACATGAAAAGATAGGCGAAGGCGGAATGGCTTTCGTTTACAGAGGTGTAGATTTACAGTCAGGCCAAAATGTGGCATTAAAAGTTTTGAAAAAAGAATTCTGCTACGATGATGAATTTATTCAAAGATTCAAAAATGAAGCTGCGGCAGCTCAAAAACTTTCACATCCGAATATTGTAGGTATATACGATGTAGGCAATGATGATGATATTCAGTATATTGTAAGAGAATACATTGACGGATTGTCGTTAGATGAACTTATCAAAGCAAAGAAAAAATTGCCTTGGAGAAACACATTGAAAATATCTGCGCAGATACTTTCAGCCGTTGACCACGCGCATAAAAATAAAGTTATACACAGAGATATTAAACCTCTCAATATAATGATTACAACAGACGGCGTTGTGAAACTTACTGATTTTGGTATAGCAAGAGCTGTTTCTTCTGCTACAAAATCAGCTTCAAACGACAGTGCAGGCTCTGTACATTATCTTTCTCCCGAACAAATCCGCGGAGGCTTTGTGGATGAACGTTCGGATGTTTATTCCATAGGAATAACAATGTACGAAATGGTAACGGGAAATGTGCCCTTTGACGGAGATTCTCATGTATCCATTGCCATGAAACACATAAACGGCAAAATCAAGCCGCCCTGCGAAGTAGATCCGAGAATTCCTTATGGTGTAAGCGATCTTATAATGCTTGCTACAAAAAAAGAAACAAATATGAGATTCCAATCGGCAGGCGAGATGTATGACCAACTTTTAAAGGTAATGAAAAATCCTTATGTGTCTTTCCTTACCAATTATACTGATTTCGATGTGCCTGCAGAGGAAGAAAATGAAGAAGATACTGTTTTGTCAAAAGCAGGCGGAGAGGCAATTGCGGATTACGGTATTCGTGAAGAAAAAAATGAAATGGTAAAAGATGTTGTTTCACAGGCCATTACCTATTTATTAGCTGTAATAGTTTCGATTTTAGTAGCGTTTTTTGTTTTCACGATATTTACATCTATAAAAGACGGTTTTAAAAAATATGATATCACAGAGTATAGTGTGAAAAATTACATAGGAATGTCATCCGCTTCCGTTATTTCTTTGCTCGAAGAAAAAGGCATTGAAGTTAAACAGGAATTAGTTATAAATGAAGTTTACCCGGCAGGATATATTATAGAGCAATCGGTAAAAGAGGGCGATGTAATTTATGCGGGAGATACCGTAACACTTTCGGTTGCGGCAAAGGAAGGTTCTATAATACTTGATGATTTTGCAGGCGAGTCATTCCAAAGAATAGGAACTTATTTGGAGACACAGCAAATTGTTGTGGAATACAAAGAACTTAACAGTGCAAAATACGGGGATGGAAAAATAATAAGAACTTCTCCCGGAGTAGGCAAGATTGTAGAAAAAGGTGACAAAGTTGTTATATATTACAGTACAGGCAGTCTTAATAAAGTTGTGACAGTGCCTAACCTTAAGGGAATGACTTTGGAAGAAGCTCAAAATGCACTTACAAGACAAGATGTTGGCTTGAAATTGGGTGTGGTTTATCCTTCGCCGTCTGCAGAGATAGACGGTTTATTCCCGACTCCTACACCGACCGAAACACCTGAGGCTACCGAAACTCCGGAGGTTACACAAACCCCTGAGGTTACGACGGAAGTTCCGACAGAAACTCCGGAAAGTACCGATGCAACTCCCGAAGTTACGGAAAATGCGATTCCGACAGATTTTATAGTGCCTCTTACAGAAGAAGAGATTCCTGGCGAAGAGCCTACGGGGGACGAAACAGAGATTACGCAGACGCCGGAAAGTTCAGAGACTCCCGAAGAAACTGTTGAACCGACACCAACTCCTACGCCGACACAAACTTCAACACCGACACCAACACCAACTCCTACTGTGCAACATATATATGCTCACGATAAAGTGGTGGCACAATATCCGCCTGCAGGAACTCAGCTTATGATTGGTGAGAAAGTAAATGTTTACTTTTATGATTTAACAGATATTTTGCCCAGGAAGAAAATGACAATGGCACTTCCTACCATTACGCCTACTCCCACAGATCCTAATGCTACTGCGGCGACTGCGACAGCAAAACCTACACCTACACCGAGCGTTACGCTTGATCCTGATATAGATCCTAACAGTTTGATAAAGGGAAAAGCATGTTCGATCAGAATAGAGGCAAAAGTAGAGGGAATGAGTAAACCGACAGAAATAGTATTTTATTCGGCAGCGCTTGATTTGAAAAAATTCCCTATAAATTTTGAAGTTCCTGTTTCTGTAACGGGAGCTCCGACGAAGGTATATATCTATGTAGGAGAAGAAGGAAAATCTCCCAATCTTTACAAAGTTATGAATGTTTATGGTTAAAGGTATAATTTTAAAAGGCGTCGGAGGATTATACAGTGTATGGGCGGAGGATTCAGGCAAGGTATTTCAATGTGCGGCAAGGGGAATCTTTCGTAAAGAAGCTAAAAAACCTCTTATCGGCGACCGCGTTACATTAACAGAAATTGATGAAATAAATAAAACCGCTGCGATTTCGGAAATTGCTCCAAGAAGAAGCGAACTCCGCCGTCCGGCGGTTGCTAATATTGATAAGCTTATTTTTGCGGCGGCTTCGTCAAATCCGAAACCGGATTTATTGCTTTTGGATAAGATGATTGTTTGTGCCGAGATAATGAAAATAGAATTTGTTTTAATGATAAGCAAATCTGATGAAGATCCTGAGTTTGCACAAGAAATAGTCAAACAATATTCTCCGGCAGTAAAATGTTTTGTTACATCTGCAATTCAGAGTGAAAGTTTTAAACCTGTTGTTAATTATATAGACGGTTATACAGTTGTAATTGCAGGTCAATCGGGAGCAGGCAAATCTACATTTATAAATACCGTGGCAAGCCGAAATTTGATGGATACGGGTGGCTTGAGCGAAAAAACAGGCAGAGGAAAGCATACTACAAGACATTCCGAATTATTCAATGTAACGGAAGGATTTGAAAAGCCTACTTTTATAATAGATTCTCCGGGATTCAGTATGCTTGAGGCAGAAAACATAGAGCCTATAGACTTGCAAGAATATTATCCCGAGATGTATAATAACAAAGGTATGTGCAGATTTCAGGATTGCAGCCATACGGGAGAACCGGGTTGTTTCACGCAAGAACTTGTTGAAACAGGAAAAATTCATCCGGACAGGCTTAAAAGATATGCAATAATATATAAGGAACTGGCAGATAAATATAAAAACAGATATAAATAAAATCAGAAAGGACTTGATTTAATGAAAATACAAGTGGCACCATCAATACTTTCTGCAGATTTTGCAGAGCTTGGAAAAGGAATAGAAATGATTGAAAAGGCAGGGGCGGACCTTGTACATATCGACGTAATGGACGGACATTTTGTTCCTAATATATCATTTGGTATGCCCGTTATAAAATGTGCAAGAAAAACAACAAAGATGCCCTTTGATGTACACCTTATGATAGAAAACCCTGACCTTTATATCGAAGAATTCGTAAAAGCGGGCGCAGATATCATCACAGTACATCAAGAAGCGTGTGTACATTTACACAGAACAATACAGCTTATAAAGAAATTCGGCGTAAAAGCAGCAGTGGCACTTAACCCCGCAACACCGATTTCGACACTCGAATACATTTTGCCTGAGGTTGATATGGTTCTTCTTATGTCAGTAAACCCCGGATTCGGTGGACAGTCATACATAAAATCCACAACACGCAAAATTGCGGACCTCAGAAAAATGGCAAACGATATGGGACTGACAGAGCTTGATATTGAAGTAGACGGCGGCGTTGATACTGTGACATATAAAGAAATAGTAGAAGCAGGCGCAAACATTTTGGTAGCAGGCAGTGCAGTTTACGGAGCAAGCGACCCTGAAGCAGTTATAAAAACATTAAAGTCATAAGAGAGGGAAAATTTATGTTTTCAGAAAGAATAGTAGGAAGCTTGGCGGGAGGCTCTGCAATCAGAGCAATGTTCGAGCAGGGAAATATGTTAAAGAAAAAGTACGGAGCAGAAAATGTATATGATTTTGCTCTCGGAAATCCTGACCCTGAGCCGCCGCAATCAGTAATAGAAGATTTAAAAAAATTTGCCGATGAGCCGGGAATACATAAGTATATGCCAAATGCAGGTTATCCCGAAGTCAGAGCAAAAATTGCGGCATATCTTGAGAAAGAAACGGGAGTTGCTTTTGGGGCTAATAATATAATTATGGTAACGGGAGCTGCGGCAGGTCTTTCTATAACTATGGATTCTATACTGAATCCCGGAGATGAAGTTATTGTTATAGCTCCGTTTTTCGGAGAGTACAGAGGGTATGTTTCGAATTTCGGCGGCAAAATCGTTCCTGTACTGTCAATTCCCGGAACATTCCAATTGGATGTGGCAGCTATTGAAAAAGCAATAACAGAAAAAACAAAAGCTATAATACTTAATTCGCCCAATAACCCCAGCGGAGCGGTGTACACAGAAGAAAGTTTGAAAGAATTAAATGCTGTGTTGGAAAAAGCACAAGCTAAAAACGGAAAACCGATTTTCGTGGTTTCTGATGAGCCGTATGTGAAAATAGTATACGACGGAGTGAAAGTTCCTGCCATAAGTGCGATTTTCAAAAACTCAATTGTTGTAAACTCTTTCAGTAAATCTCTTGCACTCCCCGGAGAGCGTATAGGATATGTTGCTGTAAATCCTAATATAGAAAAAGCAGATGTACTTGCAGATGCAATGATTTTTTGCAACCGAACTTTGGGATTTGTAAATGCACCGGGACTTTTCCAAAAAGTTGTAGCGGAGCATCTTGATGATGTGGCAGGACTTGAAGCGTACAAAGAGCGCAGAGATGCACTTTATGAAGTACTTACAGAAACAGGATATGAGTGCGAGAAACCGCAAGGCGCATTTTATTTATTCCCGAAATCGCCCATTGCCGATGATGTTGAGTTTTGTAAAAAAGCAATCGAACACAGGCTTGTTTTGGTTAGCGGGACGGGATTCGGATATCCGGGATATTTCAGAATGGCGTACTGCGTGAGTATGGAAACTATAAAGAATTCAAGGGAATCATTTAGGGCTTTGAGAAAAAGTTTTTGAAAATTTTCGAAAAATTCTAAAAAAAGTATTGCAAAATTGATTTTGATAATGTAAAATCTATAAAGCGGATCTCTCTCTTTTCATGGAGGTTCAGAAAAAATTAGTGGAGGTAAAAAAATGAAAAGAACAATTTCTTTAATAATCGCAATTGCGGTTATGGTTTCGATGTTTGTTCTTCCTGCAAGTGCAGCAGAGTATGTTTTTGACATGTCAACACTTAGTGGTGTGGCACGTTTTACAGCAGCAGAAGCTGTAACAGAATGGGGCATTACTTCAGATGTTGTTGGATTGCACTATGTAACAGGCGAAGCAGGCGTAACAAACGGAAATGTTGTTGATATTCCTCTCGACCTTAGCGGTTGCGACACAATGGTAATTACTTACAGAAATGGCGTAGCTGCTGGTTCAGAGTCTTCAGACATAATGCTTAAGAGTGCTGATT
>SVJD01000005.1 GCA_015069165.1 Oscillospiraceae bacterium
TTCTGCCGTCCTCGTAATACTTTGTACAAGCCTCAGTTGTAACTGTGAATCCCTGAGGTACAGGCAAACCGATACGTGTCATTTCTGCAAGGTTAGCGCCTTTACCGCCAAGCAACTCTCTCATTTTTCCGTTGCCTTCCTTGAAGCTGTAAACATACTTAATACTCATGTTCGTATAAACCTCCTAAAAATTTGTATATATGTCAGCATTTAAAGTTTAAATTAAAACTCCATCTGCTTTGCAAGCCATTCTTCCAATCCGTCAATAGGAAGACGAATCTGTTCCATTGAGTCACGGAATCTTACCGTAACTGCATTGTCACCCGGGTTACCATCCTCGCCTTTTGTCTGGAAATCGTACGTAATACAGAAAGGTGTACCTATTTCGTCCTGGCGACGATATCTTCTGCCGATAGCACCTGCTTCGTCAAATTCACAGTTAAATGTCTTTGACAAACGCTCATAAAGCGCATAAGCATCATCGGAGAGTTTTTTAACAAGCGGCAAAACAGCAACTTTAACAGGAGCGATTGCCGGATGGAAACGAAGCACTGTTCTGCTGTCAGCTTTGCCATCTTTTGTTAAATCTTCCTCGTCGTAAGCTTCGCAAAGGAACGCAAGTGTTACACGATCAGCGCCCAACGAAGGCTCAATGCAATAAGGTGTATATTTTTCATTTGTCAAAGGATCGAAATAATTCATTTCCTCCTTAGCGTGCTCTGTATGCTGCTTAAGGTCATAATCAGTTCTGTCAGCTATGCCCCAAAGCTCGCCCCAACCAAACGGGAACAAATACTCAAAGTCCGTTGTAGCTTTACTGTAGAAAGCAAGCTCTTCTTTTGCATGGTCACGAAGACGAAGGTTTTCATCTTTTATACCAAGATTCAAGAGCCAATTATGACAGAAAGCTCTCCAGTATTCGAACCACTCAAGGTCTGTACCCGGTTTACAGAAGAATTCAAGCTCCATTTGCTCAAACTCTCTTGTACGGAATGTGAAGTTACCGGGAGTAATTTCGTTTCTGAATGATTTACCAATCTGAGCAATACCGAAAGGAACTTTTTTACGGCTCGTTCTTTGAACATTCTTAAAGTTAACAAAAATTCCCTGTGCTGTTTCAGGTCTGAGATAAAGCTCTGATTGAGAGTCCTCTGTAACACCTTGGAATGTTTTAAACATCATGTTGAACTTTCTGATGTCTGTCCAATCACAGCTGCCGCAAATGGGACACGGAATGTTGTTTTCGCGCATATATTCAGTCAATTTTTCATTTGACCAACCATCAACAGCAAGCTCAATGCCGTTTTGAATGTTCCAATCTTCTACAATCTTATCTGCTCTGTGTCTGCCTTTACACTTTTTACAGTCGATAAGCGGATCGTTAAATCCCGCAACATGTCCGGAAGCAACCCAAACCTTGGGATTCATCAATATTGCACAGTCAACGCCTACGTTATAGGGACTTTCCTGAACAAATTTCTTCCACCATGCTTTTTTTACATTGTTCTTGAGCTCAACACCAAGCGGACCGTAATCCCAACTGTTTGCCAAGCCACCGTAAATCTGTGAGCCGGGATATACAAAACCGCGATTTGTTGCAAGCGCAACAATCTTTTCCATTGTTTTCATATTACTTAATGCCCTCTTTCGTTCTTTCATATGTTACTTTATCTTCGTTGATTTCGTTTACTGCAATAGTAACAGGCTTATTACTGTCGCAAACAACTCTGTTCTCGGAGCCGGCAGTAATCTGTCTCGCTCTTTTTGCAATTTCCATAACGAGCGTATATCTGTTATCAACTTTTTCAAGAAGATTCGACATTGCGGGATAAATCATAAATATTCTCCTTTCAAACCTAATTCATCAAGTATGCCTTGATTTCTCTTATATTTTAACTTCTCGGCATCTATAACTGCCAAAAGCTTCTCGCTTGCTACATTCAAATCATCGTTTACTATGATTTTATCAAATTTATAAACTTGGGGTATTTCGGTTTTAATTGCAGTTTCAATTCTCTTTTCTATCTGATCCTGCGACTCTCTGCCTCTGAGTTGAAGGCGTCTTCTCAATTCCTCAATAGACGGCGGCAATAAAAATACTGTAACCGTATCATCCGGAAAAGCCTCTTTTACCGCAACTGCTCCCGAAATCGTAAGGTCAAGCATCAAATCCATTCCCGATTCGATTTTTTCCTCAATTTGACTTCGTAAAGTGCCGTATCTGTTACCGCAATACAAATCCCATTCTAAAATCTCACCTGATTGCAATAACTTATCAAATTCTTCTTCTGTTTTGTAGAAGTAATCCACGCCTTCTTTTTCTTCACCGCGAATTTCTCTCGTTGTGGCAGATGTTATATACGCAAAACCCTCTCTGAGCTTTTTAGCTTCAGATATCACAGCATTTTTGCCGCATCCGGAAGGTGCTGAAATTACAGTAATTATACCTCTTTTAGTCATCTGATCCTCCCTGTATCTCCTCATCTGTCTCCTCTGCTCTACCTGCTACCGTTTCCGGCTGTATGGCAGAAAGCACAACATGGTCGCTGTCCATTATGATTACGGAACGTGTTTTTCTGCCGTATGTGGCATCTATACACATTGACCTATCCTTACTTTCTTGAATTATTCTTTTAACCGGCGCTGAATCAGGACTGACAATTGCAATTATTTTTTCTGCCTGTACGAGATTGCCGAAACCTATGTTTAACAATTTCATACCAATCACTCCAAATTCTGTATCTGCTCGCGCAGTTTTTCTATTTCACTCTTTAAGGCTATAACATTATTGGTAATTGTAATATCATTTGCTTTAGAGCCCATCGTGTTAACTTCTCTGTTCATTTCCTGAACTATAAAGTCCAACCGGCGGCCAACACTTCCGCCATCATTGAGCGCGTCTCTGAATTGCTTTACATGGCTGCTGAATCTGGCAATTTCCTCGTCTATACTGCTTTTGTCTGCAAAAATAGCAACCTCTGCAGCCACTCTCTGCTCATCAATAATGCCCTTTTCCAATATTTCCGCTAAACGCTGACTTAATTTTTCCTTGTACTCTACAGCAACAAAAGGACTTCTTTCACAAATATTGCCGTAATACTGCTCTGATGTACCTAAGATAGAAAGAAGCTCGTCTTTCAACTTTGCGCCCTCTTTCTCACGCATCGCGGTAAGATTAGCCGCCGCCAAATCAATAGCTTGGCTCAATGTTTCCCAAACAGCTTCCTGATCTGTATTTTCTTTAAATTGAACAAACGCATCCGGAATTTTAAAAAGCATAGACACATTCGGATCATATTTATATCCCAACGACTCCGCAGAATCGCGAATTGCATTGAAGTATGCGTTAACAATGCCCTCATCTACAGCAACTTTTTTATTCGTTCTTCCCAAATCGATATAAGTAATATAAACATCTGTTTTTCCTCTTTGTACAGATTGTTGAAGAACTGCACGAATACGATCCTCAAGAGGCATAAGATCACGGGGCATCTTGATAGTAAAATCTGCGAATCTGTGATTAACTGTCTTAATCTCCACTATGCATTGTACGCTGTCAGTTTTTACTTCTCCACGGCCAAAACCGGTCATGCTTCTGATCACTCAAAACACCTCTGCAAACCAAATTAGATACAGTGCATACTGTATCTAATTTATTATAGTAGATTTAACACTAAATTTCAATAGCTATTTTACATTAATTGGGATTATTCAGTGGTTACTGCAGAATATTTTTCTTTATTTTACAGTCGGAGAAAACAACCCCCTCAAGATGTTCAATATCAATCGCATCTTCTTTTGCAATCTCGAAATTCAACTGACAATTACTGAAAAGTATGCTTGACTGTGTGCTTATATCTCTTACACAAAATATACTATCACTAATATACAAGGGTGTGCACAAATTAAAATTCCCCCTGAAATCACAGTTTTTAATTACGGAATTTACCAAATAAATATCATTGATAACAGCTCTGATTGCAGGTGAATTAGGAATCGGCCCTATTTCAGAATCAAGCTTCACTTCTACATGAGAATCAAATATTTCAACACTTTTTATCGTTCTTTTGCCCAGTATTTCTGATAACTCCGAATCAAAAAATGTTATTTCATCATTTATCTTAATATCTACATAAGGCAAGGCCGATTCTTGTAAATACAAAGAAACTAAATCAGCACCCACCTGTTGTACATGAAGCTGTGATGCCGACATATTCAGTACATCATCACACAACGACTTGACTTTACAATCTTCCCAAACAATCTTTGCTCTGTTATCTTTGCAACAGAAACCGTCTCTCCAACCGATTATCGGAACATCAATATTCACTTCATCTTCAGAACCGACAATCAAATTTTTAAAATAAACAAACCCGTCATTTCCGCTGACAGAAAAGACAAAATTCGCAGCACAACATACATTGCAATCAAGTATAGTAACATTTTTATTACCTGTAATGGATATGGCATGCTCTATAACTTGACCTACGTGAGGCATAGGAACAATAAATTTGTACCTTTCCTCTTTCATCATCTTAATTCTCAAGTCACGGTCTTCAAATATATTGTTACATTTTACATCATAAATATTTTCTCCGGGATTTACCACCTTGTATGTAGTAATTCCAATAGGATATCTGCCATCTTTTTTATCAACAAGTCCGAAATAATCTGCAACCGGTTGTTTATAAGTGCCTCTGATATTTAAAGATTTGTCGGTTCTTATGCGTATTATACCGTCACCGCTTGAAGACACAACTTCAGCTGTAACAAACGGCTTAATTCTGTAATCAAAAGTAATACCTTTTATGACAATATCAGAACAATTTTCAATTCTGCAAAAACTCATAATAGGTTTAACGAGTATGGTTGTATTATTTCCGCAAATATTTACCCCATCCAAATCTTTCAAATCAACCGCATATTTACCGCTTGATATATAGTAAGTTGTATCCGGTTCGAAAACAAGAGTGCTACCTTTAGGTAAATGCTTTAATGCCGTCAGCGCTTTTCTTATCGCCGAAGAATCATTCTTTATGCCGTCCCCTCTTGCGCCAAAGTCTTTTACATATATTACATCTGCACTGTCATAATATGAATCATCACAAATACCGTCATCGGCAACAAAATCAGAGAATTCTAATTCATCTCTAATTTTATCATCAATAACTTTTTGCTGAACGCTATTTTTCATTTTATCGTGCGTATTTATCGTCATTTTTTATAACTCATTTCATAAAACATTCGCATTTCATTGAACTATTCACATTTATTCAATACAGCACAATGATTTTATTTGAAATACGAATTTTTGTCAACGCACACAGAAATTAATTTACATCTTTTTTACAAATTACTGCAAACAGTGGCCGATTCATAGGAAATTCCCCTTAGCTCGTTAATCGTGAAGCCGCGATTAACACGAAGTCTGATGTTGCTTTTTATTTGCATTATATGCTTCACCAGCGTTTTTTGGATTTTTTGAGACTTCGAATAAAACCCTTTATTTTCAAGTAAATCGAAAATAACATTTATTCCGCACTCTTCTACACATGCTCTGTATACCTCGTCAGTCATGTCAAAAACGGCCTTTTCCGACCGGTCAAATGTTTCCGACAAAAACTTCATAAAATTATCAATATATGAATTTATTTCAAAAGAACCGGGAAACTCATAATTCAAAAGTTCTGCAACAGTAAATTCCGTATAAAAAGGTTTATCACCTTGTCTGCACACAAGCTCGTAATATCCGGGCAAAGGCGTTATTTTTTTCACTCCTCGTACATTTTGCACATTTAAATAATCGCCCGACACAAAACAATCCATATATACACAAATATTGTATTCTTCCCTGAAATCCGCAAAACTCATTGCAGTTTCAATAAATTTTTCAAAACTCGTTTTGCCGCCCAAATGAGTTACCTTACAAAAAATCTCATACGCTTTTTCAAATTTTATTATGCCGTAAAGATTTGTCATAGCACTTACCGCACTGTTCACAGCAGCCTTACAACCGATTTCTTCAAATAAATCTTTTTCTGCAGAAAACAGTAATTCCCACAATTCCAGTATCGTTGCGGCATAAAAATCTCCATCTTCATCATATACAGTATTTATCAGACCCATCGAATACAAGTACTGACCGTAACAATATAATCCCGGACCATCGTCTGCAGCCTCACATTCAAGAGCCAAATAATCTTTAATTGCAATATCCGATACAACTGCCAACAACACGTCTTTGTTCTTATACGCTTGTGTAATATAATCAATTCTCGCTTCCTTGACACTTTCTGTTTTTTCTTCTATTTTCGCCCCAACCCTGATAACATACTTTTTGATTTTTTTATATATTTTCTCAATCTGTTTTTTATCTTTTGTATGCAAATTCTCTTCACGACTTGCCATTGTAATATACTACCGTTCCTTTCTCAGAAATACACGGATTTCCGGCGGCTGCGAAATATTGTTACGATGCGCAAAAATCAGTGGATGTATATTACAACAGCTCCACTGTTTTTGCAAATCCGAAATTATTTCCCGGGAAATAATCTTGCTTAATATACGCCTTTAAGTACAATGTCGTCCATTTCACAACCTGTAATGTCACATGCAGAAACAGCTATAGCAGATGCTTCATTGGCATCGAGAGATTCCGCAGAAACCGTAATGTACACACATTCGTTTTCAATAATTACAAATACATCATCATATCCTCTTGCCGTAATATTCGTTTCAAGGTTCTCTTCGATTTGTGTAATTTCTCTAAGTGATTCAATTTTTGCAACGGCTTCTGCCACACTGTTTTCTCCGGAAGTTTCGCTGCCTATAATTTCATTACAACTTTCTTCCGCTTCGCTTCGTTGATTTAATTTATTAAGCCTTACAGTTGCAAAATATTCTTCCTTATCATCAACTTTAATAACACCGCTGCCTATATTTTCAATTTCACCTTCTGATACAACTTCGGAGCCGTCATCCTCTCCTATATCAGTATTCACATTAACATTGCCTTCTCCTGCCGGTTTTCCCGCCTGTGCACTTTGCGTGCCGGCATTCTGAACAACGGCAACTGCCAAAAGCACAAGACATACTGCTAAAGCAATAAGTCTTTTCGTTCTCATAGACATATTTTTAATTTTTTCCATAATATCAAATTTCATATTGCCAACCCCTTTAAGATTTTATTTGTTATTTATATATGCACCACACTACCCCGTTATGCTGATTTTCCCCGGCGAAATACCGTAAAGTGCCATTAAAGTTTTAAGTATTTTTTCTTCAAGTATTTTACTCACACCGCCTTCCACGCACACGGCAATCCCTTCGATTTCAGGCGCGATCTCCGAAAGCATTACAGCTTGTTCGTTGCCTTGCGAATCCTTTATAACAACTACATTCCCCTCTTTAACATCACGATTTTCTTCCGCATGGTTATCGCCGTTCGACTCGGTAATAACTGACATATCGTTGTTTTCGTTGCGAGCCGGAATTTTGCTTCCTTGATTTTTCACATACACCGCAACCGTAACTTTTTTTACCCCCTCTATACCTTTTAATACGCGTTCTATTTGCGCTTCATATTTTTCGCTGTAACTCATGCAAACCGTTTCTTTCTCAGGTTGCGTAAAATCCTCTTGCCCGACGGAATCCATGTTTTTCGCCTGACTGTTTTCTACGATATTCCCAATCAACAACAAAACAATTCCGGTAAGTACTATAGCTATCTCAAATTTATAAAGCCGCAATTTAACATTTTTTAAAATCCCCATAATTATTCATCCCACCTTATCATTATTTTGCTTTTATCTGTTCCGACAAGCTCCGAAACCATATCTTTAATTTCATTTTCATATACTTTCATATCTTCGTTGCCCGTACTTTCTTCTTTTTCTATTTTTATACCGTGCTTGTCTATAACTATATTCGGTACCTCAATTTTATTAATCGAGGCCTCTTCTTTCTCCTCTTTTTTCTCTGAAATATTTAAAGCAACACTTAAAATCTGAGCAAAACTTTCCGACGACATATTTTCGTCTACGGTAATAATTATTTCTCTGCAAACATACTTTTTCTCTTTTAATGCTTTTTCTATTTCTTCCTTAATTCTGCTTTTATAATGTTCTATAACCTGATGCTCCGCGCTGTCGTTTTGTGCTTGGTTTACAAGTTCGTTTTTCTCTGTTTCAAGCATAATTTTTTGACTTATTATTTCTGTTGTAAAGTCAGAAAGGGGCATTATAAGTATGCTTAAAAACACAAATGAAAGTGCAATTGTCGAGGCATTTCGTATATTGCTTTTCGGCAAAATATAACTCACCACAGTAAACAAAATTGCCGCAACGCAAATCTTCACTACCCAATCAAGCATTCCGTCACACACCCCCTCGCACCAAAGTTACAAGCACCGCAACATTCAGAATACTCATTACACTCATAAGGGCTGTTATGCCCGTTATCATCATAAATGCGTCACCGACGTTTGTTATTGCGTTTGAAATTTTGGCATCTGCAACAGGCCGTATTAAGATACCTGCTATGCGGTACACAAGCACATGTGTTGCCATTTTTACGCAAGGAGCTATTGCAATCGACAAAACGCCTGTTACCGCCGCTATTCCTGCCGTGCTTTTAATCACCGATGCTCCGGCAAAAACCATATCGGCGCTTTCTGCCAAATATCGCCCTACAACCGGTACCATGGCACCTGTATATTTTAGCGTTCTCGATGCCATACTTGCTCTTGCTCCGGTCAATGCGCCTGACAATGTTGCTGTACAAGAAAAGACTATCATCATAATTCCGAGGCCCCAGTTAAATACAAATTTTACCATTCCTTTAACTCCGTCAAGGCTGAATTTATTGCTTACACTTGCACAGATGCCGATTATTGTATAAATAAGTGCAAGGGGCAAAAATATTTCAGAGAGCAAAACCGCCGCACTTTGTGTGAGTGTTATAAAGACAGCTGCACCTGAAGCACCGCTTCCTACATCGCTTGCGCACAGCGCCGGAATGGAACTCAACATTACCGTTCTGATTTCTTCTATTGTTTGTGTTGCGTTTTGTATAACATCTTTTATGTTTTCTACTATGGGAACGCACAATACGCATATTGCGGCAAAAGAAATTATATCTTTCAGACCGCCGTTTTGGTCTTCGGTCGTTGCCGAAAACAAAGAACACATATAGCTTGCAGATACAATCAAGAGTAATATGCCGCCCCCGGATTTGAACTGTATTGAAACTTCATTATTGATTAGATCTATAAATTGCTCCCACACTTTAATCACCCTGCTAACGACTTTACGGTTTCTATAAGTGTTGCAGCCCACGGAACTGCCATCATAACAATAAATACCCTGCCTGCTGCTTCTATTTTTGCCGCAGTGGAATTTTCCCCAAAATCGCGGCACAGAGCCGACGAAAATTCCACCGTATATGCCGCCCCTATTATTTTTACTACGCATTTTACAGTTTCACTGCTAAGCTGAGAATTGTCGAAAAGTTTTCTTATAGACTCAATCGCACCGCTTGCCGTGTTTAAAACTCCCACAAGCAAAAGTACGGAGCCTGCCGCCGTAATAAGCGGTACCATTTGACTTTGCATCCCTTTCAGCAAAACGATAAGCATTGATACGACTACGCCCGCAAGCGCTATTTTCAAAATTGTTTCCATGATAAATACTATCCTTTATTATCCGAAAAATGATTTCAACAAAGAAAACAAATCTTTTATCTCGCCGGAAATGACAATCATTGCAAGTATCAGCCCTGCAACAGTCACAAGTGTAGCTTGTTCATCTCGTCCCGACTTAATCAAAATCGGATTGACGACAGCTACAATAATTCCAATCCCGGCAATTTTAAATATCAAATCAATTTCCATTTATCTCACCTTATCAGCTTAAAAAAGCACAATTATTACTACAGCCGCTATCGCCAGTGCAATTTTAACAGCGTTATTCCCTTCTTTTGTTTCTGCCGCATTCGCTTCTTTTTCAAGTGTTTGCAATCTCTGCAAACCTGCCGTAACGTGCGCAGTTTGTCTTTGTGTATTTGCAATACCTATGGCTTTGCCTATATTTCTTATGCACTCTTTGTCCTTTTCATTAAGACAAACTTCATCCTCAAAAAACTCATTGCAAGCTTTGTCCCATGCGTTTTCAAAGCTTCCGAACTCCGTTTTCAAATTTTCTGCCGCACAAGTCCATACATCTTTTCCTTTTTCTTTTTTGAAGAATTTCTCTCCGCAATCACGAAGCACATTATCAAGAAGTGTATTCTCTATTGCAATTGTGTCATCCGCATATTTAAGAGCTTCTTGCATTTGCTTCAAAATCTCACACCTTTTTTTATATTGCATTTTTACTTTTCTTCCTGCAAGCAAACTGCCTATCGTAACAAGTGCAGAGCCCGCAACTTTTAATACAAAGTACATTATCCCACCACCTGTTTCCCTTGAAAAATCACTTCTTTTAATGTTCCGGGGCCTTTTTCACAGTCGAAAATTATGTATTTTTCAAAAACTCCGGCACCCATCATAGCCCCGATTTCATTTCTCTTTTTCATATCCGTCAAACAACTGCCGTGAGCCGTTGCTATTATCTTCATTCCGGCATTTATAGCAGATTCCACCGCCGCCGCATCGCCTTTTCCTCCGATTTCATCTGTGATAATCACCTCCGGTGCCATACTTCTTATCATCATCATTATGCCTTTTTCTTTTGGGCAGGCATCGTACACATCTGTCATTTTACCTACATCATTTGACGGAACACCGTTGTAACACGCTGCAATTTCCGAACGTTCGTCTATAATCCCCACGCTTATACCCTTAAACTGCAAATACGCATTGCCTGTACCCAAAATTCTGGCAATATCTCGTATAACCGTTGTCTTTCCGCACGCAGGCGGCGAAATAATAAGTGTACTGAATACTTCGCGGTCGTTTTTTATGATGTGTCGAATTACGTTTTTTGAACACCCTTTAACTTGTCTTGCAATTCTGATATTCATACTCGAAATGTCATAAATAGCACCATCGGGAAGCATTTTGCCGGCAATTCCGACCCTGTGACCACCTTTTAATGTTATATACCCGCACTTAATATCTTCCTTGTACGCATACAGCGAACTTCTGCAAATTCCCGCAAATATTCTGTTTACTTCTTCTTTTGACGGAATGTACGCTTTCTCGGCAAGTACGGTATCTCCGTTTGCATCAATAAAGAGTTTATTTTTGTTGCCGTCAATCACACAAAGGGGCATACTTGCTCTTATTCTTATTTCAGCAGCAGTCGTAAGCATTGTATTATTACGCGAAAAACAGCTTTTAAGCGAAAAAGCAACAGGCGTATTGCCTAACCTGTCCGTAATTTCTTGCTGAAACTTAACATAATCCATATCTTGCTCCTCCTTGGTTTGTCCTTATCAACAAGTTTGTACAAATATATGAAAGCGTGTCCTGTTTTATTCTTATAAAAATTTTCAAAGTCTAAAAAAATTGTATTGCAAAAAAAAAAATTTAGTGTTATAATAACCAATGTTGTTCAGAGTTATTAACTCTTCGGTGCGGAATTGTGTAACGGTAGCACGAATGACTCTGACTCATTTTGTCTGGGTTCGAATCCTAGTTCCGCAGCCAAAAAGCCAACTTGTTTGCAAGTTGGCTTTTTTATTTTTCACAAATATGGAGTTAAAGAAGAACAAAAATGTTTATCTCGTGTCATTTTTTAAATACCCAAAATTTATTTATCAAATAATTTTCAACAATCAACACCGGTGTCGCTATAAGTTTGCAGTATTCTTCCGGAATACCCAAAGCATTCAGAAGCATAACAAAAAGAGCGCTGAGTGCTACATAAATCAGAAATGCAATTATAAATTTAACGCCTGTATGCTTGTTTCTTTCATCAAAAACAAATTTACTGTTTAAGATATAACTGTTGATTGCACCTGCGATATCACCGATCACAGAGCTTATAGCGGCGCTTAAAGAAGCGCCTGCTATTACGACGTTCAATCCTGCCAATCCAAATATTTTAAGCATTATCCAATTCACAACGAGAGCTACAATTGTATTTGATGCGCCCACGATACAAAAAAGAATAAATTGTTTGTATTTTTGCCACAACTCTTTAAATTTCTTCACTTTGAATCTCCTGTTTCTTTGCACTGCATACTTTATATACCATTACCATAGTAATGCATATCATAACAACACTAAAAATTAAAATTACAACTTCTTCGATGAAAGTTACCATAATGGCTGATGGTATTCCCGAAATATTAAACATACTATGTATGATTATAGCTGCTAATATAGAACCGGATTGCTCATATACATACACCATAAACAACGAAATTGTTCCGGCGTAGAGAGCTTGTAAAATATTGCCGTGGTATATTCCGAATAGGAATGAAGTTACAACAGCTGCTGTAATTACAGTAAAATATTGCGTTGATTTAGTTTGCGTTTTTGTTAATGTTTTTATGATTTTTTTGATTGCGTTATATATCAAGCCTCTGAACAGCAGTTCTTCTACGATGGGTGCGCAAATTCCGGTGGCAATCAATGTAAGGATTAAATTGCTTTCTTGGAAAACTGAAACGTTTTCTTGATTACCTTGTATCCAAGAATCAGGGAGTCTGTTTGCTATGAGATTAAGCCCTACATTCGAAGCAATTCCTATAAAAATTCCCAAAGCAACGGATAATACCGCAATCTTTCGGGTAGGAGATTTATATTCAAAGTCAATGGTTTTTGAAAAATTTTTCTTAATATGCACCAACATGAAAATTCCCAAAAACAAGACAACAATAATTGAATACATCAATGATATATGTTGATTAAACATATTCATAGCTTTTTCTAAATGTTGTTCCTCGGTTAAATTTACATCTTCTGTCAATTTTACAAAAATAAAAGAGAAAGCGGATTGAACTGCAAAGTTAATAGCCAAAAAAACAAAGAAATTAGCAAACGGAATTATAATTGCTTTTAAAATTGTTATTATGTTTAAGTACTTTTTTACTTTTTCTTCATTTTGATTATTTAGCTCTTCCATATTGTAAACTCCTCCCAAAACATGGTATAATAAACAAAATATGTTCACAACAAGCTTAATTATATATAAATTTCATATAATTACAAGTTTTTAAGGAGTCAGCGTTATGCAGCATACCGAAAATGTTTCGCGAGCCGAAGCACCTTTTGCAATTTTAAACAGAATCAAAGAAATATACGAAGAACGCGGCATGTGCATTGTTGCAATCGACGGAAACTCCGGCGCAGGCAAAAGCACTTTGGCAGCTCATCTTGCTGCGGCATCTCGTGCTTCTTTGATACACACGGATGATTTCTTTCTTCCGACCGAATTGCGCACAGAAGAACGCCTCGATACTCCGGGCGGTAATATCGATTATGTCAGATTCCAACAAGAAGTAATAAATGGTATTTCGTCAGGAAAAAGCTTTAATTACAAAGCATACTCTTGTGCAAATGGCGAGTATTCCGTAAAAAGAATAAAATGTTCTCCGATATATATCATAGAAGGTGTATACAGCCTTCATCCGATATGGCAAAACGCCATTGATTTGAAAGTTTTTATGCGTGTTGATTACGAAACTCAATTAAGCAGAATCCTCGGCCGCAGCGATGCGGAAAAGTTGAATATTTTTAAAAACAAATGGATTCCTATGGAAAATAAATATTTTGATTTTTACAATATCGAAAGCCTTTGTGACATCATCGTATTTTCGTAAAATTGCTATTGACAGCTAAACAATAATCGTGTAAAATATGCGGCGTTGCTTATCTTTTAAGCACTTCATACGCACCCATAGCTCAATTGGATAGAGCGTCTGGCTACGGACCAGAAGGTTGTGGATTCGAGCTCTGCTGGGTGCGCCAATAAAAAAGCCTTGTAAATGATTAGTTTACAAGGCTTTTAGTATTTTCCGAGATTACATTTGAAAATTTTGTTAAAAGCTTCTGGTTTCCAAATCAAATGAATGAACAGGAACATCGAATATCAACTATAGCGTTTCACAATAGCATATTGCGCATAATTTACAGTTATTTCAGCAATCAAAACATGGAGAAATATATAAAATCATTACCTTATGGCGATAGGATCTAATAGCAAAAGCGAGGTGAATTTCACCTCGCTTTTGTAATGTTAATTATTGATTTATGTGTCTTTTCGTAGTATCGAAAGATATTCTTCATACGCAAATACTCGATTGCGATTTGCGTTGTTGGTTTGAATTAAAATTCCCGCGTCCACCAATCTATTTACCGCAAGAGAAACTGTGCTGAATGCAAGATTTAATTCTTCTGCAGTTTTACCGATATCAATAATTGGATTTTGCTCAAGATAATCAAAAACAGCTCTGGCATTCTTTGCAGCTCTCCCCATCGCATCTATCTTTTTAATGTTTGCATCATGGAGTTCGGATAGTTTTTTGATTGTTTCAACCGATTCATCGGCTGACTCTTTAATAGCATTTAAGAAAAATTTTATCCACTGCTCGTAATTGTCTTTATTACGAACCTCACTCATGCGGTCATAATACTCAATTCGATTTTTCTTAAGATAGTATGATATATATAATGCAGGGGAATTTAACACCTTCTTATCCATCAAGAAAAGAGTAATTAAAAGTCTGCCAACGCGACCGTTACCATCAAGGAATGGGTGGATTGTTTCAAACTGGTAATGCAGTAAAGCCGCTTGAATAAGTAGGTCCAAAGAATCGTCAGAATTGATATACTCTTCCAAATCAGACATGGCATTTATCATATCCTCCGGATTCGGTGGAATATAACGTGCATTCTTTAGAGATGAATCACCAGCGCCAATCCAGTTTTGAGAAGTTCTGAATTCGCCTGGATTTTTCTCCTGTCCACGAACTCCTGACATTAAAACTTCATGCGTTTCTTTAATCAGTCTATTGCAGAGAGGAAGTGTGTTCATTCGTTCGAGCGCAAACTCTGTGGCTTTAATATAGTTCACAACATCTGCCACATTTTGATTAGCATTCTTTTCTATTAATGGATCTAAAACATCTTCAAGTGTTGCTTGTGTGCCTTCAATTTGAGATGACAACAAAGCTTCCTTTCTAACATACATTGATACAAAAAGATTCATATTGGGGATATACAAAAAAATTGCATCCAACGTTGCCAATGCTTTAGTTGCACCGGTGAGAAGAAAAACCATTTCGTTATCCATATCAATTACAGGCGGCAATGGTGCAGGCCTAAACGATTTATACATTGCCTCCCCGCTTAAATTGCTTATATATTCTCCCGATCTTTGCATAAACGTTTCCTCCAAGTCGAAATTACATTTTAATTATATGAATTTTATTTTGACTTGTCAAGCTAAATCAAAATAATCGTTACTCTTTTTTACTTTTAATTTTGAGTTTAGAATATAGAAAGCCGGATGAACTTCTGTGTCCATCCGGCCTTTTACTATGTATTCCAACACCTCTCCTTAATAACAATTAAAGCCTAAAACAGCTTGTTTTCTCGAAATTTATTGGACAAAATCAGTGAAAAACTCAGTGTTTATGCGGTTTCATAGCTCTTGGTGTTATTATCCTGCGCTCATCAATTTTCTGTTTCACTCTTCAAGAATTTACTTTTCAAACTGCCTATGCTAAAATGAATAAAACTCTTTGGAGGCAAAATATGTCAAAAGTTTTCTTTCGTTATTTAGAACATAACAATGCAGAATTATTTACGATTGTATTTTTACCGCAAGACGGCGCAAAATACCCTACCGTAATTATACGCTCCCCTTACGTTGATTCATTTCAAAATTTAAGTGAAGAAGAAATTTGCAGAATTAAATCAGAAGAATATCAATGTTGGTTAGAAAATAATTACGCAGTAGTTTTCCAACATTGCCGAGGCCGCGGAAAAAGCACCGGAGATTGTATTCCGTATATAAACGAAAGAGATGACGGACTTTTTTTACAAGATTGGATAAGAAACCAGCCTTTTTATAACGGAGAATTATATTTGTGGGGCGGAAGTTACACCGCAGCCGTACATTTTGTAACATCACCCTTTGCCGAGGACATAAAAGGCGCCGTTTTGCTGTTCAATGATTGCGAAAGATATAACAGCAATTACCGCAACGGTTTTTTTAAAATGGGACTTCACGGAAGTTGGTATGTAGGAATGTACAAAAATAAAACCTTGGCAAACAAAAACTACACACCTGAAAGTTTTAATATTTTGCCTCTTTCAAACTTTTCAAAAACTGTTTTCGGAGAATCTGCAAAAAATTTTGACGAAGTATTAAAACACCCTAATAAAAACGATGATTTTTGGAAAACTCATGCCGGAGGATTTGAATCCCACGATGCCATAAAACACGCAAATATTCCGATTTTACTTCTTACAGGTTTTTATGACATCTTCACCGGCGGTGTTTTTGATATGTGGAACTCACTTGATGCGCAAACAAAATCAAAATCGGTTTTAATTGTGCATCCCTTTGACCACGATTGCAACGGAAATGCAGAGCCTATAAATTTTGAAAACGGCAATGTCCATACGGAATTCGGAGCTTTTTCTATACTATGGCTTAATTCTGTTCGTGATAATTCGGAATCCCCTTTTAAAAAAGGCAAAGTCACCTACTACAAGCTATTTGACAACAAATGGCATTGTGATGATTTTAACACAGCAAAGCAGCAGCAAAAGATAAGTTTAGGCAATGGCAAAGTATCGTACAAATACAACCCTGACAATCCTGCAACTTTCAAAGGCGGCTTATCAGCTAATTTCGGCGGTAACGCTTGGCAAGACGAGCCCGGTTTGCGAGATGATATTATAACCGTTTATACGCCTGAATTTGCAGAAGATACTTTTGTTAAGGGAAAAATTAAGGCAAAATTAAAAGTCAAGTCAGACTGTGAAGATACTTGTTTCTACATAAGAATAAGCCTTTGCAAAAACGAAGGATATTACGGAATTCGGGATGACATAAATCAAATATCCAATTTCGATGACGAATATGTACCCAACACAGAAATCTATATGGACTTTTCATTTGACGATCACGCCTTTGTGATAAAAAAAGGAGAAAAGCTGCGAATTGATATTTCATCATCAGCGTTCCCCCACTATGTAAGGCATACAAATAATAAAGGATTGTTTTCTGAACAAACCGAAACAAAAATTGCCGATAATACTGTCATCTTAGGTGAGTCATATATAGAATTACCCATCGACTGATGGTAAATTTATCTGCAAACCACTATTAAACGATTAAAGAGGGGTAAAATCACCCCTCTTTGTTATAATAACTCCTGATTATACTCGGCTCTGCAGCCGCCGATAAATTTCGGTCTTGTTCGAGCGGCAAGCACAGTTGCCTCGCCTATCTTATTGTTTTCCAAACGCAGCGGAACGGCAACTTTCTTTAAATGCATTCCTATAAGGGTAAATCCTATATCGATTCCTGCATCGGCTCTAATCTCTTCCACAACTACCGGATTTTCAAATTTCAAGTACGCCTGTGTTGCCATAGAACCGCCCGCTTTAGGTTGCGGAACAACATTAACTAATTCAGAATCCGGAACAACATTCTTCTGTGTAACAATTGCTCGGTTCAAGTGTTCACAACACTGAAAGGCAAGACTCCACCCCATTTTTTTCGCATATTCATAAATAGCATCAAAAACAACTCCTGCTACCTCCGGGCTGGAATTCGTACCGATTTTAGAACCAATAATTTCACTTGTGGAACATCCCACAACAACAATATCCCCGGCTTTAAGCTTCGCTTTTTCACCAAGTTCTTTCATTACGACAGTAGTCTGTTCAAAGAGTTTATCCATAATTATATTCACCTCTAAAATTCAAAATCAATCTCTACACTAAAAGTACCTATATCCGATTGAATTTTTCTGTAAGAAAATCCGGAACATTCAATTTTCTGTGCAACATTCATAATATTATCCCCGTTCATCCAATCGTATGCTTTTTGCGCATCTTCATAATTTTTATACTTAATTTCAATTATCACACTGCTATTTTTGCGGTTTACCTCTTTTACTGCATCGTACAACGCATCTTCAAGAATTTTTGCATTATATTCTTCAAAGAAAAACGCTTCTTTTACGTAATAATTTTCATCATTTTCTTTGTATTCAGGAAGATTCATATACATTTCATCAAAAGTATGGCTTGCTAAAATTTCAGCAGTAGTTACATGCAAATAAGAATAATCAACATTATCCTTTAATAATTCTGCATTATCACTTTCAATAACGGGATCTCCCCATGTACAATCAACATAATACCAGTCCCCGTCTATCTTGACAATATTCCAAGCGTGAAGATCCCCTTTGCCCTCTCCGCAAATATAACCTGCTTCAACACCGCATTTTTGCATTATATACAGATACGCCTTAGTATAGCCGTCGCATTTGGTTATTCCGTCTATTAAAGCTCCGCACATATTGTACATATTATCTCCGTCACCGTAAGTGACATTTTGCGCTAAATACGTATACACATATTTTGATTTATTGTAATCATCAAAATCTTTAATTTCTTCGCATATTTCATTTACAATTTTGTCAATTTTTTCTTGTTTGAGCTTTGCAGTTTCAGAATCCATGTTCATCTCAAACTTCAAAACTACCGAATAAGCTTTAAAATCAGTTTCATACATATACGAATAACTGTTTTCATACATAAAAAGCTCAGGATGATCTCTTAAAACTGAAAAAATAGCATTTGACGTTATTTCTTTTATTGCCTTTTCAGAAGCAAAATAACCCGTCAAAGAAGATAAACTTACAGATGTTTCACCTTTTTTCATACCGCTGTAAATTATATCATATACAAGCTTCTCGTATCTATTTAAGAAATTATTACGAGAATAACAAGTTATATCATCTTCATAAGATTCCGCATTCTCAGGAGCAGTAAAATCTGTTACCCCGGGATTTTCGTTTTTCTCATAAACAGAACTTATGTTAGTCTGAGAATTTAAACTCGAAGTAAAATCCTTAATAAATTCCGAAAAGTTACATCCCGACAGAATAACAGTGTATATTAAAACGAGAAATAAAAGTAATTTCTTTTTCAACGCCAAGGCCTCCAACAGATAACAGTAAACCACCCGACTTGCGGATGGTTTACAATAAAACTCAAATCAATTAATTTCTTTAACGGAATTAATACATTCCGCCCATGCCGCCTGCAGGAGCTGCCGGCTCAGGCTCGGGGATATCAGCTACAACAGCCTCTGTTGTAAGGAGAACTGCTGCTACAGAAGCTGCGTTTTGCAAAGCAGAACGTGTAACTTTTGCAGGATCTACAATGCCAACAGAAATCATATCAAGGCATTTTTCTGAAAGTACATCATAACCGATGCCAACTTTTGCTGATTTAACTTTATCAACAATAACAGCACCTTCAAGACCTGCGTTTACAGCGATTTGTTTAACAGGCTCTTCGAGAGCTTTCATAACGATTTGAACACCTGTCTTCTCGTCGCCGCTTGTTGTTTTGAGAAGTTTTGCAACAGTGTCAATAGCATCAATATATGCTGTACCGCCGCCTGCAACAATACCTTCCTCAACTGCTGCTTTTGTTGCTGCAAGAGCATCTTCGATTCTGAGCTTTCTTTCTTTCATTTCTGTCTCAGAAGCAGCACCAACTTGGATAACAGCTACGCCGCCTGCCAATTTAGCAAGTCTTTCTTGAAGTTTCTCTCTGTCAAATTCAGATGTTGTTTCATCAATCTGCATTTTGATTGAAAGAACTCTCTTTTTGATCTCATCTGCATCGCCTGCACCGTCAACAATGATTGTATTTTCTTTTGCAACTTTAACCTGTCTTGCACGGCCCAACAAATCAATTGTTGTTTCTTTAAGGTCATATCCCAATTCATCTGTGATAACCTGACCGCCTGTCAAAATAGCGATATCGCGAAGCATTTCTTTTCTTCTGTCACCGAATCCGGGAGCTTTAACTGCAACACAAGTAAAGATTCCTCTGAGTTTGTTTACAATAAGTGTTGTAAGAGCTTCGCCCTCTACATCTTCTGCGATTATCAACAATTTCTTACCTGCTTGAGCGATTTCTTCAATAATAGGAAGAATTTCCTGAATATTTGAAATTTTCTTGTCTGTAATAAGGATATACGGATCATCGAGAACAGCTTCCATTTTGTCTGTATCTGTTGCCATATATGCAGAAACATATCCTCTGTCGAACTGCATACCTTCAACAACTTCGAGGTTTGTTCCCATTGTCTTTGATTCTTCAACAGTGATTACGCCGTCGTTTGTAACTTTCTCCATTGCATCTGCAATCAAAGCACCTACACCGTCATCGTTAGCTGAAACAGAAGCAACACGAGCAATATCTTCTTTGCCTCTTACATTTCTGCTGTTAGCGCGGATGCTCTCAACTGTTGCATCAACTGCTTTTTGAATACCTTTTTTAAGAATCATCGGATTAGCGCCTGCAGCGATATTTTTAAGGCCTTCACGGATAATTGCCTGTGCAAGAACTGTTGCTGTTGTTGTACCGTCACCTGCAACATCGTTTGTTTTTGTTGCAACTTCTTTTACGAGCTGTGCGCCCATATTAGCAAAACGATCTTCAAACTCAATTTCTTTTGCAATTGTAACACCGTCGTTTGTAATCAACGGAGCGCCGAATTTCTTATCAAGAACAACATTGCGGCCTTTAGGTCCCAATGTGATTTTTACTGTATCTGCCAACTGGTCAACGCCCTTTACAAGAGCTTTTCTGGAGTCTTCATTAAATTTAATTTCTTTTGCCATAATTTATATCCTCCCAAATTAATCAACAATTGCAAGAATATCACTCTGTTTAAGAATTGTGTACTCTGCACCTTTATATTTTACTTCTGTGCCTGCATATTTGCTCATAAGCACTTTATCTCCGATTTTTACTTCCATCGGAACAACTTTGCCGTCTACTACTGCACCGGGACCTACTGCCACTACTTCGGCTTCCTGGGGTTTCTCCTGTGCTGAACCCGGAAGTACGATACCACTCTTTGTAGTTTCCTCACTTTCAAGCATTTTGACAACGACTTTGTCACCTAACGGTCTGATTCCCATAATAAAAAACCTCCTTTATGATTTAAAAAATTAACTTTCCCAGAGTTTTAGCACTCATTTTGCTCGAGTGCTAACAACTGCACTATAATATACTCCGTTTCTCCAAATATTGCAAGTCATATTTTAATAAAATTTTTCTTAATTTTCCATTAATCATAATCCATCACGGATTTTCCAATTTTGCATAAGCAATGATAAGCCTTTTCATACCGCACTCATCGAAAACAATCTCAAGCGTTTTGTTCATACCGTCTCCGAGAATTTTTGAAACAGTACCTACTCCGAATTTCTTATGCTTAACTCTCTGTCCTATATCAAATTCTTTTAAGTATTTGCCGCCGTCTTCCTCAGTCTTTGAAACAATAGCTTTTGCCGCACTTATTCCGGCAGCCGCAGAAAGTTTTTTGTTATACGCTTCTTCTGCATCAAATTGTTTCTTCAAAAAGCTGTTTGCTTGCTGATATTGTCTGCTTTCTAAATTACTTCCGAATCCCGGAGTTCCTCTCCCTTGCGAAAATCTGTTTTGGGGCTTTTGATTAAGGCCTTGCACGCAAGAAGCAGGAAGTTCAGCCAAAAATCTCGATGGTTGATTTCTGGTTGTTTTACCGTAGAGCATTCTCTCTTCTGTATTTATTATATATAACTTTCTCATAGCACGTGTAATTGCTACATAGCAAAGTCGTCTTTCTTCGTTTATTGCCTCCGGTGACTCATCCATAGACCTGTAGGACGGGAAAATTCCGTCTTCTGTGCCGACTATAAACACAACGGGAAACTCCAAACCTTTTGCACTGTGTATTGTCATTAAAGTCACTTTGTTGTTATCATCATCTGCCGCTGATTTCGTGTCTGCATCTGAACTTAACGAAACATACTCAAGGAATCCGGCATACGTAATATCGTCATTACCCAAATTACGTTGCTCTATTTCATATTCTTTCGCTACCGAGAGAAATTCTCGTAAGTTGTCTGCTCTTGCTTGATCTTCAATCTGCGAATCTTCTTTTTCGTACGCTGCGAGCATTCCTGTTTCATCAAATACTTTTTGTATAAAATCAGGTATAGCCATTTCGTCTGCTTGGAGCATTATTTCAGAAAACTTTAATGCTGTTTCAAACATTCTCGGTGCAGTACGGGCAAGTTCCGGGTATTCCGTTGCAGACAACATAACATTAAATAACGATGTATTTTCGCGTTCTGCAATCTCGACTGCTCTTGCTAAGGCCGTCTGCCCTATTCCGCGTTTGGGCACGTTTATAATCCTTTTTAGTGACACATCGTCTGCCGGATTATTAAAAACTCTCAAATAAGCAATTAAATCTTTGATTTCCATTCTGTCAAAGAATCGCAGACCGCCGTAAATTTTATACGGAATTCCGTGTTTTACCAAAGCGTTTTCTATATTTTTGGACAGTGCGTTTGCTCTGTACAAAACGGCGTAATCGCTGTAATTCATATCGCCCGTTACGACACCCTTCTTTATTTCACGCACCACATAGTCGGCTTCTTCATTTTGATTGTATGCAGTATAATGAATAATCTTGTCTCCGTCACCTTTTGCTGTCCACAGTGATTTTGATTTTCTGCCGGAATTGTTTGCGATAACTTTATTTGCGGCATCAAGTATATACTGTGTCGAGCGGTAATTTTGCTCTAATTTTATAACTTTACAATTTCTGTTTTCTTTCTCGAAATTGAGTATATTTCGTATATCTGCCCCTCTGAAACTGTAAATACTCTGGTCATCATCGCCCACCACGCATAAATTATGATGTTTTGCCGCAAGCTTTGACACAAATAAATATTGTGCTTGGTTTGTATCTTGGTACTCGTCTACCATAATATATTTAAACCTGTCTTGATAATACTCTAAAACATCGGGACACTTATCGAACAACTCCAAAGTGTTTAACAGCATATCATCAAAGTCCATTGCGTTATTTTTACGCAAAGTATCTCGATACATCTGATAGCACATAGCGAGCATTCTGCTGTCGTAATTCTTCATATCCGACATATCCGCATATTGCTCAGGCGAAATCATTTCGTCTTTTTGCTTTGAAATAACTGCTTTTATTGTACCGTGTGTAAGTCTTTTATCGTCAATATTTAATCGTCTTTGACAGTCCTTAATTACCGCTGTTGCCTCGGAATCATCATAAATTACGAAATTCTTTGTAAAGCCTATCCTTTCTGCATGGGCTCTTAAAATCTTACCGCAAGCCGCGTGAAAAGTGTTAAGCCACATTCCGTTGATATTGCCGTTTAATAACCTTTCTGTTCTTTCCTGCATTTCACGCGCCGCTTTATTTGTAAAAGTAATTGCCATTATATTGTACGGTGAAACACCGCATTCACCTACGAGATATGCAATTCTGTAAGTAAGTACGCGCGTTTTACCGCTTCCCGCACCTGCAAGTATCAGCACAGGACCTTCAGTAGACACGACTGCCTCATACTGTCTGTCGTTCAATTCATTTTTATAATCCATTTTTATAACCTTTCCTTCTTGCCTTGGTTATTCTACCAAGCGACCTTTGAACACTTCGTAAAGCACTACTCCTGCCGCTACCGAAGCATTAAGTGATGAAACTTCACCTTTCATTGGTATTGTTACTATAAAATCACATTTTTTCGTTACAAGATTGCCCATTCCGTGCCCTTCGCTGCCTATGACAATTCCGATAGGTCCTTTAAAATCGGCCTTATAAAACGGTACTGTTCCCGTCAAATCCGTTCCCGCTATCCAAAGACCTGCTTCTTTCAGTTGGTCAATTGTTGCCGGAATATTCGAAACTCTTGCAATCGGTACGTGCGCCGATGCTCCTGCCGAAGTTTTAGCTACTGTTCCCGTAAGCTGTACACTTCTGCGCTTCGGAATGATTATGCCGTGAGCCCCTACTGCATCTGCCGTTCTTATGATTGCTCCGAAATTATGAGGATCTTGTATTTCATCGAGAATTATTACAAAAGGTGCCTCGTTTGCATCTTTTGCTTTTTGCAAAATATCATCTACTTCGCAATATTCAGCAGGCGAAGTATACAATGCTACTCCTTGATGATTTTTAGTTCCCGTAATATCGTTAAGTTTGTTTTTTTCAACAAATTGATATACAAGATGTTTTTCTTTTACAAGAGCCATTATAGCTTTAAGAGAGCCTGAAATATCTCCCGAAGATATAAGCACCTTATTTATGGGCATTCCGGATTTTATTGCCTCTGTTACAGCATTTCTGCCGTAAACTATTTCTTCTGAAATATTTTCACTTGATTTATTTTCTCGATTCATCTCTGATTCTCCCGATTTCAATTGATTTCTTTAAAATATACTCTAATCTCTCTTTATTATCCGAAAGGTACAAATACCCGATAAGCACCTCGTATGCAGTTGCGTATCTGTAGTCAACAACGTCCGCGTTTTTAGGTACTGTATGCGGATGTGCATTACGGCCTCTGCGTACAAAATTCTGTTCGTCTTCCGTAAGCTCTTCTTCAAGCTCATGCAGAATATGGGCTTGTGCCTTTGCTTTTACAAAGAAAACAGACTTTCTGTGCAGATCATTTACATCTCTGTATTTTTCTGTAATAAGAAAATTACGTATATAAAGCTCATACACACAATCCCCCACAAAAGCTAAAACCAAAGGCTTCATTTGCAAAAGCTCGATTTTTGTATATTTTTTATTTTCTAATCCTTCAAACAAAATCTTCTGTCCTTTTCCTTTTTAATTTTTCTCTCGTCAATAAAAAAACGCAAACAAGCGAAGCTGCTGCTATAACACCGCTCAAAATGCAAAATCTTATAAACTTACTCCTAAAGCTTGCCATAACGGCAAACTCCATTCCATCCGTTATCAAACTCGAATCAACAACTTGGAACGACGGGTTTTCCCAAGCGTCTGTCGTATTTTCTTCTTCTGCGCTGTTAACACAGTATTTGTCTTTTAAAGTTTTGTTTGCTCCACTTACAAGCTTTATCATTTCTTCATCAGAAAAATCAAAATCCCACCAATATGAAATCTGAACTCCCGACTCTGTAATAAAATTAAGATGAACCTTAGTATCGTTGTAAAAATCTTGACCTTCTGCTAAACTTGCAGAGCTTGTAGCACCGTTAAACAAAACTTTTCCTAACTTCTGTGCTTGTAACACATATTTCGGCAAATCACAATGCCCGTATGCATGAACACTGATAACATCAAGTGTCTTATTAAGCAAAGTCAAAGCTTCTTCGCCTTGTTCGCTTTTAAAAATACTGTCACCACTCGTTATAAGGTGTACTTTATCAAATTCACGGATTATATCTGCACAATCTGCGTAAAACTCAGCTAATTGAGTTAAAGAATAATCCGGGTTAATATCCATTTCGCTTGCAATTTCCCACATTAAAACTGACTTTCTGTCTTTATATCTTGTAATAAATTTTTCTAAATAACTATACAAATTCTTTCTTGATTCACTTTGAGAATCCACTATTAAATCAAGTTTAGTTTCTGTACTTAAAACATATTCTTCTGTACTAACCAAATCTTTTTTAAGAAGATAATCTTCTGCCAAGCCCAGGCATGCAACAACTTTTATTTCGTATTTGTCACACAAATCAAAAAATTCGTCCATTGCCTTGAAATACTTATCCTGTTGATTCTCGTCGTATATTAAATTTAATAATTCATCGGAAAACGTAAAAACTCTTATTGACTTAACACCAAGCTCATTAAGTTGTTTCAATTCATTTTCCGCGCTTTGTAAGTTGCCGGTTAAAACTTTATTAAACAAATCAGCCTTGTTAAAGCTTATTTCGTAATACGGCTCTGCATTCATATACAGTTTGCCGCCTATTATTTTAAGCAAACCGTCTTTTTTTGCTTCACCAAGTGAAATAACCACAGTATTTGCCGCACTGTCCCACCATACTTTTGCATTTAAAACCTCACTTAAAAAATTAAGAGGCACCATTATAACGCCGTTTATCTTCTCAGGAGCATTCAAAATTGTATATTCTTTACCGTTTATTCTTAAAACTTTGCTTCCAATTACAGCCTCTGCCGTAACATTCTCATTGGCCAATACAAATATTTTTTTTGCCTTGTCTTCTGTAAGCGTTAAGCCAAGACATCTTGCCAACTGTTCAATATCTGTATATACAGTGTTTTTTTTGGAAACCGGAGCATTTGCCATTGCAATTTCCGTAGTATTTATAAAAACACGAATATTCTTATTTTCTTTTATTTGTGTCTGAATTATTTCGGGTGCCTCTCCCGTGTTTTGTTCTGAATATTTCTGCATATTTTTACCTTTTGCAAATACGCATACATTATCTATAATCACATACGATTTATTTGCAGCTTCAAGTGATTTTACATTCACTTGAATATCTTCTGCGGAATATACTTTTACGCCGCTGCTGCAATTTTCGGCCGCAAGTACATCATTTACATATATGTTGTACAAATCGCTTTTTCTTGAAAACTCGCAATAAATTCCGTAACGAATATCTTGATCAAGTTCTGCAACAGTGTTGTTATTGCAGTCCTTTAATAAAATCTTCTCATTATTTTTAGAAATACAAAATGCGTTAACATGCGCATATTTTGTTTTGTTTGCAGAGGGTTGCAATGTTGTAAATGATACATTTAAATCATTATTAAACTCTGCATCTGCTCTTACCGTAAGTCCCACATACATTTTCTCGTCAATCAAGGATAAAGCATCCCATCTCATATCACACTCATTTATTGCCAAAGAGCGCGTACCTAACAAAGAAAAGTCAGAACCTACAACTTTAATCTTGCTGTTTTCTGATAAATAAGAAACACCGAGTTCTTCCTTTCCTACATTAAAATCGTCTGTTGTTTCGAGATTTTCATACGTTTGGTCAAGACGATAATATAGCTCAGAACCTGCAAAAACAGAAAAGGCGGGCATCGCCGCCACTGATATTATCAATGCAAGCAGTAATGATACCCACCTTTTTTTCATTATACCTTCTCCTCAATTTCACGCTTAAGCTGTTCAATCAAAGCGCAAACTTCGTCAATAATTTGATCTTTTGCTACTTTCTTGCTTACTTTCTTATCGCGTGTAGAAAGTTCAATCATGTTTTCACCCAAGGATCTCGGGCTTACAACAACTCTTACGGGAACACCTAACAAATCAGCATCAGAGAACATTACACCTGCACGTACATCGCGGTCATCATAAATAACCTCAATGCCTTTTTTCTGTAATTTCTCATATACATCATCGGCTGCTGCTTTTACAACTTCGTCGTCAGCTCTTAAGCAGCAAAGATGAACTTGCCAAGGCGCAATTGAAATAGGCCAAATCGGACCGTAATCGTCTCTGTAAGCTTCGCAAACAGAAGCAGCAAGACGGCCGACACCGATTCCGTAGCAACCCATAATAGGATATTGCAAGTTGCCTTCTTTATCCAAATACTGCATACCCATTGTTTTTGTGTATTTTGTGCCAAGCTGGAATATATTACCAACTTCAATACCTCTTGAAACATTGATTGAATGTTTGCCGCACTTAGGACAAATGCCGCCTTCTTTGATTTTTGCTACGTCAACGTATTCGACCTTGCCGTAATCACGCTCGATATTAAAGTTAACATAGTGATAATCGAGTTCGTTAGCTCCGCAACACACATTAACCATGCCTTGCAAAGATTTATCAAATACAATTGTATGTTTCTTTGAATCCAACCCTTTAGGTCCGATAAAGCCGGCTACAATGCCGGATTCTTCTGTAATAACACCGGGGTGAATTTCTTCTCCGACATAATTACGCAATTTAGTTTCGTTAACCTCGATGTCGCCTCTTAAAAATACAACAACATATTCGTCTGTCATATTTTTCTGGTATACAACTGCTTTGCAAGATTTTTCAACAGGCGCATTAAGGAACTCGCATACTGCCTCAATTGTAGATGTATGCGGTGTTTCAACCTTAGTAAGTTCTTTAAGTTCCTCTGTTGAATCATTCTCAATAATGCTTTCTGCCGCTTCCATATTTGCTCTGTAATCACACTCTGCACAAACTGCAATCGTATCCTCACCTACAGGCGTAAGCAACATATATTCGTGTGAAACGTTACCTCCCATCATTCCGGAGTCAGATTGAACAGTAACGACCTCGGGAATTCCGGCTCTTGCGAAAATTCTGTTGTATGCATCGTAGCATCTTTGATAATAACTTTCTAAATCTTCTTGCGAAGTGTGGAAAGAGTACGCATCTTTCATTGTAAATTCGCGCACACGAATAAGACCTGCTCTCGGTCTTGCTTCGTCACGGAATTTTGTCTGAATCTGATATATCATAAAAGGATAACGTGTATAACTGATACCGTATTCGCGTACCAATTGTACGGCAGCTTCCTCATGCGTCATACCGAGTACCATTTGCGCATTGTTTCTGTCTTTGAAACGAAGAAGCTCACTGCCTACGCTTTCGAAGCGTCCGGATTCTTCCCAAAGACTTGCAGGAAGCGCAACCGGAAAGAGTACTTCTTGTCCGTCAATCGCATCCATTTCTTCTCTGATTATCTGCTCAATTTTACGGCAAATACGTTTAAGGGGCATATATTGTGAAAAAATACCGCTTGCAACGAATTTCATATATCCGCCTCTGAGCATCAAAGAGTGACTTTCAATTACACAATCTGCGGGCTTTTCTTTAAATCTGTCGCCCACAAGCTTTTCTAATTTCATAATTTCAACTCCTGAATTTATTTATTAACCTTGTGATGATTGTGTTGTATGTTCAACTATCCATTTATCAATGCTGCCGTCTGCAATCAAACGCTCAATTACTTTGTTAACTTTTTCGAGGAGCTCGTCATTGCCTTTTGCAATTGCAACAGCATAAGATTCGTCTGTCTTGCTGCCGTCTGCATAAACGAGTTCGATTGCTTTGAAGTTATCATACTGTCCTGCAACAATTTCTGCGGGGAGCTTGTCGATTACAACAACATCAACTTTGCCTGAATTCATGTTTACTGCTGCATCCGCTGCTGAATTGTACTGTGTAACCGTTGCACCCGTACCTTCGAGTACACCTTTGATATGCTCTCCTGTTTTCTCATCCTCTGTTCCTGATATTTCGTCAGAAATGATAAAGTCTCCTGTAGTACCGAGCTGAACACCGATTTTAAGTCCTGCAAGGTCTTCGATTTTTTCAATTTCAGCATCGTTCTTCATTACGATATACTGAGTACTTGTTGCATAATTTACAGAGAAGTTTACAGATTCTTTTCTTTCGTCTGTAACTGTGATACCTGCAATACCCAAATCACCCTTACCGGAGCTGATTGATGTAAGAATTGTATCGAATTTTACATTTTTAATTTCAAGCTTCATTCCGAGCTCATCTGCAATAGCTTGAGCAATCTGCATATCTACACCAACAGGCTTATTGTCTGCAAGATATTCAAAAGGCGGAAACTCTGCATTTGTATAAACTGTAAGTACATCTTCCTCTTTCTTGCACGATGTCAAAGCGAATGCTGACATAACTACTGCGAGAACCAATAATACTGAAATAATTTTTTTGAATTTCATAAAATGAAACACTCCAATCATATAATGTTATCACTGAATTATAGCACATTCAAATTATTTGTTGCAATATGGTATTTTTCAAAAAAAGGCATTGACATTAAATGTTTATTTGTGTATACTTACAGAGCTCTAAGGGGAGTAGTTCAATGGTAGAGCAACGGTCTCCAAAACCGTCTGTTGCGTGTTCGAGTCGCGTCTCCCCTGCCAGATAACATAAAACGAACTTGTTAGTTAATAACAAGTTCGTTTTTTTATTTTCCGATTGTTAATTCAAATTTTATTTCCCGAATTTCTTGTTTGCAGACCTTATTGCAAGAAGCACTGCAATACCAAAACAAACTATACTGCCGACAATAAGTGCTATATTCCATCCCTTGCCGGTTTTTTTCTCTGTTTTGTCTGCAGGAGAATTTGTCTTATCTGCAATTTCCGGAACCGCAGTCGCATCAGACTCTGTGTTATCTTCAGCGGGAGCATTTCTGTCTTTGCCATGAGAAAGAATAACTGAATTCACGACTGTACGCGTAGCACCGTAATTACCGTTAGAATCCTTATCACAAGGTCTGTTTACAAGTTTATAGCCGTCTTCTTCCAAAGCAATCAGTGTAGACGAACCACCGCCATCAACAATAAAAGCATTTTTCAAATCAAGTTCTCTTGCAAGATTATCACAGTCATTATGTCTTAAACCAAGACTGTACCCCTCTTGTCTGCCGTCATTCTGAATAAGCATAACATTTCCGGAATTTGTTTCTGCAATAATAGTAGACGGATAATACGACGGTGCTCCGAGGTCTATGTATTCGCCGTTTTTAGCAAAAACCATATGACCGCCAACTGCGTTTTTAATTTCATTTTGCCATACCGCATCATTTCCGAATTCATCTTTCACTGTAATTGAAATTTCAACTTCGTCGCCTATCACATAGTCTTTAATTTTTTTCTCAGCACTTCCTCTTGCTGTTAAAATAATTCTGTTTGCTTGCATTTTAGGATCAGCATCGCCCTCTTTGCAAATGGCAGTAACTTTTCCCTTAATCGTCTCGCCATGCTTAACAACATAATCATAATCACAATCAACAACAACCTCATAGGCATCGGAAAGCGAATAATTTGAAAGTACGCCTTTGTCTGTATACATTACCAAAGCATTTTTAGCAGGAAGTCTGTTGATGCCGTTTATTGCTTTCGATGTGTCTTGAGTTATGTTTTTAATTTTGATTGTAGTTTTAGGTTGTCCGAGATACGGTTTATTGTCTGCAGTAAATCCAAAAGATTGGAAAGCACCTTCATACGGTGTTTCTTGCATCATGTGAGCACTTGTTATAATCTCTCCGTTGTACATATTAAAACCACGAGGTACTGTAAGAGATTTAGTTACTACAGCATCACTACAACCGCCATAAACAGTACCGGAACCTTCAACTCTTGCATGAGCATAAGCAACCATCCACAAATCGCCGTTTACTGCAGCAATAGCAGTTTTTCCCTCCGTGTTATTCTTGTTAAAGTCCTCGACAGTTTTCATTACTGTCTTAAGTTCATTTGAGTAATCCGCCGCATTTGTAACATCTATGTACAAATCACTCTGTTTCGGATCAAATTCTACAATTTTAAATTTATTAAGCGTATACGAAGACTTTTGATCAACCTCGAAGCTTGTAAGGGTTACACCTTTATAAAGCTCGGTAACTTCAACGTTCTTTGCCTCCGGTATAGGTTGCTTCACTTTTGCACTGATAAAATTACTTCCAAAAAGCGTAACAATCAATACGCAACAAATTAAAGCTGATAAAATTTTCTTTAATACTATCTTTTTTTTCAATTTCCTGAATCTCCTTTTAAAGACTTTCCCTTCTTCATTTTTTGTGCTAAAGCACTGTCATCGTCAAGGAAAAGTGTGCAGATTATTCCAATAACAACAAGCAAAGCATCTATAACGAGAACGCCGATTATTCCGTCTGCCAAACCGCCGCCCGTAAATATTGCTTTGAACCTGTCATCCAGCAACACTCCGTCTGCAAAGAGAATAATTACAGCTCCGAGTACCATTCCTGAAACCCCGTAGTAAACTTGCGCTTCAAATTTCGCAAGAAGTTTTGCAATAAGTTTTGCAATTATAAGGAATCCCAACACACCGCCGATTGCAAAAACAATAGCAGTTCCCAAAGAACGGCTTGCAAGCAGTGCATTTTCAAAATCACCTTTTAAAATAAACTTTACCATGTCCGAGCAATCTCCCACTGCTCCGTAAACTTTATTATACTGTCCCAATACCATCAAAGTAACGGAACCGCTTACGCCGGGTATAGACATAAAAGCACAAGATAAAAATCCTGCTACAAAAACAGCAATAACATCACTGAAACCGGTTAAGTAATGAACTGTTTCAGAAATTGTAACATCACCCTCGCCGCCGGACAAATAACCCATAAGTAAAATAAAACCAAAACTGAACAAAGTAATTAATAAGTAAGCAGGTTTAAATTTTATCTGTTTTACTTTTCTGAGTACAAGAGGTATACTTCCCAAAACAAGACCTATAAAGAAGAAATACGCTTGCTGAGGATACTTCTCACATAAATCAACTATCAATTTAGCTGATAAAAGTATACCAATGACTCCGCCTATTACGATAGGCAACAAAAATAAAACGTTCTTTTTAAAGTTTTTCCTCAGGGTGCTGATTGAATTAATCATTTTTTCATATAATCCAACGATTACAGCAAACATACTACCTGACAAACCCGGTATTACAACCGCAATTCCTACAATTATTCCTTTTATAAAATTTATGATGAAAGACATTGTCTACCTCCTTTTTTTATAGTATAATGGATATGTTTTTTATTTGCAATTTTATTTTGATTAATATTCCAAAAGCGGAGCGTTATATATGGGTAATTTTCACGCATTTTTAAAAAAGAACAAGCAGCCTCTTATCATTGCGTTAGCCTTATCTTTGATAAACCTTCTTGCGATTTTAATTTTTGATTTGCAAACATTTTCATTTGAAACAAGAAAGCTCAGCATTCCGGAAATAATTTTTTCAAGCGGAACGATACTTTTTTTAATTATCCTTTGTATCTTTATGCGAGTAAAACGATATTCAAAACTTGCAAAAGGTCTTTTTTTCTATGAATTAATAGGTTTTTTAGCCTTTGCATTGTACTTTTTTACTTTTATATTCAGCATTAGCGCGCAATCTGTTTTCTACAGTCTTTTTCATTCATGGACGATTCCGTTCGAACCTCTCGGCGTTTTATTAGGACGCATTTGCGGTATAAAAGCAAAATATATCGTAGCACTTTTTTATCTTACAGTTACATTTATAACAGGCAAAACCGTAATTGCCATCAAAAAAGATATTGCATACGAAAAGCAATACAAAGAAGACCATCATTTGTAATTATTTATTTTTCATTTCAATAACAGATACACTGTTAGCCACATTTTTCCAATCCGTGCTATATTTTTCTTTAGGTGAATTTCGCAATTCAAACCCCGTTCCTTGAACATAATCACGCATAAGCTCTATGATACTTGTATTCATTGTTTCTTCTGATAAAGCAAATAAATATGTTAATGCCGATGACATAACAGGAATCGAAACACCGCCTTCTGCTGCTTTGATAATTACATTTTGCAAAGACGGCAAATATCTTTTTACCGTTGAAATAAAATATCCGTCTTCCAAAAGATTTTTTAAATCCGGTTTATTTTTGTATGCATCTATAATTCTCGAAAGGAGCCTTGATCTTATATATGCCCCTCCTTGGAAAGTTATTGCAACATCTAATGCAGAAGTACCCCAGATTCCCACCGAAGATTTACGTCTTAGAAGATTAAAGGCTTGAGCATGTACACAAATCAAGCTTAAGTATAAGGCATTTTTTATGTCCGTAACAAAAGTCTTTCTTTCTCTTTGTTTAAGAACTATATTACTCTTTTCTTTTGCAATCAAATCTGAATAAGATGTTCTTTCTTTTTTTAATCCAGATAAAAACCTGTTATTTAGTGATGCATAAATCGACGGAACAGGCTCCGACAATTCCGCTGCACTCTCACAAAGCCACAATACAGATTTGCCGTTACCCACCTTATCCGAAACAGTATTTTTAAAAAATTCTCCTGTTGCAGAATCATTTTTAGTTAATATTTCATAAGCTATTTGCATAAGGAAACTCTCGTTTTCACCAATCGACCATTCTCCGAATGTTTCAAGAATGATATTATTGTCAAAATCAGCAACATGCTCTAAAAGAGATATACTTTCACAGATTGATTGCATAATGCCATACTCTATACCATTATGTATCATTTTTACATATTGGCCCGCGCCATCCGGTCCTACGTATGCACAACATTCCTGACCGGCAAATTTCGATGACTGGTCTTTAAGCAAATCACGTATTTCATCATAAGCATCTCTTGAGCCGCCTACCATTAAAGAAATGCTTGATCCCCCTGCAGCCTCTCCGGAAAAACCCACTCCCAGATACGAAACATCTTTCTTTTCAAAAAGCCTGCATCTGGCTGTGGTTATATTGTAATCAGCATCACAAGTGTCAATAATAATATCATTTGCCTCAGAAAACTCATATAATTCTTGCAAAACAGTATCGGCATATAATTTACTTTGACTTACAATAAAAATCCTTCTTGGTTTTTTTAATAAATTAAGCATTATTTCCACAGATGTGGTTGTAAGTATTTCTTCCTGATGCATATCCGAAACATAATTGTTGATTTCGCCTCTTGACATTCTTTCAAGTCCTGTATTGTATAAAACACAAGAATACCCGTTGCCTTTTAATCTTCGGGCAAAATTACATCCTATCTCAGAATCTGTTATAACGCCTACTTCATATTTATTCAAAACAATTCACATCCTCTGTTCTTTAGCAATCAAACAAATTTTATATTATCTACTTCGTGTATAATTTTTTCTTCATCAAGCCGCGTAAGTACTTTGTTTTGCATTAATATTTCTCCGTTTACAATCACAGTATCAACATCAGAGCCCTGCATTGCATAAACAATCAAAGCATCAATGTCATTTACTGGATGCAAATGAGGAGCAGACATATCTATCATTATCATATCAGCTTTTTGGCTTTCTTTAATTTGTCTGCCCAATGTAGCAGCTTTAATTACTTGTTTCGGAGATACCAATGTAGGATCTTTATGAAGTCCTTTATAAAGAATTCCCGCAAGATGCATTTCCTCAAACATATTTAAATTATTATTACTTGCGCATCCATCTGTTCCAAATCCTACTTTTACGCCTGTTTCCAACATTCCCGGAAGATTCGGAATACCGCTTGCAAGTTTCAAGTTACTTGTAAGGTTAATTGCAGCAAGCACATCATGTTTCTTTAAAACTTGCATTTCTTCCTCAGTCATATGCACACAGTGAGCTGCCGTAACAGGCACATCAAAAGCACCGATATTCTCGAAGAATTCAACAGGACGCACACCCAAATCATTCAATGCATCAGTCACTTCTTTTTCTGTTTCTTGCAAGTGCATATTTATCCCTATATTGTTGCTTTTGGAAAAATCAACAACATCTTTTAAAAACGCAGTATCATACAGATATACGGAATGAATTTCACTTAAAAGAGTTATCCTGCCATCTGCCTTTCCTCTCCACTCTTTTATAATCTTCTCTCCATCTCCAAAAGCAGAACTCGTTATTCTTTTTCCTGAACTCCAATCATTATGAAGCAACTCCACACTTAAAGAAGCTCTTAACCCGGATTCTTCAACCGCCATAGCTTGAGACTCAAAAGAGGGATACATATCAGTAAACTCAACAGTACCCGACCTAATCATCTCTATTTGTCCTAAAAGCGAACCGTAATATATTGCCTGCGGTGCGAATTTTGCTTCTCTGGGAAAGATTTCTTCAAAGAGCCATCTGTGTAAAGGTAAATCACTTCCCACGTTCCTTAAAGCTGTCATAGGGCTATGCGTGTGAGTATTTACCAATCCCGGCATTACCAATTTATTTTCTGCATTTATTTCAGTTATTTTTTTCTGTTCCCTAATAAACGAATCAGCTATGCTGTTATCATCAGTCAAGTATTTTACCTTGTCCTCTTCGATGCATAAATATTTATACTTTTTTATTCCTTCATCAGTATAAACAGCAACATTTTTTATTAGTATAGCCATTATCTTCACCTAATACCTTTCCGTGAAATAATATCATATTTTTTGGTATCTCTGCAAGTCCAACACAATCAGTTTCGATGCCGCATATCTCATCAAACTTTCCATTGCGTTTGCCTGTAATATTGTAAACTCATTTTCCGGCATAACAAGAATGAGTCTTTTTTGCATTATATCTTTCTGTGTAACACTTATTCCTCCGAAAGCCGCCCCTTTAAATGCATATAATTCGTCAATCATACTTCTTATTTTATATTCGAAAGCACTGGTTTTTTCATAACTTTTCGCAGTATGATTCATACTTTTAATCATCGTAGCCATACCATTTTCAAATATATCTATCGCCGGAAAACCGGCAGGCAAATTGGCTCCGTACATCTGTCTGATAACCGATCCCCTATACAAATTGTTTTTATCCCAAATACTTTCGTTGTTACTTTCCTCATCGGGATAATTCTCAGCTGATACGTGAGGCATAACGCCTTTTCCCCATGCCAGGCAATCAATTTCAGATGAAATTTTCACTTCAAACGGTAAATATGTTTTTACTGTACAAACTGCTTTAATGCTTATATCATTTGAATCATTGTGAAAGAAATTGCTTTTATAAAGATTCAAATTATACATATTTACTATACCGTTTTTTATAAAAATATCTTCCTCAATGTATTTGTCACACAAAGATTGTGATGTAAAGCTGTAAATATAATCAAAAGAATATTCCGAAACCTTTCTCAATTGAAAAATACCCATTAAAAAGTCACCGGCTTCGCCTTGCAATTCTTTTTTTAACTCACCGCCCACTTTATCCAAAAGTATTTCTTGCATATCATCCGCTGCAAAATTTTTATAAACAGGCGCCCATTTACACATTTTGTCGGCTGTTTTCACAACCGAAGAACAAAGTATTTGCTCTGCTGCCATAATTTGTACTACAGATATAAAAGACAAAAGGACTCCTAAAAAAAACGGCATTAAAACTGCAGCCTCAAGAGTTATGCTGCCTTTTTCGGAATGTTTAATATGAAACTTCACAACAATCCTCCCTTCTGTATGTTTTGTTCATTCCCAACAGCACAGGAGAAATAAATTCAAACTCCGTTATTGCTTTTGCACAAACTGAATTATACACACCTGAGAGATTATATTTTTCGCCCGTAATTTCTTCCATATTTATTTCCATCATATCGCATATTCTAAGCAGTTTTGTTTCCTTATCCGTAAACAGCAACAAAAGCCTGAGATAAAAACTATAATCTTGGATTTCATTAATTTTATTATCCGTTTCTCCTTTCACTTCAATGAGCGGAACACTTTCTCCTTTAATCAATTGTTCAACATCCATATAAGAATCAATCAAAGCCCATGCTGAAATAATAATATATTTATACAGCATAACACCTGCCCCTCTGCTTATAACGGCCGCAATAGCCGCCGCCATAGCTTCTGCTACAGCAACTCTTTGGTTGTCATTCATAATATTTGCAAAATTAAGTATAAATCTTAAAGCCACAAGTTTTTCTTCTACAGTATCATTATTTTTATCACAAGATTCATTTCCGCACAAAATATATTCAATTTCGTTATTTACTTTCTCGTCGGAAACTCCCGTTTGCCTTGTTGTCATATACGTTATAATATAATCATCAATCAAAATCCTGCTTGTCATGTCACTGATCAATCCATCAAAAGAAACATCATCCCAAAATGAAAACATATTTCCGAATGAATCAAATTTGTCTATAAAACCTTCTTGACTTGCATCAAACAACATTTTAGATGCCTCTTTCTCAGCTTGTGCTCTGATTGACGGAAGCATTGCGTATTTTACAGATGGTATCACATATTTGTCATCATAAAAAATTTCACTTGTAACTTTACTCTTAACATCTTGTGTAAGTACTTTTCTCGAATCCTTATACTCACCGCTGTTTTCAGCATAAATTGTATTGATTTTTATGTTTGTGTACGGTTCTTTTTGATTTAAAACAGATTTAAGCTGTGTAATATCCGTAAATTCTTTATTTTCAAAACTGTAAAGCACATCCAGTCGTTCTTTTAACACTTCACAGTTATAATTAATTTTTTCACAAGCATTGCTGTTTAATAAAGCTTGTGTTTGTTTTCTAATAGAATCCGCATCGTCTTTTAAACCTGACAGCATACTATTTATCTCATCTGCTCCGATTTTCAGCTTATTAAATATCAAAGCCGCATCGTTATTGTATCTTTGATACTGTTCATTGAAAGATATCATTTGTTTCAGCAAAATATCTGCAGAATTTTCATTTGGCTGGGCAAAACTTTCAAAAACTGTTGTAATAAATTCTTGTTTATATCCGTTCACACAAGCAGGATCATTCGTATAATACCCCTCGACTTTAATTTTCAATTCATCGCGAAGCGTTTGAAGCTCGGACAATTTTTGTGCAGCTTTGCCGCAAATGCTATACTCATCACACTCTTTGTCAGTCTGCGAAATTATATCAAATGCTTTAAAAACAGTTTCCGTAATGCGTACGGGAGTTTTGATTTTCATAAGACCTGATATTTGATTTTCAATAATATCAAGCTCTGTAAATGCACCTTTAAAATTAACTGTACTTTCCTTTGCATCATAATATTTCATAAAATCACGCTGCGCGGAGCAATCAGAGCTTGTATTGTACCCATATAACCCATACTTATCTGCAAGCAAAGCATCATACGAGGCAAGTACGGAATTGCAGGCAAGTTTCATTCTAGCCGGTATATTGCTCATTATTGTTTTCATATACACATAATCAATTAAAACAGTATTAAGTACAATTATCGAAGATAAAACAATCGCAGCCGCTGCCGTTATGCTTCCTTTGTTATCCCGAATAGTTTTTACACAATTCACTTAATATAGCGCCTCCTCTGACAACATCAGTATGGCTTATTAGTTCTTCGGGAACAGACGTTGCATTTTTGTCTGCGTGCTGCGATACCATATCCGTATATTTTAAACTTACGAAAATTACCACTGCCGCAAAAATCAATACGGCAGGCAATATAATCGCCGTCTCAAGTGTGTGCATTTCATCACCTCCTTGACACACTTTTTATACAATAAATCACTTGTCTTGTAAAGAAAAACCGTTCGTCTGAATCGGACTTTTTTCGACTGTTTCAGAGTATATTTAACAAGTCCGGTTTGTCTTGTTTTGACGTAATTTCCAGAATTTTCTCAAGTTTTTTTGCTTCTAATTCTGCACTGTTCTTCTCGCCTTTTTTGCTGTATTCGATGAAAGTTGTTATGCTCAACTCTACCTTTTCTATTGCTGAATGATGCACCACAAAGCTCCAATGGTCCATGTGTTCATTCCATAATTTTTCAAGCTCATCGCACTTTTGAAATACAGCATCATCATTTTCCTCCAATGCCGATATTTCTCTGACTTTTTTCATAAATTTATCAACATCATCCCCCAACATTTTGTCAAACATCAATGTAGGTACAAAAACAGCCACAAGTATCAATATTACTGCCAACACGAAAAAACACGAGTTTTTGTATACTTTCATTTTATATTTTCCTTTCTTTGAACAATGATTTTACCTGCTCCGTTTACATAACAGTAAAAAGCGTCCTCTACTTTACTAAGTCCGCTTTTTGAAAGTTCGCACATCAAAAAATCCTTTTTTATGTTCAGCAGTTCTAAATTATCTTCTAACAAACATCCGCCGATTATCAAATCAGTTACCACATCAGACGGTGCTTTTATGCTCATATCTCCCCTTGTCAAATTTTGCGACTCACTTATAGGTAATACGCTCAATTCTCCGTTATTTTCCAAAATTGCCAACTGTACGCTTTTAACATCAGGGAATCCTTTCAGTCTTAATGCTTCCAACAAATCATCAAGTGTGTACATTTGATTTCTCAAGTTTTCCTCAATTACCACACCGTTTTTTATCATGATACATGGTTTTCCGCACAAAAAGCCTCGTATTTTTTTCGATTTCATCACACTGAACGATATACAAAGTTGAAGCAAGAGCAATGATAATATGGGTACAATTCCTGTCCAAAGAGGAATACTGCTGTCTTGCATCGGAAGTGATGCCAAATCAGAAATCATTATTGCAATTACAAATTCATACGGTTGCAATTGTCCGATTTGGCGTTTTCCCATAATTCTCATTGTCAATATTACTATTGAATACATTATTATTGTTCTGATAAAACTTACCACTTTTGTCAATTCCTTATTTTTTTGCCCTTTTCGGACTGAATGTTTTGCGTATATTTTCTGCTTTTTTATACAAAATATTCTGCGTATCAACAAATTCAGAGAGGATGAACTGTAAAATGGCTAATTCTACAATGCCTGAAAAATCACTTTCAATGCTTGAAGACATCCTGGGTGCCGAATCTATGGCTGTCAAAAAGTATCAATTTTTTACTGCAAATTGCACTGACCCTAATTTAAAAATGATCTGCGAAAAAGCAGAACAAATGCACAGAAAACATTTTGACACAATGTTTCAGTATTTGAACTCACACGCATGTCAGGGAGGAATGTAATATGCAGCAGATTTTAACAGAGCAAGATATGATTACGGATGCATTGAGCACAGAAAAACAACTCACGGAGTTGTACGCAACTGCTGTTTCAGAAGCGTCATGTCAGATTTTAAGAAATGAAATCACAAAAATGTTTACTGAAACACAACAGCTTCAATTTGAAATTTTCAATGCCCTTAAGTCAAGAGGTTGGTATCAAGTTAAAAATACAGAAACAGCTGATGTTCAACAGGCTGTTGCAAAATTCCGTCAGGTAATGAGCAATCTGTAAAAAAAAGCGGCACCTTTAAAGTGCCGCTCTTACATATTCAATCTATTTTACTCTGTTCTCAATGCAACTACGGGATCTTTTTTTGCCGCGAATCTTGACGGTATAAGGCCTGCAATCAAAGTAAGACACATACTTATTACAACCAAAATAATCGCACCTTGCCAAGGTAAATGAGCCAAACCGTTTATATCTGTTATGAGCTCAATAATAATATTTATCGGAATTATCAAAAGACACGTTACACCGATTCCTATGAGTCCCGCAACAAATCCTACAATAAGCGTTTCTGCATTAAATACTCTCGAAATATCTTTTTTTGAAGCTCCGATACTTCTGAGAATACCGATTTCTTTCGTTCTTTCAAGAACTGAAATATAAGTAATTATTCCTATCATTATAGATGAAACAATAAGCGAAATTGCAACAAAAGCAATTAAAATATAACTGATAGAATTAATAATCGTCGTTACAGAAGACATCATAATACCGATGTAATCAGTATACTGTATTTTATCATTTTCTGATTTTCCCTCATTATAATTCTTTATCTTCTCTACAATTTTCTCTTTTGCTTCAAAATCTACGGGATATATATTAATCACGGACGGATTATCAACATCTGCAACACCCATAAGTTCAAGATTTCCGTCGTAAGTTGCCGTTGAAGTACCCATATACGATTGAATTGCCATCATTTGTTGCTCTTTGGTCATACTCATAAATTGAGCTTGCATTTCCGCAGGCATCTGTGCAACAATTCCCGCAATTTCCTCCTGTGTCATTTTATTAATGTCAAATGTTTCGCCGTTTGAAAACTTTTGTCCCGTAAAAATATCATATTCGGAATTTTCTTTTTGCGCTTTAACAACATCGCTGTTATTAACTTGTTCAATCAATTTAGGCATCAAATCTTTGTGATAACCCACCATTCCGCCGGAAGCAGCCGTTTTGGCATCCTCTTTCGGAACAAACACACCTACAATATCAACATCGAAACCTTTGCTTGCGTTTTCAACGAGCTGTTTAATATAAACATTATCGGAAGACTTATCTACCCACCTGTGCTCACTTTCGCTGTACTCAAAATAGTCGGTTGTGGGCAAAACTTTATACGACAAAGACATGAGATAATCAAACGTATATTTTTCTTCCTCGTTAGACGTTATTTCTTTGCCCGATGCCAAATCTTTCATCAAGCCCGAAAGCTCGGAAGTATCCTTTATCCCCAAAGTATAAAGTGAGTAGTCACTGATTTCCGCATTTTTATCAAGAATGATTACAGCCTGGTTATAGGCATTCGGAATTTCGCCGTAAATCTCATACTGTTCTTCCAAAAGCTCCCTGTTATTCATGAGTTCTGTCCAAACATTCATATTTGCACTCATCATTCCCATGGATGCTGAACCGCCGTCACCGGAAATACCCATCATTTCGTTAAAACCCAAAATGTCGAAAACTTGGCTGGGATTCACTTTTAAAACACCCTTTGAAGTATCTTTTTTGTATATATGCATGGGCGTGGTATATGTGTATTTAATATCGGAAGTAAGTTCGGCAAAACCGTTTTCTTTACTTTCAAGGAAAAATTTAAATGACTTTAAATCGTTTACAACAACCTCTTTAGAAACAGCTTCAAGCATATCCATCATAACATCGTTTGAATACGCTGTATTTTCCTCTTTTGCAATATCTTCCTTATTGGCCATAGACATCATCGACATCATAAGTGAAGACATATCCATAGTTGCCGACTCTATTGTAAGCGGATAACTTGACAGGGTTTCCGATTCTACTTTTTCTATATACAAATCAACTCCGCTGGAAAGTGCCAAAATCAAAGCAATTCCTATGATTCCGATACTGCCTGCAAAAGAAGTCATAAAAGTTCTTCCTTTTTTTGTAAGTAAGTTGTTAAAACTGAGAGAAAGCGCAGTAAAAAATGACATTGAAGTCTTATATTTTTTCTTTTTTACTTCCTGAACATCAGCTTTCTCTTCTGCAATATATACGTTTGTATCACTGACAACTTCACCATCGAGAAGTCTTATAATTCTGTTAGAATATTGCTCAGCAAGTTCGGGATTATGAGTAACCATAATAACAAGCTTTTCGTTTGCAATTTCTTTTAATATTTCCATAATCTGAATACTTGTTTCAGAATCAAGCGCTCCGGTAGGCTCGTCAGCAAGCAAAATATCAGGATTGTTTACAAGCGCCCTTGCAATTGCAACACGCTGCATTTGACCGCCTGACATCTGATTAGGCTTTTTGTGTGCTTGATCTTTAAGACCTACTTTTTCCAAAGCCTCCATTGCTCTTTTCTTTCTTTCTGCTTTGCCTACACCCGAAAGTGTCAAAGCAAGCTCTACGTTAGAAAGAACAGATTGATGCGAAATAAGATTATAACTTTGAAACACAAAACCGATTTTATGATTTCTGTACGCATCCCAATCGCTGTCTTTATACTGCTTTGTGGACGTACCGTTAATTACAAGGTCACCGGATGTATATTGATCAAGACCGCCGATTATATTAAGAAGCGTTGTTTTGCCGCAACCGGAAGGGCCTAAAATTGCAACAAATTCGCTTTTGCGAAACTCCATACTCACACTTTTAAGTGCTTGTACTTGTAATGTGCCGGTATCATATGTTTTAGTGATATCTTTTAATTTTAACATATATCAAACTCCATTCCCAAAAGAACTTTAAAACTCAAATTGTGCAACCTGCATATTATACCATTTAAAATATAAAATTTGTATAAATTTTTATGGCACAATATTCTTAATAACAGGAATCTTTTTTAACAAATATGTAAACAACAAACAAATTGCGTATATCAAGAAAGGAACAATCAATCTCCACTCCCAATGAAATTCCGCAATAAATCTTCTTAAAAATCTATATACAGTCATGTGCATTAAGTAAATACCGAAACTGCAAGCAGATATTCGAGATATAATTTTTGACATTTTGGGGTTTTCCGCAATCTTTTTGATAACATTGCTCTGCTTAAAGAACAAAAACACACCGCAAGCTTGAAGCACTGCAATGTACGATGTATAACCGTAAAATGTTTTATCCAAAGCTCCGTTTTCATACGAAAGTATAACAGTTCCTGCAAATTTTACCAAAACTGCCAATACAGCCAATGCGTAAACGATAAGTCTTTGCTTTTTTGTGAATTCCGTAGCAGAGAAAAGATACCCCAAAATCGTAAAAATAAGCATTCCGCCAACACTTTGCATTGCTAAACTGTAATTCCATGTTAAACCCATATACGAGAAAACCGATGGTAATAACGAGTTAACGAAAAGTGCGCCCAGTGCCATATACCACAATATTTTACGATTATCTTTCAAGCAAGAGAGTACGGGAATTGCCAAATAAACAGCAAAAAGAGGAATAAAGAACCAATAAACAGCTTCAATTTTACAATTAACAAAGTCATTTATAAATACTTTGAAACCCGTTTCAAATGGACTTATATGTTTTTCCGCCGCAACAATAAGAGACCAAACCACAAAAGGAATAACAGTTTTCATAAAGCGTTTCTTAAAAAATTCGCCTGTGGTGTATTTTTCACGGTAATTCATAAGATTTGCGCCCGATAACATTATAAAAACAGGAACAGCCCAATAGCATATAACTTCTATCGTTATAGCTTGAAGCCAAGCCAAATCTCCGGTAAATTTAAAAGAATTTCCGTTGCAGTGCAAAAAAATAACGCTTAAAGCCGCCAAAATATTCAAAATATCAAAATATATTACTCTCGAACCGGCTTTTAACTGTTGCACGAAAAATTCTCCTCTTAAATATAATTCACTCAAACGAATTGTATCATCTTCGCAAAAAATTTCAAGTATCACAACAGAGTAAAATATGGTATAATTCAAAGAGCAAACAAATTGCTTAAAACAACAATGTGAAAAGGGAGATTTTTCATATAATGAATTTTGCTCAGGAAAACAAAAAAATTCACAGACCTTGGATAAAATATTATTCTGATGAAATACCGGCAGATTTGGAATATCCTGACGGTACAATGTACGATGTTTTTCTTAAAACTGCAACAGAATTTTCTCACTTTCCTGCTTTAGATTATATGAATACAAAAATTTCTTACCGAGCACTTCATTCCGAAATTTTACGCTCGGCAAAAGCTCTCAAAAAAAGCGGAATTTCACGCGGTGACAGAGTTACTGTTTGTCTTCCGAATATTCCGCAGGCAGTTATAATTTTTTATGCAATTATTTATTTAGGGGCGCACGCCAATATGATTCATCCCCTTTCTTCGGGAAATGAGATAGAATTCTACGTAAACACAAGCAAAAGCAAACTTTTATTTATTTTAGATGCATTTTATGGCAAAACAAGCAATATAAACTGCCCCACACTTGAAAAAACAATTTACGCAAGTGCTGCCGAATATCTTTCTTTCCCGATGCGTGTCGGTTTCAAATTGACAAAAGGCAGAAAAATCAGCAATCCAAAAAACATGCCAAAAAATACTTTTGGGGCACAATCTTGGAACGAATTTTTGGGCGAATATAAAAATGCAAAAGTAACCGATAATTTCGGTGCAAAAAAAATCCCCCCCACAGATACAGCCGTAATTTTATATAGTGGCGGCACAACAGGAATACAAAAAGGCATAATGCTTTCGCACCTTAATTTTAACGCATTGGCACTGCAGACAGCAACAAACGGCGTAAACAGTATAAATCCGGGAGACACAATGCTTGCTGTACTTCCTATGTTTCACGGATTTGGCTTAGGCGTATGTATTCATACAGCAATATTAAAAGGTTGTACCATAATTCTCGTTCCGCAGTTCAACGCCGACTCTTTTGCAAAGCTCCTTCGCAAAAAGAAGCCATCTTTTATAGCAGGCGTTCCTACCCTTTATGAGGCACTTTTAAGAAACGACCGTCTTAAAGGCGTTGATTTTTCAAAGGCAAAGGGCATATTTGCAGGCGGTGACACGCTCCCTTATGATATAAAAATACGTTTCGACGAAGCTTTGAAAGTTCGCGGTTCCACAGTTACATTGCGTGAGGGTTTCGGTCTGACGGAATGTGTCACAGCAAGTGCACTTACTCCTTCAAAAGAATACAGAAAAGGCAGCGTAGGCATACCGTATTCCGACACTTTCTATAAAATAGTAACTCCCGGTACAACAGAGGAAGTTCCTGCAAACACAAATGGAGAAATCTGTATAAGCGGTCCCTCTGTAATGAATGGTTATTTGGATAATGAGGAAGAGACTTCCAAAGTGTTGAAAATCCATAACGATGGCCGGATGTGGCTTCATACCGGTGATTTGGGAGCAATGGATGAAGACGGATTTATATATTTTAAATCAAGAATTAAAAGAATGATAAAATGTTCGGGATATTCGATTTATCCGTCACAAATCGAAGAAATCATAAATTCACATGAGGCAGTTGCACTTTCGTGTGTAATCGGTGTGCACGATGACTATAAAATGAACAAAATAAAGGCATTTATTGTTTTGAAAAACGATTTAACACCTACTCAAGATATAAAACAGTCTATAGAAGATTATTGCAAGAAAAATATTGCGCGCTACTCTTTACCTAAAGAATACGAATACAGAAAAGAGTTACCGTTGACCAAAGTGGGTAAAGTAGCGTATACTATTCTCGAAGAACAGGAGATGTCAAAAAATGTCAAATAAAGAAAACAAACAAAAAATTAAAATGACAGAGGGTAAAAAGATATGTTCCGTAGGCGGACAGGCCCTTATGGAAGGTATTATGATGTTAGGTCCTCACGGAATGGCTCAAGTTGTACGTGACCCACAAGGAGAGCTTAATATTAAAACAGAAAGCATTACTCCCCTTGTTCGTAAAAATAAATTCTTCGGTTTGCCGCTTATTCGCGGTTGCGTTGCTTTGGTGGATTCTATGCGCCGCGGTATGAAAGCTTTGTTTGACTCTGCAGAAATCGCAATATCCGAAGATGATCCCAACTATGAGCCATCAAAGTTTGATAAATGGGTAGAAGATAAGCTAGGCGATAAAGCAATGGGTGTACTTATAACTATTTCCACCATTATTGCCGTGTGTTTCTCGGTAGGTCTTTTCTTTGTTTTACCTACATTTATTTCTTCTTTCATCCCAAAAACAGTCCCGAAAGTTCTTTTCAATCTCTGTGAAGGTGTTGTCAGATTAGCAATTTTCATGGGATATATGATTATTATTGCAAAAATGAAAGATATTCGCCGTGTGTATATGTATCACGGTGCCGAGCATAAAACTATCCACTGTTTTGAGCACGAAGACGAGCTTACCATAGAAAATGTACGCAAGTATTCCAAACATCATCCTCGATGCGGAACTGCATTTTTATTTGTGGTTATGATTATCAGTATTCTTATCTACTCTCTCCTTCCCAGATTTGACAGTATTTGGTTGCGAGTAGGTTGCAGACTTTTGCTTTTACCTGTAATTGCCGGTGTCAGCTATGAATTTAACCGTTTTGCCGGAAAACATGTGAATTGGTTTACTAAAATTCTTCGCGCTCCCGGAATGGCTATGCAGCGTTTTACAACGATAGAGCCTGATGATGATATGATAGAAGTTGCAATCGTCGCTCTTACAAAAGCTCTCGAATATGAAAAAGAGTACGAAAAAGAAAAAACTTACAGCGCCCTTGATAACGAGCCTGAAAGTTGCTCTTGTTGCAACGAGTGTGCTGAAACAGCAAAAGAAGATATTCAGAATAATGAAACTTAATGAGTGGAGATTATCCTCCAAACTTCCAAAACACGAAACAGATATGATAGTTGAGAGAGTGTGCGGTCTTGACAGATTGCACATTCTTATTGTTGCTTCAAATTTTGAGCTTTCTCAATCTCAAATCGACGAACTAAACAAATTACACGATGCCAGATATATACAAAAATATCCGCTTCAATATCTTTTGGGGTATTCTTATTTTATGGGATTAAAATTCAAAGTTACTCCTGATGTTCTCATTCCGAGATATGATACCGAAATTCTTGTAAACGAAGCAGAAAAGGTTATTTCTCCCCTGCCGCAAGCTAAAGTTCTTGACCTTTGCACAGGCAGCGGTTGTATAGCTGTTTGTCTTGCAGACAAATTTAAAAACAAAGAAAACATCAATTTTTTTGCAAGCGACATATCTGAAAAAGCTCTAACTGTTGCAAAAGAAAATGCCGAAAGCCTCGGTGTAAACATTGATTTTGTTCTTTCAGATATGTTTAATGCTTTTTATGATGCCGAAAACAACGCCAAAGAAAAATTTGATATTATACTGTCAAACCCGCCATATATTGACATATCTGAAAAAATTTATATGTCAGAAGATACAAAAAACTTTGAACCTGAGCTTGCACTTTTCGCGGACGACAACGGCTTGGAATTTTATAAAAAAATCGCTTCAAATTACAAAAAACTTCTCAATCCCGGCGGCCATGTAATTATGGAAATAGGTTTCAAGCAAGGATATTCCGTAGCCGATTTATTCAAAGATTGCCGTGAAGTAAAAATAATAAAAGACTTAGGCGGCAACGACAGAGTTATCCATGTGTTTAATTAAATGTAATTTGCCCATAATCTTTTTGAAAACATTTTTTAAGAGGATTTATGGCGAAATCAGTAATTTTATTGATATTTTTAATACTTATTTTGCTTGTGGCGGCAATATTTTCCGTTGAGCTTCGTATTGTTGTTTCCTTTTATACTTCAACGGAATATTTGACTTCGCAATCTGAAAATTTATACAAGTATTCCGTAGTTGTAAATCGAATTTTTCGCCGTGACAGCAATACACGAAAAAAATCAAAGCCAAAATCAAAAAGAAACATTTTAAGAAAAATAAGTAAATTCAGTCACTGTCTGGAAATTTCAAACATTTCAATCATAGGAAACATCTCCCTTGCAAATGCTTTTCCAACAGCAATTTCTGTGGGAATTTTAAATTCTGCGGCAGGCTTTTTTATCGCTTTTTTATCTGCACATTGCAGTAAAATATCACTTTCGAAAATTGTAATTCAACCTATATACAGCGAAGAAATAGAAGGAGATATATTTTTTGAATGTATAGTTAAGACAAATTTAGGAAACATTATCACAGAAAGCGTGAAGCATTTTATAAACACACAAAAAATGAAGAAAGGACGTAAAAAAAATGTCAAATCCCATAAATGATGTAACGATTACCTCTATGAACGGAATTAAAGAAATGATTGATGTCAATACCGTTATCGGCGATGCTGTTCAAACTCCCGACGGTTCTGTGATAATACCCGTTTGCAAAGTTTGCTTCGGTCTTACCGCAGGCGGCGCACAATACAGCGGAAATCTTGATTTTTCAAACCCCATTACCGGTCCCGGCAAACCGCTTGATGATAAATTTATTGTACCGATAAAATATCCTTTTGCAGGAGGCTGCGCTACAGGTGTTTCGATTACTCCTGTAGCTTTTATTAAATCAGGAGACGGAAATGTTCAGCTCATTCCGGTTGACAGTAACGATACCCTTGAAAAATTAGTAAATTTGATACCTGATTTATTTAATAAAATTTTAACTGTTATTGAAGATAAAATGTGTGAAAAAAATTGCCACTCTCAAAACGAAAGCGGCAATTGCGAATGTGACGATATTGAAAAATAATTAAATTCCCATATAATCGTTAAATTCTTTATATACAGCGTTACGGACCTTATCCATGTTTACGGGGTCCTTACCGCCTACAGGCTTACCGTCAATTTCTGTAGCCTGTATACATAATGTGGAAGAACTGGAAACAATAACTTCATCAGCATCCATAAGTTCTGCCAATGTAAACGGTGTTTCATCAACGGGAATGCCGAGCTCGTTACAAGCTTTAATAAGGTGTGCTCTTGCGATTCCGGGCAAAATAAGATTGTCTGTGGGTGCTGTACGGAAAACTCCGTCTTTCAATATACTTACATTACAATGTGCACATTCCGTAACTCTGTCTCCTCTGTGGAGAACTGCCTCATCACAACCTGCTTTGCGAGCCTTTTCAGAAGCAATAACGCTGGGCAAAAGGTTAATTGTTTTGATATTACAGTGAAGATATCTTGTATCTTCGAGAGTGATAAGTTTAAATCTCTTGTCAACGCCTGCAGTCTTACCGGGTTTTACCATAATCATAAGATTAGGTTTACACGGAGCATCAGGATAAATGTGATTACGAATTGCTGTACCTCTCGAAACTTGCCAATAAATACTTACGTCTTTACACTCAGACTTTGACACTGCTTCGTAAAGAATTTCTGCCATTTCCTCTCGTGTATACGGAATTTCTATTTCAATCAAAGCAGCGCTTCTGTACAGACGGTCTAAATGTTCGTCAAGAGCAAAAATTTTGCCGTTATGTGCAAGTGAAAAGTCATAAACACCATCGCCAAAATAACATGCTCTGTCAAGCATTGGAATTTCCATTTCAGCCAAAGAGCCGAATTTACCGTTATAATAACCTACCTCAACCATAAAAATATATCCCTTTCTATGTTAATAATTATTTATATGTATATGTTTTTGTATGCCGATTAATTTTCTGTTTCCTGTTCATTCTCTTCTTGCGTAATGTCAGGTAATTCACCCAAATTGCTGATACCGAGACTCTTGAGGAACAAATCAGTTGTACCGTAAAGAGTCGGTCTGCCGGGGCTGTCTGCCTTTCCGCATTCCGCAACAAGTCCTCTCTCAACGAGTTTCGCAAGTACGCCGTCACTGTTGACACCTCTTACCATTTCGATGCCGGCTCTTGTTACAGGCTGATTATAACCTATTATTGTTAAAGTTTCCATAGCTGCTTTACTTAAATTTCCCGTTGCCGTTTCTTGGAAATAAACGCACAGGTCATCGTAATACTCAGGATTTGAAGAAAACTGGAAACCATTGTTTACTTTTCGCAAAATAATGCCGCCTTTTCTTTTTTCGTATTTTGCGGTTAAGCGATTCATAACATTCTCTGCCTCATTTTTCTTTACTTTCAAAACAAGACATATTTCTTCAAGAGTTACAATTCCGCCCGAAGCAAACAACAAAGCTTCTGCAATCGCTTCATTTTTACTGTATGCATTTTCTATATTTTCTGTACCAAAATCACTCATATCAGAGTCACCTTTCTCGCTTATTATCAGCTCAGCAATCCGTCGCCGAAAGATTCATTTTCGAAGTCACCGTTAAGCTCGCTGTCTCCGGCAAAATCGAAATCACCGTCTTCTATTTCCTCTCCCGGCAAAATAACTATTTCTCCGAAATTTTCTTTTTGCTCGGCTCTTACACGTTTTCTTCTTGTAAGTTCAAGAAGCGCAAGAAACCCTGTCACAATCTCTGCTTTACTGCTCTTTTCCTTTGAAAAAAGCTCAGAAAACTTTGTTTTTGCTTTTTTTAAAACACTTGAAACAACTTGTTTCATTTTATCTTTAAGGCTTACTTTCTCAACTTTGAGAATTCTTTCCATTTTTTCACGGTTGTCGTTTTGCCTTACGAGATACCTGGTGCGAACTTCTGCAAAACACGCTGCAAATTCATTTTTATCAATTTCAGGCGGCTCGTACTTTTTCGGATAATCCAAAGGCTCCGGCATTTTATAATGCGATTTTGACCAATACAAATATCTTTCTGTAATCTCCGGCGTAACATCTTTGTACTTTTTATACTGAGTAAGCCTTCTTATAAGTTCTTCCTCTGTAATCTCCTCTTCTTCTTTCTCGGGCTTCGGCAAAAGTTTCTTTGATTTTAAATGTAAAAGCCAACTTGCCATAACAAGAAACTCCGAGGCAATTTCCATGTCAAAATTCTGACTGAGTACATCAATATATTGATCCGCAATCAAGCTTATCTTAATATCTGTAATTTCAAGCTTGTTACGCTCCAAAAGTGCAAGCAAAAGGTCAAAAGGGCCCTCGAACACATCAAGTCTTATATTAATTTCTGATTTGTATTCCTCTGACAAAACCCTTAACCTCCATGAAAAATCTAACCTATTAAGTATATCACATTTATAAAATTTGTGCTATAATTAAATTAATAAAATCATTAGGGAGGTTTTTATATGAATTTCTGTACATATTGCGGCTCAAAATTAGAAAACAACTGTAATTTTTGCCATTCTTGCGGCAAACCTGCAAACAATATCCAGAAAAATATCAAGTACACTGCCGAGGAAGAAAAATGTCTTGATGACTTTAAGGGATTTTTAAAATGGGAGCGTTTTTTCTATAAATTGGCAGGCATAATTTATCTCGTATGTACAATTATTTTTGCTTCTTTCGGCTTGTTTTTCCTTTTAGTAACTTCTGTTACATATTCTGAATACAACAATTACGCCATGTATGTTCCTTCATTTCTTATGTGCTTCATATATCTTTTTATAGCACTCATCATATATACTCCTGTTGTTATTATTAACTTTTCTCTCAAAAACAGGACTGAAAAATATATGAATACAGTACACACCGATATAAAAGCAGTTGAAGAGCGTTGCGGCAACGTCGCAATGATTGTTGTTTCAGTTATTTTTAACAGTCCTGCCGCTATATTCGTTATAATAAATTTTGTACGAACAAAAACAAATAAAAATCTGATTGACAGCATATCCTATAAACAAAAAACGGAGGGTTCAAATGCTTAAAAAAGTTGAAATATTGTCTGTGGGCACAGAGCTTCTTATGGGGCAAATTGCCAATACAAATGCACAATTTATTTCTCAACACTTACCCGAGGTAGGATTGGGTGTATATTATCACAGCGTTGTAGGAGATAATCCGGAGCGTCTTACAAAGTGTTTACAGTACGCACTTTCAAGAAGTGATGTTATAATCACAACAGGCGGTTTGGGCCCCACACAAGACGATTTGACAAAAGAAGTAATTGCCAGAACATTAGGTCTTGAAATGATACAGGACGAAGAAAGTGCAAATCACATAAGACAATATTTTAAAAACACAGGAAAAGTTATGAGCGAAAATAATTTGCGCCAAGCTTTTTTCCCTGCCGGAAGTACAATAATAGATAATGTTCAAGGTACAGCTCCCGGTTGTATAATCGAGCATGAAGGTAAAGTTATAATACTTCTCCCCGGTCCGCCGAAAGAGCTTATTCCAATGTTTAACAGACATATTTTGCCATTTTTTCAAAAGAGATGCGATTCTCCTTTGACATCAAAATTTTTAAGAGTTGTCGGAATCGGTGAATCAATGGTTGAAAAGAAATTACTTTCACTGGTGGATAAGCAAACAAACCCAACTCTTGCCACTTATGCCAAGGACGGCATTGTTTCTATTCGTGTAACTGCACATGACGAAGGTAAAATTCCGGCTTCTTTGTTGGTTTCCGATATGTGCGGAAAAATCGTGTCAATTTTGGGAGATTCCGTATACACAGATAATGACGAAGAATTGGAAAATACCGTATTAAAGCTTTTGATTGCAAACAACCTTACTTTCTCATGTGCGGAATCGTGCACAGGCGGAATGTTAGCTGAAAAGCTCACTGCAATACCCGGTTCTTCAAAAGTTTTCAAATGCGCGGCAGTAACGTACATGACAGAATCAAAAACAGAAATGTTAGGTGTTAACCCTGAGATTATTGAGAAATTCGGAGTTGTAAGCAAAGAAACTGCACTTGAAATGGTAACGGGAATGATTAAAACCGCCAAAACCGATGTTGCAATATCAATAACAGGTTTTGCAGGTCCTCAATTTGCAGATGAACCTGTCGGCAAAGTTTGTATAGGCGTGTGTACTCCCGATTGCACAACAGTAAAAGAATTTAAATTCTCAGGAAGCAGAGACAGAATCAGAACATTAAGCGTTGTCTATGCGCTTGATATGTTAAGGCGTGCCCTGCTCCACCTGGATATTCCAAATTAGGAATTACCAATTCAGTTTATAATTTCCATATTTTACAAAGAATAAAAGCTTTCATTTAAAGCACAATAAATTTTATTCAGGTAACGGTTTACAAAACTGTTCCGCTCAAAAAGGAAGTGTGCTTAAAATGAAAGCTATTATTATGGCAGGAGGCGAAGGAACAAGACTGCGCCCCATAACTTGTCAAATGCCAAAACCTGCAGTACCTGTATGCGACAAAGCTGTAATTATTCACATCATTGAACTTTTAGAAAAACACGGTATAAGTGAAATTGCCGTAACATTAAAATATCTCCCTGCAGAAATAAAAAAGATAATCGACATTGCAAGAGCAAATGAAACAATAAAATCAGATATAAAATTTTGTACGGAATCCTCACCTCTGGGTACAGCAGGAAGTGTAAGAAACTGTATAAAAGAATGTTTTGACAATTCCGAAGATGATTTTTTAATAATCAGCGGAGATGCCATGACAGATATAAATCTCAGTGAAATGATAAAGTTTCACCAAAACAAGAAAAAAATGGCAACTATAGCAATAAAACCGGTAGAAGAACCTACAGAATTCGGAATAGTTCTTACTAACAGCCAAAGCATGGTAACGGGATTTATTGAAAAACCTGTTTGGAGTGAAGCCGTAAGCAATTTGGCAAATACCGGTATTTATATTATTACAGAGGATTTGATGCAACTTTGTCCCGACGAAGGTGCATGTGATTTTGCAAAAGATATTTTTACAAAAATTCCGGATTTAAGTAATAATTTGGCAGCCTTTTACACAGATGCTTTTTGGTGTGATATAGGAGATATAAATTCATACAGGAAAGTTAATTTAAGGTTAGCAACAAAAAACAATAATAGCTTTATAGGAAAAAATTGCAACATTTCAGAAGATGCTATCATAATAAACAGTGTGATTTGTCATGGCTGCACGGTAGAAGCAGGAAGCGTAGTGGAAAATACTGTAATAATGCCCAATTCCTATATTGGTAAAAATTGTCGCATAAGGAACAGCGTTATATGTAAAAGCGTTACTTGCCAAAATGGTGTAACTGCCGAAAATGCCGCGGTGGGAGAAAAGGCAAATATCGGAAAATCAGTTACAATCAAAAACGGAACAAAAATTTGGGATAATATAAACATTTTACCCGAAAGTGTATTAAGCGGCATTGTTAAAAGTCCGACAGAAACAAACTGCATCAACGCAAATAATATATTCGGAGGTTCTGTTGCAAGTTATTCTCCTGAAATGATTTTGCGTTTAGGCAGAGCATTCGGAACATTCTTAGGTCAACACGCATCTTGTGTAGTTTGTTCGGACAGCAGCGGAAGCAGCTCAATGATTGCAGCCGGGTTTCAATCTGCACTTGCGTCTGTGGGAATTTCCGTGAAAATAATTGAGTCTGTTCCCCTACCCGTATTGAGATGGATTTGCCGCTCGGGAATATGTGACGGCGCTGTCCATGTTTCAGAAAAGGAAGATAATGTAATTCATTTGTTAAACGGATTCGGGGATGATTTGTGCAAAAACGAAAGAAGAAAGTTCAAATCTCTTTATGACTCAGAAGATTTTACAACAGTAAACCGCCGTAACATTCCTGCCTTTGAAGAATTGTCAAATCCGGAAGATTATTACATTTCTTCACTTATGGATATATTCAAATGTCCTCATAAAAATTTGAATTATATAGGCCGTAAATTTTCAAAAAGCCAACGTTTTGCCGCAGCTTCATATTTAACAATAAAGATGTTTCGCGATGCACCAATATTTTTACCTGCTTTTGATTCTTTGGCTGCTGAAAAAATAGCGGTAAAATACGACCGTTATTTTATAAAATGCGGATGCAAAACAGGAGATATAATGGCAGAAATGGAAAAATTTATGCACATTGACGGTGTATATGCACAATATCTTATGTTGTTCGACGATCTTGCTTTTGATTTAGCTCTGTGTTGTATAGATAGTTTTATTAACGAAGAAAAAGATATTGAGACAGAAAACCTCATAAAAATTCCCGTTTTTCGTTCCGAATGGGAAATTCCGATAAAAAAAGACCCTGCTAAGTGCAACAAAGCAGAAATTATAAAAAAATTTACAAACTCAAAAATTGCCGAAAACGGCTATGAAATAAACGACGGAATACGTATTCACACACCGGATTTTGCCGCCAGAGTATGTGCAGAAGACGAAAAGCAAGCTTTTCATGTGTATGTTGAGAGTTTAAGCGAAGAGTACGGAAAAGAAATAGCTTTTGACATCCTCAAAACTCTTGAAAATTTATTGACTTAATTAACTAACCGAATTATAATTATACAGATAATGCTAATCGGAGGATGACACTATTATGAAAAAAAGCTTATTTTCAGCAATTAAGGTTTGTTTGATGCTTTTAGTTTCTTTAGTTCTTGTTTTTGCACTTTGTTCATGCAACGGCGAAGAAGCACCCGAAGCTACTCAAGCACCTTCAACAGAACCCCCTGCAATTGCAACTTTTAAGCCCGTAGTTGAAATCAACTATGACAAGACAGAATTCACAATCGTAGAAACAACGATTGTTGAATACATAGGTAAAGGCGGAGATGTTGTAATTCCCGAAAAAGTAACTGCAATCGGAGACATGGCGTTCAGCGGACGTTCCGACGTAACATCTGTTACTTTTACAAAGGACGTTGTTTCAATCGGTGAGAAAGCGTTTGAAAACTGTTCCGGACTGGGAGCAGGTTTTGTTCCCCCTTCTAACCTTTCATATCTCGGCGACAGCGCTTTTGCAGGATGCACAGGTATTACTGAGATAGAAATTCAAAACAAACCTATCGAAGTAGGTACTAACATCTTCGAAGGATGTACTTCATTGAAGAAAGTAATAATTCCTAAGACTTTCCAAATAATTCCCGACTATACTTTTGCCGGATGTTCTTCTCTTACAGATGTAACCATCGACAACGAAATCGTTTCTATCGGTGAGCACGCTTTTGACGGTTGCACAAGTCTTGAGAAATTTAATTTCCCCACAAAGACAACAAAAATCGGCGACTACGCATTCACAGGATGTGAGAAACTTTCAGAAATCAACTTCCAGAGAGCTCTCGACGAAATCGGATATTTTGTATTCAATGACACTGCATGGTTTAACAATCAAGTTAAAGCTCAAAAGGAAAATACTCCGGCTGAAACACCTGCCGAGGGTAATGCAGATATTAACAAATACATCCTTGTAGGTCACGATGTTATTATTTATTATATTGATGATAACGCAACAACATTAAATATACCTGACAAAGCATACGGTATTGCATCAGGTGCTTTTGACCACTGCATTGCAAATGTAGAAACTGTAAACTTTACAACATCAAGCAGCCTTGTAAAACTCGGTTCAGGCGCATTCAAAGATGCTGTTAAACTTACAACATTCAGCTTGCCTACAAAGGTTACTATATTGAATAACGATGTATTCAGCGGTTGTGTTAGCATGTCTACATTCAATGTTGCAAGCAAATTGACATTCGTTGGTGATAACGCTTTCAAAAACTGCGAAAAGCTTACATCTATTTTCTTGCCTGATGATATTACTTCTATCGGCGACAATGCTTTCTATGGTTGTAAAGCTCTTAAGGAAGTTACTCTCCCCGACTCTATTACAAGTCTCGGCGATTATGCTTTCAAAGATTGTAACGAACTTGCAAAAGTTATCATTCCTCTTAAATTGTCAGATATCGGTGTTCAAGCTTTCGACAACACAAAATGGTATAACGACCTCAGCGTTTATGAAGAAGCTCCCACAGAAAACCAATTCCACATTTTTGGTGACGGAATTCTTATCAAAGCTGACATTATTGACAATTCTTCAATTGTAATTCCCGAAAATGTAAAATCTATTGCAGCTTTCACATTTACAAACTGGGGCAAAATCAATGACAGAGAATTCTACAATTCAAAGCTCCCTAAGAGTATTACAATTCCTGACGGTGTTACATCAATCGGCGATTATGCTTTCTACTTCTGCGACAACTTGGAAACTGTTTTCATTTCAAACACAGTTACCAACATCGGAGAAAAAGCATTCTACGGTTGTAAAAACCTTAAGTTAATTACTCTTCCCGAGTCTTTAACAGAAATCAAAGATTATGCTTTCTACGGATGCAGTGCTCTTCCCGAGATTACATTGCCTTCCAATTTAACTTCAATCGGAAGCTATGCTTTCTATGATTGTTATAAACTTACAGAAATCGAAATTCCCGCTTCGGTAAAATATGTAGGATCCAATGCTTTCAAAAACACAAGTTGGTTCTACTATAACACTGACGAAGAAATGATTGTCGGTGACGGTGTGCTTCTTAAAGTTACTGCTCCTTCCGCTGACATCGTTCTTTCAAACAATGTAAAATCATTTGCCGGCGGTGCTTTTGATTCTGCTAACATTCAGACAATTAAGCTCCCTGCTGCAGTAACGGAAATTCCCGAGTATGCATTCTCCGGTTGCGTAGACCTTAAAGAAGTAACAGGCGGCAACATCAGCAAAATAGGAAAGCGTGCTTTCAACGGATGCTTCAAGATAGAGAGCTTCAATGCAGGCAGCGCAACTGTTGATGCAGAAGCTTACATTAACTCTTCTTTGGACAAAGCTGTTTCCGAGTAATATCATCCTCATAAATAAACTATTTAAGCGGTTCGTTTTACGAGCCGCTTTTTTATATTTTGGGGTTTTACAAACTTTGCATATTTTTATTGCACAAGTTTTCTATTTGTGATAGAATTTTTGAGTGTTTAAATAACAACAGATTGGAGTGTTTATATGGGCAAAAGTGTTAAAGATATCATGAATCTTATTAAAGAAAAAGATATCAAAATGATTGATTTTAAAATGGTAGACATAAATGGACAGTATCGTCATGTTACTATTCCGGCTCAACATTTTTCAGAAGAAACAATGGTTACCGGCGTAGGTTTTGATGCATCAAATTACGGTTACGCAGTAGTTGAAAAAAGTGATATGGTATTTATACCCGATCCTGACACAGCTTTAATCGATCCTTTCTGTGAAATACCTACGTTGTCAATGAGCGGTAACGCAATGATTATTGATACACCGAATAATAAGCCTCTTGCACAATATCCGAGAAATATAGTTCAGGCTGCAGAGCAGTATATGAAGGATTCCGGTATTGCCGATACAATGCTTATTCTTCCTGAGTTTGAGTTTTATCTTTTCGACCAAGTAGGTTGGGAAGTTCAATCAAATTCCGTAGCAGCTTTTGTTGATGCAAAACAATCATACTGGAACAGTATGACAGAAGGTATGGGACAAGTAGTTCCCAAGCAAAAAGCTTACCACATTGCTAAACCTTTCGATACATCTTACGAATGCAGAAGTGAAATGTGTATGCTTATCGAGGAAGCAGGTATCCCCGTTAAATACCATCACCCCGAAGTAGCAGCTTCAGGTCAGTTCGAAATAGAGCCTATGCTCGGCGAAATGTCAAAAATGGCTGATGCTACAATGATGATTAAATATATCATTCACAACACAGCAGCTAAATACGGCAAGAGCGCAACACTTATGCCGAAGCCTGTTTACGGTGAAGCAGGAAGCGGTATGCATGTACATATCATGCTCTTTAAAGACGGCGAACCTCTCTTCTCTGATGACAACGGTTATTCACATTTGAGCGAAACTGCTCACTACTTTATGGGCGGTCTTCTTAAACATATCGGCTCTTTGTGTGCAATCACAAACCCCAGCACAAACTCATTCAAGCGTCTTGTGCCCGGTTTTGAAGCTCCTGTTACTGTTGGCTATGCAACATCAAACAGAAGTGCCGTTATCAGAATTCCGGCATACGCAAAACAGCCTTCTGAGCGCCGTTTTGAGCTCCGTAACCCTGATGCTACATGTAACCCCTATTTCTGCTACGCAGCGATTTTAATGGCAGGTCTCGACGGTATTAAGAATAAAATCGATCCTCATGCTAATGGTTGGGGTCCTTACGATGTAAACCTTTACAATTTGCCCGAGGAAGAAAAAGCAAAACTCAAAGGTTTGCCCACATCACTCGAAGCAGCTCTCGATGCTCTTGAAGCAGATTACGAGTACCTTACAGCCGGCGGAGTATTCCCCGAAGTGCTCATCAAAAACTTTATTGCCACAAAGCGCAAAGAGTGCAGTGAACTTTCAAAGATCCCCCACCCTGCTGAGTTTGAGAAATATTATAATCTTTGATTTTTTACAAATAAGATAGAGAAAGACTGTGACCTACTTTGGGTTCACAGTCTTTTTTATGTAATCATTATGATTTACTTGGTATTTTTTTGAATAGAAGATATTGACAGCAGAAATTTATTATGATATCATTTTGATATCATAATAAATAAAGGAGAGACAAAATTATGAGTGAAAAAATTTTAGCAAATAAAAAGAGTGGAATGTTAATGCTTATATTAACGATTATCTGGGAAGTATCTTGCTTTGGCGGATTTATTTTTGGCGTTTTTCAGCTTGAAAAAGCAGAAACTACTCCTTGGATTATTTGGACTTTAGGATGTTTCTTTTTGACTTCTACTGGTTGGTTTCCTGTGTTCGGTTTAAAAGTACTTAAACCTCAAGAAGCTTTGGTACTTACACTTTTTGGTAAATATAAAGGAACTTTAAAAGGCGACGGATTCTTTTGGGTAAACCCCTTCTGCACCTCTGTAAACCCCGCAGCGCAGACAAAACTCAATCAGAGCGGCGATGTTCAGACGGTTACAACTACAATAATTGATGCTTCAAAAGGTACAACTACAACAACATCAAATACGTCAAAAAAACTTTCATTAAAATTAATGACACTCAATAACAGCCGTCAAAAAATCAACGACTGTTTGGGTAACCCTATCGAAATCGGAATTGCCGTAACATGGCGAATTGTTGACACAGCAAAAGCAGTTTTCAATGTTGATAACTACAAAGAATTCCTTTCGCTCCAATGCGACAGTGCACTTCGTAATATAGTTCGTATTTACCCCTACGACATAGCACCGGGTGTTGATACTACAGGCGACGGAATTGCAGACGAAGGAAGTCTCAGAGGCTCCAGCGAGATCGTAGCACAAAGAATACGCGATGAGATTCAAAATCGTGTTGACGAGGCCGGAATCGAGATTGTAGAAGCTCGTATTACATACCTTGCTTACGCTACGGAAATTGCGGCTGTTATGCTCCAACGTCAGCAAGCATCTGCTATTATTGATGCTCGTAAAATGATTGTTGAAGGCGCTGTAGGTATGGTAGAAATGGCACTCGACAGATTAAACGAAGGCGGCAAAGTTGAATTGGACGAAGAAAGAAAAGCTGCTATGGTATCCAACCTTTTGGTTGTTCTTTGCGGAAACCGTGATGCGCAGCCAATTGTAAATTCAGGAAGTTTGTACTAATTATGGAAAAGGAAGGCGATTTGCATGGGAGAAAATGAAAAAAAACAAGTGCCGCTGCGCCTTTCGTCAAAGCTTTACAATGCAATTGCAAGTTGGGCAGAAGATGATTTTCGTTCGGTAAACGGACAGATAGAATATCTTTTAACTGAATGTGTGCGTCAACGCAAGAAAAACGGAAAATATATTTCCGACGAAATTGACAAACCACTTGATATTGATATTAAGTAATATTTAGCATTTTTCGGTTGACAAAGTCGCATTTTAGAAATACAATAAGAAAAAAAGATGGAGGTATTATCTATGGATAACAGAGTTTTATACGGAATTATGTGTATTATTTTCAACTCTCTCGGTGTTCCCTGCTTTATGAGAGGCGATGTCGGCACAGGTATTCTCAGAATTGTTTTGGGCGTTGTTACTTGCGGCGTAATCAGTATTATTAATGAAATCATGGGTATCATCCTTGGAATTCAAGTATTGTGTATGTCTGATGAAGAATTCAACGAGAAAAAAGCAACTCTCGTAAAAGGCGTTCCCGCAGGCAAATAATTTACATAACGTAAACAAAAAGCCGACCACGATGTGGCCGGCTTTTTTTATCTTTTTTAAGCATTTAAAATTTTTTTCACTGACAAAATATTTTGTCCGTTTTTATACTCGTACATAATTTCGTCCATTAATTTCTTTACCATATATATACCAAGTCCGCCGATTTGTCTTTCATCTGCCGAAAGTGTTATATCAGGTTCGGTTTGTTTTGTAGGGTCATAAGGTATACCTTCATCAATAAATGTTATAAGTACTGCCAAAGGATTCTCTGTAAATTCCACTTTTACAGTTACATTGCCATCAGAAAGATTATATGCGTAATGTGCAATATTTCCAAAAAGTTCATCAATAGCTATGTCAATCTGCATTTGGACTTTTATGGGGCAATCAAAAGCTTCAAGTTGTTCATTTACAAAATCCGTAACAGTTTTAATATTTTCAACTGTAGCACAAACAGTTATCTCTTTCATTCAGCTTCTCCCTCCCCATTAAATTTAAAACACAACATAGTAATATCATCAAATTGAGGTACTTCGCCAACAAAAGAATCAACGTCGTTTTTGATTTCATCGCAGATTCCTCTTGTATCAAGATTCTCAATTTTTTGCAAAACATCAAGGAGACGACTTTCTCCGTAAAGTTCATTCTGAATATCCATCGCCTCTGTTACACCATCAGTGTAAAGATAAATAACATCACCTTTTTCAAGCTGATATTCATTCTTGCTGTAACGAATACCCTCCATACCTGCAAGTACAAAATTTGCCCTCGATTTAAGAGTTGTAACACTTCCGTCAATATGCTTAATGACAGGTGGATTGTGGCCTGCATTCACGAAACTTATCATACCTGTTTTCGTATCTAAAAAGCCCATCCACACCGTAACAAACATACCGGCATCGTTGCTTTCACAAAGTTTTTCATTGGCAGTTGTAAAAACTTGTTCAATATCCATTCCCGATTCCGCATAACTTTTAAGGAGTGTTTTTGAAGTCATCATAAACATTGCAGCCGGAATTCCTTTGCCTGAAACATCGGCAACAAGAAACGCCAGAGTGTCTTCGTCAACAAAATAGAAGTCATAGAAATCACCACCAACTTCTTTTGCTGTATACATTGCAGCACTGATTTCAAATTCATTACGGTTAGGATAAGGAGGAAATACCGACGGCAATGCCGAATGTTGAATAGCTTTAGCAAATGCAAGTTCAGCATCAATACGAGCTTCCGCTTCTGAAATATATTTTTTAAGTGTATTTACGGTAGCATTTATATCATTTGAAAGAGCGTCAAACTCAATGCTGGAACGCACATCAACAGTCGTATTGAGATTACCTGCTGTTATGTCGGAAAGTGATTCATTCACTCTGTAAATATTATCAACAACAAGGCGTTTTACAAGATAAAAAATCACAATAAACAAAGATGCAAAAACAATCAACTGCATGATTGTTGTGATACACACAGAAACATTACGCGATAGAGCCGCCTCAATTTTAGGCATAACTGCAAAAATGTGATAACCTTCCGTCACTTGATGCATACAAAAACACGATTCTCCATACACTTTAGCGGTAAAATTCTGTCTTTCAGGAACTTCCGAAGTATCAAAGCAAATTCCGGTAACACCAATATTTTGACCTTCATTACCATAGCGGTCACTGATAATGTTCCCTTTTTCATCAACGATGATAATCGAACCGTTTTCTCCCACGTGGCGATTATGGGTGACACCAATCACAAATTCATCAATGTCTTTTTGAAAGCGTTCCGCTCCGTAACCTACTTGAACAAAACCTCCGTTTTCAAGGACAACTCCGCCGTATTTACGCGAGATTGACGCATCATAAGAAACAGGCTGATAACTCTGCACATATTCCTTTTCACCCGAAAGCAAAACCATAAATTCTGCCGATTGCACTCCGCTTCTCATATCATAATTTAAAAAATAAGGATACGTGCTTGCAATGATGATTCCGGCATTATTTACGCAATTGATTTCTGTTACATCATATTTTTGGGTAAGTTCCGCAAGCAATTCTGAATTTATATTTTCTGATTTGTTTAATTCGTCTGCGATTTGATAAGAAAGTTTTAGCAAATTTTTATCGGAAGCATCAATAATATCTTCCTTGACATCCGAAATATTCAAAGATAGCAACTGTACTGCGTTGTTTTTTGACAATTGGGTCTGAAAAACCCATAAAAATACCGTTGTTGCTAAAAAAGCAACAATTACAAGCACCAACAACCATTGTCTGAATATTCCCGAAATCTTTTGCTTTTTATTTTTCATAAAACATTCCTTTATTCAATCGTCAAAATATTACTGAATCCTGTTACTTCAAAAATTTCAGAGATAGTTTCGTTGACATTTCGTACAATCATTTTTCCTTGTTTATTCATTGTTTTTTGTGCAGAAAGAAGCACACGAAGTCCGGCCGAAGATAAATAATCAAGTGCCGCAAAATCAAAAACAAGTTTTTCAATACCGTTCAAGCTTTGATTAAGCTTAGCTTCAAGCTCGGGTGCAGTTGCGGTATCGAGCCTGCCTTCAAGAGCAATTATAAGTTCTCTTTCATTTATTGCTTTGTTTATATTCATTGTTCTTTCCTCACTTTTTATTTTATTTTTGCAATTATAAGATTTGTATATTCATCTTCGCTGATTTCGGAATACTCGATACTTTCCGCCGCGTTCTGCGCAATTTTCAGAGAGAGAATATTGTCTGAATTTATAGGATTGAAAGTTTTACCATTATATTTGGCCTGCATTAAAATACTTTCTTCTTCCTGTGAATATTCAACCGTTATATTCAGTTTAAATTCATTTGACATTTCAGCAATGATAATCTGTACACAAAGTTCTTCAAATACCGATTGCATATGGTAAATCGACTTTTGAGAAATACCGCTTCTCCTGCCAAATTCCTCAAGACTTGTGTTAAAACCAATAAAGTCAAAGTTCTTTGAAGTTATATCTTTTTCAAATACTTTAACACGTTTAATAAAACGAGCAGTCTTTTCTCTTTGCGGATTGTCAAATATCTGCTCCGGCGTGCCTTCTTCGTAAATTCCGCCATCATCCATATAGAACACTCTGTTTGCAATTTCACGTGCAAAACGCATTTCGTGGGTTACAATCATCATTGTAAGTCCTTTTTTGCCCAAATCCTTAATAACAGTCTGAACCTCTCCCACCATTGTAGGGTCAAGAGCTGATGTAGGCTCGTCAAATAGTATTATTTCAGGATCCATGGCAAGTGTTCTTGCAATGGCAACTCTTTGCTTTTGACCACCTGAAAGTTCATCAGGGTAATTAAAAGCTTTGTCGGCAAGGCCCACGGTGCGAAGAAGTTGCATTCCGTCATCATACGCCTGTTGCTTTGATTTGCCGAGCAAATCCATTGGTGCCGCCATAATATTTTCGATAATATTAAGGTGATTAAAAAGGTTGAACGACTGGAAAACCATTCCCATTTTTTGCCTTATTTTATTAATATCGCATTTTTTGTCAGTTATACAATTATCACCAACCCATATTTCGCCGGAAGTGGGAGTTTCAAGCCTGTTTATACACCTTATAAGTGTGGATTTCCCCGTACCGGAAGGTCCGATAATCGAAATTATGTCGCCTCTGTTTATCTCAACACTTACATCCTTTAAGGGCGTAGCGTTGGGATATTCTTTTCTTAAATGATTGATTTTTATCATCTTACTACCCCCTTCAAAATACTTTTATTTTTTCGTCTTTTTGGGTCTGTTTTTTTCTTAGCAATACCCATAAGCATTGTAACTATCCATATTAGAGCAAAGTATATAAGCGCAACGGCAATGAGCGGGAAAAAGGCTTCATACGTATTACTTCTTATAATATCTCCCATTCTCGTAAGGTCATTTACAGCAATATAGCCGACAATTGACGTTGCTTTAATAAGACCTATAATTTCTCCTGTGTAGGCAGGTATAAACATTTTCATTGCCTGAGGAAGGATAATTTTAAAAAATGTTTTGTTTCTGCTGTAACCAAGTGCATAGGCTGCCTCTGTTTGCCCTTTATCAACATTTTCGACTGTTATATCAAGTTGCCCGTAAACAAACGAGCTGAATGTCATAATAAACCCTATAATAGCTACGATTATTCCGCTTATATCTGCCTTGGCAAAAACCAAATAGTATAAAATCATCAAGATAACAAGAATTGGCGTACCTGAAATAATGATTGAATGGACTTTCGCAAGTTTCTTGGCAATCAACGATAGAAGTTTATATTTCGAACGGGAAATCATATAGAAAACAAAACCGAATACCGTGCCGCCGACTACAGAGCAAAAGCTGATTAAAACCGTTACGGCAAGACCTTTGACAATGAGTTTCCAACGACTCTCACGTATAAATGTTTTTTCAAAGCTTTCTTTTATTGACGCAAGAAAATCCGTTTCGGCGTTATCATTTTCATAAATTACCATAATTATATCAGACACCATATACGGCTCACAAAAATTAACACTTTCTTTTCGTTCATCTGTTATATAGATACCGCAGGAAACTACATCATATTTACCCTCAGTAAGACCTGCCACACCTGCAGTCCATTGAGCATCTTCAAATTTAGGCTTATAACCGTATTTCTCGCAGAACATATAGAGAATTTCAACTTCAAAACCTGCATGTTCATTGTTTAACATATACACAAAAGGTTTTCTTGACGAATCAAGTGCAATTTTCAACTCTTTTTCATTTGCTGACAAATCCTGAATTTTGATATTTTCTGTTGGTTCAACCGTTCCGCACCATTTGTCCCAAATTTTATCAAGAGTTCCTTCTGCGCGAAGTTCGTCAAGGTATGCATTCATTTGAGTTTGAAGTTCACTGCCCTTTTCGTTCTTTCCGAAAGCATAGCCGATTTCCACATTGTAGTCCGGCACTTTAATATAAGAAAGACCTTTGTCCGTTCTTTTTGCAGCGTTGTAATTTGGCATATCAAGGAGGAATCCGTCAACCTTACCCTGTTTTACGCACTGGAAAAGATCCGGGAATGATTGATACGCATCAATATTAGCATCCGGGAAAAGTTCTTTTGAATAACCGTCATAAATCGAGCCGACTATAACACCGAGAGTTGCGTTTTTGAAATCATCAAGAGTTCTTACTGCAGAACCTGAAGATTTAACAACGAGCACCATTTCATCGGAATAATAAACATCCGAAAAATCAAGACTGTTTTTTCTTTCTTCGTTAATGGTTGCGCCGGAAGCACCAATATCATAAATACCACTTTTTATTCCTGAAAGAATTCCTGTAAAAGACGAGTCGAAAAACTCAATGTTATATCCGTACTCTCCTGCAAATTTAGTTAAAAATTCTATATCATAACCTGCATATTTTGCATTTTTTATATACACAAAAGGTTTTTGTTCAGAACAAATCGCAACACGTATTGTGCCGTTTTTGCCGCTTAACTTCTCGTAATCTGCAAATTCCGAAGGTTCGCTTGAAGAAAACCACTTTTCTTGAAGCTGTTTAAGTTTGCCGTTGGTCTTTTGATTTTTTATGAATTCGTTCAATTGCTTTTGCAAATCAAGTTTTTCACCTTTATTGAACATAAAACCGTAATTACTCACAGCAATCGGTTCTTCAACACGTTTAACTGCTATTCCTTCCCATTGCATTGCACATAAAACAGAATTTTCAGTTGAAAAAGTTTCAATTTTATCTGACATAAGCGCCATAACAGAATCTGAAGGATTGGAATACTCAACATGCTCTGCATCCGGCAAAAGTTCTTTGAGAAGGTTCGACTGTATAGAACCTGCTACCGAACCTACTTTAGATTGACTGAAATCAGAAATACGAGTTTTATTCGTGTCGGAATCCTTAACCTCGGTTGTGTTACAACCTGTAAGAGACAACAGTAAAATCACGGCAGATAACAACACCACAAAAAATCTTTTCATTGTTAAAAGCCTCCTTTTAGTGTTTTTTAGTATTTTAGAACGCATGATTTTTTTTGTCAATACAAACTGTAGATGGTAATTTTTTTATACGAAAGAGAGTGTTATCGACAACGTATTTTCTTTGTAATCAGCAGAAATACTGCCACCCATTTACAAGGTAATTTTTTCTAAATCGCTATTTACCTTTTTACGAAAATAGAGTATAATTCAACGATGAATTAATTAACCATAAATAAGTAATAAGGAGTGTTTTAATAATGAATATATCTTCCCTTCAACAGGCCAGATATCAGTACCAACCAAAATTGCCCGGTATGCTCAGAAACGGTATTTCTGATATATGCGTAAAAACGGGTGCCCCTACTGAGAGTGTGGCAGACCAAGAAAAAATCAAATCTCTTTTCCCTAATACTTATGGTAAAAATGAGATTACTTTCCAAAAAGGAAGCAACACTTCAGAAGCTAAAAAGCAAGTTGTAGGTGTTATTCTCTCCGGCGGACAAGCTCCCGGCGGACACAACGTTATTTGCGGTCTTTATGACGCTTTGAAAGCAACTGACAAAGACAATGTGCTCTACGGATTTAAAGGTGGTCCCAGTGGTCTTTTAGAAGACAGCTTCGTAATTTTTGATGATGAATATATCAATCAATATCGCAACACAGGCGGTTTTGATATTATCGGTTCAGGCCGTACAAAGCTCGAAACAGAAGAACAATTTGCTGTAGTTGCGGAAGTTTGCAAGAAGCACGGTATTACTGCTATTGTTATTATCGGCGGTGACGATTCAAACACTAACGCTGCAGTGCTTGCTGAATATTTCGCAGCTCACAACAGCGGCGTACAAGTTATCGGTTGCCCTAAGACAATTGACGGCGACTTGAAAAATGAAGATATCGAATGTTCTTTCGGTTTCGATACAGCTACTAAAACTTACAGCGAAATCGTAGGAAATATCGGACGTGATGCTAACTCTGCAAAGAAATATTGGCATTTCGTTAAAGTAATGGGCCGCTCGGCATCACACGTTGCTTTGGAGACAGCTCTTCAAACACAGCCCAACATCTGCCTTATCGGTGAAGAAGTTGCAGCTAAAAAAATGTCTTTGGCACAAATCACTGATTACATTGCTGATTCTGTTGCTAATCGTGCTTCAAACGGATGTAATTTCGGTGTTGCCGTAATTCCCGAGGGAATTGTTGAGTTCGTTCCTGAATTTTCTATACTTATTGCAGAAATCAACGAGCTTTTGGCAGGCGAAAAAGCTGATGCTTTCAATGCTCTTCCCTCTTGGGCTGACAAATACGCTTTCATCAAAGCCGGTTTAACAAAAGAATCTATGGCAGTTTTCGAAATTTTGCCTGAGGCTATTCAGCAACAGCTTTTCTTGGATCGTGACCCCCACGGTAACGTACAAGTTTCTTTGATTGAGTCAGAAAAGCTTTTCTCTGCTATGGTTAAAGAAAACTTGGCAGCTCGTAAAGCAGCCGGCACTTATAAGGGCAAATTCTCCCCCATTCACCATTTCTTGGGATATGAGGGACGTTGTGCATTCCCTTCAAATTTCGACGCTGACTACTGCTATTCATTAGGCTATAACGCATTTATGCTTATTCAATACGGTTTCAACGGATATCTTTCCAAGGTTTCAAATTTGAGCAAACCTGCTGAAGAATGGATTGCAGGCGGTATGCCCATAACAAAGATGATGAACATCGAAAGACGTCACGGCCATGACAAACCTGTTATCCGCAAAGCTCTCGTTGAGCTTGACAGCAAGCCTTTCAAATATTTCGAAGCGAACAGAGAAAAATGGGCTGTTGAAACATGCTACGTATTCCCCGGTGCTATTCAGTACTTCGGACCCAGCGAAGTTTGCGATACAACAACAAAAACATTGGCTTTGGAAAAGGCTTAAGCAAAGGATTAATCACAAAGGGTTATAGTGGATTGCCCACTATAACCCTTTATTTTCAAGTCTGCGTTCAGCTTCTTTATAAACTTCTTCGTCATCCCGGACGGATATTACAATTATCTTCATTTTTTCCTTGTCTCTAACCAAAGAATACACAACCCTGTATCCAAGATTGCGTAATTTAATTTTATAAAAACCACTCAATTTTGATGCCACATGATTTCCCAACGGCTTTCCGATTCCATCGGGTGGAGGCAATGGATGTTCTGCCGTCTTTTCGATCGCTTTCAAAATAAGTTTACGATTATACGGATCCAGACGTTTTAAATCACGTTGAGCCTCTTTAATATATTCTATCTTCCATTTCATACCAAGGGCTCCTTAATCAATATCAACTTCTACATCGGCCAAATCTTCATCGGTGATACCTAATTCTTTCATTATTTCTTCATGAGAAACATTGTCATCATCATTATTTATCGCAACACGCTTTTCAGCTTCTGCTTTCAATGCATAATCAGAAAGCATTTCAGTCAGCATTTCATATTGAGTCGGAGAGACAAGCACACAAGCCGGGCGATTGTTTTTCACTACAATCTTAACCCCTACACTTTCCACTTCATCAAATATTTTTGCTGCCTCACCCTTATTGAATCTTGTAATAGGAACCATCGCATTCATCAAGTCTACAATAGACATCTGTTTCATAGAAAATCTCCTTTCAAATGTATTTTATCATGATTTCAATAATATTATACACCACTAAAACAAAAACGCCAATAAATTTATCGTTATTTTTATCAATATATATGCATGTTTTTGTTTAAATTTCATATGAATACCGAAAGAAACTCCTGCTTCTGTTTACTTTATATATGCATTATTATATAATGAATTTAGTTTTATATTTCAAAGGAGAATAGTATTATGTTTTATGATCAAGAAAAAAAGAAAGCTGTAACATTCAGTTATGATGACGGCGTTACGCAAGACATTCACCTTATTGAACTGCTAAATAAATATAATTTAAAGTGCACTTTTAACTTAAATTCCGAACTTTTAGGTAAAAAAGGAATTCTCCCTCACGGCAGCACGAAGATTGCGCATTACAAAATGCATCCGGAAGATGTCAAACTTGTTTATGAAGGACATGAAGTTGCCGTACACACTTTGACACATCCAAACCTTACAAAATGCGATGAAACGGAAATTATACGACAAGTAGAAAATGACAGACTTAATTTGTCGGAACTCGTTGGCTATGATGTTGTTGGTATGGCCTACCCTTGCGGCGGCACAAATAATGACGACCGCGTTGCTGAGATTATTAAGAATAACACAGGTGTTAAATACAGCCGCACAATTGCGTCAAATAACAGTTTTGATTTGCAAGAAAATCTCTATCGTTTTAATCCTACAATATATCATTTGGATTTCGAAAAAATGATGCAATTAGGCAGAGATTTCGTCGAACTCAAAACCGAAACGCCAAAGGTGTTTTACGTATGGGGACATTCATACGAAATGGACTTCGGCGCTGATTATTGGGTAAAATTAGAAGAATTTTTTAAACTTATCAGCAATAGAGATGATATTTATTACGGAACAAACAAAGAGATATTGTTGCGTTAAATCGGTTGCGATTTATGCATCTGTCATAATGTGCATAAACATTTTTCTGCCGAATTATGGTTGTATGTACTATTAATAAAAATACGCTAAATTTTTACTTTGATTTTTTGCCTCTTTTTTGATAATCGGCGTTAATTTCATCGCTCCAATCAGCACTTAACGGCGCGCAGGCTCTAAAGTCAGATACAACTTTCGATACAGATTCGTAAAGAATTCGTGTTCCTTGACCGTCCGCGTGGTAATTAACAGCCCTATTTCCGTCGATACCATATCGTACAGCAGTTTCTACTGCATCTATGTTTGCACCGATAAAAAGGAACTCCCAACCATATCTTTCTTTTTGACGCTCAATCATATTTTTAACATGTTCAGCGGTATATTTGCGACTTGCATTTTCCAGACCGTCAGTAGTGATTATAAACATTGTGTGCGCCGGTACATCTTCAGGTCGGGCATATTTTTGGACATTACCAATATGATGAATGGCCCCGCCGATGGCATCAATAAGAGCCGTAGAACCACGAACGGTGTACTCCTTATCTGTCATAGGCTGAATTTCGGAAAGTTTTACTCTGTCGTGGAGAACTTCGGTGTAGTTGTCGAAAAGAACGGTGGATACGAAACACTCGCCTTTCTCTTTTCGTTGTTTGTCAATCATGGCGTTGAATCCGCCAATAGTGTCTGTTTCCAAACCTGCCATAGAACCGCTGCGGTCCAATATGAATACCAATTCCGTGATGTTGTTCGTTTTCTCTTTCATTTCAATTCCCTCCAAAAAAGTGGTTTCAAGGCTTTATTAACCTTACAACCACATTTTAATGAATTATTTAATTGAAATGGTCGCTCGCCGGGAGACTTTTAATCAGCAGCCCAAAAGCACTTGGTCAAACTCAAACAAAGCCTCGTTGATTTCGAAAATATCATATACTTCTTTTTGGATGAAGTATCGAATAATTTTATCGAATGCAAAACTACGTGACAGCGTTAATCCTGCAGAAGCGAGCAGATCTTGCGTTTCATCCAAATTTAATTTAAGTGCAATTGCAAAGGCAACGGCGGTTTGTTTAGACGGTCTGTATGTATCCGGATTGCATTTAATTTTAGAGAAGGTCTTTTTGTCGATATTGGCCTTTTTATAGCACTCAACATCTGTCATACCTCGTTCATCAATTAAGTCGAACAACTTATATGCGAAAGACTTATCCATTGACTTCATATATTCCCGCAATGTTTTATTACTAACGCTACTGGTTTGTACATGACGAGACTCTGACATCTTCGGGTAAAAATCATCAATTTTATGAATGTCATCGAAGTCTTCGCATACACGCTCTTCGCAATAAGGTAGTGTAGAAAAATTAAACTTTTTAAGTTCTGCTGTGCAATTCTCGTCGTGCTCATCCACATACTTGTTATCGATGATTTCACTGATTTCAGTAAAGAGTTTCTTGCTAAATTCATAGGAAGTGCGGTCGAAAACACAGATGTATACCGTAATTTCGTGCTCTAACAGGAATCCGGTAATTGTCTGTATAGCAAATTTCAAAACTTGGTCTTTTGGATATCCGTAAGCTCCTGACGAAATAAGCGGAAATGCAACCGAATTGCAACCGTGAGCTACAGCAAGTTTGAGAGACTCAATATAGCAAGATTTTAGTATAATGCTCTCGCCTTCAAGACCTCCTCGCCAAGTCGGTCCCGATGTGTGGATGATATATTGAGCATCCAGATTATATCCTTTTGTGATTTTTGCTTGTCCAAGACCAAGCGGAGCAAGCCTTGCACATTCCGCATCTAATTCAGGGCCGGCACCT
>SVJD01000006.1 GCA_015069165.1 Oscillospiraceae bacterium
TTAAAGCAATTATCTCGGCAAATTGCAGCATAAAAAAGATAGAAATATTTAGTAAATAAAACAAAAGACGCAACCAAACATAGGTTGATGTATTTTGCTATGCCGCAAAAAGTATCATACCACTAAATTTTTGCAAACAACGAATTGAAATTGGTAGTTCGCATACAAAAAACTTCGAGATTCAACAAAAATATGAATCTCGAAGTTATATTTGGCTGTTTTTTTACAGCCCCTTTTTACTTAGAATATTTTTAAAATAGTGGGGTGGCTGATGGGATTCGAACCCACGACCCCCAGGGCCACAACCTGATACTCTAACCAACTGAGCTACAGCCACCATATGCAAGTCACCCATGAAGCTTCGACTCTCACAAGCAACGAGCTTGCTGATTATACGACATTTATAGGTGGCTTGTCAACCCTTTTTTACTCAATATCTAATTTGTTTAAAATATCTTTTCCTGCCTCGTAGTCCGGACCGTCATTATTGGCAGTGAGCCCTTCTTCAGAGCTGATTGTTTCAACAGTTTCTGAATCCACTTCTGTATTTTCCTCTGAAATTACTTCTTCGGGAACATCGGAAACTTCTTCTTTTTCTGTTTTAGCACAGCTTACGATAAGATTACTCTCTGTAGTTCTCATAAGGCGAACACCGCTTGTGTTTCGTCCTATAATATTAATATCTTCTGCATGGATTCTGATAATGACACCTTCTGATGTAATCATCATAATATCGTTATCATCGTTGACCATCATCATACCGACAATTTCGCCTGTCTTTTCGGAAATCTTGTATGTCAAAAGACCTTTACCTCCTCTTGTTTGAGGACGATATTCTTCAACATCGGTTCTCTTACCAAAACCTTTTTCCGTTACAATTAAAATCGAATCCCCGGGCTTGCAAATATCCATACCGATAACGTAATCACCTTCTCTGAGTGTGATACCTTTAACACCGATTGAATCTCTGCCTGTTGCACGTACATCTTTTTCGCTGAAACGAATTGACATACCTTTTCTCGTAGCAATCATGATATCCTGATTTTCGTCAACAAGGTGTGCGTTGATAAGTTGGTCTTCGTCACGAAGGTCAACAGCAATCAAGCCGCCTTTACGCATGTTGCTGTATGCTTTAAGTTCTGTCTTCTTAATAATACCTGATTTTGTAGCAATAACCAGATATTTACCATCTTCAAAGCCCGTAATAGGAATCATGGTCGCAACTTTTTCTTCCGGCTGTAATTGTAACAGGTTTACAATCGCAATACCTTTAGCTGTTCTGCCGGCATCGGGAATCTCGTAACCTTTAAGTGAATATACACGACCGAATGTTGTTATAAACAAAATCATATTATGCGACGATGTAATCAGAAGTTTTTCTACAAAGTCTTCCTCTCTTGTTGTCAATCCCATAATACCTTTACCGCCTCTGCGCTGTGCTTTATATGTATCAGCAGCAGTACGTTTGATATAACCTACATTTGTAAGTGTAATTGCAACTTCTTGCTCATGGATAAGGTCTTCAAGATCAATCTCACCCTCGTAAGGAATAATTCTTGTCCGTCTTTCATCAGCAAATTTATTTTTGATAACGAGAAGCTCGTCTTTAATAACACCCATAAGAATTGATACATCACCCAAAATACTGCGATAATATTCAATTTCTTTGAGTTTTTCTGCATATTCCGTCTGAACTTTTTCGCGCTCAATACCTGTCAATCTACCAAGACGCATATCAATGATGTACTGCGCTTGACGTTCAGTAAAGCCGAAGCGATTCATCATACCTTCTTTAGCGATAGGCTCTGTCTTTGAAGAACGTATAATATTAATAATTTCATCAATATTATCAAGAGCTATTAACATACCTTCTAATATGTGCGCTCTGTCTAAAGCTTTATCAAGGTCAAATTGAGTTCTTCTGCTTACAACTTCTTTTTGGTGGTCAATGTAGTAAACAAGAGCCTCTTTAAGATTTATAAGCTTAGGCTGTGATTTGCCGTCTGCTGTCGGAATCAATGCAAGCATATTTACATTGAAAGCTTCTTGCAAAGAAGTGAATTTATAAAGTTGATTAAGCACAACATTAGGGTTAGCATCTCTTTTAAGCTCAATAACAATTCTGATTCCCTTCTTGGAATATTCATCGCGAAGGCCGCTGATTGTATCTATACGCTTATCTTTTACAAGCTCTGCAATTTTCTCCACAAGACGGGCATTGTTCACCTGGTAAGGAAGCTCTGTAATAACAATCCTGTGACGTCCGTTAGCCATTTCTTCAATGGCAGCCTCAGCGCGAACAAGAATCCTGCCGCGGCCCGTTCTGAAAGCCTCACGAATACCCTGCTTGCCTAAAATATTGGCACCGGTCGGGAAGTCAGGACCCTTTATGTACTGCATAAGTTCATCAATGGAAATATCAGGGTTGTCAATTACTTGAATAACACCGTCAATTACCTCTCCCAAGTTATGGGGAGGAATGTTTGTCGCCATACCTACGGCAATACCTGAAGAACCGTTTACAAGCATGTTCGGGAAACGTGAAGGCAAAACAACAGGTTCCATCTCATGTTCATCGTAGTTAGGTCTGAAATCTACTGTGTTTTTATTGATGTCAGCAACCATTTCCATAGAAATCTTTGACATCTTTGCCTCAGTATAACGCTGTGCTGCCGGTGGGTCGCCATCTCGCGAACCAAAGTTACCTTGTCCGTCAACCAACACATATCTCATTGAAAAATCCTGAGCAAGTCTTACCAAACTATCATAGATAGCTGCATCGCCATGGGGATGGTATTTACCCATTACATGACCTACCGTTGTGGCAGATTTTCTTGTCGCTTTCTCAGGAGTGTATCCCAATTCAAACATTGAATACACAATTCTTCTGTGAACAGGTTTTAATCCGTCGCGTACATCGGGGAGTGCTCTGTCTACAATAACACTCATAGAATAATCTATAAAAGATGTTTTCATCTCGTTAACGATGTCCACAGGGATAATTCTGTCGTAATCTCCTGTGCTTACTTCTGCGGAATTTTGCTCCTCAATAGCATCTTTGTTGAATTCATCACTCATTATAAAAATAACTCCTTTTTGGAATTCTGTTATATGCTTTTACATCTTTTATATTTTATCACTTTTCTGCAAAAAAGTCCACAAATTTCAACTTTGACCTGATGCTGCAAGGACTTTTTCGTTGTTATTACGAATCACAAGACCATTGGCTTCTTTGGGTATTCTGACAATAAATTCCATATAATCGCCCCTGTCAAATTGGGCTGCCTTTGCCTCAACTCCTGAACGTTTTAAGATAGAAATAGTTTCTTTTATTGTATTAATGAAAATCTTTATATCTCTCACGACAAATTTAACACTGCCTCTTTTTGTCGGTAACTTTTTCTGAACGGGAATAAAATATCCCTTTTCCATTATTTCTTCGTTATATTTTTCTATAGTTCTGTCTATAAGCTCTTCTGCTTCCTTTACACTGCAATGCTTTTCGCAAATTTGCTTTAAAATCTTAAGCTGAAGCTGCTCATCCGGTATTTTAAGAAGTGCTCTTGCATGTCTTTCTGTCAATTTATTATCAGAAAGAATCTTTTTCACCATAGGCGGTAATTTAAGTAATCTTACTTTATTGGCAATGGAAGACTGACTTTTGCCGACTTTACGCGCAAGTTCCTCTTGCGTCATTCCGTGGTCTATCAAAAGACAGTAATATCCTTCTGCTTCTTCCATAAAATTTAAATCTTCTCTTTGTAAATTCTCAATAAGGGCCAGCACCGCAGAATCATTGTCGGCAGCGCTGTATACAATTGCCGGTACTGTCGTAAGTCCCGCAATTTTAGCGGCTCTTAATCTTCTTTCACCTGCTATCAATTCATAAGATTGTTCTCCTCTGAGCGGTCTGACAGTAATTGGTTGAAGTATCCCGTATTCTTTAATTGAATTCGCTAAATCATACAAGGCACTTCTTGAAAATTCCTTTCTTGGCTGATACGGATTTGCCTTTATTTTATTCGTTGGTATTTCTGTAATGTAATCTCTCGGCCTTTCGTTTGCAAAATCCTCATGTTTAAGTACACAATTCATTTAAAAAACCTCCTTTGTAAGTATGTAACGGGTGTTACATAACGGTTATACCTCATTTTCAACAAAAAATAAAGGTTTTCGACCGTTCTAAAAAGGAGTTTTGTTCGACCAACAGACTGCGTTTTTACCACATTCAGACAATATTCGACTGTTTACAGCGGGTTTTTCTTCGGAATGCCGGCTTTTCGCGGGTAACGAGTCGACAAAAAGTTGTTCTTTTTTACGCATATAATTCGACGTGTAAAGTCGCTTTCAGGCAAAGTGAATACTTCTTCGGACATAATCTCTCCCGACAACTCTTTTAATGCGCTGTCATAAGAATCTTCCTCATTTGAGCCTTTCATAGCAATAAAACAACCGTCTTTTTTTACAAAAGGCATACAATATTCAAGTAAAATATTCATAGGTGCAACTGCCCTGGCCGTAACGCAATCAAATTTTTCACGAAGCTTTTTATCTCTGCCGCCATCTTCGGCTCTTGCATGTATAGCGCGAATTCCTTTAAGTTGTAATTCGGAAATTACAGTATTCAAAAAGTTCACGCGCTTTCCCAATGAATCCAATAAAACAACTTCCGTATCCGGACACATAATTTTTAACGGAATTCCCGGAAATCCCGCTCCCGTTCCTATATCTGCCAAACTTTTACACTTTTGGTTTTCCACGTACGGAATGATTGTTATACTGTCCACAAAATGCTTTATAACTACTTCCTTAGGCTCACAAACAGCTGTAAGATTCATCACTTTATTCCATTCAAGCAATAAATCACCATATTTAGAAAATTTTTCTAATTGTTCGTCTGTAACTATTATATTTAACTGAGCTGCTGCCGATTTAAAAAATTCGGCTAATTCTAAATTCAACATTACTTTTCCTCCTCAGAGGTTTTCCCTTCAGCACTGAAAAAAATCATAAGCGCAGTTATATCCGCAGGAGAAACACCTGTAATTCTACTTGCTTGTCCCATTGATTCAGGCTGTATTTTAGTAAGTTTTTCTCTTGCTTCAAGGCAAATATTTTTTACTACGCTGTAATCAAACGGAACAGGAAGACGTTTTTTCTCCAATTTTCTGAATTGATTTATCTGAATTTCCTGTCTTTTTATATATCCTTCATATTTTACGGAAATTTCTACCTGTTCTGCCTCTCTGAATGTAAGCTCGGTTTTTTCACTGTTTTCTTGTTCTGCTTCATATTCACATATTAAGTCATAACTTATCTCAGGTCTTCTTAATAAATCCGCCAAAGTACAACTTCCTTTTAAAGGAGTTGAATCCACTCTTGCCATCAATTCATTTATTTTTGTTCCCGGTGACACAAAAGTATTATTGAGTCTTTCAATTTCCTTTTGAATATTTTCCATTTTTGTCTTAAATTTGTTATAACGTTCTTCGGTAATAAGTCCGGCCTCGTAACCCTTTGGTGTAAGTCTGCTGTCAGCGTTATCTTGACGTAAAACAAGTCTGTATTCCGCACGTGAAGTCATCATTCTGTAAGGTTCACGAGTTCCGCGTGTAACCAAATCGTCAATAAGAACACCTATGTAACCCTCGGAACGGTCAATTACGATAGGTTCTTTTCCTTGAAGCTTTCTTCCTGCATTTATTCCGGCCATCAAACCTTGCGCCGCAGCTTCTTCGTAACCTGAAGAACCGTTTATCTGTCCTGCACAGAAAAGTCCGTCAACTATGCGGCTTTCTAAAGATAATTTTAATTGTCTTGCATCTATTGCATCATATTCTATTGCATATGCGGGTCTCATAATAGAAGCTTTTTCCAAACCTTCTATTGAATGGATAAAGTCACACTGTACATCCTCCGGTAAACTGGAAGACATTCCCTGAACGTACATTTCTTCCGTATCGCTTCCCATAGGCTCTATAAAAAGCTGATGGCGTTCTTTATCTGCAAATCTCATTATTTTATCTTCTATTGAAGGACAATATCTCGGTCCGACACCTTCAATCATTCCGTTATAAAGAGGTGATCTGTGCAAATTAGCCTTAATTATATCATGTGTACGCCGGTTTGTATGCGTAAGATAACAAGGAAGCTGCTCATTTTGCGGTGCGTCTTCATCAAATGAGAAAGAAAAAGGTAAATCATCGCCGTGTTGAGGTTCTGTTTTTGAAAAATCAACACTTTGTCTGTTAACTCTCGGCGGTGTACCTGTTTTTAATCTTATTATAGAAAATCCCAAATCTGCCAAACAGCCTGATAATGCGTTTGCCGGAAAATGTCCGTCCGGTCCGCTGCTGTAACTGTACTCTCCGATAATTACTTTACCTTTAAGATATGTTCCCGTACACGCAATTACACATTTACAGCCATATTCCGCGCCTAAATGTGTAGCAACACCTGTTACTTTAGGTATACCGTTTTCTCCCATTTCCGTAAATATCTTTACTATTTCTGCTTGCTTTAAATCAATATTTTTTTCTAATTCAAGCAAGTGCTTCATTTCTGACTGATAACGTCTTCTGTCAATCTGGGCTCTGGGTGAATAAACGGCAGGACCTTTTGCTTTATTAAGAAGTTTTGTCTGAATTGCAGTTTTATCCGCAATTTTTCCCATAACTCCGCCCATCGCATCTATTTCGCGCACAAGTTGCCCTTTGGCAGTTCCTCCAATACTTGGATTACATGCCATATTTGCAACACTGTCTATATTTACACCGAATATTACCGTTTTAAATCCCAATCTTGCGGCAGCCACAGCAGCTTCACATCCTGCGTGTCCTGCACCTATTACCGCAACATCATAATCTTCAAAATGTACACCCATATTATCGACTCCTATTTTCCAAGACAGAATTTACTGAAAATTGTTTCCATTACATCTTCTTCTATGGATTCTCCTGTAATTTCTCCCAAAAATTTGCCGCATTCCCATATATCGTAAGAAATGCAATCAAGCGGCATATTTAAAGTAAAACTTTCTCTTGCCTTTCTTAAAGCTCCGAGAGCTGAATCAAGCAGTCCTTTATGTCTTTCGCTTGTTATAACTGTTTGATTCTCTGTTATTTCACCGATTTTCATAAGTTCTTTTATTTTTTCAAACAATAACTTAATTCCCGTTTCTTCCTTTACTGATATTTTGACGGAATCTTCGGAGAAAATTTCTGCTGTATTTGCCGCTTCTATATCACATTTATTCAGAACCGTAATTATACTTTTTAATGGGAACTTTTCTTTTATTTCATCAAGTAAAACTTTTGAAGCTTCTGCGCGCTCAATATTAGAAATATCTGCCATAAATACCACAACATTACTGTTTTCAATAGCTTCATAAGATTTATCCACACCTATTCTTTCTACAACATCAGTAGTTTCTCTAAGTCCTGCCGTATCTGTCAAAATAATGGGAATTCCCTCATAGTCAATGCTTTCTTCTATTGTATCGCGTGTTGTACCTGCAATATCTGTAACAATAGCTCTTTCATAGCCGGAAAGTAAGTTAAGCAAAGAAGATTTTCCGACATTCGGTATACCTGCAATCGAAATTCTAATACCTTCTTTTAAAATTCTTCCTTGATAAAAGGTTGATGACAAGTTTTCCAATATTTTTTCACTTTCATCTAAAAGGCTCATGGCAGAATTTCCGGTTTCTTCTTCCATTTCGTATTCCGGATAATCAAGTGCAACTTCAATTTCAGCAAGGCAAAGTTTTAATTTTTCGCGAATTTTTACAATTTCGCGTGTTAACCTGCCGGATAATTGCTGCGCTGCAGTTTTTCTGCCCGATTCCGTACGAGCATTGATTATATCCATTACAGCTTCTGCTTTTGAAAGGTCAATTCTACCATTCAAAAAAGCTCTTTTTGTAAATTCTCCCGGTTCGGCAGGTCTGATACCTAATTTAAAAAGTATAGATAAAATTTTTTTCATAACAGCATAGCCGCCGTGAGAATTTATTTCTACAATATCTTCTTTTGTATATGAATGAGGCCCTTTCATAACACTTAAAAGACACTCATCAATAATTTCTTCCGTTTCCGGATCTATAATATTGCCGAATTTTATCGTATGAGAAGACATACGGGCAACCGTATCTACTTCAGTTGCCCGCTTATTAACGCCTCTAAATATCTTGTTTGTTTTTTCAATTGCTTCATTGCCGCTGATACGTATTATACCTATTCCGCCTGCACCTTGAGGAGTGGAAATTGCTGCAATTGTATCTTCGTTATTATATCTCATAAATTATCAGAATTTCTTAACGTATGGTCTTGTTTTTACTATTACACAACGATTAGGCTCAATTCCCTGACTCTCTGTCACAACATTTCTGTTGCTTTGAAGAGTTGAGTGAATAATTCTTCTCTCGTATGCCGGCATAGGATCCAAAGAAACAGGTCTTTTATATTTAGTAACTCTTGCAGCAGCTCTGTTAGCTATTGAAACAAGAGTTTCTTCTCTGTGCTTCCTGTAATCCTCTATATCAATGTAAACACGTTTGTAATCTTCTTTACCTTTATTTACCAAAATACTTGCAAGGTAGTTAATAGCATACAAAGAATCGCCGTGTCTGCCTATAAGATGAGAAACATCGTTACCGGAAATGTTTACTTTTATAACCGGAATTCCATCTTCTTCCTCTTCTGTAATAATATATTTAGGATAATCATCTTCACTGCGAGATCTGTTTATTATTTCATCCAAGAAATTTGCTACTATTTTAGTATCCGGAATATTTACCGTAACTCTCACTTTTGCACCTTTTCCGCCGAAAATACCGAGTTTAGCTTTGCTTCCTTCGTCTAAAATATCTACTTTTGCATCTTCAAGCTCAATATTTAATTCTTCCAATGCAAGTTGAATTGCCTCATCAATTGTTTTTGCTTCTTTCTCTACAAATTCAGGCATTTTTCACACTTCCTTCTTTTTTCTTTGTAAACACATTTCTTATTAAATATGTTTGTAATATACTCAAGACATTACCAACTGCCCAGTAAAGAGCCAATCCGGCCGGAACCATAAATCCGAAAATCAATGTCATAAAAGGCATAACTTTCATCATACCGTTCATAGGATTAGGTGCCGCGTCTTTGTTTTCATCTTTTTTTGTTTTTGCTTTTTTCATTGACAACATCTGTGAAAGATATGTTGTAGCAAATGCAAGTATCGGGAATAATAAAAGCGGTAAATAAAGCTTGTAATCCGCTTTATCCAATGTCCATACTTTCCACTCAGGTGTAACACTCAAATCGAAAATTCCGAGGAAAATTTTATTAACGTCTGCTCCTATATACTTTTCTACATCTCTGATGATCTCATAAAGAGCCATGAGAATAGGAAACTGCAACAACATAGGAAGACATCCCGCCAAAGGATTGATGTTGTATTTTGTATAAAGTTTCTGTTGTTCTTGTTGTAATCTGTTTTGATCGTTGCCGTACTTTTGTTTTAAAGCTTCAATTTCAGGCATAAGCGCCTGTTGTTTATCCATTGTTCTTTGTTGACTTAAATTCAACGGAAATAAAAGAAGTCTTGCAAAAATTGTAAACAGTATAATGGCAAGTCCATAACTGTCAAATGCAAGATATTCATAGATGTATTTAATTAAAATACCAAACGGTTTTGCTATAAAGCCCACTTAATAACAATCCCTTCTTTTTAATGTTTTTTTATTTCACGGGATCATATCCGCCTTTACAAAACGGATTGCATCTTAAAACTCTCCACAATGACATAAAAAAACCCTTAAATGCCCCATATTTTTGAATAGCTTCTAAAGCATACTGGGAACAAGTAGGATAAAATCTGCAACAAGGCTTCTTTATCGGCGAAATATATTTCTGATAAAATCGTATTAGTGTTATAAATACCTTTTTCAAATTAACATCCCCAATGAAGAAGAAAGCCTTTTAATCTCTTTATCTACTTCCCTATAAGTCGGAATAGAAACAGCTTTTAGTTTTTTGTTAGGAGAATCGGCTTTTCTTTCAGATGCTCTGGCCATAAAAATAATGTCATAGCCCGTCTTCATCTGATCGCGGGAAAGACGGTAAGATTCTCTTATAAGGCGTTTCATTCTGTTTCTCTGAACACTGTTGCCAAATCTTTTTCCCGTCGTTATCCCGATTCTGTTAAATTCTTTTTTATTGGGCAAAACATACATTACCAAATGTTTACCGGCTTTGTAGCGCCCTTTTTTGTATACTGTCCGAAATTCAGTATTTTTTTTGAGGGTAAAATTCATTATAACTCCTCCAAAAAATTAAACTTATGCAGACAATACTTTTCTTCCTTTTTGGCGTCTTCTTCTTAATACTTTTCTGCCATTAGCTGTTTTCATTCTTGCACGGAATCCGTGAACTTTGCTTCTTTGTCTTTTTTTAGGCTGATACGGTCTTATCATATCGGCACCTCCTTCATCCATTATGTTTTTAAAAACACACATTTTAACCCTTTTTTATTTTAGGGCAAAAAGCACGCTATATTATACTTGTACGCACTTAAAAAGTCAATAAAAATTAATTTTTTTGAGTTAAAAAATTTTTTTTAAAATGTTTATCACAACATGTGGTAGATATACAAGAATAAAGCACAAATAGTAGTAAAATGCAAGAAAATAGGGCATTTTTTACAAAAAATAGCCTATTGCATTTCCGTATTGTTTTCTGTTATATTATTACAGCACAAAAAAAGTACAGTACTTTTTCAAGTGATTTTTCTGCTTTTTGATTTTTCATAAGCGGCTTACATAGGATGACTATTTTTTAATTAACAAAAGCTTTATGAAGTATGATGGAAATTCCGGAGGAACCCTATGGAAACGCAAGGTTACACGATCGAAAATATAAATGAAATTTGGACAAAGTGCAAAGGTAAACTTAAAGATATAATTCTTTCTGTTCACTACGAAACTTTTATAGAATCTTTAAAACTCGTTGAAATAATCGGAGATACTGCTCATTTTACAGTTCCGTACGAGTTTTGCATCAATACTCTTGAAACAAAGTATTATAATGATATAAAAAATATTCTCAATGAAGTTACCAACCACTGTTTTGTAACTTTAGCATTTCACTTAGAAGGGGAATATGAACCTAAAATTAACAATAATACCGTTATTTCAAAAAATTCAAGCGAAGAATTAAATATGCATAAGTCAAATCTTAATCCTAAATATACATTTGATTCTTTTATAATAGGAAACAGTAACAGAATGGCTTATGCTGCTGCCGTGGCAATTTCCGATTCTCCCGGAACGGCATATAATCCGTTATTTATTTACGGTAATTCAGGTCTCGGAAAGACTCACTTGATGCACGCAATAGGAAATCAAATTTTAAAAAATGATCCTACGAAAAAAGTGTTATATGTTACTTCTGAAGTTTTCACAACAGAATTTATCGAAGCGATTGCAAATAAAAAGAATAATGAATTCCGTAATAAATACAGAAAAATAGATGTTCTTTTAATTGACGATATTCAATTTATATCTCGAATGGAAAGAACACAAGAAGAGTTTTTCTATACATTCAGTTCTTTGTATGAAGAAAAAAAACAAATTGTAATTTCTTGCGACAGCCCGCTTAATAAAATTGAAATTCTCGAAGACAGGCTTCGTACAAGATTCGGTTGGGGATTAATTGTTGATATTCAGGTACCGGATTTTGAAACAAAAGTTGCAATTCTTAACAGGAAAGCCTCAGAAAATTCCATAGATGTAGATAATGAAATTCTCGATTATATTGCAAATTATACAAGTGATAATATCAGAGAACTTGAAGGTGTGATAAATCATCTTTCAATTTCGCTTATGCAAGGTAAAGAAATTACTCTTAATTTGGCAAAAGAAGCTTTAAAGCATTACCAAAAGAGTGATATTCAGGAAATAGATGCAAATATTATTATAGATAGTGTTTCCAGATACTTTAATTTAAGTGTAGAAGACATTCTTTCGAAAAAGAGAACAAAAGAATTGGTTTTCCCGAGACAAATATCAATGTATTTGTGCAGAACCCTTACAGATATGTCTTATCCGGACATCGGAAAGGCTTTTAACGGCAGAGATCATACGACTGTAATGTATGCCTGTGACCAAATTACTAAACAAGTAGACACTAATCCAGAGCTCAAACAAATAATGGAAGAGCTTAAAAAGAATATTATAATTTGATTTTTTCCACAGAAAAAAGTGGATATGTGGAAAAATCCCTGTGGACAAATTGTGGAAAAAATCATAAAATAATTATGCTGTGGAAACTGTGGATAATTTTTCACGGTTATTAACAGGGTTATCAACAGGCAAATTTGCCTATATATAGCTAAAAATTTAACTTTTCCACATAATCCACAGATACTACTACTACTACTACTAAGAATATTATATTATATTATAAAAAGCGATGTGCATCCGGAGGTTATTTATTATGAAATTGACTTGTAACAGAGATAATTTGGTAAGCGGTATTAATATTGTTCAAAAAGCAGTACCCACAAAAACAACTGCTGATATTTTGCAAGGAATATTGATAGAAGTCGGCGAAGAACTTCGTTTTACCGGAAATGATAACGAATTCGGTATTGTTTATGAAATTCCTGCTATTATTGAAGAAATAGGAAGCGTTGTTGTTAATTCGAAGACTTTTGGCGATATTGTAAGAAAACTCCCGGATATATATGTTACACTTGAAACGATCAATGATGGTTCAATGCTTTCTATAACAAGCGGACATGCAAATTATAAAATCAAAGTTTATCCTACGGAAAGTTATCCGCCGGTTGCATTTCTTGATACATCTGTTTCTTTTGATATTAAAGAAAGTGTTCTTGTTGAACTTATAAAACAAACTTCTTTTGCGGCAGCTATGCAAGATGAAAAAAGAGTTATATTAAAAGGAGTATATATTGAGCAAAAGGAAAATCAGCTTAGTTTTGTAGCAATAGACGGATTCCGTTTGGCTAAAAAAACTATAGAAATTGATGATTCAAGAGAGTTTTCAATAATAGTACCAACAAAAATTCTTAATGAGCTTTCAAAATCATTAAGCGGTGAGGACGAAATAATTCACTTCTGCTGCAATGAAAATCAGATTATGTTTTTCTGTGATACATTCAGAATGGTTTCTAAGCTCTATAAAGGCGATTATATTGATTATAGGAAAATGTTCCCAAGAGAATATAAAACGACCTGTATAATAAATAATAAGGCGTTTTTAAGCGCATTTGAAAGATCATCTCTCGTTATACAAGATGAAAAGAAATATCCGCTTGCTGTTAAATTTGATAATAATGATGAAGTTGTTATGTATGTTAACGCAGAAAACGGTATTTTAAGAGAAGTTATTTCTGCTGAAGTTACAGGGGAAAATATTGAAATAGGAATGTGTATTAAAAATATTTTGGAATGTCTTAAAGCTACAGGCGAAGAAAATATTATAATTTCTCTTACACATGCTTTGGGACCTTGTGTTATAACAGGTGTTGAAGATAAAAGTTTCCAATATCTTGTTATGCCGGTTAAAATTACTTCTAAAACAGTTTAATTAAAAATCAATATGTTTATTAGTCATATTTTATTGGAAAATTACAGAAATTATACATCATTGGATATTAAATTATCCAATGATGTTAATGTTTTTTACGGAAATAACGGACAAGGTAAAACAAATTTACTTGAGTCCATTTTTTTCACTGTAATAGGTAAGTCTTTTAGAGGAACTAAAGATATTGATATAATAAATTATGGCAAAGATCATTTTAATATAGAAATTGATATTTCTGATGATATAACGGAAAATATAGCAATAAAATATAATAAAAATAAAGAAAAGTATATAAAAGTTAATGGTTTATATTTAAGAAAAACAGGGCACTTGATGGGAAATGTTATAGCAGTTATATTTTCACCGGAAGATATGCAATTAATTTCAGAAGGTCCTTCTGTAAGAAGAAAGTTTTTAGATATAGCAATAAGTCAAGTAAAACCTACTTATTATTTTGATTTACTCCAATATAATAAAATTTTATTTCAAAAAAACACATTGTTAAAAAATATAAAATATGGAAAGTGTAAAGAAGACAATGCTTTTTTAACTGTATGGAATGAGCAACTTTCGGATATAGGTGCAAAAATAATATATGAGAGAAATAAAATTATAAATGATTTATCTGTGATTGCTTCAGAAAAACATTTAAAAATAGCAGAAAAAAGTGCCGAAAAAGATGAATTATTTAAAATTTTTTACAGTACGGATATTTCCCGGGAAATACTTGCTGAAAATAATGTTGAAAAATATAAAGAAGAATTATTTATTTTGTTAGAAAGTAAAGCTAAGAAAGAGATTGAAAGAGAAATGACTCTTTCCGGACCTCACAGAGATGATATTGATTTTAAGCTTGATGATAAAGATATGAAGAAATTTAGTTCTCAAGGACAAAAGAGAACTGCAATATTATCTTTAAAATTAGCAGAACTTGAATTATTAAAAAAAGTTACAGGCAGAAAACCTATATTTTTATTAGATGATGTATTTTCTGAACTTGACGATAAAAGGCAAGAAGCTTTTTTAAGAGAAATAAACGGTGTTCAGACTTTTATTTCTTGTGTAAATATCGATTCCTTAAAGTGTGACGGAAAAAAATTAATACCGTTTGAAATTAAAAACGGCGGTGTTGTCGAAAAAACCTTTTTGTGATACAATAATACAGATTATAGATGAATTTTTTAGGAGTTAATCATGTATTTGCATATTGGCGATAATGTTTCAATAAAAAGTAGTCAAATTATAGGTTTTTTTGATATTGATAAGACTACTACAACAAAAGAAACGAGAAACTTTTTGAGTAATTCAGAGCAAAAGGGAGCCAGTGTGACAATTTCTGAGGATATGCCTAAGTCATTTATAGTAACAGCGGATAAAAAAGGGGAAGAAAATTCAAAAGTTTATATTTCTCCTATATCTGTTTCAACATTAAAAAAGAGATCTAAAAAAGGATTTTAATTAGAGAAAAGGAGCAATTCTTGTGGAAAACGCTAATAATTATAATGAGAATGACATACAGGTCTTGGAAGGTCTTGAAGCGGTAAGAAAGCGCCCCGGTATGTACATAGGAAGTACATCAGCAAGAGGATTGCATCATCTTGTTTATGAAATAGTTGATAACAGTATCGACGAAGCATTGGCAGGAAGATGTGATACAATTAATGTCATTATAAACAGCGATAATTCTATTACCGTAGAAGATAACGGTGCCGGTATTCCTGTAGGTATTCATAAACAGATGGGTATTCCTACAGTAGAAGTCGTGCACACTGTTCTTCATGCAGGCGGTAAATTCGGCGGAGGAGGATACCAAGTTTCCGGAGGATTGCACGGCGTTGGTGCTTCTGTTGTTAATGCTTTGTCTGAATATCTTGAAGTTGAAGTAAGCAGAGAAGGTAAAGTTTTTTATCAAAGATATGAAAGAGGTAAAACTGTAACAGAATTGAAAGTTATAGGTACTTCTACACATACAGGAACAAAAACAACATTTAAACCCGATGGAGAAATTTTTGAAGAACTTGTTTTTGATTATAATGTACTTTTAACAAGATTCAGAGAAATGGCATTCCTTAATAAGGGCGTAAAAATTGTTTTAATTGATAATAGAGCAGAAGAATCAAATGAAGTTGTTTTGCATTACGAAGGCGGTATTATTTCTTATGTTGAATACTTAAATCGTAAAGAAACAGTATTACATGAAGTGCCTATTTATATTTCCGGTGAAAAAGATGGTTCAAGTGTTGAAGTATCAATGCAATATAATGACTCTTATGTTGAAAATATATACTGTTATGCAAATAATATTATTAACAGAGACGGCGGAACGCATTTGACGGGTTTCAGAACTGCTTTGACTAAAGTATTTAATGATTATGCTAAAAAATATAATCACATTAAAGAAAATGATAAGAGTCTTGCCGGAGAAGATGTTCGTGAGGGATTGACAGCCATTGTTTCCGTAAAATTAGGAAATCCTCAATTTGAAGGACAAACTAAAGAAAAATTAGGAAACAGTGAAATAAGAACTCTTGTTGAAAATGTAGTAGGAAGTAAATTTGCAGATTTTTTAGAGGAAAATCCTGCAATTGCAAAGTTAATTATAGAAAAATGTCTCACTGCTGCAAGAGCACGTGAAGCAGCAAAAAAAGCAAGAGAATTAACAAGAAGAAAGAATCCTATGGAAGGCACATCACTTCCGGGAAAATTGTCAGATTGTTCAGAAAAGGATCCTGCACTTTGTGAATTATATATCGTAGAGGGTGACTCTGCCGGTGGTTCAGCAAAAATGGGAAGACAAAGAGAAACACAAGCTATTTTGCCTTTGTGGGGAAAAATGCTTAATGTAGAGAAGTCAAGAATAGACAAAGTATATAGTAATGAAAAACTTCTTCCTGTAATAATGGCATTAGGAGCAAATGTTGGTCCTGATTTTGATGTTACAAAATTAAGATATCACAAAATAATTATTATGGCCGATGCCGATGTAGATGGTTCACATATTAGAATGTTGTTAATGACTTTCTTCTATAGATATATGCGTCCTCTTATTGAACATGGATACCTATATTTGGCTCAGCCGCCTCTTTATAGCGTGGAAAAAGGAAAAGAATCTTTTTATGCGTTTGATGATGATGAGTTAGCTGTCAAAATAGAAGAAAAAGGTTGGTCAAAGCAAGATAAAAATCTTTCTATTAAAAGATTTAAAGGTCTTGGTGAAATGCAACCTACAGAATTGTGGGAAACAACAATGGATCCTAAAACCAGAGTTATGTTAAGAGTTAAATTAGAGGATGCAGTTGCTGCAAATGAAATTTTCTCAGATTTGATGGGTGAAAAGGTTGAACCGAGAAAAGAATTTATTCAGGAAAATGCAAAGTTTGTAAAGAACCTTGATATTTAATAAACATACATTGTTTCACGTGAAACATTTTATGAAAGGGAGTATCTTGTTTTATGGCTAAAGTTATTGCTGTAGCAAACCAAAAAGGTGGTGTAGGAAAAACTACAACATCAATAAATTTAAGTTCTTGTGTTGCGTATAGGGGAAAACGCGTTCTTTTAATAGATTTAGATCCACAAGGAAACGCTACAACCGGTTTAGGTGTGGATAAAAAGGAAATGAAATCCTCTATTTATGATGTGATTATAAATGAAGCACCTATACAGGAAGTAAAATTAGAAACTATGCAAGAAACATTGTTTTTATGTCCTTCGAGTATAAGCCTTGCAGGAGCGGAAATAGAGTTAGTTAGTCTTCTTTCCAGAGAAAACAGATTGAAATATGCTATTTCAGAAGTACAAGATGAATATGATTATATATTTATCGATTGTCCACCTTCATTAGGATTATTAACTTTGAATGCTTTAACTGCTGCTGATACTGTTTTGGTGCCTATACAGTGTGAATATTTTGCTTTAGAAGGTTTATCTCAATTGATGGATACTGTCAGACTTGTGCAAAAGCATTTAAATAAGTCATTAAAAGTAGAAGGCGTTGTACTCACAATGTTTGATGCTCGTACCAATTTATCAATCGAAGTAGCCGAAGAAGTCAGAAAGCATTTTACAAACAAAGTATATCAAACACTTATCCCGAGAAATGTGCGATTAAGTGAAGCACCGAGCTATGGACTTCCCATTATAATGTATGATAAAAGCTCAAAGGGAGCGGAAGCATATTTACAGCTTGCGGATGAATTAATTAATATACGTTAATTGTTATTTTTAGTGGAGGTTTTGGGAAAATGGCTGTAAAAAGATCAGCACTTGGAAAAGGATTAGGTGCTTTAATTAAAGAAAATACAACTGTAGAAGCAAAAAACAGCGTTATAGAGGTTGATATAAATAAAATTGAACCGGGAGTAGGTCAGCCGCGTAAAAATTTCGACAAAGAAAAAATAGAAGCTTTGGCAGAATCAATTAAAGAACATGGTATTATTCAACCTTTAATTGTAACAAAAGAAAATGATACTTATTATATTATTGCAGGCGAAAGAAGATGGAGAGCAGCGAGAGTTGCAGGAATTAAGAAAATTCCTGTTATAGAGAGAACTGCTACTACAAAAGAAGTAATGGAGCTTGCTTTGATTGAAAATATTCAAAGGGAAGATTTAAATCCTGTTGAAGAAGCCGAAGCATATCAAAAACTTATGGAAGAATTTTCAATGACACAAGATCAAGTTGCTTCGATAGTCGGAAAAAGCCGACCTGCTGTAGCTAATACTTTAAGACTTTTAAATCTTTCAAAAGATGTAAGAGGTTTTTTGATAAGCGGAGAGCTTACTGTTGGTCAAGCAAGACCGTTGTTATCTATTGTAAAGGCAAAAGATCAGAAAGTGGCTGCAGAATATATAGTAAAAGCCGGATTAAATGCAAGACAGGTTGAACAGTATGTAAAAAGAATTAGTTCTAAGACAGAAGAAGTAAAAAATAACGATGATTCCGAAAAAGATATTATCAATAAACAAGAAATAAAATTTGTGCAGGATAAATTAAGAGCTTCTTTAGGCACGAAAGTTTTGTTAAGCGATAATAAAGGTAAAGGAAAAATAACAATAGAGTATTATTCCGAGGATGAAAGGGAACGTCTTATTGAATTATTAACAAGCAAATAAGGGTGTTATTTATGGAAAAGTATTTTTTATATGTATTTATTTTATTTGGAATATTGCTTATTATTTGTTTTATTATAATTTACAAATTATATAAGAAAGTAAATAAATTACAGAAGAAACAACTTTTGCTTAATGATAAACTTAAAGGTCAAAGTGCTGAGGATTTACTTTATGATGTTTTAAGAGATGGAATTGAAATAAAAACAGATCTCAAAGCAGTTCATAGAGAGATTTCTTCATTGCAAGATAAACAAAGTAAGTGTTTCGATAAAGTTAAGATAATTAGATATCATACAGCAGCGGAAAGTGAAGCAAAATTAAGTTATTCTGTAGGTCTTTCAAATGATAACGGAGATGCTCTTGTAATTACAGGTCTTCAATACAGACAGGGTTGCAATATGTATTATAAGCAAGTAAAGGAAGGAATTCCTGATTTTGAGTTATCGCAAGAGGAAAAATGCTCAATTGACCGCACAAATGCGACGGATGTAATCAGAAAAAAGTAAAAAATTATGTTTAAATTTTTAAATAAGAAAAATAATAAATCAAATCAAGAAGTTTGGATTATCGCGGGATTGGGAAATCCGGGACCTGAATATGAGGATACTCGTCATAACTGCGGTTTTAAAACTATTGATAAATTAATCAAAAAAATAGGCGAAAATCAAAAAGAAAATGTGAAATTTAAGAGTAAATATATTATTTGTCAGCATAAAGACAAAAAAATTGTTCTTTTAAAGCCGCAAACGTATATGAATAACAGTGGAGAAGCTGTTGAAAGTGTTATGAATTGGTTTAAAAGTGACGAGGCACATTTAATTGTAGTGTATGATGATTACGCAATAGATGTTGAACAAATCAGAGTAAAGGCAAAAGGCAGTGCCGGCAGTCATAACGGAATGAAATCAATTATACAATATGTGGGCTCTGAAAATTTCACAAGAATTAAAGTTGGAATCGGACCTAAAAATCCTAATATGGATACCGTAAAGTTTGTTTTAGGACATTTTTCTGCGGAAGAAAAAGAAAAATTGGATAAATCTTTTGAAAAAGCTGCAGAAGCGGCTTTGTTTATTGTTGAAAAAGGTGTTGAAGAAGCAATGAATAAATTCAACAGTAAAGGAAAAAAGTAAAAAAAGTAATTATAAATAAATATAAATACTGATTTTTGGCGATTATGGACAATTTTGATTTTATAAAAAAAAGTAAAAGTTATAAAAAATTTTATGATAATTTTTCCTGTGAGAATAAAAAAATAAGTCTCACAGGAATTACTTCGTCATACGCTGCTAACATTATATGTGCTGTTACTGATGATGAAAAAGATGGTGCATGTGAAGGAAAATGTGTATATATTGCTTCAAATGCGCTGTATGCAGCAAAATTCGCAGATGATTTGCGATTTTTTATAAAAAATCCGGAGGATATTTTAGTATTAGCTCCGTATGAATATATGCTTTATGATGTTGAATCAAAGAGTTCCGAGTTAAGCGCTCAAAGAATAGATGTTTTGTATAGATTACTGCAGGGTAATTGGAAAATTCTTATTACCACTCCTGTAGCCGTTGCTCAGTGGTTCCCGAATCCCCAATACATTAAAAATTCAGGAATAAAGGTTAAAACTGGCGAAATAATTGAAATTGATGATTTAGCAAAAAAATTATCATCAATAAGATATATGCGATTATCTGAAATTGATGGAAAAGGACAATTTGCCGTAAGAGGAGATATTGTAGATATATTTCCTTATGGTGCCGAAAATCCTATAAGAATAGAATTTTTTGATAATGAAATAGATTCTGTAAGAATTTTTGACATTTTATCACAAAGAACAATTGAAAAAACAGATGAAGTTCTGATTTTGCCTGATAATGAGACATATATTTGGAATTGGGATCACGCAGACAGGGTAAGAAGCGATATTTTACGTGATTTGGATTTTATGAACCTTAAAGAAACATCTTCTTTATACAACAGAGTAAAAAGTGATGTAGATAAAATGCTTCCGAGAAATCTTTTTCAAGGATATGACAGATATTTACCGTATATTTTAGATAATAAATATACGCTTTTTGATTATACAGGTAAGTGCCATGTTTTTTTGGAAGATTTAAATGGTTTTAATGAGTCTATAAATTCCACAAAAGATGATTATGTAAGAATTTGTGAGACTATTCAGGATTCAATAGGTGTTTTAGCAAAGACTTATGATATTATGATGGATTCTCTGCAAACGGAAATGATGTGCGAAGAGTCTTCATATAATATTATATATGTAGATAAATTCCTTGCAGACAGAAAAAATTGCGAAATTATTGAGTTCCCGTGCAGAAGTACAGACCCGTTTGGCGGCAATTTGCAAATGCTTTTAGATTCTATACAGGAAATGGTAGAAAATAAGTACGAAACAGTACTTGTTACAGATAGCGAAGGTAAGAAAAATAGATTTTTATCAATGCAAGAGGATAATGCGATACCAAAAACAGTTAAAATAATGGTGTCAAAACATGGATTATCCTCAGGTTTTATATGTGATGATGTTAAATTTGCCGTTTTTTCCGATGATTCTCTTTTTAAAAGAGAACGTGTAGCAGCGAGAAAAAAATTAAAAGGAAAGCCTATATCAAATTTCGCCGAAATAGAAGCAGGCGACTTGGTTGTACACGAAGTACACGGTGTAGGCCGCTTTGAAAAGATTGAAACGGTAGAAATTGACGGAATCAGACGTGACTATATAAAAATTAACTATAGAGATGACGGAGTTTTATATGTTCCGACACCTCAGCTTGACAGTATACAAAAATATATAGGTCCGGATGGTATAAATCCAAAGCTCAATAAGTTAGGTTCAGCTGAATGGAATCGTACTACTGCAAAAGTTAAAGAATCTTTGCGTACTTATGCAAAAGAGCTCGTTGAATTGTATGCAAGACGTTCCAAGATAAAAGGGCACGCATATTCTCGTGACACAGTATGGCAAAATGAGTTTGAAGAATATTTTCCCTATGACGAAACTGATGACCAATTAAGATGTACAGAAGAAATTAAAGAAGATTTGGAAAAAAATCATCCTATGGAGCGTTTGTTATGTGGCGATGTAGGATACGGAAAGACAGAGGTAGCTTTAAGAGCTGCTTTCAAAGTAGTTTGTGAAGGAAAACAAGTAGCTTTTTTAGTACCGACTACAGTTTTAGCACAGCAACATTACAAGAATTTTGTGGAAAGATTCAGTAAATTTCCTGTAAAAATAGATTATTTGTGCAGATTTCGCACAACTGCGGAGAAAAAGAAGATTTTAAAAGATCTTGAAGAAGGAAAAACAGATATCCTTGTAGGAACGCACAGTATTATAAAAGGTAACGTCAAATTTAAAGATTTAGGACTTGTGGTAATAGACGAAGAACAAAGATTCGGCGTTATGCATAAGGAAAAATTGAAAAAAGACAGACCGGACGTGGATATTCTTACGCTTTCCGCGACACCTATACCGAGAACACTTCATATGTCACTTTCCGGCATTAGAGATATAAGTTTATTGGAAGAACCGCCGCAAAACAGACATCCGGTGCAGACTTATGTGGCAGAATGGGAGCCGGCAATGATAAAAAATGCCGTTTACAGAGAAATGGGCAGAAAAGGACAAGTTTTCTACCTATATAATAAAGTGAAATCTATAGATGAGAAAAAAAGACAGCTTCAAGAGCTTATTCCCGAGGCCAGAATAACCGTAGGACACGGTCAAATGGGAGAAAGGGAACTTGAAGCAGTTATGGAATCGTTTTACAGAGGGGAATATGACATTTTGCTTTGTACAACCATAATAGAATCCGGTCTTGATATGCCAAACGTAAACACAATTATAGTTGAAGAAAGCGATCACATGGGTTTGGCACAACTATACCAAATACGAGGCCGCGTCGGACGTTCCGGCAAGACTGCATATGCATACATTACGTATAAAAAAGATAAAACGCTCAATGAAAATGCTGAAAAAAGACTCCGTACCATACGAGATTTTACGGAATTCGGATCCGGATTTAAAATTGCATTGCGAGATTTGGAAATAAGAGGTGCAGGCAGCGTTTTGGGAGAAAGACAACACGGACAGTTGGCAATTGTCGGATATGATACGTATTGCAGACTTTTAAGTGAGGTTATCGAAGAAGAAACGGGTCAAATTCCGGAAGAAAAGATTCAAGTAAGTGTTTCTTTCCAAATAAATGGTTATATTGGCTCGGATTATATAGAAAACGAAGAAGCAAGACTTGATATTTATCAAAAAATATCTCGTGTAGAGACAGAAAATGATGAATACGAGATTACTGATGAGCTTATAGACAGATACGGGGATATACCGAAAAGCGTGGAAAATCTTATAAAAATATCCAGAATCAGGTATTTATGTTCAAAAGTAGGTATCAGTTCTGTAATAGAGAAGAATGGAAGCGTTGAATTTATAACGACAGCAGAAAGTAAAGCTTTTTATTCCGTAATACAAAATATAACAACCGGTACGGAGTTTATGTCAAAATACGGAAGTAAAATCAAATTTGTAGCATCTGACGAGCCGTATTTGTTGTATAAATTAAGCGGAAAAAACAAATTACAAGAAGTTCTTGTTTTTGCAGAGGATATTTTGAAATTTTACCATTGCAAAAAATGAAAAACATATATATAATGTTATAAGCAGTTTTGCACAATGCGGGCAAAGCACAATTTTCTGTAATTTAATTCATATAAGGAGCGGTATAAAATGGCCGATAAGAGACTTAAACCCAAAAAGAAAAACACAAAAAGTTATGACAACAAGTTAATCACATGGATTTCCGTAGGACTTGGAGCATTTGTTGCTGTTGTTATTGCTATTGTACTTATTATTACAATGACTACAGGTTACATTGCTAAAGTGGACGGGCTTAAAATCTATGATTATGAATATACTTTCTTCTTGCAACAAGCAATGTATGAATTACAAGATGAAAAGTTTGAAGAACCCGAAGGTTTCAGTGATATGTCAACTGAAGAACAAGATGAGTTATACAAAGCTTTCTGGACAGATGAGGTTAAAGCAGAGGCTGCTAAAAACGCTCTTGAAGATGCAAGACAGTTTAAAGCTCAATACAGATTGGCAAGAGACAAGGGTTATAAACTTACTTCAGATGAGAAGAACAATCTTAAAGCTAATATTACACAGTACTATAACCAGTATATCAGCTACGGATATTCAGCAGAATTGGTTGAGGCATACTTCCTCGGCGGTATGAGCCTTTCAGAATACAAAGATTTTGCTGTAATTCAAAGCACAATTGAAAAATATAAAACAGCACTTAAAGAGGATATAAATCCTTCTGATGATGAGCTTAAAGCTATTTACGAAGAAAATCCCGATGATTACAGAACAGTAGGAGTTCGTAAATTCAAAATTGCTATTGATGTTACAAAACCCACAGACGATCAAGCAGAAGATTATCAGACAAAGTTGGATGCATACAACAAAGCATGTGATGAAGCTAAAAAATATGCACAGGAGATCATCGATACTTACAATTCCGGTAAAACGATGAACACATATAAAAAAGATTCAAACGGTGAATATGTTTTAGATGATGCAGGAAATAAGACAGTTGATAAAGAAGCACTTTCTTTTGTTGATTATGTAAAAGCTGAATCTGATGATTCATCTTCAAGTTCAACAGGCGGTTTAAGTGAAATCAATAACAATGCAAAAGATGCTGTTGAAGAAATTACAGATTACGCACTTTCAATGATTTGGAATGCAGACCGCACACAAATTGTTAAGAAAGATGCTGAAAGCGAGCCTAAGACTGCAGACAATGAAGAGTCAACAGAAGAAAATACTGTAATGACAGATCTTGAAATGATCGAAACAGAAACAGCTATTTATGTTGTAAGAGCAGAGTCAATTACAGACTATGAGAATTCAAAAGAGTCTGAAGAAGGTGCTGCAGACAGCATTAAAGATGTAATCAAAGCTGAAGTTCTTGAAGAGAAAGCAGTTGAAAAGCTTGAAGCTCTTGTTAATGAAAAAGGCGATGATTATAAAATCACAAGCAAAAAAACAGACGAGATTGAAGAGCTTAATAAAGAAATTTTTTCAGGTATCTGATTTAAATTATGATTTGATTTATAAAACGGACTCCTTTTGAGTCCGTTTTTATTTATTACCTATGATTATTTATTTTGCGGAGAAAAGAATGAAACGATTTATGGATTTTAAAAAGGTAATATTTATAATATTTGTTATAACTTTTATTGCTGTTTTAAGTATGAATTTTGTTTGGGCAGAAACGGCAGTACCGACAAATGAGCCCACAAATGAGCCGGTAAGTGAACCGACAAAATCCCCGAATGTTATATATTCAATAGGCGATTTTAAATTGACGGCTCAATATGAAGATAAAAGAAATGTAAATGAAAATTTGGCCATAAATGTAAAAAAATCAAACATTAATACTTTGTCGCCGCAAATAATACAATCAATAAGAGCACAAGAGGGAGATAAGGATATTTTTGTATATTTTGAGCTTGAATTACAAATGAACGGAAGAAAAGTTTCGCCTGATACAACTCTTGATATTGAAATTGAAAATGTTGATGTTTTTGAAAAATACCAAAAAATAACCATATTCAGTATATCTGAAAACGAAGTTTTAAAGATTTTTCCGGAATCGGAAACAGAAAAAGCTAAATTCAGCTCATTTACTTTAGGCAAATTTGTTGCGGCAGGAGTTTTGAATCCGGAAGCTTCTCCGGAAGCGGAGAGTACAGCGGGAGCTACTCCGACTTTACAAAACAGCGAGACAGCGGGTATAATACCTACGGATAATCATTCATCAACAAATAAGAACAATAACGGTGATTCCATTTCGGCAGGAGCATTTGTTTTTTGGTTACTTGCAGCGTTAGTGATAGGTATTTGGGTAGGTATGGTTATCGGATATGCATTGTGGGGACGCTACAAAACAAAAAAGATACAAAGAGGCCCGTATATAATAGGTGAATAATTTGATTGCGGAGAGTAAAATGGCAGATAAAAATATCAAAAAAACAAATACTTCAAAAAAATTATTGCTGATTTTAATGTCGGTATTGCTTGTGTTTTCTATACTTTTTCACACTACAGCTGTTTTCGCAGCAACGGCTTCACCGACGAAAAGTCTGACAACACCCGAGGGCACAGGTATTATAAATAATCCTTTGATTACACCCAAAGTGACGCCTTCTGCATCTGCATCCGTTTCGCCTTCGCCTTCTCCGACGGCAACAAAGGAGCCTGAATTTTTGCAGGATTTTACTATTCCTCCTTTGAAAGAAACAGAAGCTCCTAATGAAAACTCAAATGTGAACAATATAGCTAAACCCGATTCTGCAGGAGCTACTATAGGACTTGTACAGGTAGATAATATTGAAGCAAAAAGACCTTTTATGTGGTCAGATTTAATAAAGTACCTTGCTTATGTCTTTTTTGCCTTAGCTATAGTAGCTGTATTATATGGTCTTGCAAGCATGGCGGCACTTATTTTCTTTAAAAAGGACATTACGTTGGCAGGTATGCGTAAGCGTAAAAAAGATAACAAAAAGAAGAATAAAAAATGATAATTTTAACAATCATAGCTTGTATTTTTATGTATATACAGGCAAAAAAAGTTATTTTAAAAAGTATAAAATCAGATTTAGGTGTTAAAACTGTTTTAATTTCAGATTTACATTTTGATATTTCTTTGGTTGACCGTAAGAAAATTATTGATATGGTAAGCAGTGAAGAGCCGGAAATAATTGCCATTACCGGCGATTTATGCAGCAATATGAAAAATTTTCATAAAGTGGAAGATTTTTTGCGTAATTTATCCGAAAGGAACAGTTGTCCTATTTTAATTACGTTAGGCAACCATGACAATAAAATATTTAAAAATACGGGGTATAGTAAAGAAGAATATATCAAGAATTTAGAAAAAACAGGAAATTTTGTGCGTGTTTTGGAAAATGATGAATTTGAGTATAAAGATGTGTTATTTTGCGGTCTCGGAGATATAAAAACAAATCAAGAAGATTGCGGCAAACTTACAAAAAATTGGCATCAAAAAGCTAAAGAAAAAAACAAAAAGTTTGTTTTACTTACTCATAATCCGGATATGGCATTGCATGTAGACAGCAAAAATGCTCCTGATATAATGCTTGCGGGACATACTCACGGCGGTCAAATGAAAATTCCGTTCAACATTGAGTTTGCTTTGTTAAAAAAAGACATTTTACCCAAAAAGAAAATTTTTTACGGGGGAAAAGAGTATAACGGTATAAAAATGTATATAACTTCCGGAATAGGTTGCTCGGGAGTGCCTTTTAGATTTCGTTCTGTTGCGGAGATTGCGGTTTTTAAATCAATTTGACAACGATAATTTGCTTTGTTATATTATCTGTATTATTTTCGAAAGGGGAATACCCATGAAAAAGAAATTGTTTTGTTTATTTATTGCTTTTTCTATGATATTTGGGTTAGTGGCTTGCGATAGTATGACCGGCAACAAAAATCAAAAAAAGAAAAATGTAAGATATGAAGGACCGTTTGTAGAATTAAACGGCGAGTATGGCGGCACAGATGATTTGGGGCGCGAAATTAACGGTTTTACTGACGTGGGAGCTGCAAAAAATAGAAAAGTGGGTATTTTCTATTTTCTGTGGATGGGCGAACACGGAACAAGCGGCCCTTATGATAACAGTAAAATAGTAAAAAATAATTCAAAAGCACTCACTTCTGAGAAAAATTGGATGGCAGCAGGCGGCGGTCCTCAAACAGTACACCATTTTTGGGGCGAACCCCTTTTTGGTTATTACCTTTCTACTGATGAATGGGTAATGAGAAAACATGTGCAAATGCTCACGGATGCCGGAGTTGACTTTATCGTTTTTGATGCGACCAATGGATTTTCATATACTGCAAGAGTGGAAGAACTTATTAAAATTTGGTATGAATACCTTGAAAAAGGCATAGATGTTCCCAAATTGGCTTTTTATACAAATACTAATTCCGGCGCAACAATGCAGGAAATTTATAACAAAATATATAATAGCCAAAGATTAAACAAAAAATATCCCAGACTTTCCGAACTTTGGTATAACTGGGATGGAAAGCCTATGATTGTAGGTAAATCTTATGAAGCATCGGCTGAAATAAAAGAATATTTTACGCTTAAAGAGTCACAGTGGCCAAACAGAGACAGAGGGGACAACGGTTTTCCCTGGATGGAATTTGACAGATCACTTACAAAAGATTCAATTTACGGCAAAGATGGCAGAAAAGAAGTTATGAATGTTTCCGTTGCGCAACATTCCGACACTGTACGCTTTAGCAGTACGGCATGGTACGGCGGAAATGACAGAACGAGAAGCTGGCATGACGGCAAGAACGATACATCTGAAAATGCTGTTTTGTATGGTTACAACTTTGCAGAGCAGTGGGAGTATGCAATAGCACAAGACCCTGAAATGATATTTATTACCGGTTGGAATGAATGGGTTGCACAGAGGCAAAAGCCTTCCGGAAATGAGCAAATTGTTTTCGTAGATTGCGCGGATTATAACACAAGCCGAGATATTGAGCCTGCGGCAAGCGTTTTCGGAGATAATTACTATATGCAAATGGTAGATTATATCAAAAAATATAAAGGTTCGGAGGGACGCGTTTATGTGGGTGACGACAAAACTATAGACATAAACGGAGATTTCAGCCAGTGGGAAGATGCGGCAATTTCGGCAAAATATAAAGACTATGACAACGATATTGTTGACAGAAATCAAGCCGGTTTCGGCGATGAAAGATACATAAACAAAACAGGACGAAATGACATTGTCAATATGAAAGTTGCCCACGACAAAGAGTATGTTTATTTTTATGTTGATACTGTAAAGGATTTAACTGATTCTGCCGACGAAAATTGGATGACGCTTTTTATAAATTCAGGTGCAGAAGGCAACAAGAATTGGTACGGTTATGATTTTGCGGTCAATGTAACCTCGCCCGACGGAAATTCAGGCGTGCTTTCAAAGGTCGGCGGAAACGGTTGGAATTGGGAAAACGCAGGAACGGTTCAAATGAAAATCGAAGGCAACAAAATGATGCTTGCAATATCGAGAAACGATTTGGGAATTCCTGACAATGAAGGAAAAACACTTATTGATATTCAGTTTAAATGGGCAGACAATTATCAAAAGGATGAAAACGGTAAGTTTGAGGTATGGACGTTCTATTCCGACGGAGATGCGGCACCTTACGGCAGACTGAATTACATTTACTCAGAAAAAGCATAAAAACGGAAAAATGTAATAAATTGGAGCGGCGTAGCGAACAAAAATTGTTTGCTACGTCTTTTTTTTGTGTTATAATAGACTTTGGACAAATTTAATGATGTGAATGGGGTGCTAATTATGTTTTACAGAGCAGTGGCAGCAACATGCCCGGGAAACAATAAAGAATATAACAGCAATAATATATACCTGAATTCAAAATACATAACAGAAGAATATAAGTCATCCGAGATTCTTTTAAGACAGAAAAGAGAGCAGGAGGGTCTTCAGTTTTATGCAATATCTGAGGGTTTCGGCGCAGAGCGTTATGCAGATGAGGCTTCTTTACTTACAGTTAAAAAGCTCGCAGAGCTTCAAGCAAAAGTAGGAGCGGATAAAATAAGTGCCGAATATGACGAAGCTGCAGACATTTTGTATTCATATATGGAAGAATTTGTAAACAGCGCAAATGAATCTGTAACATCAAAAGCAACGGAACTTTCCAACAGAGATGTTTTGGCTTCTGTAGCTGCAGTTGCAATATATGAGAATGCTATTATTACTTGTAATTTGGGAAATACCAGAATTTTCCTTTTCAGGAAAGGCAAGTTAAGCAAACTTTCAGAAGAACAAAATCATGCATACATGATGTTCAAAAACGGTATCATCGATGAAACAAGATTGCAAACTCACTCAAAGAGAAACAAGCTCACGCAATATCTCGGAATACTCCCCGATGAAATGCAACCGGAGCCGTATTATTCCGAAGCAGAAGTTAAACACGGAGATATTTTCGTAATTTGCAGTAGTTCTTTCTGTGACAATGTTTCAGAAGAAAGCCTTTGCGAAATGATAAAAAATTCAAAGAGCTTGAGCCAAATTATAGATAAAATGATGACGGCGGCAGCAGAAAAAGGCTTTGAAAAAGATACTTCCGTTATGGTTATCAGAGCTGATTCTCACGAAAAGGCAGCAGCTGTTGTGACGGGCGGAGCGGCAAGTGCCGCAGCCGGAGCTGCAGCAGGTGTTGGCGCGGCAAAGGCATCAAATGATAAAAACAATACGGAAAATAAAGAAGAAGATTCAAAAGGAACTTTTTTGGATAAAGTTAAAAATTTCCTGGGATTTGGTTCTACTGCCGAAAATGAAAAAATTTGGCCTGCAATAGTAACTTTTGTTTGTTGCATTTTGGTAGTAATTGTTTTAGCTATTTTGGGCGTGAAGATATATAATGCTTCTAAGGATCCGGGCAGTGAACCTACCAAAGATCCCATAAGTACAATCGAACCTACCTCGGAAGTTACGGGAACTCCTACAGATGCTCCGGTAAGTTCAGAGCCTACTGAAATTGTTACAGAAGCTCCTACGCAGGGAATTACAACGGAAGCTCCTACAGAAACACCTGCAGCTACTGAAGTAACTACACAAGCACCTGCTACACAAACACCTACACGAGTTCCTACGCAAGCACCTGCTACACCGACGCCTACACGAGCTCCCACACAAGCTCCTGTGACACAGTCACCCACACAAACTCCTACTGTAGAACCTACACAGGAACCTACAGCAGAACCTGCAACGGAAGCTCCTACAGCAGAACCCACAGCAGAGCCTACGGAAACTCCTTCCGAAGAGCCTACAGAAGTTCCGTCAACAGAAGAGCCTGTAACAACACCTGAGGCTACAGAGGAAATTCCGTCGGAACCTACACCAAACGGCGAAGAAATAACACAGTAAGTTTTAATATAACAGCAGAAAGGACAGTATCAGAAAAAATGGAACATTGTCAAAATTGCAAATGTAATGAAAAACACGATTATACTTTATTGGCACCGGTTATGGAAGAATATGCCAAAGTACCGGGAAGTCTTATAACAATACTTCAGCACGCGCAGGAAATATACGGATATTTGCCTACTGATGTGTTGTGGCACATAGCAGAAGAAACAGGAATTAAACCTGCAAAAGTTTTGGGCGTAGCTACGTTCTATACACAATTCCGCTTTAAACCTGTGGGAAAATACTTGATTTTGTTATGCTGCGGTACTGCTTGCCATGTAAACGGAGCTAAGAAAATAGAAGAAACAATTTGTGAAGAATTGGGAATAAAAGACGGCGATACAACAGATGATGGTTTATTTTCATTGAAAGTTGTTGCTTGTCTCGGATGTTGCAGCCTTTCACCTGTTATGATGATTAACGATGAAACATACGGTTCCCTTACTCCCGATAAGGTAAAGAAGATTTTAAAAGAGTTAAGAGAGAAAAGTGAGGCTGAAAATAAATGAAGATAGTAATCGGACAAGGCAGCTGCGGAATTGCGGCAGGTGCAGGAAAAATTTATGATTATTTAAAAGAGAATACAAGCTTTGCAGAGATTTCTATAACCGGATGTATAGGTATGTGTTATTTGGAGCCTATCGTAGATGTAATAGACGATGGAAAGAAGCGCACATATTGCAAAGTAAGTGCAGATATTTTGCCGGAGTTTTCAAAGGCACTGGAAGAAAAGAATTTCGACAGCGAAATACTTAAAAAGTATGAGCTTAAAGACGAAGACAGAGAATTTTTGGAAAAACAGACAAGAATTGCCTTGAGAAACTGCGGAATTATCAATCCCGAAAGTATTGATGATTATATTGAAGCAGGCGGCTACAAAGCTCTTACAAAAGTTTTGGGCGAAATGACACCTGAACAAGTAATCGATGTAATAAAAACTTCCGGTCTTGCAGGCCGCGGAGGTGCAGGATTCCCCACTTGGTTTAAGTGGAATGCGGCAAGACAGTCACAAAGCGAACAAAAATATTTGATTTGTAATGCCGACGAGGGAGATCCGGGAGCATTCATGGACAGAGCAGTTATTGAGAGTGACCCCCACAACCTTATTGAGGGTATGCTCATTGGCGCGTATGCAATCGGTGCAAGTGAAGCGGTTGTTTACGTTCGTGCGGAATACCCGCTTGCTATTGTTCGTCTTACAAATGCTATTAAACAAGCAGAAGAACGCGGATTCTTAGGTGAAAATATTGCAGGAAGCGGTTTTTCTTGCAAAATGAGAATTAAAGCAGGTGCAGGCGCATTTGTTTGCGGTGAGGAAACAGCACTTATTGAATCTTTGGAAGGTCAAAGAGGTATGCCCAGACTTAAACCTCCTTTCCCTGCACAAAAAGGTTATTGGCAGCAACCATCTAATATAAATAACGTAGAAACTTTTGCAAATGTTGCTTGGATTTTGGCAAACGGCGGTGAAGCTTTTGCTGCAATGGGAACAGAAGACAGCAAAGGAACTAAAGTTTTCGCTCTTACAGGAAAAATCAAAAGAGGCGGTCTTGTTGAGATTCCTATGGGTAAAACACTTCGCGATGTTATTTACGATATCGGCGGCGGTATAAGAAACGACAAAGAATTTAAAGCAGTTCAGATGGGTGGCCCTTCGGGCGGATGTATCCCCACAGAACTTTTGGATACTGTTATTGATTATAAAAAACTTTCCGCAACAGGTGCTATTATGGGCTCCGGCGGAATGGTTGTTATGGATGAGACAACTTGTATGGTAGACATGGCAAGATTTTTCCTTGATTTTACAACAAAGGAATCTTGCGGAAAATGTATTCACTGCCGTATAGGAACAAAACGTATGTTGGAAATCCTTAACAGAATTGTAAACGGAGAAGGACGCGACGGAGATATTGAGTTACTGGAAGAATTGTGTCTTACAATTAAAGATGGTGCTCTTTGCGGTCTCGGTCAAACAGCTCCAAACCCGGTACTTACAACGATTAAATATTTCCGCAATGAATATGAAGCTCATATTTATGATAAGAAATGTCCCGCAGGACACTGCGCAAGTCTGATTACATATCAGATAGATCCCGATAAGTGCCGCGGATGTACTCTTTGTGCAAGACAGTGCCCCGTTGGAGCTATTTCCGGAAAAGTAAAAGAGCCTCATGTAATTGATACAGAAAAATGTATTAAGTGCGGCAAATGTAAAGAATCCTGTAAATTCGGCGCAATTCATGTTTGATTGTGTAAGAGGAAAGGAAGAATTGAAATGAGTATACATTTTAAAATAAACAATATAGAAGTTGAAGCAGAAGCAGGCGAACTCCTCATAAACGTAGCTAAAAGATATGGCGTGGACATTCCGTCACTTTGCCATAATGAAAAAGTAAAATCTTACGGTGCTTGCGGTGTCTGCGTAGTTGAAAGTGCAAAAGGCGGAAAATTGATGCGCTCATGTTCTACGGAAGTTGGCCCCCAATTCGAAGGAATGGAAATTTGCACAGAATCAGACAGAGTTGTAAGAGCCAGAAAAGTTGCTCTTGAATTACTTATGACAGACCACACAGGTGATTGTCGCCCTCCTTGTATGTTGGAGTGTCCCGCACACACAGACTGTCAGGGATATGTTGGTTTGATTGCAAACGGTTATGCAGAAGAAGCAGTAAAATTGATCATGGAAAAAATTCCGCTTCCTGCTTCAATTGGTAGAGTTTGTCCGCATCCGTGCGAAAAAGCTTGCCGCAGAGCAGCTCTTGAAGAGCCTGTTTCAATTGCAAACCTTAAGCGTTTCGCAGCAGATGTAAACCTTGAAAAAGGCAAAGATGCGTATAAACCGGCAATTGCGGCAGAAACAGGCAAAAAAGTTGCTGTAATAGGCGGCGGCCCTGCAGGACTTACTGCTGCAGCTTCACTCAGAGCAAAAGGCCACACAGTAGAAGTTTTCGATATGATGCCTGAAATGGGCGGTATGCTCAGATACGGAATTCCCGAGTACAGACTTCCCAAGGCTGTTGTTGCAGAAGAAGTTGCATTGCTTGAATCTATGGGAATTGCAATGCATAACAATATAAAAATCGGTGAAGGTGAATACACTCTCGAAAAAATGTCTGCCGAATACGATGCAGTTATTGTTGCAATCGGTGCTTGGACAAGCAGTAAAATGAGAATCCCCGGAGAAGAACTTGCCGGTGTTATGGGTGGTATTGATTTCCTTCGTGAAATCAATCTGGGAAATATTCCCAATATTGGTAAAAAAGTTGTAATCGTAGGCGGTGGTAACACTGCTATGGATGCTTGCAGAAGTGCAGTGCGCGCAGGTGCTGATGAAGTTTATACTTTATACAGAAGAACACGTGCAGAAATGCCTGCCGAGCAAGTTGAAATTGACGAGGCAGAAGAAGAAGGAGTTATCTTTAAATTCCTTTGCAATCCTGTTGAAATTATAGGAGAAAATGGTAAAGCTGTAAAAGTAAAAGCACAAAAAATGATGCTTGGCGAGCCTGATGCCAGCGGCAGACGTGCACCTGTGCCGATTGAAGGAGAATTCGACATTATAGATGTTGACACAGTTATAATGGCTATCGGTCAAGGCTGTAATGTAAAAGGTTTTGAAAGTCTCGAACTGACAAGAAAGAATACTGTAGTTGCTGACGAAAACACATATACAACATCAATTGAAGGTGTGTTTGCGTGCGGAGACATCACAAACAGAGGTCCCGGAATTGCTATCGCGGCAATCGCAGAAGCTCAAAAAGCAGCAGTTGCAGCACATGAATATATGATGAGCGGCAGTGTTCCGACTATAGTGAAAAATGAGGATAATGCGTTCTATTCAAAGAGACCTCTCACGAAAGAAGATGTTAAAGAAGAATATGCATTTAGAGGAACAGAGGAAAGAGTTCCTATGAAACACCGCTTGGCAGAGGAAAGAAAAGGCGACTTTAACGAGTTTATGAAAGGCTTTTCTCGCGCAGAAGCAGAAAAAGAAGCTGCAAGATGTCTTGAATGCGGATGCCTTGACTATTATGAGTGCCGTTTGATTGATTATGCTAACAGATATGATGTAAAACCTGAAAGAATCGGCGGCTACAAACATAAGAGAGCTGATATGAAAGTTCGTTCAGAATATTTCACAAGAGATACAGACAAATGTATTCTTTGCGGTTTGTGTGTTCGCGCTTGTGAAGAAGTTACGGGCAGAGGCGTTTTGGGCTTGGTTGACAGAGGTTTTGATACAACAGTTCAGCCGGCAATGGGACTTCCTTTGAATCAAGCAGACTGTATGTCATGCGGTTTGTGCGTTTCTGTTTGTCCTACAGGCGCTCTTACTGAAAACATGAACGGAATGAAAGCTGTTCCGCTTCCTGAGAATATGTTTGTTCATAAATGTACTATGTGTTCTGCAGGTTGTGACATGATGATTTCACATTACGGAAATGCTATCACTAAAGCAGTTCCCATGGGCGGTAAAAACGCAGATGTTCTTTGTGAAAGAGGAAGATTTGTACTTCCTGAGAGATTTACAATGGGCAACGCTATGGAAGCAGTGCAAAAGGCATTCGGAAAGATTTTGAAGAGCGGCGCAATGTCAGCAGGAAAAATCGGAGTTTTGATTTCTGCTTCTTGCACGGAAAAGCAAGTTAACAATATTCTTTCATTTACGGCAGCCATTATGCCTGCGTTTGTTGCTTCTAATTCTATGGGCAAACCGATTCCCGAGAAATACAGAGCCTCTGTAGAATTCGCGGCAATTAAGAACGGCAAAGCCACAAGCATAGACGAGCTTACAATCGGTGTAAATGATGAAATTCTTAAGAAGGCCGGTGTAACAATGCTCAATGAACAGCAGAAAGCTAAAATTGAGTCGGGCGAAATCGAAACATTGTTTGTTTTTGGCGACGATATCTGCGACATTGATACATCAAAGGTTAAAAACACTGAAATTGTCAGAATTGAGTTTTAAGATATGATGCCAAATATTAAAACGCATTTAAAAGGTATGGGGAAGCTCGCTTACGTGTATATGTTGGCGGTTGCCTTGAGTTGGGTAGCTTTCCCCGTAATTGTTATATGTTTACAGCAATATGCACAAATATATGTGGTGATTAGCGTATATACTTTTTTTGTAACATTGATTCTTATCGCTATGTTATATATAACTATGCACGGTTTCGGCGAAGCAGACAGGAAGCCGTACGGTTGGGCAAGGTATAATACGAAAGGTTTTGTTTGTGCGCTTATGATGTTTGCGGCTGTTTTATTGGCAGAAGAAATTATTATTCTTTTAGCTGACCAATATATTATAGTGAAACATCCTTTTTTGACGATAGAATCATTGAATCACTACGCAAAACTTGTTATATATATGCCTTTTATGTGGTTTTACAGAATTATTTCACCGCCTACGGAAGTGAGCGTGGTGCCGGACATTACGTGGTCAACCGCGTTTTTCCCGGGAATTATTATTTTGCTTGCATCCGGAATAGGCTATATTATGGGTTATCACGGTATCAGAATCATTAAAAATCCGCCAAAAGCAGCGGCTTTACGCAAATTTTTATACGGCGGACCTCGCAAATCCAAAAAGAAGAAACCGATTCCGAAAGAAGATGCCAAATAGGGCAGGAGGATTTATAAATGCAAATAGAAGAGTTTTCAGAAAAAATAGAGGAACTTGTCATTGATATTTATGAAGAAAGCGTTCAAAACAGAGAATCTGCTTGGATAGTTTTCGAAAAGAAAATGGATGACAGGTTTGCGGAGAATAAAGAGTTTATAGAAGAAACTACAAAAGATTGGACTGTAGAAGATTGGAAAAATTTATTTTTGCATCAAATAAATATCGGCAATCCTGATATTTATGCTTTTATCGCTGAAAAAATAGAAATTTTGACCAATAATGAGTATTTCCGTAATTGCATTTCCGAAAATTTGAGCGTTCTTGAAAAGAATGTATATTCCACAACAGACAAAGATGCATTGTATAAATCAGATGTTTTGTTAAGTGCAGTAAAAGCACTCAACAGAATCGGCAGTTCTTCAGCAAAAGCGGAAATTGAGCAAGCATTCCGTATGTGCGCAGTTGCTAATGAACATATTTTATATGAACTTGCGGAATATGTGGCATCGCAGTGTGAAGAAAAGCTTCCGGAGATGATTTCCGATGAGAGTATAGAAGGCGAAAAATTAGTAGCTCTTTTATCAATGTGCATAGAGACCGATAAGCGCAGTGATAAAATTTATGAGGCAATGAAGCAAAGATTCAAGAAGTTGCCAAATGATAGTGAAACAAAAGATATTTTTGCGGCGATTTTCGGAGATTACGGCGAGCCTAATGCAATAATGATGTTGCGAAAATTTGCAAAGACGTTGATTGCTGTGTACAAAGAAAATTACGACAGAGAACTTTTCAGCAGAATCATGATGGTAATGTCTGTAATCGAAGGACTTGGCGGTTTGACTGACGATTTAATGGAATAAAAAATTAAGAATATTTTAGTGCCCCCTGTAATATGCTTTAGTAAGTGGTATGCAGGGGGTGTCTTTATTTGATACTTATAATGAAAAAAACAAATGTAATATTGGGAATTTTAATTTTTGTGCTTGTGGCGGCAATTATCGCACTGAATATAGGCTTTACGGATGCCGAAGAAGGGAAAGTTGTCAGTGCCTCGGGATATGTGGAAACGCTTTCCACAACCGGAAAAATCGTTGTACTTGATGCAGGGCACGGAGGAGAAGATCCGGGTGCAGTAAGTGCGTACAGCGGTGCGAAAGAAAAGGATATTACATTGGTAATTACGCAAAAAACAAAAAAACTTCTGGAAGATGCGGGGTATACCGTGATTATGACGAGAAGCGAAGATGTTTTGGGGTACGATGATGAAAAACTTTCTATGACGGCAAAGAGAAGACAGGATTTGCTCAAAAGAAAGAAAATGATGGATGAGAGTAAAGCTGATATAGTTATAAGTATTCATCTTAATTCTTTCAGTGATTCTCAATATCACGGCGCGCAAACGTTTTATACAAAGGAGTCTCTTTCCAGTAAAAAATTGGCAATAAGCTTGCAAACGGCGTTAAAAGAAATTTTGGAGCCGGAAAACGAAAGAGAAGCACTTTTAAAGTCAGAGGATATAATTATTACAAAAAATTGTAAAGTAACAACTGCCATAGTGGAGTGCGGTTTCTTATCTAATCAAGAAGAGGAAAAGAAGTTGGTTGATGAAGGTTATCAGACAAAAATTGCGGAAGCAATAAAAGCCGGAGTTGATAATTACTTTACGGTAATAGCACCAAAATAGTCGGTTTTTATAACAGGTCGGGAAATAATATTCTCGGCCTGTTTGAGTTTTTAGCTAAATACAGGGAAATTTTAGAGGTCGGCGGGAAATAGTAATCCCGTCGATTTTTGTTGTTTTTTGGTTTATTCTTTTGCTTGTAACCGTTGAAGTAACGGGAATAAACGGAGGTGCAATTAATGAAAGAGATTTTAAACGGACGATTTTCAATATTAGAAACCGTAACTGAAAACAGGCTGTATAAAGCTGTGGATACCGCTACAGGAAAAATGACAGCTGTGAAAAAATGGGTAAATGAGGACAGTTATTATAAAGCAGAATTGAAAGCGTTAAAAAATTTTAAGCACCTCGATATACCGCAATTTATTTGCAACTTTGAAGAAGAAGGCGAAAAATATATTGCGGAAGAATGGTTGGACGGAGCCCCACCTCTACAGTTCAGTACTCCGGAAGAAACAATAGACCTTGCCGTTAAACTTGCAGAATTTGTTTCCGTGCTCACCTCATCATTTTCGTATATACACGGAGATATAAAACCGTCCAACATTATCGTGCAAAACGGCAAGGTTTACTTTATGGATTTTGAGTGTTCAGTGGCGTTAGATGTTAAAAGAAGGGAAAATTTACAAGAAACAATCAAAATAACGGGCAAGTATTTTACAGCCCCTGAGGTTTTTTACGGAAATCAATGTTTGCAAAGCGATATTTACTCCATAGGAGCCATAATGGCATGGATGTTGGGAGGGGTTGATGATAATGGGATAAATTTATCAAATGTTGCAGCTGACGGTAGTTTAAAGGCGATTATAAAAAAATGCACTGCATACAGAGCTGAGAACAGGTACAAAACAGCAGAGGAACTTATTTATGCGTTAAAAGAAATAAAAAATAATGTGGAATTAAATATCATACCGGAAAAAATATCACATCCGGGAGAGAGATTTTCCGTTTATATAGATTGTAATGTGTTTTTTGCATGGGAACTGGCGGAAGTTGCGACAACATATTTCGGAATGAAAACTTGCGTTATGGCTGTAAGTCAAAGAACCCAAAAAAAACTTAACTATTTTGCGGATCTGAATAGAAACTACGGTACACAGAGTGTTGAAGAAGAAATTTCTCCTTATTTTCTCAGCAGCGAGTCATTATTTAAAAAAGATTGTGAAAAGTGGCTTTCAAAAGGGCTTATAAATAAAACTTCCGATGGAGAAGGGAAGTTGTTTTATTCAGGTTCAAGATTTATAGGAGAGGCAGAGCCTGAAAATGAAGGCTATATCAGCGATCTGGTTAAATGGGGCAAGGAAAATTTTGACTGTGTAATATTTGTAACAGATAGATATGACGATAAACCTGCAGTGAAAAATTTAGCTTGCGAATGTGATTATACAATAGCAACTCCTCTTGCAAATATTGATGATATTGAAGCATGTAAGGATTATTACGAAAGTCTTGGAGGAAATGTATTATATTCAGTTTGGGAATATAATCAGCAGAGCAGTTTACCGGAAAAGAGCATTATGCTTATGGTGGGAGAGGAAAAATACATTGGTGCAATTTTTTACAGCGATGAAAAAAATTATAAGCGTAATTTTGCAGGAAAAATTCAGCCTATTTTTAAAACCAAAGGAAGAGAAGAACAGGCAGGATATGTAAAGATTATTAATAGGTTGTTCAGAGCAGCGGGTAACAGTGAAGAAAGGTGTGTATGTAAATGAAAAAGAATACAATTTTTAAAACAGCATTGTTTTTATTAAGCTTGGCAGTAGTGGCGGGAATATATACGTTTATAGTTATACCATCAGTAAAAAAAGAAGAAAAAGAATTTTATGAGAAGAAATTGGAACAGGAAATGTATACGTATATGAGTGTGTTAACTTATACAGGCGATACTCCTTTACTTGAAAATACAATCATAACAGAGGCAGTAGAAACATGTTTTGAAAAAGTTCAGATGCCCTTGGGATGCGTTACATCGGATTATGTTGGAAATTTTGAAGATATTTGCGGTTTGCAATTAAAATACACAATTTGCAAAGGACAACAAGTGTCCTCGCAAAATTTTAAGGAATTTTTAAAGGATAGTGACGGAACAGAAAGGTTAAAAGAGTTTAAAATCAGAAGCTTAGTAGCAGGTCAGGCAATGCCCGGAAGATTTGCGGATATTTTATTGAAATATCCTGACGGAAGTTCTGCCGTAGTTGTACCTAAAATACAAATTTATGATATACAACAAGAAGATAACGGGGGTTCTGTAAAAAATAAAAATGAAGAAGAAGGTTATACCGTTGTTTTTGCTGTAAATGAAGAAGAACATAATTCTTTAACAGAAGCTGTTAAAGAGGGGGTTTTAGATATTCGCATTTATTTAAATGATGCACAACTTCCGTCAGAAAAAACGTATGTGCCGTCAAGTAATATTTAACAGGGTTATTGATATGGGATATATTGATTCACAAGCATGGAAAAATTTAATAGAGATTGTAGCTGACAGTTTATCTGACAGTATTCGTTTTGCTGAAATATATAAAGTAGACAGAATGAATGCGGAAAAAGCCATCAGAACTTTTACTTCCATAAAAGATATGGCGGCACTTGGAAGTAAATCTGCAAGACAGAGCATTGTAGATTACTATATAAGGCTTTTAGAAGCTTATAAGCAAGAAGAATTGGAAGAGATGATCAATAAAGTTGTGGATTTTAAAACGATCCGAAATAACGAGCCGGAAATAGTATTTGAGTTATTATTGGCAAATTTTTCTTTTGAAGAAATATGGGATAATTACAGAGAGTTTACTGAGGATTTGAGTTCTGTCGAGGGTGATTTATTGGTAAAAGTCGGAGAAAAAATGTCTCGGGAAACAAATTTTATGAAAAAATATGAGGCAAAAAGGGAAAAATTGAATTTTATATGTATTTTGTTGTATGCAGTGAGCTACGGTCAAAGTTGCATTGAGGCACTGCAATATAAAGATATAAATGAAATCGGTATTTTAAATAAGAATTACATTTATATAATACACAAAGGTGCAAAGATTCATTTAAAATTTTTGAAATTCGGAAACAGCGGGACAATAATTAACATTCAGAAAAAAACTACTCAAAAATCAGCTCTGAATTATGATATGCAAAACCCTATGTTGGTAACAGCTAAAAATAATTCAAACAGAATAAGTGTTGCAGGATATGATGTTACTCCCGGGGATGATGATCTTTATTACAATGAAAGAATCTTTAATTTAAGTATTGTTTCTTTGGAGGATATAAGGGATAAGTACAAAACGGTGGATAATCGTATTGTGGAATTCTTGAAATTCAATCAAAGAGGCAGGGGCAGTTTTATTGTATCGGGTTCCGATATGGGTGTGGGAAAGAGTACTTTTTTGCTTTCTATGATAGGCGAATACCCGAACTCGTGGGGGATAGGGATTCTCGACCAACAAAATGAGCTGCAAATAGGAGTGAAATATCCCGAAAAGAACGTAATTACGTTGGTTGAAAACAGTAAAAGAAATTTGGCTCAATGTTTTGCATATTTACTTAAAACTTCTCGCGATGTTCTTGTTGTTAGTGAAATTACTTTGCCGGAAGAGGTTTCGGAGTTGGTAAACTCAGCTTTAAGGCTTAATGCCGGAGTAAGTGCAACAATGCACTCTTTTTCTCCAAAGGAAGTTATACCGAATTTAAGGAATTTAATGATGAAAACGCCGATGTATCATGATAAAAATACAGCAGAGGAGGATATTTCGAATTGTATAGATTTAATAATACATTTGAAAAGGTTAAAATCCGGGCGAATTGTTGTAGACAGTATACACGAAGTGTTTTCAGATGCATCGTGGAGAGATGAATATGTAAAAAAAGATTTGAGCATAAAAGGAAAACAACAAAAGGACTCTCTTATGATGGAATTTATGGATATTGGCATTAAATACTTCAGCAGTTTAATGGCAGGAAAACAATATATGCTTAAAACATTGTTTAAATATAAAGAAAATGCCGAGGAAGAGGGCTCTGAATGGGAGATTTCAGAGGCTCCGTCGGAACATTACCTAAATAAAATGAGCAGATATGCGGGAGAGGATTATACCGAGGAAATACGAAAAATGTTTAAAGGTGTGTGATTTTTATGGAGAAAATTTTATTTGTTTTGTTTTTTACAGGCGGATGTATTTGTATAGCGGGAGCTTTAGCACTTATGGTATTTAATATTATTCGAAAAAGAAAGTATGGCAGAATTTCATCTTCTGTTTTCTTTGAAAAATATGCAGAGAAAATATACAGACCTCTTTCTAAAAACAAGTATTTTGTTAAATTTAATAACGAAATAGCATATAAAATTTCAGTTTTTAACTCTGCGTCTTTTGAAAAGAACAGGCAAATAAGTGTCTTTGTGATTTTGGGGTTTACATTAGTTGTTTTGATATTATCGGTATTATTTGTATATATTTATATGCCTTATTGGTATATTGCGCTTGTGTACATTGCCTTTTCTCTCACTGCAGTATTGTTTTTGTTGCAGTTTGTCTCGGATTCTATTATGAACAGCTATTTAAAACGCTTGCCGGAAGCAATAAAAATTTTACTGTCGAGATTTATGACAAAAGGCAGTATATCAAAAGCAATTCAAGTAAGTATTCCGGATTTGCCCAAAGGCATTAAAAATGAAATGATAAGAATATATGATGCCATGAAACAAAATGAAACAGAAAAAACGAAGGAGGTTTTTTGGGAAATAGACAGAAAGTATACAAATGAACACATGTCTGTTTTACTTGATTTAATTCGTTTAGCACATTACAACGGCGGAACGGAAAGTGTAAAAATTCAATTTGATACAATGATTAAAGATATTTTGGAGGATTTGGAAAACCAGCAGGACTTAAAAGGTGCGGCAATGAGCTATATCGGAATGTCTGTTGCTTTTATGAGCGCACTTCCCATAGTAAAGCTTTATAATGCAAGTATTTTAAGCAGCTCAGAGATGCAATACTACGATTCTCGCAGCGGAATGCTTTTTGCTGCCGCATATATAGGTTTTTTGTTTATACTTATTGCGATTTTGTTTTATCTAAAGAAAAAGGGGTGAAAAGCAGTGAAATTGAGATTTTTCTTTTTGGGAAGCTCTCTTATGATAGGTATAGCGGTTGTTTTGACGGATCTTGTGATAGGAGAAATACAGCAAGAAGAATTATTGCTTAAGATAATCATTACAATTATTGTTTCTTGCATTGCTTTTTATGTTCCCTTTTTGATTAAGTTTATACAAAAGTCGGGAGAGACTTTTAAAAAGAGAAAGGAATTACGCTTTTTAAAGAAAATTTTTGTTATGTGCGGAAGTGTAAAGCCGGTGGATTATATGCAGGTTGTAAATAACATGTATGAAAGAGCAGACTGCTATAAAAAAGATTTGGAAAACATTATGGATGTTTTACGTAAAAGTAATGTAGATAAAGAAGACTTTTTTTATGAACTTTTGAGTGAAACTCAGGATATAGATTCTAAATTGTTTTATGAAAAAATATGTATAGGATTTTTATATGATTTTGATTTAGCTATCAAAAGTATTGAGGGGGATTTTTTACAGGAAAAAAGGGCATATGCCAGATTTATCAAAAAACGTGTGAATCTTATCCATATAGTGGGAGTAACGGGACTATTTGTTGCTATGACGATTCTTTTAATGTATATGTTAAAACCCTGGTTAAATTCTATGAGTTTTCAACAGTTTTAAGTAATAAAATAAACGGAGGTATATTAAATGGATAAAGTTGTAACTGAAATTATAATCGGAGCAGTAATTCTTGCACTGCTTATTTCAATAATACCCATTTACAGAAGCAGCGCAGCTTTGGTAAGTGCTGCAGGGCAGACCATAGATGCCAATGAAAATATTAAGGAGGTGACTTTCGGAAGAATCCCCGGAAAAGGGGATGTTGTCTATGGGGGATATTTATTGGACTTTGTTCGGTATTCAACAGAAAAATATGAAACAAAAATAAATGTGGAGTTTTCTGATGAAATGTATGTTATTCATAAAGACAGTAATTTAAATTCTCTTAAAAAAATAGAGAACGATATGCTGTTTGAAGTAAAGCACAGTGTATTGGACGGGAATAGATTGGAACTTTACTTTGCTTTTTGTGATGAGGAAAGTTTAAGCGGTGAAGAAGTTGTGTGATTGCTTTAGATTGTAATGATTTTTATGATAGGAGAGTGTATATGGAAAAGGTTATTGCTAGTATAGTTATTATTGTTTTGACAATGGGACTTATTAGTTATGCGATTGTCGGACAGATGGGAGGCTTCAGAGATACTGCTGACGTGGTAACGGAAGAAGAAAGCAGATTGGACACGATGTTAAAAGATACTTCTGTTGTTCCTTTGACTACAGTAAAAAATTATTTAAACAAAAGTTCTGCATCCGGATATGAAATCAGTGTTGACGGCGAAAGTATTACCAGTACAGAAGAACTTTCGGAATATAATGACAATACGTTGTTCACAATGAGCAAAACATACGATGCATACGGCAAAATAACTAATATTTCTTTTGTGCTTAAGGATCAATCGTTTGCTAAAGCGGTTTGAGAAAAATTTATTTCGGGTGTCGGTAATAATGCCGATGCCCGAAAGATTTAATTAAAGGGGGTTGGGGATATATGACGGGAAAGTTTGTGGCATATATTTTATCAATAGGAGCATTCTTCTATATAGTTTTGATATGTCTGTCATTTTTTATTTATATGGCGACAAGTGAACGGGTAAACGATATTTGTTATGATGCGGCGGAAACTATAAGCACAAGAGGCTATTTATCGAAAGATGTTTTATCATACATTAAAGGAAATCTTTCCTGTTACGGAGAATATCAAATCAATTTTACTTTGGAAAAAAGAATTGGAGAAAGGGCTGTTTATTATCACGGGGAAGAGCAAATTGCCGAGAAGGTTCTTTCTAAGGGAGATAGGGTAATTATTTCTGCAACCGGAGAAAATCCGACATTATTTGAAAAAATTACAGGTGCAGATATGAATATTGCAACGGTTAAAGTTGCTATTGTAAATTAAAAGAGAGGGTGGATTTAATGCAGCAAATATTATGTTTTTTTGTGTCAATATTCATTTTTTCTTCTTTGTTTGTATCTTCTGTAAAACCTCTCGGAGAAAAACAAAAAAGCAGAGAAGCAAAACAAAATTTAAATACTGCAGGAAGAGAAGTTGTTAATCACATTGAATATGATAATGGGAAATTTAAAATAAACGAAGAAACATATTTAAAAAGTATATCATCACTGAACAACTCGTGTGAAATAATAGGAGCAATTTTTAATTATGAAGAATGTATCACTGTTGCCAAGAAAAAGGGAAACGAAGTTATTGTTAAGAAAGTTTCTGCAAAACAGATGAATAAAAGCAACAGAAGGAATTCTGTAAATTCTTTACTTGGTTTTTTATTTGATGAAAAAGACAAAGAAATTTATATAAATATAGCGTTAGAAGAAGAGGGCGATTTTTTTAATGAGGAACTTTTTAACAAAATGAAAGAAAATACGGCGTTCATAATAGGGTTAAAAGAAAGCAAAGTTATTGTTTCGGGATTTGAGTTAATTAAACAATAGTTTTACACAGAGTTTTCCACAGAATATTGTGGAAAACCTTGTGGATTTCGCAAAAACGAATATATGCGTTATAAACAGGTCAAAAACGAAAAGGTATCATTTATAGCGAAAAATCAGATGTTCTCCACAGAAAACCTGTGGATAAGTCGGAAATTTCTGTGAATAAGTCTGCGGAAAATTGTGGAATACTTGTGGAAATCGCTTTTTGAAATATTAAGAAAAGTTTAATTTTTTGTTACATCAGATAAAAAAGTATACTAAAGAAATGCAGGATACTTCCGATTAAAACAAACAAGTGAAAGACAGAATGCATGTAACGTATGTTTTTCTTTTTGCTTAAACCATATAAAACAGCACCTAGAGTATATGATATGCCTCCTATAAGTAAAAACATAAGACAATTTGGGTGAAAATGTTTTATCATCGGCCCTGTTACTGTGGCAACACACCAACCCATTGCTATATAACAAATCATGGAAAAAACCTTGAATTTTTTCATGTTTACAGCATTAAGAACGATTCCTAAAGCAGCGGCAGCCCAGATAATTCCGAAAATTGTCCATGCAAGACCGGGACTATGCGGTCGCAGGCCGCTAAGCATATACGGGGTGTATGTTCCGGCAATAAGGAAGAAAATAGAACAATGGTCTATTATGCGAAAAACTTTTTTTGCTTTTTTATGAGTTATCCCATGGTAAAGACTTGACATTGTATAGAGAATAAGCATTGAACCGCCGTAAATCGCACCGCTTACAACGCCCCACACATTTCCGTGTATAGCGGCCATAATTACGCATAAAGTTATAGAAACAATTGCCAAAGCGCCTCCGACAATATGTGAAACCATATTGAAAATCTCTTCTCCCTTAGTATAAAGAGGTGTATCATTTTCTTTTGTTTTTATATTTTGCATATTAAATACTCCTGTTTTTTATCTGTAGGGAACAGTATACATTAATTTCCAAAAAAATACAAAAATAGTTTTGCGAAATGAGAATATGTGCTATAATTGCGTGCGGAGGCGATTTAATGATCTCAGAAAATAAGTACTGCGTTGAGAGTCTAAAACAAATAAAATGCTTTTTGTTAGATATGGATGGCACTATTTATTTGGGAGATAATGTTATTAACGGCACTCATGAGTTTCTTGATATATTAAAAAAGCAAAATAAAAGAGCAATGTATATCACCAATAATTCATCGAAAGCAACGTCTCAATATGTTGAAAAACTTTCAAGATTGGGGATTTCTTCTAAAGAAGAAGATTTTTTTACTTCGGTTAATGCTCTGGAGTATAATCTGACAATTAAAAAACCGGGAGCAAGACTTTTTGTTTTGGGTACACCGGCTTTTGAAGAGTATCTTACCGAAAAAGGTTTTGAAATAGTAAAAGAATATTATAAAGAAGAAGAAAAAAGGCCGGATTTTGTCATTTTAGCCTTTGATTTGACATTAACTTATGATAAACTGCGTATTGCGTGTGATTATATAGCAGATGGTGTCGAATACTGGTCTACTCATCCGGATATGGTTTGTCCGGTGGCGGATGGACGTTTTATACCCGATGCGGGGTCTTTTATAGAATGTATATACGGAACCACGGGAAAAAGACCGTCTTTTATAGTCGGAAAGCCGAATCCTTGTATGATTCAAGTGATTATGGAAAAATACGGATACAAGCCGGATGAAGTCGCAGTTATTGGTGACAGACTTCATACAGATATAATGTCAGCGGTTAATGCCGGAGTGAAATCCATTTGTGTTTTGAGCGGCGAAACGAAAATTGAAGACATTGAAAAAATAGAAGAAAAGAATAAACCGAGTTATGTTTTTGACAGCATAGAAGATGTGTACGATATATTGAAAAAATGAAGAATAAGCCGGACAAGCGGTACAAAAAATATTTACAGTAAATTTGGGGTTGGTATTTTGAAAAAAAGTGAGCAATATAAAAGAATTTTTCGTTTGGGATTTGTAGCAATACTGTTTTTGGCAGAAATGCTCTTGTTCTATTATGTATGGAGAACATATTACAGTGACCTTATGGAAATCACTTACGCAAACTTAGGACACTGGATGATTGTCGGTGTATACGGATTGATGCTTTATATCTTTACTGTTTTGTTTGCAGGTTGGAAAATAGGTTACTTGCGAATATTTAATACTGTATATTTGCAATCTATTGCGACAATATCTGCAAACATAATTATTTATTTGCAGATAGTATTGCTTACAAAGCATTTTTATTCGGTAGTACCCATAATTGTTATGAGTCTTGCAGATGTTGCCATAATTGCTTTGTGGAGTCCGATTGCGTCACTTCTTTACAGAGTTGTATATCCTCCGAGAAAAGTTTTAATGGTATATGCAGAGCGTTGGTTTGAGGGAATTTTGGAAAAGTTCAATTCAAGAGCCGATTGTTTCCACGTAGAGGAACTAATCAATGTTACGGAAGGTTTGGAGGCTATTTACGAAAAGTGCCATTTATACGAAGCTGTAATTATATGTGATGTTCCGTCAGAAACAAGAAATAAAATATTGAAATATTGTTATGATAATTCAATAAGAACATATACTACACCTAAGATTTCTGATGTTATAATGAGAAGTTCAGAGGAAATACATCTTTTTGACACTCCGCTTTTGCTTTCAAGAAATGTAGGACTTACTGCTGAGCAGAGATTTATGAAAAGATTTTTTGATATTGTGCTTTCTGCTCTTGCGTTGTTAATCTTTTGGCCTTTCATGGCAATTATTGCCGTAGCAATAAAGCTTGATGACAGAGGTCCTGTGTTTTTCAAACAAGACAGAGTAACAAAAGACGGCAAAGTATTTTCTATATTGAAATTCCGAAGTATGATTGTAGATGCAGAGAAAAACGGAGCAGTTATTCCGGCAGTAGATAACGACCCCAGAATAACAAGAGTCGGCAAAATAATAAGAAAAATCAGAGTGGACGAGCTTCCTCAAATTCTCAATATTTTAAAAGGAGAAATGAGTATTGTAGGTCCGAGACCGGAGCGCGTTGAGCATGTAGAAAAGTATAAAAAAGAAATTCCTGAGTTTAAATACAGAGAAAAAGTTAAAGCAGGACTTACAGGTGTGGCGCAAGTGTATGGTAAATATAATACTTCTGCGTATGACAAGTTGAAACTTGACCTTATGTATATACAGAATTACAGAGTTTTATTTGATATAGAATTGATTATTCAAACAGTAAAAATTTTGTTTGAGAAAGAAAGTACAGAAGGTTTCGATAAGGTTAAGACAAAAAAAGATGAAGATAAATAATCTGATTTGAAATTTTGTGTTGACGTAAAAGGATTTTATGGTATAATCATAAAAGCTCGGCGACACGGAGATATACCCAAGTTGGCCGAAGGGGCGCCCCTGCTAAGGGTGTAGGTCGGGAAACCGGCGCGAGAGTTCAAATCTCTCTATCTCCGCCACAGCGAAAACGGCATCCAAAAGGGTGCTGTTTTTTTTGTTTTTTTAAAAAAATGTTGACAAACGCATTTTGCAGTGTTAAAATGCGTAGCGAATTTGAATATCGCAAGAAACGACTATGATGAAGACGGTCGGAATTTGAAACTGCACAGAGAGTTGTCGGTTGGTGTGAGACAACAGTGAATTTTTCCAATGACTTATCACTTCTGAGTCGGAGGACCGAAAGGCAATGCTTAGTAGACTCCTTCCGTAATGCTGCGTAAAGGCAAAGGGCTTGTTTGAGCTCGGAAAGTGACGGAAAATTTTCCGTAATTTGAGTGGTACCGCGGGTTTTACAACTCGTCTCAAAAGTTTTCTTTTGGGGCGAGTTTTTTGTTTTATTCAAATTCGTAACCATTAAAAATATGTCAAAATTGAAAGGAGACAACAAAAATGGATTACAGTTTGAAAGAAGTCGCAGGAAGAATCAAGGATCTGCGAGAGGCAAAGGGATACACACAAGAAAAACTCGCTAAGCTTTGCGGTGTGACAGTTGAAGAATATCAGGTTTTGGAAAAAGGCGAAACCGACTTTAGCTTTACTTTTATTTACAAATGCGCAAAAGCATGCGATGTAGAAGTTGTAGATTTACTTGAAGGCAGAAGCACAACACTTACTTCATTTGCTATCACAAGAAAGGGAGAGGGACTTAAAATTTTAAAGCAACACGGAGTTGAATATAACAACCTTGCTCCGAAGTTTAAAGATAAACTTGCAGAACCTTTCCTCGTAAAATTTCCGTATCTTCCGGAAGAACAAAACACACCGATGAAGCTTAACTCCCATAACGGTCAGGAGTTTGATGTTATCGTTAAGGGTTCACTTAAAGTACAAGTTGGTAATCATGTAGATATTCTTAACGAAGGTGATTCAATTTTCTATAACAGCCTTATACCTCACGGTATGGTTGCAGTAAGTGAAGGCGGTTGTGAATTTCACGCTGTAGTTCTTAATCCTCAGGACGGTCTTGTAACTGAGGAATATCCGGAAGCTCCGTTTGTTGCGGCAAAAGCAGTTGAGAAAAAAACAACAACAACGGTTGCCGATAATTTCGTTGAATCATATTATGATGAAAATGGAGTATTTAACGGCATCAAATTCAAAAATGAAGATAAGTTTAACTTTGCATTTGACTGTGTTGATGCCATTGCAGAAAAGACACCTGATAAACTTGCAATGCTGTGGGTTGCAAATGATAAGACAGACCGTAAATTTACCTTTATGGATATGAAACGATATTCCGCAAAGACAGCCAACTATTTTGAATCACTCGGAATCAAAAAAGGCGACACAGTAATGCTCGTACTCAAAAGACATTATCAATTCTGGTTCTGTATGCTTGCCTTGCATAAAATCGGTGCAATAGCAATTCCTGCAACAAATCAGCTCGTTGAGCACGACTTTGATTACAGATATAAAGCCGCGAAAGTAAAAGCGATAGTTTGTACCGCAGACGGAGATGTATCTGTTGAGGCAGAAAAAGCCGCAGCAAATTACCCGGAAATGCTTAAAATCTTGGTAGGAGGTAAAAAAGAAGGGTGGCACGATTATAATGTTGAAATGGAACGTTTCAGCACACACTATGATCGTAATGAAAATTCTCCTTGCGGAGAAGAACCTATGCTTATGCTCTTCACATCCGGTACAACAGGATATCCCAGAATTGCAACACATTCTTTCAAGTATGCGTTGGGCCATTATCCCACAGCAAAACATTGGCATAATGTAAATCCGGACGGTTTGCACTTTACAATTTCCGACACCGGTTGGGGTAAAGCACTTTGGGGCAAACTTTACGGTCAGTGGCTCTGCGAAGCAGGCGTATTTACCTACGACTTTGACAGATTCCGCTCTGAAGATATTTTGCCTATGTTTGCGAAATATCACATTACGACTTTCTGCGCACCGCCGACAATGTACAGATTCTTTATTAAAGAAGATTTGTCAAAATATGACTTATCCTCAATTGAATACGCCACAACAGCAGGCGAAGCACTCAATCCGGAAGTGTTCAATCAATTCAAAAAAGCAACAGGGCTTACTATTATGGAAGGCTTTGGTCAGACAGAAACTACTTTGTCTATAGCAAACTTTGTAGGTTCAACACCAAAAATCGGCTCTATGGGCAGACCGAGTCCCCTTTACGATGTTGTGGTTCTTGACCCGGACGGAAATCAGTGCAAAACAGGAGATACGGGCGAGATTTGTATTCGCACAAAAGACAATGTACCTTGCGGACTCTTTATAGGTTATTATTTAGATGCAAAAAAGACAAAAGAAGTTTGGCATGACGGTTACTATCATACAGGCGACCAAGCAACAATGGACGAGGACGGATACCTCTGGTATGTTGGCCGTATAGATGACGTTATCAAATCATCCGGTTACCGCATCGGACCTTTCGAAATAGAAAGTGTTATTATGGAACTTCCTTATGTTTTGGAATGTGCGGTTACTCCGGTTCCTGATGAAGTACGCGGCCAAATAGTAAAAGCAACTATTGTTCTTGTAAAAGGAAAAGAGGGAACAGATGAGCTTAAAAAGGAAATTCAGGAGTATGTTAAGACACATACTGCACCTTATAAGTATCCGAGAATAGTTGAGTTTGTAACAGAACTTCCCAAGACCATAAGCGGTAAGGTAAGACGTGTGGAAATTCGTAAAAACGATTTGGAAAAAATACAAAAATAAACAGTTAAGCTGCCATTCTGACATAACAGAATGGCAGTTTTTTCTTGAAAAAACAAACATAAGGTTGTATAATCAAAAAATAAAAATACGGAATGAGGATATAAACATGCTTAAAAAACATTTACGTTCCATTTTGAACATATCTATAGGTGTAGCTATAGCTTTGGTCGCTGTTTTATCTGTGGCTTTGCTTTCAGGTTGTGACGGTACAACACCGGCACCGGCTGTTAAAACACCTGACCCGATAATAAATTTTGCAAATCCCGATAAGCAAGTGCTTACAGCAGGGGGAAATTCTCCTCAAATACAAATACCTACTTATAACGAAGTTGCGGTTGACGCATTGGGCAGAAGTTTGCCTGACTATGATCAAGTCGGCGGACCTAAGGAGAATAAATACGTAGGTGTATTTTATTTCTTATGGACATCCGACCGTAATTTGCATACAAGTTTTGATAACACGAAATTGATTGCGCAAAACCCCTCGTCGCCGAAACTCGGAGGCAGAAATGTGTATCATTGGTGGGCAGAGCCCGAGACAGGTTATCATGATGCAGGTGATACTTGGCAGATAAAGAGAGATTTGTATTATTTGTCCGCTGCCGGTGTTGACTTCTTGTATTTAGATTTTACTAACCAATATATATATGCAGATGCACTTACAAAACTTCTTGACGTGAGCCTTGAACTTCGTGAACAAGGAATTATGACACCATATCTCGTACCATGGGCAGCCGGAGCAGATATTACGCCCGGTCCCGGTGTTGCCGGTCAAGACTTAGTGGATTTATATAAACAATTCTACAAAAATGAAAAATACGCAGACTTATGGTTCCATTGGGAAGGAAAACCTCTTGCTATATTGGTACCGCCGCTGGATGTTTTGGAAGCCACGGGAGATTCCGTATTGGCAGAATGCAGGGAATACTTTACATTCAGAGTTGCTTGGACAAGAGATGTAACATGGCCGGGCGAAGAAGAAGGCCGTTGGTGCTGGCCGGACAATGATATAGTAAATTACGGTTACTATTACGGTTGGGATGAAGATCCGAATAAGGCGGAATTTGCCGGAATCGGTTTGGCAGGCTTTGCCGATATGGGACACGGAAGAAGCGGAGAGTATTCAACTTCGCAATATCTTGATATTTTTTCAGAGTCGGAATATACGGGGCAAGGTATAGCATTCCGTGAGGCTTTTGATTTGGTAATGGAAAAGAATCCCGAAGTAGAAGTAATAACCATTTCACGTTGGAACGAATGGATTGCAATGAATTTGGGAAAAAATGATTTCGGATTTGTAGATCAATACAACCGTGAATTCAGCCGTGACATTGAGCCTGCGAAAAACGGATATACAGATAATTACTATTATCAAATGTGCGCTATAATCAGAGAATTTAAAGGGGTAAGCAAGGCTGATGTCAGCAGCGGAGAATCAAATCCTTATGCGGCGGGAGATTTCTCCAAATGGCAGGAAGTGAACCCGGTATATACTGATTTTACAGGAGATACTTCCAAAAGAAATTATCAGGGTGCAGACAATAAGAGCCATTATACAAATAAAACAGGCAGAAACGATATTGTAGAGAGCCGTTTTGCTTATGACGGAGAGAATGTGTATTTTTATGCGCGTACTGCTGAGTCACTTACAAAGCACACAGGCGAAAATTGGATGCTTCTTTTCATTGATGCTGATAACAACAAAGAAACAGGTTGGGAAGGATATGATTATCTCATAAATTATTCCGTATTTGATATTAACCGCACAGTAGTTTGCAAATATGAAAAAAATGTTTGGAAAGAAATAGGTATTACAGACTACAATTATGCGGGCAAAGAGATCCAGGTTAAAGTGCCCAGAGTTGCACTCGGTCTTACGGGTGACAATATTCAGATCGGTTTCCACTGGATGGATAATATTACAAATGTTTACAGTTTGTATGATTGGTTTACAACGGGAGACAGTGCTCCTGAGCGCAGAAATAATTATTATGTAAACGTAAGCAGTAAATTTACAGGTAATAAAGATGAAGATATCAGACAAAGAGAAGGAGCAAAGATTCAGTATATGCTCCCGGCAGACCTTAAAGATGAAAAAGTAAAAGAGGAATCTTTGAAAGAAGGTTTGACTGTTCAATATTATGATTTGCCTACAGGCTATACAAAACAACCGGAATTGTATTTGTTAGAGGCTAAGAAAAAGAATAAGAGTTTTGTTGAAAAAGTAAGCCTTGACGGTTTTGCAGAAAAAAGTCAAAACGGATGTTTCGCCCTGGGCTTTACAGGATGGATTTATGTGGAAAAAGACGGCGAATATACGTTCTCTTTGAACTCTGATGACGGCAGTATGCTTTATATAAACGATAGACTTATCGTAGATAATGGCGGCTCGCGTTATGTTGAAAAGAAATCAGCCTCAATAGGTCTTGCGAAAGGATATCATAAGATTTCTTTGGAATATTTTGAAAGCGGAGACGGAAAGTCGGTGTTAGAATTCGACTCTGCAGGTTGTAAACTGTTTTCAGTGAAATAAAACAACTAAGGGGTTTAGTTTATGAATATAGCTTTAGTTCTTGCAGCAGGAAAGGGTACGCGTATGGGCGCGGCCATTCCCAAGCAGTTTATAGAATATAAAGAAAAACCGATACTTGTGCACACACTCGAAGCATTTGCGAAACATTCAGACGTACACAAGATTTGCGTAATTTGTCCGGCTGATAATGTCGAGTACACAAAAGAACTTTTGCAAGAGTATAATATCCCCAAAATAGCGTGGGTTGAAGCCGGCGGAGCCAGCAGACGCGAATCGTCTTATATTGGGGTAGCCCGTTTGGCGAAGGAGTTCGGCGAAAATGACGTTGTAATGATACACGACGGAGCAAGACCGAATGTTTCGGAGCGCATTATATCGGAAAACATTGAAGCTGCTGCAAAATTCGGTGCGTGTGAAACAGCAATACCAAGTCAGGATACTATTGCTGTTTCGGAAGACGGACAGAAAATTTCCGGCATACCCGACAGAAGCAAAATGTATAATGTACAGACTCCCCAATCTTTTAAAATCGGTATAATTTTAAAAGCTCACCAATCATGGATGGAAAGAGATGGCGGAAATGCTACCGATGATGCTGCCCTTGTCATGGCAGACGGGCTCGATGTGTATTTGGTAAAGGGCGAAAAAAACAACCTGAAAATCACAACTGAGGAGGACTTGCGAATATTATACAGCATAACGTAAAAATTCGGAGGTGCCTTTGTGATGGAAAAATCGCTTTGCGTGTTTAAAACACACAATCAAGCGGTGGCGGCATGGAGTCATTTGAAACGTGCAGGAATAGATTGCACACTGGTCCGCACACCGCAAAATTTGGCAAAAGAGAAAACGTGCTCGTACAGTGTTTCGATTTCTGCAGAATATATCGAAAAAGCAAGAGTGATTTTACAGAAAAATACACTTGATTTTTATATTGTGTAAATATATAATTTAGCCATGGAAAGCTCAGAAGGCTTCCTGGAGTGTTCGACGAGAACCTATATTTTGAACCTACATCATATAAACGGGAATCCAAGTTAGATGTTTTAGAAATCAGGCCACATATAATTTCGATTTGTTCGGCAGTGGAAGATTGACACAACACACAGGATACCCACCTAGCTTAGCTAGGTGTCAAAATATCGGGGCGGCACTTTGGGAGCCTTTTTGTGTATTTATTTGAATAATCAGAGGAGATTGTAAAATGGCTTGTACAGAAAAATATATTTTGAATAGCGAATTACAAGAAATGCAATTGGGAGAGGGAGAAGGAGAAGGCACCGTGTTGTATGATCCTGCTACAGAAAATACCCACGTGCTTGACGAAGTTGCACAAGACATAATCGAAATGTTCAAAAATCCTTCTGCCATAGAAGAAGCTGTGTCAAAGCTTGCAACCATATATGACGAAAAAGAAGAAATAATAGATAAAGATGTGAGAGAGTTTATTGTTACAGCGTTAAGCAATAACATACTTTTAACTGTTGAAGAATAAAAATTCAAAGCAGATATGGACATACTTTTTTACACCAGGGAAAAGTGTAAATATGCAATGACAGTTATAACTGACGACAAAAACATTGCGGAAATATTCCAAAAGCGATATTTTTGCAATAAAATTTCGTCGGAAAATTTTGCATTGGCAAAGACTTGTGCAGAATTTGAGGAACTTTTTACCAAAATACAGGCGGAGCTTCCAAAAAAATCATCAGTGTTTTGTTACAACAGCGGCGAGAAAAAAGCATTTTTTATAGAATCAGAGCGGAAAACGGTACTTACCGTTGATTTTTCGTTGCCCCAAGAATTATTACCTATCCAAGTTTTAGAAAATTTGTTATATATATCGTTCATTCCCGAAGACAGTGTACTTGCTCTGCACGGTGCGGCGGTAGCAAAAGACGGCAAAGCGTACTTACTGTTGGCCTCTACTACTAGCGGAAAGTCCACGTTGACCGCTTTTTTGTGGAAAAAAGCAGGGTATGAATATATAACCGATGACGAAATATTTATTTCGCGCAAAGACAGATGTGTGCTGCCCGTGAGAAAAAATTTATCACTCAGACAGGGCGGATATGATTTTTTAAATATGGAATTTGAAAAAGAATACCCGATTTTTGACGGCAAAGCACATACACATTTAATAGTGCCCCAAGAAGAGTTGAAATTCCCTAAATATGAAATAGAAAAAATAGTATTTTTGGCAGGATATGGCAGTGAAGAGCCGTATTTTATCAAAACACAGCCGAGAGAGGCCTTTTCCAAACTGCTTAAAGGACAGCTTTCCGGCAAGAATTTTGGAGAAAATGTAGCAGAAAAATATAAGATTTTAACTGAATTGGCACAAAAATCTTATGAAATGAGGTATTCTGATTTATGGACGGCAGAAAAATACTTAAAACACTTACCATAATGAAATTAAAGCAAAACGATAATGTTTTGCAGGTGGGCGGGTATAGTATGATTCCTCTGCTGGTTGCCGGGGATTTTATCCGTATAAAAGAACAAGATAAATACGAAATAGGCGATATTGTTGTTTGCGTTGATGACAGAAGCGGCAAAGTCGGACTTCTGGTACACAGAGTTATTTATATACGCAAAAAGGACGGTAAAATTATTTATGTCATAAAAGGCGACAATGCGGTGGCGGCAGAATATATAGAGAGTGATTTTTGCTTGGGTAAAGTAACGGAAATCACAAACAGAAATGGTAAAAAACTCGAGGTGAATACACCGAGCGAGAAAGATATGCAAATAGTTGAGCTTTCAAGAAAAGTTTACCGAATTTACCAAAAAACGGGTGACCCTACAGTAGCATTCAGCAGTGCACCTCACATGGAAATTTATGATAGGGCGCCTGATTTTATGAAAGAATGCGTTTTTGCGGCGCAAAAAGAAATGATAAAAAGAGCGGCAGAGCTTGTGCAAGGTTTACCGCCTTCACCGCCTGACCCTAAATTTGAATTTACAAAAGATTATTATGCCTTGCTTGCTTTTCACAGAGTAATGAATGTGTTGGAACCTTATGTTATTGAGGGTAGCGGGCGTTTCGGAAAGCATATAAAACTCTCTAAAGCCAGAAATTTGTCACTTGCAAGAAGACGTTTGATTAAAGCAAAAGAGATTATTGAAGCTTTTGAAAGAGAAAACATCAAATATCTCGTATTTAAAGGCTTTGCAACTTCATATTTTATTTTCGGGAATCCCAATATACGAGAATGTGATGATATTGATTTCCTGATTTTGCCGGAAGATGTACAAAGAGCTCACGAAATATTAGGAGAATTGGGCTATTGTTACCATGACGAGAGAGGTTTTTACAAACCGGAGATACCCGAAGAACATTATCGAACACATTTAAAACCGTATGTACACGAAAAAGATTTGAATACGGTAGAGCTTCACACTGCCATTTTTACAGAGGAAAAATATACTCCTGCGGTTTTGGAAAACAGACAAAAAATTGACATAAATGGTATGGGTGTTTATGTTTTAAAGGATGTTGAAGCTTTTGTTTGCCAGTTATTCATTACGGCTGTTGACGATTACGGAACGGCTAATATGACATACGAAATGGATCCGAATATTTTTTTGCAGTTAAAATTCCGTAATTACCTTGATATAGCAATTATGGCAAAAAAATGCGCGGAAATTCCGTCAGAAGAAATAATAGAAACCGCAATGAAATACAATGTGAATTTCCAGATGTTTTTTGCTTTGGATTTTACTTGTAAAATGTTTGATTATGCGGAATTTACAGAGCCTTTGCGTAAACTTCGCGACAGATTTACAGAAAACGAGCAATTAGAGCCGAGTATGTACGATTTGCCGATAGATGTACAAGATTGTTTACGCAGTCCGTTTAAAATGAAAATGAACGGCAAAGCTCTTTGTTATTTAAGAGATTCATATATTTTTTCATCACATTGGCGCAGGGTGCAAAAAAGGATAGAAAGCGAAGAAATTCCGCAATTAGAACAGCAAGTTATAAATATGCCTACAGCAGAAGGTGTGATACAAAAAGTAAAAAAGACCTCAGCGGGCGTAGTTATAGAGAACGAAATAGATATTTCGCAAAGAACAGATGAATTTATATTTGTTATAAAGAGATTGTTGGAAGAAAAGTGCAGAAAGCCGGAAGATTACGGCTATGAAGTGCGTTTTTTGTATGTAAATAAAAAAGAAGGCTATATGCGAAAAGGAAAAATAATGCAAAATATGCACTTGGATATGGAAGAATTGACAGATGAAGTAATCGCTTATATTCGGAAAACACGGCAAAAGTCAAGAATTTCCCTATATATAGGCAAAAAACGGACTTTTGACAACCTTTCTGAAAATAAAAAAATCACAACAAAATTTAATATGTCAAAAGAAATATTTTTGCCTAAAAAAAGCACAAATTTCATAGTATATTCCACTGATATTCTTGATTTGGAATATGCCAAATTAAAGAAAATAACCTCTATAAATGAAAAAGAGGAAAATATCATAAAAATTTCATTTGACTAAAAATCGAATATATATTACAATAAATGTAATAGTTAAACTTCTGTGGAAGAAAAAACGCTTCTCGGAAAAAAAGGGGGAATTTCAATGTCCGACAGTAAGTACATTTTAGAAAAAAACAAAGAGGCAGTGTTTGATTTTTTTGCGTTGCTGAACTCTGTTCAGACGGCAGCAAGTTATGATGATATTTGCCCGCACAAGGAAGTAGCACCTGATGATAAAATTTCAGATGCTTATTACCGTTTGTATATGATAAGTTCAAGACTCTCATCCGGCTTGAAAATGTTCTTCACTTATAAAGAAGAACGCAAAATGAACTTTTTTGAGTGGATGTTCCGCACGAATGTGGATACTTATTCGAGTTGTGAGGATATTATTTCTGAGATTGAGCAGTGGGCTCCCACAAAGCTTGTTTACCAGGCAATGAGATTTAATGATCCCTATAATAATTTCCAAGATAAATTTTATGAGGAGATTGTAAATTCAAGAGATTTGTTTATGAGTTATATGAACGGTCTTAATACAACTACAGAAGTAAGATGGGAAATTATGTCATTTATTCAGCATCCCGAGGAATCACTTGACTTGCTTAAAGAATACATCAAAAAGATGTACCGCGAATTTTCCATAGAGTACGCTAATTTTTCACAGCAAAGAGCAGCTTTAAACGAGAAATTGGCAGAAAGTATTGCGGATGACTCAATTGATGCGGCAGTTATCGATTACGAGATAGATGAAAAAGAAATCGAATCTACAGTTGAGATTTTATCACAATCAATAACACCTCCTACAAAAGAGGTTAAAATTGTAGGCTCGCTTTTCGCACCTAATCAAATGATAAAAATAGACGCTTCCAGAGGTCTTTATTATTTGGTTGGTGTAGGTTATATGGATTACTACAACTCATTTATGAATAAAGGTCCGGATGATGTTAAGCTCAATGAACTCTTCAGAGCTTTTACAGACGGAACTCGTGCGCAAATTATTGAGATTTTGAGAGAAAAAGAGTGTTATAACGGCGAGCTCAGCAATATGTTGGATGTTCCCATGTCTTCGCTTACTCATCACATGGAAATTCTCAATACCTGCGGTTTCGTTGTTAAGCGTAATGTAGGTAAACGCACTTATTATAAATTAAACAAGAAGCAATTTATAAATGCTTCCAGATTGTTACGAAGATATGTAGAAGGTTATGATCTGTAAAAGCACTTACATTGAAATTACAAACAGATGTAATTTAGATTGCAGAGATTGTTATAACAGCTCAGGTAGAAATAAACATACAGTGGAGCTTGATCTCGATGTGCTTTTAAAATATATTGAAGATTTAATTATTATATACAAAGTAAGAAGCATTACATTTTCCGGTGGCGAACCGCTTCTTTACAGCAGAATTGACGATTTGTTTGATGCTTTGACGGAATATACCCGCAAATATTCTGATGTAGTGTTTAATTATGTAACAAACGGTACTTTGTATAACAAGAATTTTTACGATTTATTGGAAAACAGCTCTCGATTTATGGTGCAAATAAGTCTTGACGGACCGAATGAGGAGTCGTGTGCAAGTATACGCGGCTCAGGCACGTTTACAAAAGTAGTAAATAATGTAAGTCAGAGAAAGTTTTTCCATAAACCTGTATTCAAAATGATTATCAACAAATTCAATGCTCCCTTTGCAGAAGAATACTTCCACTTTGTTTATGAAAAGCTTGGCGGCGAGCCAAGCTTTGCATTTGCAAATTATCAGGGAAATGCCATACAAAATTGGAATGAAATGGAACTTTTACCATCCGAAAAGGCTAAAATACTCAGGATGGTTCAACAGAAATACAAAGAATACGATATTACAGATATTGCACTTCCCCTTCCCACTGTTCATTGTGACCTTACGGACGCGGACGGCGCAATGGATTTTTGCATCAAGCCGGATGGCTCGGTGCAACCGTGTCAGAATCTTTATGACAGCAAATTTTCCCTCGGAAACATTTACAAACTTGACTGGAAAAGTATTGAATTCAACGTAAACAGCCTCAAGGAGTATCTGATTAAACGATTGGAAATGGATTTTGGCTGTAAAAAGTGTTTTTTAAACAAAAATTGCGGCAGAGGTTGCCCTGCTTTTGCGTTTATGAGGAACGGAGATTTGCTTTTATCTGACGCAGAGTGCGATTTTAAGCGTGTTGCAATGATTTCCATTATAAAAACAGAAAAAGGCTTTAAATAAAAGTGCCTATATATAGGCAAAAATAAGAGGTTTGGTGTATAGTCCGAAATTGTTTGATTTTTGTCAAACATTTCCGGACTAAAATTTTGTTAATAAAATTAACTTTTTGTTTCTAAAATTGAGAAGTCGAAAAAATGAAAATCATTATTTTTAGATGTTTTTAAATAAATCACATAATAAATATATAAAATATACCCTATTTTTAGCACTGAAAAAGTACGAGAAAAAAATAATTTATGTGCGAAAACTGTAAAATTGATGGCTTGCACGTTTGTTTTTATTGTGCTAACATATCAATGCAGCCGGGAAATATTTCCCAAAGGCTTTTTGTAGATTATATGTGGAAAGAGAAGGAGCGACGATGGGTTCTGCAGAGTGGAGTGTAGCGAGTAAGAAAAAGAGTGTTTTGTTTGATGTACTTTTTGTTATGGACAGAGCGAACAGAATTAAATCTAAAGAGATACTACGATTTGAATATTCTCTTTTGAAAGCTGAAACAGTCGAGAAATATGATGCAATTTATAAAGTGGCAAAGAATGAAAGCGATTTGATGGCTGCGGCGTTTCATGTTTCCCCAAAGAAGATATCCAGTAAACACGATATAATATGTGAGTATTTACTTGATAAAGCGGTGGATATGGTTTCTTTTAATGAAATGGTCAAATTTTTAGAGAAAACTACAGTGGAAGAGATTGCGTATTATATTGCAGCTACATGTTTATCTACAAAAGATAAAGAAGTAACAAGAGAAGATATCGCTGAAATAGTAAAGCAGGGAGACCAAAATGTGATTGAGGTTTTATACCATGCAGCGTTACCGGAGAAAATCAAGATGAGTGTGTATATGATGGTTTTCAATTATGATAAATTTTTATCAGAGTTAATCTGTTATATGAAGAAACTTCATAAGTATGTTAATAATTTATATACGGAGTATTTAGATGTTTATCAACATTCTAAAAATAATCTAGTTGACTTTATGAATGTAAAAGCTAATCGACCTTATTTGATCCGGGATATAAAAGAAAAGATTAATGACGAAAGACCAAGGAAACACGTTATAGTATTATCTTTGATAAGGCTTGAATATGGATGGATAAAACAGTCTCAACATGTAGTATATTATAGCAGAGGTCTTTTGGCAACACAAAGAGTATTACATAGTAGCGATTTTTCGATGTTTTAAGGAGGTGAATAAAATAAAATGAAAAAATGGAGAAATCCTTTGATGGAGACGATTACAAAAGATGAATTGGCAGACCTGGTTACCGCCGCAGGCTGCTCTGATTATTGGGAGGTATGTGTATCTTTCCATAATTAAAAAGCTGGCGCAAGTATAAACAATTTATCTAAAATTTTAAGGAAAAGAGGAATTTATAATGAGAACAAAAAGGACTATTATAAAGAGAACAAGAAAAACACCGGAAGAGCAAAAACACGTAAATCCCAACAGACTGTTTTTGAGCGAACCGGCACCGTGTTTGAATCCTGCGTTTAAGGATGAGAAATACATAGCAAGCAGAAAAATCGGCGATTACTACTATTCCATACATGTAAAACCGGCAAAACCCGAAGTTCGTGATGCAATGATATTTTTGAATTTTGCATATAATGACCGCGAAAGCCTTTATCAAGAGGTAAACGGCAAAGCGGAAGAAAGAGCGTATATGAGCATTGCCACCAAAAGGCTTCTTGCTTACGCTGATGAAAATATTGGAGCATTGAAACTTTTCTTTACACGTATAAGTGACAAGTTTCCTTTTACAGGTATTGTGATGATGCCGCAAATGTGGAGAGAAGAATTCCCGATTGATTTATTGATGGAGCTGATTGATTCATACGATGACGAAATGCTTTTTACAACGCTTCTTGTGTATTTGCACGAGAGACAGATGATGAACAAGGATTTTGTTAAAAGAATCATTCCGAATCGTGCTCTTTTAGTAATGTATTTGGACGGTGCGATGTATGACAATCAAATAAAAACCGATTTGATGGAGTTATATGATATGTCGAGCCTTAGCGCAGAAAGCAAACCCTCTTTGAAAGAAATTTTGAAAAAGTTTATACTTGAATTCTACAGTAAATATGAGGAAGTCTTTGAATATGCAAGTAAAGCCATAAACAAAGAAGTTGCAAGAATTGAAAAAACAATAAGAAAAGAAGGAGAACTTTCCGGTGTTACAGATACTTTTGTCTTTCGCAGAGCAATTTTGCGAGGCGGAATAGAGAAAAATATTTGTATTGAGTTGTTACCTTTTTGCAGATCGAATGTTGAATATTTTGCCGGTTATCATACAGTGACCATCTGTGTGGGAAATGGAAACAGTATATTGCCGGGCTCCATAGCAGATTCAGGCAGGATTGGTGAAAAGCTAAAATTACTCACAAATGACCAGCTTTATAAAATAATGAAAAGTATTTTTGCCAAACCTACAAATTTGAATACTATTGCTGCTGAACTTGAAGTTACACCGGAGCGTGCATACAAAATTTTGGCACAGTTGGTTGAGGAAAAGTATGTTTTAAAAGAAGAGAACAATCAAATATACACTGCAAATAAGGAATATTTTACTAAGATTATTCATGTTTTAGAAAATTACGGAGGTGAGATATAATGAATATTTATACAGGAAAGACAAAAAAGTGGCACGCACCTTTTATGCAAACAATGTCGCGAAATGAGGTGGACAGAGCCATTGCTTTGAGTGCGTGTTCCGGATATTATGATATTTGCGGATCAAAAAGAGCAAAAATAATTTAATAAGATATTAACACAATAGCCCCGTTCAGAAAACGGGGCTGTTGTATTATATGCATATATTTTTGTGAAAGGAAGAGATTTTGACACTTATCAGAAATTTGCGAAAGCTTCTTTTCATTAAGTCAGAGTTGGGACTTAATGAATAATTTCCTCTGCACAGCGTACAGCTTCCATGGCATCTTTTGCATATCTGTCTGCGCCGATTTTGTCGGCGTATTCTTTATTTAACACTGCACCGCCTACGATAATTTTGCACCAAGGCGCTTCTATTCTTAAAAGTTTGATAGTTTCTTCCATCGCCGGAACGGTTGTCGTCATAAGTGCGCTCAAACCTACCAAAGGGGCGTGCTGCTTAACAACTTCTGCGGCGATAGTTTCAGGGGGAACATCTTTTCCCAAATCTGTTACTGTAAAACCATAATTTTCCAAAAGAAGTTTTACTATATTTTTGCCTATATCGTGAATGTCTCCGTGAACGGTTGCAATTACAAAACGGCATTTTTTACTACTTTCGGCAGATTTGTCGGAATTTGCCATAACTGTTTTTATTTTCTCAAAAGCACTTTTGGCAGCCTCTGCACTCATTAAAAGTTGCGGCAAGTACACTTTCTTTTCCTCAAATCCTTTGCCCACAATATCAAGAGCAGGGATAATGTTGTTTTGCACAATGTCAAGAGGAGCTGTTGTACTCAAAAGTTCTTCTGTGATTGTGCCGGCTTCATCTTTAAGACCTTTTATGATAGCTTGTTGTAAGCTTGATTTATTTTCCTGTTCATTTGAAGAATTACCGTTTTTGGAAGAATTTGTTATTTCTGCCTTTTTTGCAGGAGCTTCGGGGGTAAATTTACTGCAAAAATCAATGTATTCCGTACAATTTGCATCCATTGAGTGCAAAGCGCGCCATGAAAAATAAGTTTTCATCATATCGTAGGAATAAGGATTCATAATTGCGGCAGATAAACCGTTTTCCATAGCAGAGCCGAAGAAAACGCTGTTTATTGCATTTCTTTCAGGCAAACCGAAAGAAACATTTGAAACGCCCAATGATGTGTGACAGCCAAGCTCGTAACGAATTATGCGAAGTGCTTTTAAAGTTTCCAAAGCTGCATTGCTGTCTGTACTTACTGTCATACAAAGCGGATCGAAAATAATGTCTTTTTTGCCCAAACCATATTTTGCCGCAACTTCCAGAATTTTTTTGGAGATTTCCACACGTCCTTCTGCAGTGGCGGGAATTCCGTTTTCGTCCAAAGTTAAAGCTACGATGTAGCCGCCGTATTTTTGCACAAGCGGGAAAATTTTATTCATGCTTTCTGCTTTGCCGTTTACAGAATTTATCATAGCTTTACCGTTATAACGTCTTAAAGCAGCTTCCATAGCAATCGGGTCGGAAGTGTCGATTTGCAAAGGCAAGTTGCTGATTGCCTGTAATTCGCAAACAGTTCTTTGGAGCATTGATGTTTCGTCAATGTCGGGAAGACCAACATTGACATCCAAAATATGCACGCCTTTTTCCTGCTGATTGATACCTTCTTTTAAAATATAATCAATATCATTTTCTATAAGAGCTTGTTTGAAGCGTTTTTTGCCGGTGGGGTTAATACGCTCGCCGATAAGTATGGGCTCGTCTTTGAACTCCACTATATGTGTGCGGGAAGAAACGCAAGCTATATTTTTTGGTAAAATTTCCAAAGGCTGGAAATTAGGCTCAGTTGCTACTTTATTTACTAAAGAACTTATATATTTCGGTGTTGTGCCGCAACAGCCGCCTGCGATTCGAGCGCCTTTTTTCAAAGCTATTAAAACGTCTTCGGCAAAAACTTCGGGGGATACATCAAAAACAGTTTGCCCGTTTACACTTTTGGGAAGACCTGCGTTTGGCTTTAAAAGTACGGGAACTGAGGCATATTTTACATATTCTTCCACAATTGGAAGTAATGCTTTTGGTCCTAAAGAGCAATTTACACCGATAGCATCAGCGTGCATACCCTCTAAAAGAGCAACCATAGCCGCAGGAGATGCGCCTGTCATCAATTTGCCGTCTTCGCTGTAAGCATTTGAAACAAATACCGGCAAGTCGGAATTTTCTTTTGCCGCAAGTAACGCTGCTTTTGTTTCATAGCTGTCGTTCATTGTTTCTATAAAAATAAGGTCTGCGCCGTATTTGACACCGAGTTTTACGGTTTTTGCAAAAACTTCAACTGCATCTTCAAAATCTAAGTCCCCGAAAGGTTTTAAAAGTTTTCCCGTAGGGCCTATATCCAAGGCAATGAATTTTTCTTGGTTGCCAACAGAGGAAACTTTTGCCGCTTCAACATTTTTTATGGCACCAGATACAATTTCTTCTAATTCTGTATCGGAAAATTTTAAAGAATTTGCGCCGAAAGTATTTGTGCTGACCACATTGCTTCCTGCGTCGTAATAGCTTTTGTGTACATTTTGTATTATATCGGGATGGGTAATATTCCATCGTTCAGGTAATTCACCGGGTTTTAAGCCTTGCGCTTGAAGGAGAGTACCCATTCCGCCGTCTAAAAAAAGAAGATTGTTTTTCAAGTATTCAAGAACGCTGCTTTTTTTCATAAAAATCACTCTTTCTCGTTTTTTATACCGACAATTGCGGTGACCGACTTTGTCGGCGACATAAGCATACTGTCATTTAATGTAAGTCCTATATTTTTGCCGCAATTTAAAGCTGCAAATATATCTTTTTGTACTTCAAGGGGCAAATCTCCGTATCCGGGACTGAATCTCGGTGTTACTTTTTCCTCTTTTGCCAAATCTTTACAAAATTGGTCACAAAGCCATTCTATTCTTTCTGCACCTATGGCTTGGAATATCAATGCCTTTAAAGGAGAGATTTTGCCGTATTTGAAAATCAGCCGGTCAATTTCGATGCCGACAGTAGCGGCGAAAAGTATAATTCCGTCGCAATTACGGAGCGTTTTTGCCAAATCGGCAGAGGTGATTTGCGCAAAGCCTGCATCAAGGGTATTTTCGTTGGTTTTTAAAGAAAATTTACGATAGCAAACTTTATAAACAAGTTTATTTGCGATTTCTTTAATACAAGAAAGAATTAATGCTTCGTCTTCAAGGCCTCCTGCGTAGCGGGAGATTTCTTTCAGATTAAATTGTTCGTATTTTGCCGATGGAAAATCGTGATACGTTTTAACAAAAGTCACCTTGTTCGCCTCCGCTTTTTATTTTAGCTTATTTGACTGATAAAGTAAACCGAAACCATAATTTTTTATAGACAGATAAAGTATTTTTGTGGTAGAATTACGGATGTCGTTTTTGACATTTTGTGTGCTTAAACGTATGTTTTAGACTCAGAAGGGGGTTTTTCCTTTGAAGATCAGAATAGGTATTGCAGGGTACGGCAACTTGGGACGCGGCGTTGAGGCTGCGGTTACTAACAGCGAAGATATGGAGCTTGTGGGCGTTTTTACGCGAAGAGATCCTTCTGCGCTTAAGACAATCACAGGTGCGCCGGCTTTTTCATTTAATGATGCAAAAAATATGCAGGATAAAATTGATGTAATGGTAATTTGCGGCGGCAGTGCTAATGATTTACCGACACAAACACCGGAGCTTGCTCAATTTTTTAATGTAATAGACAGCTTTGATACACACGCGAAGATTCCGGAGCATTTCGCAAATGTTGATGCGGCTTGTAAAAAAAGCGGCAAAGTAGGAATTATTTCAGTAGGTTGGGATCCGGGCTTGTTTTCTCTTAACAGACTTTACGGTCAGGCTGTTTTGCCCAATGGTCAGGACTATACTTTCTGGGGAAAAGGAGTGAGCCAAGGACATTCCGACGCAGTAAGAAGAATTCCGGGTGTTAAGGATGCAAAGCAATACACAATTCCTGTTGATGAGGCGCTTGAGAGCGTGCGTGCAGGTGAAAATCCGCAGCTTACCACAAGACAAAAGCATACAAGAGAGTGTTTCGTGGTAGCAGAAGAGGGCGCAGACCTTGCGGCTATCGAAGAAGCTATTAAGACAATGCCTAATTATTTCGCAGATTATGACACAACAGTGCATTTTATAAGCGAGGAAGAAATGGCGAGAGACCACAGCGGAATTCCACACGGCGGACGAGTATTTCGTACGGGCGTTACAGGACTCAAGGGCGAAATGAAGCACGTAATTGAGTACAGCATTAAGCTTGATTCAAATCCGGAGTTTACTTCAAGTGTGCTTACGGCGTATGCAAGAGCGGCTTACCGTTTGGCTTCTAAGGGTGAAAGCGGTTGCAAAACGGTGCTGGATATTGCGCCTGCGCTTATTCACAGCGAAAGTCCTGAGGAATTGCGTAAAAAATTGTTGTGATATAGAAAAAAATAAATTATAATTATTCGGTTGACGGAATGACAACGCGCGCCGGTGCAAGAGTGTACAAGCGCGGCGGTATAAATATCATAGTGAGGAGTTAAAACATTATGGAAAGAAAAGTCGGTACAGTTTCAAGAGGAATCAGATGCCCTATCATTCGCGAGGGCGATGATTTGGCAAAAATCGTAACGGACAGCGTTATTGATGCGGCGCAGAGCGAGGGTTTTGAGCTTAGAAATAAGGATGTAATTTGTATTACAGAGTCTATAGCGGCAAGAGCTCAGGGCAATTATGCTTCTGTTGGAGCAATTGCAAAGGATGTTAAAACTAAGCTCGGCGGCGAAACGATTGGTGTTATTTTCCCGATTCTTTCACGTAACAGATTTGCGATTTGCTTAAGAGGTATCGCAAAGGGTGCGAAGAAAATTGTTCTTATGCTCAGCTATCCCAGCGATGAAGTGGGCAACGAGCTTGTTTCTTTGGATAAGATTGATGAAGCAGGCGTTAATCCTTACTCTGATTTGTTGACTTTGGAAAAGTATCGCGAACTTTTCGGCGAAAACAGACATCCTTTCACAGGTGTTGATTACGTTGAATATTACGGAAACTTGATTCGCGAAGAGGGTGCTGAGTGCGAAATTATTTTTGCTAATGATGCAAGACGTATTCTTGAATATACAAAGAATGTTCTTTGCTGCGATATTCATACAAGAGCGAGAACAAAGCGCATTTTGAAAGCTGCCGGTGCAGAGAAAATTTGCGGACTTGATGATATTTTAAATGCTTCTGTTGACGGCAGCGGATTTAACAGCCGTTTCGGTTTGTTGGGTTCAAATAAATCGACAGAGGACAAGATTAAATTGTTCCCTGAGGATTGCACAGCACTTGTTTTTGGTGTTCAGAAACAAATTCTCGAGCGCACAGGTAAAAATGTAGAGGTTATGGTTTACGGAGATGGTGCGTTTAAGGATCCTGTTGGTAAAATTTGGGAATTGGCTGACCCCAGCGTTTCTGCGGGACACACACCCGGACTTGAGGGAACACCTAATGAAATTAAACTTAAATACTTGGCTGACAATGATTTTGCTGATCTTTCGGGAGATGCTCTTAAGCAAGCAATCGAAGGAAGAATTAAAGCTAAGAAAGATAATCTCGTAGGCGATATGGCTTCACAAGGAACAACACCTCGTCGTATCACAGATCTTATCGGTTCGCTCTGTGATTTGACAAGCGGCTCGGGTGACAAAGGTACACCTGTTGTTCTTGTTCAAGGATATTTTGATAACTATACAAACTGATTTTATTTGGGGGATTTGAAAGGAGCGAAAACATGAAACAGGATATGATTCTCATTCTTGATTTGGGAAGTGAAGAAAACCCGAAAATTGCCCGTGAGATCCGTGCGTTGGGTGTTTACACAGAAATTAATGCGCATGACATTTCAGCTGCTGAATTATCACAGCTTCCTAATGTTAAAGGTATCATTTTAAACGGCGGACCTAACAGAGTTGTTGATGGAGTGGAAATTGACGCGTCTGAAGCTGTATATGAGTCGGGTCTTCCGATATTGAGCGTAGACCACAAAGGTTCTGAAGCTTGGCCTGCAGATGATGAGGCTCGCAAAGATGTTCTCAGTCAGTTTGTTTTTGAGGAATGTAAAGCTGAAGCTAACTGGAACATGGAGAATTTTATAAATGACCAAGTTGAGCTTGTTCGCCGTCAGGTTGGAGACAAAAAGGTTTTGCTTGCTTTGTCCGGCGGTGTTGATTCTTCTGTTGTTGCGGCGTTGCTTATAAAGGCTATAGGAAAGCAACTTACTTGCGTTCATGTAAATCATGGTTTGCTTCGTAAAGGCGAGCCTGAGCAAGTAGTGGAAGTATTCCGTAATCAGCTTGATGCAAATCTTGTTTATGTTGATGCGGTTGACCGTTTCCTTGATAAACTTGAAGGTATCGAGGAGCCTGAGCAGAAACGTAAAATTATCGGTGCTGAATTCATTCGTGTTTTTGAAGAAGAAGCGCGTAAATTAGAGGGAATTAAATTCTTGGCGCAGGGTACTATTTATCCTGATATTATTGAGTCGGGCACAAAGACGGTTAAAGCCGTTAAGAGCCATCACAATGTTGGCGGTTTGCCTGAAGATCTTGATTTTGAGCTTGTTGAGCCTCTTAAAATGCTCTTTAAGGATGAGGTTCGCGCTTGCGGTGTTGCTCTCGGTTTGCCTGATGATATGGTATACCGTCAGCCTTTCCCGGGCCCCGGACTTGGTGTTCGTTGCCTTGGTGCTATCACTCGTGACCGCCTTGAGGCTGTTCGCGAATCTGATGCGATTCTTCGTGAAGAGTTTGCTAATGCCGGTCTTGAGGGTCAAGTTTGGCAGTATTTCACTGCTGTGCCTGAGTTCAAATCTGTTGGTGTTCGTGACAATTTGCGTACATACGACTGGCCGGTTATCATCCGTGCGGTAAACACCGTTGATGCTATGACTGCTGAGGTTGCGGATATTCCGTTTGCAATACTCCAAAAGATTACGGCAAGAATAACATCAGAAGTAAAAGGAATTAACCGCGTGTTGTTTGACTTGACACCGAAGCCCACAGGAACGATTGAATGGGAATGACAGGAGTAGTTCCTACCGGCTTTTGGGTAAAAATTAATAAATGTATTCAAATAAACTTCTCTGTGCGAAAATATAGAGAGGTTTATTTTTTTATGGATATACTAAATAAAATGTGGTATGCTGTATTTCGAATAAAATGAAAGGTGGCAATGACTTATGACAATCGAAGAAGTGTTGGCGTTTGAAGAAATGCAAATTTTTGATAGAAAAAGTGTGAAAATTGAGCCAAAGGCATTGGCTATTCCGTTAATAGCTTTTGCAAATGCTGATGGTGGAACTATTGCCATTGGAATCTCTGATAGTGAGAGAAGAATAGAGGGTACTGATTATGAGATTAAAAAAGTAAATGAATTATTGACGGTACCATATGAATTTTGTGAACCATCCATACCGGTAAGAATAGAAAAAGTTCCATGCAAGGATTCGCTAGGTAGAGATAACCATGTGATTTTGATGCATATAGAACCAAGTTTGGCAGTGCACGCAAATCAAGCTGATGAGGCGTTTATTAGGGTGGGAGATAAATCGAAAAAACTTTCATTTGAAGAGCGCACACAATTAATGTATGACAAAGGTGAAAGATATTTTGAGGATAAAGCAGTACCGGAGGCAACTATCGAAGACATTGATATGAGTTTGGTTGCTTCATATATTGATAAGATTGGATATGGTAAAAGTCCTATAGAATACTTAAAAGAAAATAAGGGATTTATAAAAGAGAAAAATGGACAAGAACAAATAAATGGCGCAGCTATTCTTTTGTTTGGAAAGAATCCACAGATGTTCTTTCCGCGCGCGAGAATTCGTTTTATACGTTACGAAGGTACGGAAGAAAAATTTGGCGCTCAAATGAATGTTATTAAGGATGTTATATTCGAAGGAACTATCCTTAAAATGATTGAGGATTGTATAGCATATCTTGACACACAGATAAAAGAAAAAACATACCTTGGAAAAGATGGCTTGTTTGTTACAGAGGAAGAATATCCCAAATTTGTAAGGCAAGAAATTATTGTAAATGCAGTAACGCATAGATCTTATAGTATTAGTGGAACTGATATACAAGTGAAAATGTTTGATGATCGCATCGTGGTAGAAAGTCCGGGAAAATTACCGGGACTTGTCAGAACTGATAATATTCGTCATACTCATTTTTCAAGAAATCCAAGAATCGCAGAATTTTTGAAAGCCTATAATTTTGTTAAAGAGTATGG
>SVJD01000044.1 GCA_015069165.1 Oscillospiraceae bacterium
CCAACACCACTTTGCCGTTACTAAAAAAGCAATACGGTGATACGCTTAAAAGCATAGAGAATCTTCTTAATGCTATCCAGCAAGGCATTCTAACTCCATCCACAAAACAGCGTATGGAACAGTTGGAACAGCAGAAAACGGAACTATCTATCCAAATTATAAAAGAGGAAATGACAAAACCGATTATTTCTGCCGAAGATATTGAAGCCTATTTCAACCGACTTCGCAAGCTGAACTTCAAAAAGATTGAGCACCGCAGAAGACTAATTGATACCTTTATAAATAAAATCGTTCTTTGGGATGACGGCAGAATTTATTTCGGCTGTAATTACAAAGATTGCTCACGGGAAATGACCTTTGCTGAGCTCCACGAAGCAGGCGTTTTAGGTTCGGATTTCAGTGCACTCGGTGCACCAAACTCCAAATTCAACCTTTTGGTTGGGTTTGGAGTTTTTGTATTCAAGACAGGACTTGAACCTTAAGAAGGCACACACCGTTAAGAAAAACAGTACGGGGTACTGTTTTTTAGGTGGGTGGTGTGCAGGCGGGTACTGAACGCAAAAACGTTGGGTCGCCAAGCAGTAAAGATTTGCAAAGCAAAGCTTTGTCCTGTCACCCGCACCATGTTGAATGTTCATAACGGACTTGACCGTTATGAACATTCTTTTTGTTTTGAGAGAGGTTTGGGGTATTAGGGGATCCCTAACATGTGTGGATATCCATTCGCGATGCTTGCAAGAAAAACGATTTTGTGATAATATATATGCGTTAACTTTCAGATGTGGTTTTGAGGAGGGATAAGATGTTTGCTAATGAATTTATATTGCTTTGCAAAGATTTTGCTAAAAAAAGAAACGATGTTTTAGGCGAAACATTTGAAGAAACCAAAAAAATTTGCAAATATACAATAGAATGTAACTGTTATATTTTAGAATTTCGATATATCAAAAAGGAATCTGCTTTTTTCAAGCCGAGTTCTCTTTATTGTGTGATCCGCCTTAGAAAAAACAGTGTTGTATACTATCATTTGACCGACATAATCCCTTTCTTGGAACACAAAACTTTCAAGTCTTGTTATTTTTGGAACATAGAAAGCCCTGAAAGATTAAACAGTTGTTTCGAATGTCTTACATCTAATCTGGAAAAAGTCACGTCACAATTATCTTCGCATCTGTTAGATGATGCTATTCTTTTGGAAGCGCTTTTCGAAAATTATAAAACAATATATAGCCTTAAAGAAACGGACATTGATTTCGATAAAATTGAAGACCCCGAGGATTATGCCCAGTCTTACTTTCTATCTTTGCAAAATATGCGAGATGGGTATATTTTTTCGAGATATTGTAATTTTTCACCTTACGCTTTACTGCTAAAAAACAATGTCGATAAGGCATTAGAAAAGTATGAAAAACTTAATCAAAAAAACAAACTTCTCGAATATGAAAAGCATTTAATAAACCATATCCTTAATTCGGGAAATTGCGAATTTAGTGCATTTGAATCGTCTTGTGATACTTCTGCTGCAGAAAAACTTATAACCCCCTTATCAGGATTATTAGAGTTCGCTATTGTGTTTGCCATTTCATCGGTTTTCTTTTGCGGTATTTTTGCTATTTACAATTTAATAATTTCTATTAACGCACTCGTTATATTATCTGCGCCATGGTATTTAGGATTTCTTTGTGCGGGACTTTGTTCTGTTTTCGGTGCAATCGCTCTTGTCGCCAATAAACCTATTGCCAATAAACACCTTACTAAAAAAGAACGAAAAGAGTTTTTAAATATAGTTGTTTCAAAAGGTGTTAAAAAATTCTCTTGTGTAATTTTTTCCCTTTCTATTGTAGCATCCATATTTTTTGCAATTATGATTTTGATTTCAAATGTTAGATTTTATGATGATAAAATATGCTTTGAAAACAAAAATTACTATTATGATGATATATACGGTGTTTATTACATAGAATCAAGATATAATGTTTATGATGAAAGAATAGAACGTGCGTCGTATGTTGTTTTGTTTGATGATAAAACTTCTCTTGATTTGGATGGTTTCACTTCAATCCAATTTACCGAACAAGAAGTTTTGCCATTGTTAAGTAAAAAGGGAATCAATATTAAAAGTGCCATGTCCGAAAAAGAATTACCTTGGTATACAGAATAACACTCGAATCCGTAAAGAACAATCGCACCAAGCCTGGAGCCTCGACACGCGATTCGCGTAGTTGAGGTTCTTCTTTTTATAGTTATAACCTCGCGTCTCAAGTCGGTTATGAAAATCCTCACCAAACTCCAAATTCAACCTTTTGGTTGGGTTTGGAGTTTTTTATCCATTGCGAAAGCAATGGCATATCATCACGCTTTAGCGTGTATATCATCGCCTTATGGCGCATCTCATCACCCGTAGGGTGTATTTTCTTTCGCAATGATGAGATTCCGCCGCTTTGCCTCTGATGACATACAAAACTAAATTTTTATTACAAAGCAAATTTAACTATTTCAAAAAAGAATTTTCTCAACATATTTTTAAGTTGTGTATTGACACATCTTATACTTCGTGTTATGATGTATATCACTACAGGAGGTATTGTATGGATATTCAATTAAAACGAGGTCTCTTAGATATCTGCGTTTTAGCAGCAATTAAGAGTGAAGATTCATATGGCTATAAGATAATAAAGGATATGGAACCGTATATTGAGCTTTCCGAATCCACTTTATATACCATTCTCAAGCGTTTGGAAACAGCAAATATGCTGACCGTTCGTACCGCAGAACATGGAGGCAGACTCAGAAAGTATTACCATATTACTGACGAAGGTTTGAAGCGCATTGAGGATTTTAAAGTTGAATGGAAGGAAATTTTATCCATTTATCAATTTGTAACTAAGGAGGGTGATTGCAATGAGTAAACAAGAATTTCTCACACAGTTGCGTAAAGGCTTATCAGGATTGCCGCAAGCTGATATAGAGGAACTTTTGACATTTTATAACGAAATGATTGATGATCGGGAGGAAGAAGGTCTTTCGGAGGAAGAAGCTGTTTTGTCAGTAGGCACTGTTGATGAAATTGTTGCACAAGCAATAGCAGAAACGCCTCTTGCGAAAATCGCTAAAGAAAGAATAAAGCCTAAAAGACGTCTAAATTGGGGTGAAATCGTGCTTTTGGCTCTCGGCTCTCCAATATGGCTTTCCTTGGGTATTGCAGCATTTGTCGTAATTCTCTCACTTTACTTTTCGTTATGGTCTGTAATAATTTCACTCTGGGCTGTCTTTGCCTCATTTATTGCCTGTGCATTTGGTGGCGTTTTTGCAGGAACCATCTTTATATGTTACAGTAATGTTTTTTCGGGAATTGCTATACTTTCTGCAGGTCTTGTGTGCGCAGGAATTTCTATATTCCTTTTCTTTGCTTGCAAATATGCAACAAAAGGCATATTTGTTCTCACAAAAAAGATTATTCTTGGCATTAAAAAGGAGGCGGTACAATGAGCAAAAAGACAAAAATTTGGCTTGTTACAGCTTTTTCACTTACTTTAATAGGTTGTATAATTTTTGCAGGTGTTATGACATTGCTTAAATGGGACTTTACTAAATTATCAACCGAAAAACTCGAAACAAATAATTACGAAATCAGCGGAAATTACAAAGATATTTCAATCACAACCGATACCGCAGATGTAACTTTTGAAATTTGCAATGAAACAAAAACCTCAGTCAAATGCTTCGAACCGAAAAATATAAAGCATTTAGTTTCGGTAAAAGACGGTACTCTTATGATTAAGGTTATTGATAACAGAAAATGGTATGAATATATTGGAATTTTTTCAGGCTCCCCTAAAATTACAGTATATATTCCACAAGGTGAATACGGCGCACTTAAGTTATGCGGTAGCACAGGTGATGTTAAAATACCAAAGAATTTAAAATTCGAAAACATTGATATTTCTCAAAGCACAGGAAACGTAACAAATTTTGCTTCTGCCACTAAATCCATCAACATAAAAACAAGTACCGGTGATATTCTGACTCAAAACATATTTGCAAACTCCCTTAAACTTTCTGTTTCAACAGGCAAAATCACCGCATACAACATTTCCGGCTCGGATACTTTTGAATTCAATGTTTCTACCGGCAAAACCCAAATTACAGATATTAAATGCAAAAATTTAATTTCAAGCGGAAATACCGGAAACATCACTATGAAAAATGTTATTGCCACCGAAAAGTTTTCCGTAAAAAGAACTACCGGTAAAGTACGGTTTGAAAATTGCGATGCATCGGAAATTTTCATGGAAACAGATACGGGAAATGTAATAGGCAGTTTGCTTAGCGATAAGGTGTTTATTACTAATACCGATACAGGTAATATTAATGTACCAAAAACAACCATCGGAGGAAAGTGTGAAATCACTACCGACACGGGAGATATAAAAATAACTGTAAATTAACATTCGCGTAAAACCAAACTTTTAATCTAGGTTGAAAATATTATATAAATGCTGTATAATATATTAAAATACTTTTTAGAGGTAAGCTTATGAGAAAACCTGTTGTGGATTATAGACAATTCCGCTTTTCAAAACTTAATACTCCTCAGTTTTCTCACCTTTGGTTATTACTCTGTTGGGTAGCCTACGGGTTTATGTATACCCTAACAGAAAGGCTTATTCCTGCCGAAAATTGTCATATTGTGTACAGTCCTCTTGACGATATCATTCCATTTTGCGAAGTTTTTGTAATTCCGTATGTACTGTGGTACGGTTTAATCGCAGGCTCACTGTTGTACTTCCTGTTTTACAATGTTGACAATTTTAAACGGCTTCAAATATATATTATATCGGTACAGGTAATTGCAACCATAATTTTTATAGTATACCCCAACAAGCAGGAACTAAGGCCTGAAGTTTTCCCTAGAGATAACTTTCTAACTGATATAGTTGCTTGGCTTTATAATGCAGACACTAACACAGGCGTTTGCCCCTCTCTGCACGTTGCAGTATCTATAGGAATTGCTTCTGCATGGCTTAAAGAAAAGTCGGTTAATTGGATTTTTAAAACCTTTATTGTGTTATTTTGCGCTTCTGTGTGTCTTTCTACAGTTTTTATAAAACAACACTCAGTAGTTGATTTCTTTGTAGCGTTACCAATGTGCCTTGCCGTTGAATGTTTAGTTTTTGGCAAACCGTACTGGCTGCCAAAATTTAAAAAATTATTTAAAATCAAATCCACCCAAACGAAAAAGCCGTGAAATTTCACGGCTTTTTCTATATCTTCTATATTTTTATCATATAACTACTTTACTCACCTATTATATTAATCTGGCACATTTTCATTGTAGTTATAGCGGCATTGTGTGTTTCTACAGTTACGCCGGCGCAACAAGCAGCATCAACATATATCTCTTTTTCAGGGAAATTTGCCTTTAAAATCAGCGCATTTGAAACCACACAAATATCAGTACATAAGCCTATAAGGGTAATATCAAACTCCGTCTTCCCCACCGATTTTTCTATAATTTCGGGAAGTTCTGTCGAACCAAAGGTGAGTTTTTCTATTTTTGTATACTCTTTATTTTCCAACGCTTTTGCAATTTTTTCATCTAATTGCCAACCGTCAGTATCCTTAATGCAATGCGGGACAGGAAGTTTCGCGCCCTCTGCAGTTTGCATATAATTTTCAAAATGAGTATCAAAAGTTACAAAAATTTCACCCTCAAACTCACTAATCTTCTTCGCGGCGTTATCAACCATAGCAACCGCTTCTGAGGTGCCGAGTGCTCCGTCAACAAAATCTTTTTGAATGTCAACCACAATTAATATATGCTTCATATCATAACCTCTTTTGCTACACACGACTGAAATTTAATTGTTTTAGAAACCAAATTTTATAAACGGCGCGGCAGGATCTGAAATATCCCATATTTTAGAATCAAAATTGCAACCTGATGGCAATACATCCGTAAACGCGCAATTTTCTTCTTTGACAAGGGTTTCGGGCGTTATCTGATATAATTTATCACAACCGTCTGCTACACCGAATACGTTTTTAAAATTGTATTTACCTGTAGGTTGATGTGAATCAATTATTCCGCCGATTAAAGGATGAACATAGTCGTTATTTTTCTTATTAGTGTTAATTTTGAAGAAACAATTACTAACATTTATGTTTCCGCTTGTGTTTGAAACCCCACCGAAAGCGCCAATATATGAACCGTATCTTGTAACCTGTATAATCTCACTTTGTGCAAAAATATCAGAAAAACTTTCTTCACCTCTAACAAGCAAAGTGCCCGAAACTGCGCCTGCATTCACCGTATCAGAGCGCAACTGCATTTTTGTATTGCTTTGTAAACGTTCCATTTTCAATTTTGCGCCGTTAGTTACAAAAATATCACCCACAATACCGCCTGTAACCAAAGTGTCAATTTGGGCATTAATGGTTCCGTTGACGTAGCAATCGGTAATCTCACATTCTGAGGTGGGATAAACGCAAGCGGCAAGAATACCGATTTCGGTGAAATAATAGCTTTCGTAAGTATATTTTATATTAACATTTTCAAGACGCAGATTCTTGATTTTAGCATTTTTTACAAAGCCGAAAAATCCACAATGGTAATTTGCATTATTGCCGTAATCTTCATAGATGAGTTCCGGTGTAATGTTTGAAACCGTAAACCCTCTACCGTCAAAATTGGAAGAAAAACGATAAGAACTGTTGCCGATAGGCGAAAACTTTACACCTGTCATATCTATATTGGCGCCAAGCGCAACACACACGCCGTTGTCCATTTCACCGGAATTTACTTTTTTGGAAAAATAAACCAACTCTTCGGCAGTTGAAATTATGTAAGGATTTGTCTGGGTTCCGTTGCCTTTTGAAAATTTATTATCCACAATCGGCTTGAAATCCTCTTTCACATCAGGTTCAGGGTCTTGCGGCACAATCATATTATGCAAATCTTCAAGTTCTTCTACCTCTATGGTTTCTTTTTGATTATCATAAGAACTAACATTAGTAGCACTTGAACTTACCAAAGACGATTTCGACTTGTTATTTGACTTTGTGTTGCTTTTTTTATTAGAAGACGAACCGCCAGCTGACAGATTGGTCTTTCCGTTTTCTGTTTTTGAAACAGAAAAATCTGTAGTATCAGAGTCATCTATATTTTCAGAAGACTTTTTTTCATCAGAAACCTCTTTCTTTGATTCTGCGGTTTCTGATTGGTTTTTATATGCTTTTTGAATTTGAGATTGTATATCCTCGGCATTGCAACCACATATGCCGAAAGCCAATAAAAATACCAACGCAACGGCTAATACCTTGCGAACTGGGATAAACTTTTTATTCATAAATATCACAACCTTCAAAATTTATTTAGTTTTATTACTCTTCTATTTTTAATATAACATTTTACACCTATTTTTTCAAGTTATACATGTAAAAATAGGTATCCTAAATTTTCGAGACAACTCTTTTTCATCATTTTAAAATATATCATTTATATTTATTTCATCATTGTCATCCGGAAAATGCACCTTTAAAGATGAATTTTCAGCAACAATTTTAAGCTGTGAGTATTTATCACACGGCATAACATGAATAATCGCAAAAGCAGAAGAATTGCAAAGCTTCAATTTATCAAAAAGCAACTCAGGGGGAAAATGCGCACATTCTGTTACTATTAAATCGGTTTTTTCTGAATATAAAATTTCGGGGAAGTCATTAAGTGAAGAACTAAGGTCTCCTGTGATATAAAGCTTAGACTTACTGTCCTCAATCAGAAAACCAAATGAGGCATTTGAATGCGCTGTTTTAGAAGCGATAACATTTAAGTTTTGGTCAATGTAAAACTTTCCTTCTTCAATCAAGAGAAACTTAACTCTTCCGGTTTTAAGAACATCGTTTTGAAGATCGCAATAACTTTTTAAAAGGTCGATTCCGCTTTGCTGTGCCATATAAACGGTAAAATTCATATTGAAGTAACCCGCAAGATTGAGCATATCGAAAATTCCGTTAAGATGGTCGCCGTGGATATGCGAAATAAATACCGCCTTGATTTTCGATAAATCATAACCCTCTTTTATAAGAAGGTCAAGTACGGGCGCCCCTGTGTCAAAAAGATATAAATCTTCATTTGCTTCAATTAAAACGCTTTGCTGATGTCTGTCTTTGCTTGGAGCACCAAAGCTTGTTCCTAAAAATTTAATTTTCATAAAATCACATTCCTAATTGCTTTCTATTATCCGGTAGTCACCATTTTTTAATACGTCAACCAAATCACTACTGCTATTAATTTTCTTGCTTGTTATAATTCCACCTCTGGCAAGGTGCGAAACATGATGAAAATCCGAACCTGAAGTTATAGGTTTATTGTAATGACTTGCAAATGTTTTTGCCATTTTATTACGAAATTTTTCAGTACAGCCATTATATCCTTCAATACCAAAAATGTTATCAGGAGAACACACCGTCATTTTGTCGCGAAAAGGATGCGCCTGCACAATCAGTGCATTCTCGGGCAGTACACGTGATAGTTCCTCAACATCCTTCAGTCTGTTCAAGAGTGGTAATTGGTAGAAATCCTGCTCATTAAGACCGTACACAAGATAATCGTTAATAGAATTGTCAAAACGCACCTCAGCGCCGCAAAGAAGCGTAAATCCGATTTTCTCAGCCTCGTTGCGCGCAGAGTAATATCCTCGCAGATACCTGTCGATAATATTCTTTTTGTTACCTATATTAATTTCATCCTTGAACCAATCAAAAAACAAAGCAAAATAATGGTCGGTGATAACAAGTCCGTCATATCCTGCGTCTTTATACAGTCTTACGATTTCAGCACCGCCTACCCCTGCCACTTTATCACACTCTGCTGTGTGCGCGTGCAACTCATACTTTTTCATAATCTCACCGCCTTGGGTTTATTATATGCTTGTGTTAAATTGGGAACAAATTAGTTTTCGGCTCCCTCTGACGAGGGAGGCTAAGGCTACAACTTGTGGAAGTCATTTCCACAAGTTTAGAATTTCGCATAACAACAAGCATTTTCTTGATTTTAATATAACACTTTTTACTGTTGTTTTCAAGTTATATATGAGAATAGAGTTACCTCGAACTTACGAGATAACTCTATTTTTAATGGTATGACAAAAATCATACCGATACTTTGAAAATCATACCAAAGAAAATGCAGTTAAAACTTTGTTTTTAAGCAGTAAATCCGCTGAAAGTATGACAGCTATTCCTGCCTTGACTTTTTTATAGTGGAAAAGTGATGGAAAACCTATTTTCCTCCCAATTATAAAGTTATTTAACTGCCAATAATGAAAAACCTTTTTGATCTTATTGCTCAGAGAAACCGAAAGAAAACTGAGGAATTTATAAAATTCATTTTTTGTAATCTACTAAAGTAGCCATATTGTTGCTACCTGTATCAACATACACCATTTGGGCAACTAAAGTTACATTTTTTGAACCACTCTGTAAACTTGCATACAAATCGGAAAAAGAATTTCTATTTGCATATACATACCATTCATCAGAATATGTGCCTCCAGAAGGACGAATATTTATACAAAAATATCCATACTCGTAATTCTCATATCCCCAGTTATAGTAATCATCTAGTTCAGCCGTTCCTGTTATTATAAAATTATCGCCAAAGTGTCCCCATTTATCGTACTGGACTTCTCTTGATGAAGGCAAATCAGGATATTTTTCCTTAAATATAAGTTCTTCTATATTCTCCTCAAAAACAGCCTTAACCTCATCCTCAACATATGTTGAAGAATCTGAAATCTTTGTAAATACTTGTTTATCATGAATTGCAGTTCCATCATCTAAAAATTCCAACCATTCCGCCGATCCAGAAGTGATTTTACTGTTTTCATAATCATAAACGAAATTAGATCTCAAAATAGAAAAATGATTTAAATATATATCTTCATAAAATTTTTGAGCAGTATATTGACTAAAATCATATTCTAAACTACTAGAAAATTCCGACCAAATATAGTCAACTGTACTTTTGCTAAAATTCAAAATTTTACCGTTAGAAACTGCATATGTAGTATCTTCACTTTCCCATACACCGTCTACATAAGTCTTCATTTCTGTTTCTGATCCAAACATCTTTTTGGTTTGACATCCAGATAATACACTCACACATAAAATCACACTTAAAATAATACTTCCACATCTTTTTAACATTTTTCTTTCCTCCAAAAATAAAAAAGTGCGACAACCGAAGTTATCGCACCGAAAAACGCAAACCCCGATTGTCGCCAAACAAATTTAAATAGAATTAGAGCATCTCTGCAATAATCTTTTAAATGGGATTTGCATTTTTACCAAATTCCAAAAAAGATTATTACAAAAAAAGGGTATATTATTCCCATAAAAAGAAAAAGACACCACTAATTCTATTTATTAAATTTGTTTGGCTCAATTAGTATATCACACCTTTGGAGTTTTTACAACTATTTATAATAAATTTGTTTGTCCCTATTGTAGCACAAGTATAGCATAAAAGCGGCAAAGGCGCAAGATAAAATGAAATATGGCTTCGCCATATGAAATAATCCTTGCGGATTATGAAATATTTTGCCGTTGGCAAAATGTGAAATAAAATTCGTTCCTTCATATGCCGTAGGCATATTTCATACGCGAAGCGTATTTCATATTGCGTATAAATATTTCACTCGTTCCGCAAGGAACGAATTTCATTGAAAAAGAAAAGACAAGTCTTTCGACTTGTCTTTCTTTTTCTGGGAGTTTTGAACTTAATGACACGAAATTCAAATGCCCAAAAAACGCGGCATTTCTGCCGTTTGATTTTTCTTTATGTTAATTATACCACATTTGGTTCTAAAAAGCAAGAAAAAATTAG
>SVJD01000045.1 GCA_015069165.1 Oscillospiraceae bacterium
AAGTCGTTCCAAAATCCACCCGAAGGTCTCATTCGAAAAAACTCCGCTCGACTTGCATGTGTTAGGCACGCCGCCAGCGTTCGTCCTGAGCCAGGATCAAACTCTCAGATTAATTTTATATCACACTCTCGTGTAATTAACTAACTGAAGTATTGATTGCTCATTACTCTTTGATGTCTTTCAACATCTCGCACCTTTGATTTCTCTCAGATGCACTGGCTTGTTTTTAAAAAAAACTCAATTTAAATTAACGAGTTACATGTTGTTTGTTCTTATCCTTTTACTTGTGATAAGTTTGTACGCTGTTTACTTTTCTAAGTTCATCTGCCGTTCAGGTCTTTCAGGTTTTGCTCTGTTTCCCTGACAGCTCGGCTATTATATCTCTTTGTGAACCACTTGTCAACACTTTTTTTCAACTTTTTTTAACTTTTTTTATTTTTATTTTTTTCTACCATATGTAGTTGTTTCTTTCCTGTGCAAACACTATATTTTCGGTTCTTATAGTTAAAAAAATGCCTATTTTCCTTGAAACCCTAAGAAATTTTTTATATTTTTAAAAAAATTTTTTCGTTTTTCTGCTTTCTTTTATTTCAATGTTTCTATTGCAAAATGCTTAAAATTGCAATATACTTGTATGTGTTTATTATTACAAAAGAAAACACACTATATTATGGTGTTCGATTACCAAAGGAGAAAAGATACTTATGAAACTTCAAAAAATCATTTCTATCGTCACAATTATTATTTCCCTTTCCTTAATTATATATATGTGCGTTGTTATGAGCATGGATTCAGGCAGTTCAAACTCATTGCCGTCTCCCGATAATATCGTTTTGCGCACACCGGGCTCTTCTGCCGGAGTTGATTCTATTGCCTCTCCTACGGCTTCTACGGAATCCTCTCCCACTTCACTTGCTACTTTGGTGCCTACAATGACGATAGCACCCACACAGAGTTCTGTCACTTCCGTTCCCGGCGGTAAAACTTCCACAAACCCTAATTATGCGGGTAAAAAAATTATTTCGATTACTTTTGACGATGGACCGCATCCTTCCAATACAGCGAAAGTTCTCGATATGCTTAAAAGCAAGGGTGTAAATGCAACATTCTTTATTTTAGGAGAAAACTTATATTCCGACAGTCAAAAGGCTTTAGTCAAACGCGCTTACGACGAGGGCAACGAGATTGCAAATCACTCATACTCTCACCCCTTACCGTTTACAAGCCTTTCAATAGATAAGGTTAAAGAGGAACTTAACAAGACCGATAATGCAATAAAAAGCATAATCGGGGAAGTGCCCGTACTTTTCCGTCCTCCCGGTGGCGGATATAATCAATCTATTTCCGAAAATTGCGGTAAAGCTATAATACTTTGGAGCATTGACTCGAGAGACTGGGATTATCTCAGTGCAAAAAAAGTTAAAAATTATGCTGCCGATAACGGCATTTCAGAAGAAGAAGCTAAAGATAAACTTATCGACGATGTTTTGTTTAATGGTTTTACTTACACCGCCAACGGCAAACAGTACACAAATCCGGCAATAGTTTCACAACTTCGCCACGGAAGCATCATACTTTTCCATGATATTCATCCGTATTCGGGCGAGGCTGCCGGAAAATTAATTGATTATATTAAGTCTTCAGGCGAATTTGAAATTATGCCTGTAAGTGAAATGATTAAAACGGAGCAACGCGCTCCTCAAGCAGGCGATGTTTACACTTATATGTGGGAAACTTATGCCACAAAGAAACAAAATTGGTAATAATTAACTGGAGGAATGGACAATGAGATTGGTCGTATGTGCAGATGTACATTTTGATTCGGTTTTTCCTTTGTTTAAAAATAATCCGAGAAAAACAAGACTCAGGCAAGAAGAGCAGCGTATCGCTTTTTCAAAAGCTATAAACGAAGCCAAAAAAATCGATGCCCACCTTCTTTTGATCCCGGGTGATTTGTTTAATTCAGGAAGTTTGTCACAGGAAACCGTTAACTTTTTAATTGACTCTTTTAATTCAATACCGGACACTTTTGTAGTGATTGCTCCCGGAAATAATGATCCGGCCTCTTACAATTCTGCATATTTTACAGCAAAATGGCCGGAAAACGTTTATATATTCAAACGCGGTCTTGAAGCGTTAGAGCTCTCTTACGGCGATTCAGAAGAAAAAGTCCGTGTGTACGGAGCTGCTTTCCAAAGTCATTCTTGTAAACAATCCCTTCTGAGACAAAATAATACATTGCCGATTCTTGATGATAATTTCATAAATTTACTTGTTATGCATGGTACCGTTTGCAAAGATGATGAAAAAAGCGACTGCAATCCTATATATATTAAAGATTTGGATACTTGCGGCTTTGATTTTTGCGCTTTCGGACATATTCATAAATACAGTGACATTATTAAGACTATCAAAACAACCTATGCATACACCGGTACTTGTGAAGGCCGCGGTTTTACGGAATGCGGCACATGCGGAATATTGAGCGGCTCTGTTACCAAAGATTCCGTAGAAATGAATTTTGTAAAAACATCTGTACGCGAAAATAACATTGTCAAAGTAGATATCAGCGGCTTGGATTCTTTTGAAGCAGTTTTAGATAAGATTCGATCAATCTGCCCTAACCCCGAATTTATATACAAAATAATTTTGACCGGTAAAAAAGTCAGTGGACTTAATTTGTCAATCGGAAAACTTACAAAAGAACTTTCGTCAAATTATTTCTATGTGAAAATTCTTGCTGAATATCAAGAAGAAATAAATATTGAGTTGCTGAAAAACGAAAAAAGTTTGCGCGGTTGCTTCGTTCGCTGTATGGCAGAAAAAATGGAATCGGCTGATAATACGGAATTGCTTTACGAAGCATTGTGCTACGGCTTGCAGTCTTTTGAAAGCGAGGTGCATTTCAATGAGAATCAATGAATTGAAAATTGACGGTTTTGGAAAACATTGTAATCTTAATATAAACTTCAGAGAGAATATTAATATTATATTAGGTAGAAATGAAAGCGGTAAATCAACCGTGGTATCCTTTATACGTGCTTTGCTGTATGGAATGCCGGAGATTGAACTTTGTAATGACAGAAAAAAATATCATCCTTGGGATAAAAATGCCAAATACGGCGGTGAAATGATTTTTGAACACAATAATATATTGTACAAAGTTTCTGCCGAATTTGGAAATATGAAGAAAAATGATGTTTTTACATTATATAATGTAACCGCAAATGAAAACATAGCCATAAAAGAGGGTAAAACAGTAGGTGAAATCGTATTGGGAATTTCAAGCGACACATACGATTTGTCATCTTATGCTTCACAGCTTGCTTCCAAACCCGATTTGGAAAATGCCAATTTTGATTATTTATTTGACCATTTGATGAAAAAGTCTGAGGAAAGCAAAAATTCTTCCGCAGATATTATGTCAGGAAAAAGAATTCTTGCTGCAATGGAAGCTATTAATGCTCAAAAGACAGGAAAAGGTATTATTGATAATTTACAGCAACGAAAACTTGTTACGGAGGAGGCAATCAAAAAAATTGTTGCCGCTAAAACAGAAGCAGAACAAAAGCATAATGAATATAATGCTCTGCAACAAGAATTAAACGAGGAAAAAGATAAACATATTGCTTTAAAAACAGATATTTCTGATGTAACTCATGCAATTGAGGTCGTTTCTCTTCACAACGATGTAAAAAATTTTGTAAAAGATATCAATGTTTTGGATGAAAATTTAGCCGAGGCAGCAAATAAATCAAAACGTATACGCACACCGGTGAATATTATCTATATAAGTCTTATGGCATTATTGGTAGTTTTCGGTGTGTTGATTTTCTTTTCTCCTCAATTAAATAAATTTTCATTTCTGCAGGGAGTTTGCAAATATCTGAACGTATTTGCAGAGCAAAAGCTTTCTTATGTGATACTTGGTACAGGTGCTTTGCTTTTGACAGTACTGAGAGTTGTTTTTTTCTATGTGTGCAATAAAAATGTACGAGCCTTTCGCGAAGAGCTTTTTATTGCCGAAGAAAATTTGTGTGAACTTCTCAATATAGAGTATATATACGGTGTAAAAAATCACTCAAAAAACAGAGAAAATATTAACTTATCCTTGGAAAAACACCAAAGTGAATATAAGCGTGCACGTTCAGTATTGGAAAATGAGGAAAATAAAAACAAAACATACAGTGAACACCTCATTACAGTTGAAGAATATACTGAAAAAATTGCGTATGCCAAAGCTTCTGCCGATGCACTTAATAAAGCTGTAAGTGAGATGGAAGATACTTATTTGCTTGAGGAAGAATTGGCAGAAATAAAGAACAACATCAGTATTTTTGAAAGACGTTACGAGGCTTTAACTCTTGCAAGCGAAATTATGGAAGAAGCCTACCAACGCTGGCAATCAGAAAGCGGTCCCAGCTTCGGAAAAGAAGCCGGCGAGATTTTAAGTAAACTTACAGACGGACATTATAACGAAGTAAAAGTCTCAAGAAATTTTGACCTTTCAATCAAAAACGGCGACGGTGTTTTGCGCCGAGCATACAGTTACAGCGGTGCAACCATAGACCAGATGTATTTGGCTTTAAGATTATCATTGGTAAAAGCTTTATCCACGGCAGACGGAATTTTACCGGTTGTTTTGGATGATCCTTTTGTACAGTATGATGATGAAAGAAAGAAATTTGCTTATAATACATTGGAAAACTTCTCAAAAGAAAATAATATGCAGGTAATTATGACGACTTGCACAAAAGAGCCTTTTTATGAGACCGCTCAAATCATTTCACTTTAACTTTTAGTTGAATTTTACCGCGTTTCGTAGTAATATAAAAAGCGGTATATTTTGCCAGATTTAAAAATAACAAAAACAAAATACAAGGAGTGTTTAAACATGAGTTCTTATAACAAGAAATGCGTTGAAGATATCGACGTTAAGGGTAAAAAAGTTATAGTAAGAGTAGATTTCAATGTGCCTCTCAAAGATGGCGTTATTACTGACGATAAAAGAATTGTTGCTGCTCTTCCTACTATCAAATATCTCGTTGATAACAAAGCAAAAGTAATTTTGGTTTCACATATGGGTAAACCTAAGGGACAAGTTAATCCTAAGTTTTCATTAGCTCCCGCTTCTAAGAGATTGGGCGAGCTTTTAGGTATGGAAGTTCTCCAAGCTACTGATGTTGTAGGTGAGGATGCTAAAGCTAAAGCTGCTTCTTTGCAAGAAGGACAAGTTATGATGCTTGAAAACGCTCGTTTCCACGCAGAAGAAGAAAAAAACGATCCTGCTTTTGCAAAAGAGCTTGCTGATATGGCAGAAATTTTCGTTAACGATGCTTTCGGTACTGCACACAGAGCACACGCTACAACAGCCGGTATAGCAGATTATTTGCCTGCCGTTTCAGGTTACTTGATTCAAAAAGAAATCAGTATCATGGGTAAAGCTCTTGCTAACCCCGAAAGACCTTTCGTTGGTATTCTCGGCGGCGCAAAAGTTGCTGATAAACTTAATGTTATTTCAAACTTGCTTGAAAAATGCGATACACTTATTATCGGCGGCGGAATGGCTTACACATTCCTCAAAGCTATGGGCAAAGAAATCGGTGAATCACTCCTTGATGATTCTAAACTTGATTACTGCAAAGAGATGATTGCTAAAGCTGAAAAACTCGGTAAAAAGCTTCTTCTTCCCATCGATGCAAAAATCGCCGCTTCTTTCCCCGATCCTATCGACGGACCTATTGAAGTTAAGTGCGTTTCTGTAGACGAAATTCCTGCTGATATGCAAGGTCTTGACATCGGATGCAAAACTGCTGAATTGTTTGCTAATGCTGTTAAATCTGCAAAAACTGTTGTTTGGAACGGACCTATGGGTGTGTTTGAAAACCCCACTCTTGCAGAAGGTACAATAGCTATCGCAAAAGCTATGGCTGAAACTGATGCCATCACTATCGTAGGCGGCGGAGATTCTGCAGCAGCTGTTAAGAAGATGGGATTTGCTGATAAAATTACTCACGTATCAACAGGCGGCGGCGCTTCATTGGAGTTCCTTGAAGGTCTTGTTCTTCCCGGAATTGCTTGTCTTCAAGACAAATAATTTATAAGAGTTATTTATAAGGAGTATTTAGTATTATGAGAACTAAAGTTATTGCAGGTAACTGGAAAATGAATAAAACTCCGGCAGAGGCTGCTGAGTTTATTATGGAATTAAAAGAATCTGTTAAAGGTATAGAAAACGAAATCATCGCTGCTGTTCCTTTCGTTTGCATTCCCGCAGCATTGACTGCTTCAGAAGGCAGCAACATCAAAATAGCTGCTCAGAATATGCATTGGGAAGAAAAAGGTGCATATACAGGAGAAATTTCAGGTGCTATGCTTAAAGATCTCGGTATTGAGTATGTTATCATCGGACATTCCGAAAGACGCGAATATTTCGCTGAAACAGATGAAACTGTTAACCTCAAAGCACACGCTGCTTTCAAAAACGGCCTTAAACCTATCATCTGTGTTGGTGAATCACTTCTCCAAAGAGATGAAGGCGTTATGCCTGAACACATCAGATATCAGGTAAAAGTTGCTCTCCTTAATTTGAGTGCTGAGCAAGTTGCTGATTTGATTATTGCTTATGAGCCTATTTGGGCTATCGGCACAGGCAGAACCGCTACTGCAGAACAAGCTCAAGAAGTTTGCAAAATCATTCGTGATGTTGTTGCTGAGCTTTACAGCAAAGAAACTGCAGAAAAAGTTCGCATTCAGTATGGCGGAAGCGTAAACGCTCAGACAGCTGATTCACTTTTCAGTATGCCTGATATTGATGGCGGTCTTGTTGGCGGTGCAAGCCTTAAAGTTAACGACTTCACTGTGATCGCAGGATACAAAGCTTAATTTGAATTAGTATTTATCATGGCTATATTTAAAAAAAGCTACAAAGATTATGACAAAGAAACCAAGGGCATACGGCAGAAGATAAAAATACCTCTGCTGGCTGCCCTTGCAGTCATTTTATTTGTAATTATTTTGTCGCTCGGTTTAACTGATGCAGGATTATTCCCGGGAAATATTGTTCATAGATTTACCGTTGATTCTTATTTAGAGGATATCTATTCTGATTTGGGCTATGAAATAATTGAATATGACAGATACGACCCCAAAACTGACTATTTCGTATATAAATGCCGCGTAAATGGCCGCATTTGTGAAATGAAAGCGAAAAATTTCAGAGTTCAATTTGACGGCTATTATGATTCATATTGCAGGAACACTTATTTTCAAGGTGTAACGCAAAATTATATGAACGATTTCCTTAATTCTAAATGGAAAGAACAATATACGGATTATACTGTAAATTGGAAAAGTGAAATTGATATACCTTTAAGTAATCAAAAATACATTAGCTCGGCGCAATCGACCGAACCGGATGAATCTTTAATCCTCGATGCTTGCAAAACTTACGGCGGTAGTTTTGAATTTACGTTAGATATTCACGGGGATAAGATTTCATTTGATGATTATAAAAATCTCGTTTGGAGAGCTGTTCACATTTTAAAGCAGGAAATGGACAGAAGACCTATGAGTTTGCAAGTTTTCTATTATCGCAATGAAGAATCGGGCGAAGAAATCATGCAGTATGAATCTTATTTATGGACATATCAATTTGACTATAACGAAAAAGGAATATTAACAGCAGAAAATGTTCACAAATACGTTGAAGTTCCGCCGGATCTTCAAAAGAAAGCTGACATATATTATGCCATCAGGAATATTGTTATAATAGTAATCGGTGTAACTGTGGTTGCACTTTCTGCTTTGTGGTGTTTTAGAAAATATCGCAAATACAAACAAGAAAAAAAATCGGGAGAGTGATTATTTTGCAGAAAATTTCAATAGTATTTACAGGAGGCGGAACAGCAGGTCATGTTACGCCCAATTTGGCACTTATCCCTTTAGTGCGCGAAAAATGCAAAAATGTTGAGCTCGATGTACACTACATAGGCTCTGAAAATGGTATTGAGAAGGAAATTTTGGCAAAATACGATAACATTACTTATCACTCAATACGCACGGGAAAATTAAGAAGATATTTTTCTTGGCAAAATTTTTCTGACCCTTTTCGTGTAATAGGAGGATATTTTGATGCTAAGAAATTGATGAAAAAAATACGCCCCGCTATTGTTTTTTCAAAGGGTGGTTTTGTTTCTGTTCCTGTAGCTGCTGCTGCACATGCGTACAAAATACCTGTTATTGCCCATGAATCTGACCTTACTCCCGGTTTAGCAAATAAAATTTCAGCAAGATTTGCCACTAAAATATGCACAACTTTCCCTGACACTTTAGAATATTTACCTAAAGGAGTCGGTGTTTGCACAGGTTCACCCATAAGACCGGAACTTTTTGACGGAAATGCGGAGCGTGCACGTGCGCGTTACGGTTTTGATGGTAAACCGGTTATTTTAAGTATGGGCGGAAGTTTAGGTTCTGTTGTTTTAAACAAGGCTTTAAGGGAAAATTTGCCTGAACTTACAAAAAAATACAACATAATACATTTGTGCGGCAAAGGTAATATTGATGATAAATGTGAAAAATACGCAAATTCGTACAAACAATTTGAATTTATTTCAGATGAATTGCCCGATGCTTTGGCTTTATCCGCTTTTATAGTTTCACGTGCCGGCTCAAATGCTATTCACGAATTTTTGGCTTTACATAAACCAATGCTTTTGATTCCCCTTTCCGCAGCTGCAAGCCGCGGAGACCAAATTCTCAATGCACAATCTTTTGAAAAACGCGGATTTGCAATAGTTTTAAAAGAAGAAAATATTACACCGTCAACTTTCATGCATGCAATCTCTTTTGTAGAGAAAGATAAAGAAAAAATGACGGAATCCATGGAAAACTATGAAAATTCAAACGGAGCAAACATAATTGCCGAAATGATTTATGAGGAAATTAAAAAGCACATAGTAAAATAATATTGTAACAATAAAAAAGGGGCTGTAAAAAAACAGTCTGAAAAGAAAGAGGCTACAAACCTATAAAAAGTAGGAATGTAGCCTCTTTTGTGGTATAATATAAATATGAAAAACAACACTAAACCACAGAGATATAATACAACATATCAATTAAAATTACCACTGGAAATTTCCACAATAATAGAAATTTCAGATCCCGTATATACATTCTGTGAAGTTTTGGAACATATTGACCTAAGAAAATATCTTGCGGTTGAGGAACGCAAGACAGGTCGCAAAAGATACGATCCGGAAACTTTGCTTAAAGTTATACTATTTGCATTTATGGAGCATGGGTACGCTTCGGTACGAGAAATCGAAAAATTATGTAAAACAGATATAAGATTCATGTGGTTGTTGCAAGACCGAGCTGCGCCGAGTTTTATGACGATAGACAATTTTATGAACAATTGTTTACTCTCAAATATCGAATCAATATTCGAAGATATCAATAAATACATTTTTGCACAAGAAAACGTAGACCTTAATCACATATACATAGATGGCACAAAAATATTGGCAAATGCGAATAAGTATAGTTGGGTTTGGAAGAAAAGTTGCATAAAAAACAGACAAAAGGTTTTTGAAAAGATAACGGAATTGTTAGGTGAGATTAATGATTTAATTGTCTATCAAGGAGTAAAATTTGAAATCCGTTCTGAATATGCAATTGAATATTTAGAACAGATTGAAATGGAATATATAAAACTTACAGGTATAGAAATCAGAAACTTTGTCAAAGGAAGCGGACGTCGAAAAGCAAAAAAGCAAAAATTGTATGAAAAACTCAGCGAATACAAAGAAAGATTAAAAAAATATGCCGCTCACGTAAAGATATGCGGAGAAGAAAGAAACAGCTTTTCAAAAACAGATAAAGATGCAACATTTATGAGAATCAAACAAGATCACATGGGAAATGACCAACTTTTGCCCGGATATAACATACAGATGGGGCTTTGTGATGAATATATTTCCGTATTTGATGTAAAGCAATATGCGGCAGATACAGATTGTTTTCAACCGTTAATTGAAAAATTCAGAAAAAGTTATGGGGAATACCCGGAATATCCTGTTGCTGATGCAGGATACGGAAGTTTTAATAACTATATTTACTGCGAAGAACACGGAATGAAAAAATACATGAAATTCAGTATGTTCAAAAAAGAAAGCGAAGATAAAAATTACAGAGAAAATCTATATAGGGCAGTAAATTTCACCATCAACGAAAACGGAAATTTAATTTGTCCAAACAACAAAGAATTTCATTACCTTTACAACAAACCTGTGAGAGGCAACAAATACGGCAGAAAAGAAGAATATTATCGATGTGAAGATTGCACAAATTGCCCACATAAGGAAAAATGTTGCAAAAGAGAAGGAAACAGAATAGTATGTATTAATTCTGAACTTACAAAGATGCACGAGGAGGTTTTGGCAAATCTTAACAGTGTACAAGGAGCCTTGCTTCGTATGAACAGAAGCATACAAGCAGAAGGAGCCTATGGTACGATTAAGTGGAACAGAGCCTATACAAGAGCAAGGAGAAGAGGTTTAAAAGGTATGATTTTTGAAATTGCGGTTGTTTCTTGTGGTTTCAATTTACATAAGTACCATTTAAAGCAATTATCTCGGCAAATTGCAGCATAAAAAAGATAGAAATATTTAGTAAATAAAACAAAAGACGCAACCAAACATAGGTTGATGTATTTTGCTATGCCGCAAAAAGTATCATACCACTAAA